>CAIKHO010000069.1 GCA_903827245.1 uncultured Opitutia bacterium
AATACCCCGTGGGGGCACCATCCTTCGCTCGGTGAGTTATGGATGGCACGGCTGGGTTTCACGCTGGTTTTTAGCCGTTCTGGAGAAAGCGACGGGGAACGTTTGCCGGGGAGCTGCGTCATGCCTCCCGCGGTTGAATCCCATAACCCCGGGCGCCCCATCATGAAAACGTTCACGTTACCCTGCTTCACCATCTTGCTGGCCTCGTTCATCCTGCCCGCAATCAGTAGCGCCCAGGAAAAACCTTTCCCCGATCCAGTGTTTCCGTTCGGAGCCGTCTATTTCCGCAAATCCAATCCGCCGGAGCAGGATTGGGCCAGTGACCACAAGACCGCCGCCGATCTCGGTGTGAACACCTTTCGCCATTGGTTCCTGTGGGCCTCGATCGAAAACACCCCGGGCCACTATGACTGGCGCGACTACGACCGGATGGTCGAGCTCGAGGCGCAGAATCATATCAAGGTGGTCATTGCGGAAAATGTCGTCGGGGCGCCCGAATGGATGTGGGACAAGTATCCGCGGGCCCGCCATGTCGCCAGCGATGGTGCCGAAAGTTTTCCCACCGTGGCCACCGGCAGCGCGACCGGCAACGCCCCCATGTGCCTCGATGATGACGATGTCCGCGAGCAGGCCGGAAAATTCCTCACGGCGCTGGTTCAGCGCTATCGCGACAACCCGGCCACCCTCGGCTACGACCTGTGGAACGAGGGCGATCCACAGGAGTGCTTCTGTCCGGCCACCCAGGCGAAGTTTCGTGAATGGCTGAAGGCGAAATACGGCACGCTCGAGGCCCTCGGGCGCGCGTGGCACCGCTACAGCCTGGCTGACTGGGAGTACGTTCATCCGCCCCATGGCAATACCGGCTACGCCGATTCCCTCGACTGGCTGGCCTTCCGTCGGGACGACGCCATCCGTCTCTTGCGCTGGCGCATCGACCTCATCCGCGGTCTCGATAAGAAAAACAAGATCACCGCCCATGGCACCGGACAGCTCACCGAGATCGAGTGGCGCACGACTGCCGACGTCGATACCTACGGTTATACTTGGGTTGCCTCCCGTCATACCAATGAACCTTGGATGCAGTTTCAGGCCGTGGACATTGTCCGTGGCGCTTCACGCGGGAAACCTTTCTGGCACGCCGAAGCGACGGGCGGCCCCCTGTGGCTCCAGCCGCAGGTGCTCAACCGTCCGCTGGAGGATGGGCGCAGTTCCGACGACAAGGACGTCCGTGTTTGGAGCCTGATCGACATGAGCGCCGGGGCCACCGGCATCCTCTTCACCCGCTGGCGTCCGTTGCTCGATGGTCCGCTCTTCGGGGCGTTCGGGCCAATGGGAATGGACGGTTCCGTCACCCCGCGGGCAGAGATGGCGGGCAAACTGGCCCGCTGGACCAACGCGCATGCGGACCTTTGGAAATCACGGCCCGTCAAGGGCGATGTCGGAATCGTCTTTGTCCAGGAGTCCTTGGATTTCGCCTCGATTCAAGGGAGCGGAGGAGGAGGAGGAGGCGGGGGGCGCGGAGCCGCCGCGGCCGGTGAAGGAGGTGGAGGCGGAGGAAATAATTACATTCAATCCGCCCAGGGCGCCTATCAGGCTTTCTTCGATTCAAATATCCAGGCCGATTTCGTGGGTATCGACGACATCGGGGAATATCCGGTGGTTTACCTCCCCTACCCGGAGATGCTCCGGCAATCCACCGCCGACAAGCTGCGCGCCTATGTCGCAAAGGGCGGCAAGCTGATCAGCGAGGGCTGCCCGGGATACTTTGGGGACGGCGGCACGGTCGGCACCATTCAGCCCAACCTCGGGCTCGATCAGCTGTTTGGTGCCCGGGAGACTTATGTCCAATTTACGCCCGACCTGCTGGGCAAACTCACGCTCAACGTGCACGAAAAGCAGATCGGCGGGCAGTACTTCCTGCAGGAGTATAAACTGGCGGGAGGCCAGTTGGCCGGACAGTACGCCAACGGCCACATCGCAGCCGTCGAGCACACGTCGGGCAGCGGCAAGACGTTGCTGATCGGCACATTTCCAGGCGGAAGCTATTTCCGGAGCCATGCGCCGGCCACTCGCGAGTTTTTCGCCGGCCTTCTCCCATGGGCTGGTGTCCAGCCGCAGGTTCAGACCAATGACCCGGAAATCAAGGCCCGCCTTCATCGCGGCCCCGGCGGCACTTACCTTTGGGTAGTGAACCCCACCCGCACTTCCCGGACGGTTAAAATCTCCCTGCCCTCACCCTTTCAGCGGGCGGTTGAGTTGTGGCAGGACTCGGGCAATCCAACCGTCGCCGGCAATTCGTTAACGACCATGATCGGGGACCGGGACGCCGCCGTGATCCGGTTGGAATAAAATCGCACGCTACAATTCGGCGTCTCGCCTGCCGCTGTTCCAATCTGCACCAAAGAAAAACCCACCCCCCTTTCGGGGGGTGGGGTCATTTTCTTATTAGTTCAGTTTCCGCGACTTCGTCCTGTAGTCCCGGGCCGCTATGAATAGCGCACCGAGTATGCTCCAGATCGAGACCGCATAACTGAGGGCTGTCGTCATTTGCATGGCGTAGTCCTTTCTATCCTTTGGGTCTTACTCCCTAGGGGAGCTCGACATTTCAATGAACTAGGAGGGTTTGAGTCCTAGAACAAAATGAAGATGAGGCCCGTTGGGCCCCTGTCAAATGCCATGATCGAAATGTGACGTATCATTTTAAAAATGAATTAGTAACACAAAATTGATTCTGGCCGCAAATGCACAATAACCATCTCAAATCATAATTCGTTATTAATGCTCCACTTGTGCGCGCCAATATCCTGCAATAAGGACTGAAGGCGATTCCCCCAAGGCTCCGGAGAAGCCGCGTATTATTGTAACCTATTATCAGGCTATTACTAACGCAGACACAAAAACGTCTGCCAGCTGCGTCTCACCGATCACACCGAATGGAGCGAATAGAGCTCGTCGAGCTTAAAGAAACGGGAGAGTTCAATCTTGGCGTTTTCATCACTGTCCGAGGCGTGCACCACATTTTTCATCATGTCGGTGCCGAAGTCACCCCGAATGGTTCCCTTCGCCGCCTTCTTTGAATCCGTGGGTCCAAGCAGGTCGCGCACCTTGCTCACGATGTTCTCGCCTTGCAGGGCGACGACGATCACCGGGCTCGAACTCATGAATTGCTCGATCTCCGGGTAAAACGGCTTGGCGGCCACATGCGCATAATGCTCCCGCAGCACCCGGAGTGAGAGCTGGATCATCTTGGCTCCGACGATGGAGAACCCGGCGTTTTCGAAGCGGCTAAGCACTACGCCTGCATGCTTTTGCAGCATGCAATCAGGCTTCAGGATAATCAGTGTACGTTGCATAAAGACCCAACATACTCCCGTCCGCGGGCAAGGAAAGCATGATTTTGACAACCCGGATGGACACGGCGGCGAAGCCGATCAGCAGGATTAATCGCTTTTCCGCATCACCTGCCAGGCCTCAAGCGCAGCCGCCCGGGCTGCACCGTGCTCTACCATCGGGCGTGGATAGTTCGCACCCAGCTGCACTCCAGCGGCGTCCAATTCCGCTGATGATGCTTCCCACGGGCAATGAATGAACTTGGCCGGCAGTTTCCCCAGCTCCGGAACCCACCGACGGACATAGTCACCGTTGGGATCAAACTTCATCCCCTGCAGCACGGGGGCGAACACGCGGAAATAAGGCGCGGCATCCGCCCCGCAGCCGGCCGTCCACTGCCAGCCGAGGGTGTTGCTAGCGAGGTCGGCATCCACCAGCGTGTCCCAAAACCACGCCGCGCCCTGGGTCCACGGCAGACGGAGATGTTTCACTAGGAAGGATGCCGCGATCATCCTCACCCGGTTGTGCATCCAGCCCGTTCCCCATAGCTGCCGCATGCCGGCATCGACAATCGGGTAGCCCGTGAGTCCGCGCTGCCAGGCTTTCAGCTTCACTGCCCCCGGATCCTCCGCCCAGGGGAAACGCGCGAATTCCTCGCGCAGAGGCGCACCGACCGTATGCGGAAAATGGTAAAGCAGGTGGTGCGCAAATTCGCGCCAGCCGATTTCCGCCAGAAAGACCCGCGCCCCGTTGCTCGGGGGAAACACCCCGCTTTCCTTCGAGCGTGCCGCTACCGCCGCCCACACCTGCCGCGGTCCGACCTCGCCGAAATGCAGGTGGGGTGAAAGCCGCGAAGAACCGTCGAGATCGGGCCGGTTCCGCTCATCGGAATAATCATCCAGCGCCTGTGCCGCGAAGGCTTTCAGTCGTAGTCGCGCCGCGGCCTCGCCCGGCTGCCAGGCCTGCTTCAGGCCGGCATCCCAGCGGATCGCAGGCTCCAATCCGAGTTCGCCCAGCATCAGCGCGGCCGGCCAGCGGACGGGCCCGGGAACTACCTTTGCCTTCAACCTGACAGGCTCAGCCACGGGCAGGGCGAGGCAGTGGCGCCAGAAGGGAGTGAAAACCTGGAACGGACCGCCCTGCTTGTTGGCAATCGTCTGGGGCTCGAAGAGCAGTGCGCTGTTGAAACTTTTAACCTCGAGCCCGCGTGCCGCCAGCCCGGCCTTGATGCCCTTGTCCCTCGCAATCACCTCTGGTTCATAGCGACGGTTCCAATAAACGGCTCCTGCACCCGTGGCCTGCACCAACTCCGCAAGGACGAGCGCGGAGTCGCCCCGGCTGAAAATCAATCTCGACCCGCGTTCCCGCAGCGCACCTTCCAGCGCAGCGAGCGAATGATGCAGCCACCACCTCGCCGCCCCGCCGGTCGCCCACCGACCTTCCCCGGCGTCATCCTGAATATAGACTGGAATAATCGGACCGCCTCGCGTGAGCGCGGCTTCGAGCGCCGGGTTATCTGCCAGGCGAAGGTCCTGGCGAAACCACAGCAGCGTCGGTGAGACGGACACGGTCGTTGGGAATGCCGGCCCGCTCGACCGCTCAGAGCGAATCGCGGAAGAGTTGCTCGTAGGCCAGCCCGGCTTTCGCCCAGCTGAAATCCTTTTTCATGCCGCGCTGCTGCACCGCCGCGAACCGCGGCTTGTCCGCGAAAAGCTTCAGCGCTCGCTCCAAGCCGTCGAGCAGCCCCTCCGCCGTGGGCGGAAACGACAGGCCCGTCCCGGCTTCGGGCTGCTCGTCGGCATCCGTCACGGTATCGACGAGCCCGCCCACCCGGCTCACCAATGGTATCGTGCCGTAGGCCTGCGAGTACATCTGGTTGAGTCCGCAGGGCTCGAACAAGGATGGCATGAGAAAAAAATCGCTGCCCGCCTCGATCAGATGGCTCATCGGCTCGTCCAGCCGCATGCTGATGCTCACCCGGTCCGGGGCCGCCGCTGCGAGGTCATTCAACGCCTCCTCGTAGCGCCGCTCGCCTGAGCCCAGCACGATCAGGCGGCAATTTTCCGCGAGGAAGAAATTTTTGTTGGCGAGGACGAAGTCGAGGCCCTTCTGCTCGGCGAACCGGCAGACCATGCCGAAGACCGCGCCCTTGAAGCGGGGATCGAGGGAATGCTGCTTCAGCAGCTCGGTGCGACAGGCCAGCTTTCCCGCCGGATTTGCCGCCGAGTACTTCGCCGGCAGCAGGGCATCCGTCGCCGGATTCCAGACCGCGGTATCAATACCATTCAGCAGGCCGACGAGATCCTCGGCCCGCGTGGCGACCACACCTTCCAGGCCGCAGCCGAATTCCGCTGTCTGGATTTCCTTGGCATAGCGCGGACTCACGGTCGTCACGCGGTCCGAAAAAAGAATCCCGCCTTTCAGCATGTTGATCTGGCCGTAGTATTCGAACCCGTCGATCCCCAGCAGATCGTCGGGCAGGTTCGTCCGGTAAAACGACCGCATGGGAAAAATCCCCTGGAACGCGATGTTGTGAATCGTGAAGACCGTCTTCAGTGCGAGGGTCAGGCCGTGACGCCGCTCGGCATAACGCAGGAGCACCGGCAGGAGCGCCGTCTGCCAGTCGTGACAGTGCACCACGTCGGCCTGCGAATCGAGGAGGCGCAGGGTCTCGACGACCGCCTTGGAGAAAAAAATGAAGCGGTGGTGGTTGTCCTCGAAGTCCCGCTCGCCGTTGCCGTAAAGCCCCCGGCGGTCGAAGAATTCCTCGCGGCAGATCAAATAGACCGTGAGATTTTTTCCCGGGGAAAACACCCGCACATCCCCGGTCAGGAACACGTCGCCCATCTCGATCTTCAACCGCAGGCGGCGCGCGGCACCCGCGGCATCCCGGTGCTCGAGGACCGCCCGGTAACCCGGCAGGAAAACCGAGACTTCATGCCCCTGATCGGCCAGCGTGCGCGCCAGGGAACCGACGGCATCCGCGAGGCCGCCGGTCTTCACAAAGGGAAACAATTCGGACGCGGCTTGGACGATTTTCATCGCGCCAAGTTATGACGGCCGGTTTGTTCAATCCAATCCCAAAGCTCGGCCCGCGCGCCGGCAGATGGAATCCTTACATGAATCTTCGCGAACGCTTGCTCGCCCTGCTGTCGGAACCCGGCTACCGCCCCGCCAACGAAACCGAGCTCTCCCGCCGTCTCGGCCTGAACAAGAAACAACGCGGCCCCCTCGCCCATGAACTCGGACGCCTGCTCGGCGACGGCAAGATTGTGCGGGTGCCCGGCAATCGCGTGAAATTGCGCGTCTACGCGAGCGATGTGCCAAAGCCCTCCCCGGCCCGCCCGATTTTCGTCCCGGCTTCCCGCCAGGCCGCCTCCGTCGCGAACGCACCGGGCGAACCCAACCGGAGGCGCGGCCATGAGCACGAGCCCGTGGCTGCCGCTCAGCCAGGCGAACTGCTCGGTCGCATCCAGTTTCGTGCCGGGGGCTCGGCCTTCGTCATTCCCGAGGGTGCGCGCGATCCCGCGCAGACCTCAGTGCAAATTTTTCCGGAGGACACCGGGGTCGCACTGCCCGGTGATCGCGTGTCCGTGTTGGTGCACAAAGGCCGCAAGGGCCGCCGCTCCGGCGAGACGGTTGGCCGCGTGCTGCGGGTCGTCGAGCGCGGGCGGGAAACCATTGTCGGCGAACTGCGCCGCGGCGGCCGCAATTTTTATGTCGCCCCGGACGACCCCCGTTTCGTCTACCAGATCCTCGTGCCCGATCCGGCCAAGTCGGGCGTGAAGCCCGTGCCCACGCCCGGGGACAAGGTCGTCGTCCGCCTAGCCCCCTGGGAGCGCAAAAACGATCCGCTCACGGGCGAACTCACCGCGCGTCTCGGCCGCACCTTCGAACCCCGCGCGGAACTGCTGGGCGTGTTCACGAAGTTCGATCTCGATCCCACCTTCCCCGATGAAGTCGAGCGCGAGGTCGCCGGCCTGCCCGATACCGTGCAACCGCGCGAACTCGCCAACCGCCTCGATTACCGGCAGGTGCCGGTCTTCACCATCGATCCCGACGACGCGAAGGACTTCGATGATGCCCTGTCGATCGAGGCCTTGGACGGCGGCGACACCCGCGTGGGCATCCATATCGCGGACGTCTCCGCGTACGTTAAGACAGGCACCGCGCTCGACCGCGAGGCGCAGAAGCGCGGCAACTCCACCTACCTGGTCGGCACCGTGATCCCGATGCTGCCCGAGAAGCTCTCGAACGGCCTCTGCTCCCTCGTCGAGGCCCAGGACCGGCTGTGCAAGGCCACCTTCCTGATTTTCGCCCAGAACGGACGCCTGAAGGACACCACCTTCGCCAACACGGTCATCCGCAGCCGCAAACGGCTCACGTACAAACAGGCCTACGCGCTGCTCTTCGAAAACGACCTCGAGCGCATCCGCGCCCTGCCGCTGCCGCCCAAGCACCAGACCGGCTCGACCGGCCGGGCGCTCAGTTCGCTCAGCGACCTCGAGCTGGTGGATTTGCAAAGCTGGGTCCGCAAGCTCTGGACCATCGCCCGCCGGTTGCGAGCCGAGCGCATGGCCCACGGCAGCCTCGACCTCGACATGCCCGAGACCAAGGTGTTCGTCGATGCCGAGGGCTACGCCGACAGCCTCGAGAAGATCGAGCACGACGAGAGCCACCAGCTGATCGAGGAATTCATGCTCGCGGCCAACGAGGCCGTGGCCCGCCTGACCCGCACGCACAAGCTGCCCTCGCTCTATCGCGTGCATGACGATCCCGATGACGAAAAACTCGCCGAGTACCGGCAACTCCTCGGCACCTTCCACATCCACGTCGGCGACCTGACCCACCGGGCCGAGGTCGTGAAACTGCTCGAGACCCTGCGTACCCATCCGCAGGGCTACACCCTGCGCACCCAGCTCCTGCGCAGCCTCAAGAAGGCCTGCTACCGCGCCACCCCGGACGGGCACTATGGCCTGCACAAAAAGGACTACACCCACTTTACCTCGCCCATCCGCCGGTACGCGGACTTGGTCGTGCACCGCGTTTTTGACTTCTATCTCGTCAAGCACGCCGGTCACCCCGCGCCCATCGGGCAGTCACCGGGCTATAACCTCGCCCGCATGGAGGCCCTGGCCGAGCACCTCAGCCTCACGGAGGTCAACAGCGCCGAGGCCGAGCGTGAGAGCGTCAAGATCAAGCTGCTCGAGTTCTTCGAGCGCGAGGCCGAGAAAAAGAAGAAGACGGTCTTCACCGCGGTCATCACCGATGTCCGCGCCAACGGTTTTTTCATCGAGCTGCTCGAGTCCATGACCTTCGGCCTCGTGCCCGCCTCCACTCTGGGCGACGACAACTATCTCCTCAACACCGCGGGCACCGCGCTCGTCGGCCGCCGCCACAAGCGCCGGTTCGAGCTCAACGGCCGGCTCGAGGTCAACGTGGACAAGGTCGACCGCTTCAAGCGCACGATCGATTTCCGCCCCGCACCCACCGTTTAGGGTCCGCGTTTGAAAAAACGCCTTTGCTGGTGTTGGTTGCCGCTCTTCTCCGTTTCCCATGCATCACTACGACTTCGTCCAGAAATTCCACGCGCTCTACGACGAGGCCGCGGGCCTTTACGCCAAGGGCCAGCGCGACGCCCACACGTTCTTCAGCGCCGACGAGCAAACCTGGCTGGCGGCCAACGGCCTGACCGCCCAGCACATCTACGATTATGCGGAGGACCAGACCAACTCCGGCGAACCCGGCTACGACAACGCCCTCGCGATCGAGTCCCTCCGCCGGGACTACTTTCTTAACGTCCAGGGCGCAAAGCCCTCCGGCACCGTCCTCGACGAGTCGCGCATGCCCACCAAGTCCGACACCATCAAGGGCATCGAGTGGTTGCCTCGCATCATCCCGAAGACCAAGGCGAAACTGCGCGGCGAATTGCCGGCGTCGCTGATGTATTGCTGCGGTGGCGATCGCAAATTCTTCAAGGCCCATGACATCCAGCCCGCCGAGTTCCTGAGCCTCGTCTGGCGGAACCAGGACAACGACGACGCCATCGTCGACTGGGTCGCCCACCGAACAGCCGGAATACGGTAACAAGAAATTAACCCAAGCCACGGATCATCGATTGACCGCGGTTTTCTTTTTGTTACATTTTGCAGGTCCCCTTACCCCCAACAGCCACCGTCCTTCGCTCATGAGCAAATATACGCTGCAAATCAACGGGCAGTCCCACTCCGTGGACGTGACCCCCGACACCCCGCTTCTCTGGGTGTTGCGCGATCATCTCGGCCTTGTCGGCACCAAGTTTGGCTGTGGCATCGGCCAATGCGGCGCCTGCACCGTCCACCTTAACGGTGTTCCGACCCGCGGCTGCATGACCCCGGTCTCCACGGTCGGCCGCAAGCAGGTCACCACGATCGAGGGCCTTTCCACCGACGGTTCCCACCCGCTACAAAAGGCCTGGTGCGAACTCGACGTTGCCCAATGCGGTTATTGCCAGGCCGGCCAGATCATGACCGCCGCCGCGCTGCTCAAGGAAAATCCCAAGCCCACGGACCAGGACATCGACGACGCGATGAACGGCAACCTCTGCCGTTGCGCGACCTACCTACGCATCCGCGCCGGAATCAAGTACGCCGCCGGCGTCACGAGCAGCGACAACAACTCCCATATCACCGGTGGCGGCGCGACCGTTGCCTCAATCCAGGAGGCCATCAAATGAGCACGCCCACGCTTTCCCGCCCGATTGATCGCCGCGATTTCCTCAAGCTGTCGGGGCTTGCCGGCGGCGGCCTCGTGCTTGGCTTCTATCTCAAGTCGGCCGGCGCCTCGTCGGCCGCGGACATCGTCAAGCCGGCTGCCGGATCGGAATTCCGGCCCAACGCCTTCATCCGGATTGCGCCCAATGGCGTGGTCACCCTCGTCTCGAAGCAGCCTGAGATCGGCCAGGGCATCAAGACGTCCCTGCCCATGATCATTGCCGAGGAGCTGGAAGTCAGCTGGAAGGACGTCGTTGTTGTCCAAGGCGATCTTGATCCCGCTTACGGCAGCCAGAGCGCCGGCGGCAGCCGCTCGACTCCCACCAATTACAACGATTTCCACAAGCTCGGCGCGACCGCGCGGACAATGCTCATCGACGCCGCCGCGCAGACTTGGGGCGTGCCCGCCGCCGAGTGCACGGCCGCCGCCACCGCGGTTCACCATGCCGCCAGCAACCGCACCCTTTCGTACGGCGAACTGGTCGCCAAGGCTTCCACCCTTCCCGTACCGGCCACCGTGAAGCTCAAGGAGCCGAAGGACTATAAGCTCCTAGGAACCCGCATCACCGGCGTGGACAACCCGAAGATCGTGACGGGCCAGCCGCTCTTCGGCATCGACACGCGTCTGCCCGGCATGCTGTACGCGGTGTATGAGAAATGCCCGGTGTTCGGCGGCAAGGTGGTCAGCGCCAATCTGGACACGATCAAGGCTCTCCCCGGCGTTAAGGACGCCTTTATAATCGAGGGCACCTCGAATCTCACCGGCTTGCTGCCCGGCGTGGCCATTGTCGCCGACTCGACCTGGGCGGCCTATAGCGCGCGGAAGCAGCTCAAGGTCACGTGGGACGAGGGCAAATTCGCCAACGACAGCTGGGACACCTTCAGCACCAAGGCGGCGGAGATGGGCAAGAATGCCGGCGCCACGGTGATCTACAAGGAGGGCGACGTGGATGCCGCCCTCGCCGGCGCCGCCAAGACGATTGAGGCCGCCTACAGCTATCCTTTCATCTCGCATGCCAGCATCGAGCCGCAGAACTGCACCGCCCTCTTCAAGGATGGCGCCTTCGAGCTCTGGGCGCCGTCCCAGAACCCGGGTGGCGGCCAGGGAGCAGTCGTCAGCCAGTTCGGCGTGCCAAAGGAGAAGGTCACGGTCCATCTCACCCGCAGCGGCGGCGGCTTCGGCCGGCGCCTGAGCAACGACTACATTCTCGAGGCCGCGGCCATTGCCCAAAAGGTCAACGGCACTCCGGTGAAACTCACGTGGAGCCGCGAGGATGACCTTCACCACGATCACTTCCGCCCGGGTGGCTTTCACTTCCTGAAGGGCGGCCTCGATGCCGCGGGCAAGGTGGTCGGCTGGAAAAACCACTTTGTCACGTTCGCCACGAAAGCCGCGGGGCGCGGTGATGACACCGCGGTGACGCTGCGCCCGGTGAGCGGCCTCGATGTCGAGCAGTTCCCGGCCAAGTTCCTCGCCAACTACCGCGGGGAACAGTCGTTGATCGAGTGCAACGTGCCGACTGGTCCGTGGCGCGCGCCCAACAACAACGTGTTCTCGTTCGTCATGCAGAGTTTCATCGACGAACTCGCCCACGCGGCGGGCCGTGACCCAGTCGAGTTCCGGCTGGAACTTCTCTCCCAGAAGCTGGGCGGCGCTTATGACGCCAAGCGCATGACTGGAGTCGTGAAGCTCGTGGCCGAAAAGGCCGGCTGGAATCCCAAGAAGTTCCCACGCGGCCAAGGCCAGGGCATATCGTTCCACTTCAGCCACAGCGGCTACATCGCGCAGGTGGCGGAAGTCACCATCTCGCAGGACGGCCAGCTCAAGGTCGACCGCTTCGTTTGTGCCTGCGACATCGGGGCGCAGATCGTCAACCTGAGTGGCGCCGAGAACCAGGTCCAGGGCAGCATCGTCGATGGCATCGGCGCGGCGGTCTTCCAGGAACTCACCATTGAGCGCGGCCGGATGACGCAGAACAACTTCAACGACTACCCGATGATCCGCATGCCGGATGCGCCGGCCAAGATCGAGGTTCACTTCCTCACCACGAACAACCCGACGACGGGCCTGGGCGAGCCCTGCATCCCGCCGGTCGCCCCGGCGCTGGGCAACGCGATCTTTGCCGCCTGCGGCAAACGGGTCCGGCAGTTCCCGCTCTCACGCGCGGATCTGCGCTGGACCTGAGCGATCCACCGGGCGAACCCCTCGCGCCGCGCCACCGTTGACCGGGGCGCGGCGTTTTTATTCCCCATGCTGCGCTCTCGACGCGACTACCTCCTGCGCATCATCGACGAGGTGGGCGAGTTCCTCGCCCGCGCGGTATTCAAGCGCAAGGCCGGCCGTGAACAGGAGTCATTTCAGTCCATCGTGCAGGCGTGCGAGCGCCTGTTCGGCCTCGAGGCCGACGCGCTCTTCCAGTTCGATCCCGACCAGCATTTTGCCATGCTGACGAAGGGGTCAGAGCCCGACCAGGCGTGTGCCCAGGTCCTGCTCTATGCTGCACTGAACTTGGAAGCCGGCCGCAACTATGCCGCGCTGAAAAGGCCCGAGCTCGCCCGGGTTTCATTCCTTAACGCTCTCCGATTCACTCTGCGCGCCCGCGTTGCCTTTCCCACCGGGACACCGTCCGCCTATGCCCCGGACGTACCGACACTCCTCGCCTTGCTCACCGACCAGCCACTGGATGATGAAACGGCCGAGCTACTGCGTCAGACCGCGGCTATGGGGCCATCCGCCGGCTAAGGCCGTTGGAATAAGGAGGACCGCGGCCGTCCGGGCGCGGTACGGCCTGCGCGTGGTTCAATCCGCGGCACGGCAAAACAGACCTTCAATGGGCGGCGGGTCCGGGCTTAGCCCGGGCAGGTTACGTGACCTGCAATACGCTCCTTCATCCCCACGGACGGAAGCCGGCCGCCGGACCATCAGCAGGATTGCAAATTCGCTCCCAGCAATGGCATTAATTCAAAAATGAAACCCTTCCTGCTCCTTGTTCTCCTCGCCGCGCCCGCCGCGGCTGCGCCGCGCTCGGTGTGGGAAGGGGTTTATTCGAGCGAGCAGGCCGGTCGCGGCCAGAAGGCCTATGCGACCGAATGCGCCCGCTGCCATGGCGAAGATCTTCTCGGGGACCCGGATTCCCCGCCGCTGATCAAGGAGGACTTTCTCAAGAAGTGGAACGGGAAGTCGGTCGGCAAGCTTGTCGAGCAGACCAGAAAAACGATGCCATCGGACACCCCCGGCCGGTTGAACCGCCAGCTCTCGACCGACATCGTTACCTATCTCCTCAGCGTGAATGGCTTTCCCGCGGGACAGGGCGAGCTCGTTTACGACCTCAGCCTGCTAAATCAAATCGGCATCGAGTCGAAAAAGTGACGGTGCGGGCCTCGGGCTTCGCTGGTTCGGCCGGGCGCCCGACCCGCGGTCACTGCTACTTTCGCCAAGATCGTGCCGCGTAGGCCGCAAACACCGTTTTGCGCAGACAGGACGAAACCGGGTTGGCTGCGTTTGTAATCCCGGCTTCAGCCGGAAGGTTTTTCAGATTTCGGCTGAAGCCGGGACTACGAACAATCGTCATTTCCCAGGCGTGCGCGTCCAACGGGCATGATCCTGTGCTACAGTAATTCCCCTTGTCCGTCCCCTGGCGGCTTCACGCCGAGAAACGTGCCGTACCGTTGCAGCCAGTCGTCGAGCTTGTCGGTGTAATAGACCGGATCATAAGGCGCAGCGCCCGGATCGTAGAGCACGACCGGACGCGCGCGCTGCCAGTCACTCGTCTTTCCCTTCGCCTTGGCCGTGATGTAGTAGCTGACCCGGTCACCCATCCGCGGGCGCGGCGTGAGCAGCAAGGCAACTTCGGCCGCCGCACGGCGCGGCTTGCCGCCCTCGGCCATGTTTCGTTCATAGGCGTCGGGATTCTGGCTGAGGGTCTCGCTCTTCGCCAGTTCGTTCACCGGCACTTCCCGCGTCGCGAGACGTTTCCGGTAGTCTTCAATCAACGGCACGGGCGATGCCTCGATCGCGCCGAGGAGGAACCGGATGAGCTGGTCACTCAGCCTCTTCAGGTAGGGCTCGATGCCGCGCGAGCGGAGCGCACTGCCGCGCAGCGTGATTTTTTTCCCGTCGTACAGCGCATAATTCTTCGCCTTGTAACAGAACATCGCCGCGTAGCGTCCGTCGTACTCGAGCTCGATGCCGGGCGGCAGAATCGTCGCAACCAGCGCGAGCAGCGCATCGGGCTCGTTGAAATATTTCTCCGACGAGAGGTAGATCCCGTCCGTGTCGGCCTCCAGGATGGTGCAGCCGTGCCGCGCAAACTCGTCGATCAGGGTCTGCAGCAACTCCCGCCCGCGGCGCGTCACCTCGGCCGCGAGTTCGCCGTCGCCGAAGCGGGCACCGGAAAAGCCCAGATAGCCGTAGAACGAGTTGATCAGGATCTTGAAGCTCGCCTGCCGCGCCTGCGCCTCGGCCCGTTCGTCCTCCGTCGCACCCGACCGGGCGAGCTGCTTGAACTTGAGCCGGTACTCGCGAAGCGACTTGAGCAGCGGGATGAAGACACCGAGCGGGTCATTCCGCGGGTTGCGCCCAATGGCCAGCAGCAGGCTCGGGTAGAGCGACGCGACGTCGAAATGCAGCACATGGCGGAAGACCCCTTCCTGAAAGCTGCGCGTATATCCGCCCTCAAACGGCTTGATCTCGGGCGGCACCGGGCACGCGTGGCGCGCGTGGTAATATTCCTCGAGGAACAGCAGGTCGATCTTGCTCGTGGTGCCGCGCAGGGTCGCCTCCTGCAACATGGTCGGGAAGGTGCGGGTCTGCTCGAAATAGGTCGGCAGCAGCAGGTCCGCGATGCCCTGTGTCTCCCGCAAGTCATCCGCGAGGTAGGCGAGGAATTTGCCCCGCTCATGCTGGTAGGCATCAAAGATCTTATTGCCCGCAAGGTAGGTCCGCTCGTCGCTCTCCTCCTCCGTAATGCCGAAGTAAACCGCCACATCCTTCAGGCCGTAGGCGGTCAGCTCGCGTGTCGTGATATCGTAGAGCTGCACCAGGAGATAGGTGTCAATGACGGCGCGGCCCGGCAGGTCGCAGCGCGGAAAATCGATCCACCGCTCGGCCACTTTCAGGCGGCTGTTGCGAAACGTGGCTTTCTGGCCGAAACGCCCCCAGGCGCACGGCACCTTGTGCAGCCGGCAGCGCTGGCGCAGGTAATCGAGGTCGAACTTGAAGAGATTGTGCCCCTCGATCACGTCGGGATCCTCGGCGTGCAGCGCCGTGTTCAACGACTCCAGCAGTTGCTTCTCCGCCGCGTCGGTCAGTTCCTCCAGCACGAGCAGCTGGTTGCGGCCGTTGAAGCGCAGGCCGATCGCCAGCACGCGGTCGCCCGGCCGCGTGGCGTCGCTGAAGCTGCCGTCCACCGAGCCGGTCTCGATGTCGAGCTGGCACCGGCGAAGCTGCGTGAAACCCAGCCCGCGGTAAAGCCGCTCCCGCCGCTGCAGGAGGTACTGGCTTTCCAGGGGCCGGATGCCGTCGACGCCACCGCCCTCCCGGCCGAGTTTGAGCAGCGCCTCGTAGGCCGTAAAATCCTGCGCGTGTGCGAGCCGCCGGAACGCTCCCTCCCCTTTCAAATCCTCGATGGTCAACCCCGTCAGCTGCTCGACAACCGGCACGTCACCAAGCCACGCGAAGGGGCGCAGCATGTCCGTGCGCTCCTCACGGCCACCGCCCGCCGTGACCACGGAAAGATGAACGCCCCCGTCGTCATCCACCCAAAGGCCGCAGAGCGCACCGGAGCTGAGGTTGGGGGCGGACATTCGGGGCTGGGATACATCCGGCCGGTTTGCGGGCTGAACCGGATACCGGTCTTTCGCTGCACAGGACCCGGCCCGCGCCCCTTAGAAGGGCTTAACGTAAACCATCGCCAGCGCCGTCGCCGTCAGCGCGAGGCTGAGGATGATCCAGAGGCGGGCCTTTTCGCGCTGCCGGTAGGCGACACCGCCAAAGGCCGACAGGCCCAGCCAGCAGACGATCTTCACGTAAGCCCAGCCACCGGTGAAATGAAACACGCCCTGCCACAGGCGGATGCCAGTCAGGACAACGAGGAGACTCGCAATGCCGCTCCACATGAGGGCACTCTTGCGCGTCTCGGGCGCCCCGGCACAGGCATAGAAGACCGTTCCCACCAGCGCGATGGCGGAGAAAACATGGATGATATGAAGCGAATTTAGTTCCTGGGGATTCATGAAAATGACGGATGTCCGCGTACCTTTTCCTTCTCGCCCGATTTTTGCCATCCGTGGCGCACCACCCCGCGGATAATCAGGAGAAAAAGAACGGAAAAAATCAAAGTAACACCCCGCCTGTGCCGTGCGCTAAAAAGGCTCAAGACCTTTTTATGTTAAGGTGGGCGCCTCCTCCGTAGCGTCTGCTTTCCGATTTACGGCCTAGCATCTTCCGCGGCGGGTTCAGCTCCCGTAATAATTTCAAGGCAAAGAGCAGTTATTAAAGCACCTCGAACACTGCAGGGTGTCGGGTCAGACGGTAAGTCGCGCCCCGCCCCCGTCAAACGCGAATCCATGAAACCATGGGCCGGGATTATCCTTGATTCTGTCCCGCCGTGAAGCCGCTCATCGCGTCCCCGGCTGGGCCCATTGTCCGCTACCGCTGGGGCGGCGACCGCCCGGTCGCTGGCGCTACGCGACCGGGAGGTCGCGTCTCCATCAGATAAATTTGTCCGGCAGGCCTGGCCACGCCCGTCCTCACGAATCGATGATCGACGAATCCAGGTGCTGGATGATGACTTCCTGGATCGTCGCCAGAAACACGTAGCTCATGAAGGCCTTCCGCACGGTTTCCTCCAGCGCCGTGAGTTCCACCTCGCCGCTTTCCAGCGCCTCGTCGGTCAGGCCGGGCAGAAATCTCCCCCGCAGCCGCAGTCGCAGCGCCGAGCACGCGCGCACGATGGCTTCCGCGTTTTTCTCGGTGAAGCTGATCCAGCCGGTCGCGAAAAAATTACTGTCGAACAGCGCGAGCAGGGCGCCGACATCCTTGTTCTGCCCCGCCAGCAGCTCCCCGCTCCACGCATCGCGGAATTCGCCCTCGATCTCCTTCATCGCGAGCGGCGCGGCCAGGCCGTCCTGCAGCGAATCGGCCGCCGCCTTGATGACATCCAGCAACGGGGCGACGCTCGGCAGCTCCAGTTTTACTTCAACGCGCTTCTCCATCGGATTCGAGCACGGCCGTGAGATGCCACTGTTGCAGGGTGAACGCGTAGGCCTCGGCCTTTTCCCGCAGGCCCGTCCAGACCACGGAACGGCCCTGCTCATGCACCTCGAGCATGTGCCGCCGGGCCTTGGTCTCATCGAAACCGAGGACCTTTTTGAAAACCATGACCACGTAGGACATCAGGTTCACGGGATCGTTCAGCACCACCACGTGCCACACGCCCTCAAGGGCCAACTCGGTTGCACCCTGGGGCGATGGAGCGGACTGGGGATTGGATTGCGCCACGATCATGCCTGGGCCGAAGCCTGCACCACCGCCTCGGCCAGCTGCTTTTCCACCTCGGCGATCGGAATCTTCACGACCTCCTTCTTAGTGCGCCACTTCAATTCGACAATACCTTCCTTCAGGCCCTTGCCGCCGATCGTGACGCGTAAAGGGATGCCGATCAGGTCGGCATCCTTGAACTTCACCCCGGGTCGCTCGGCGCGGTCGTCGATCAGGACGTCCGCGCCGGCTTGCTCCGCGGCCACCCCGATCTTCTTCGCGAGTTCCATCGCCTCGGGCAATTGGGGATCCAGCACGCAAACCAGCACTTGGAACGGCGCGGCCAGCCAGGGCCAGACAATGCCGTCCGCGTCGTGGCTCTGCTCGATGACCGCCTGCAGTGTGCGGCTGATGCCGATGCCATAGCAGCCCATGATCATCAGGTGCGACTGCTTCTGGTCATCGGTGTAAACCGCGTTGTATTTCTCCGAATACTTGGTCCCGAGCTTGAAGATGTGGCCGACTTCGATGCCCCGACGGACCTTGAGCGGCTGGCCCGACTTCGGATCGGGTTCGCCCGGGCGCACGCGGCGGAAGTCGCCGAACTGGGTGATCGCCAAGTCGCGCACGACATTGACGTGCCGCAGGTGAAATCCGTCCTTGTTCGCCCCTGTGGTGCCATTGCCGACCAGGCGAATGGCGTGGTCGGCAAAGATACCGGCCAAGGCGGCGGGATTTTTAATCGAGCCCTTCACGGCGCCGAGGCTGCCGGGCTTCGCGCCCAGGACCGGCTCGATTTCCTCCGCGGTCGCGGGCCGGCGCAGGGTGAAGCCGAGCGCGCCGAGCTTGGCCTCCTCCAGTTCGTCGCAGCCGCGCAAGATGACCAGGAAGGGTTTGCCGTCGCCCATGTAGACGAGGGTCTTGAACTGCTGGTCGGCCGGAACGGAATAAGGCACTGCCTCGAGCGCCGCGATGGTCACGATCCCGGGCGTGGCGAATTCCTCGATGGCACCGGACGGCGGTGCATCCTTGAGGTCGGGCGGCACCAGGGCGCTCGTCGCCTTTTCGCGATTCGCCGCGTAGTCGCTCTCCTCGTTGTAGATCACATCGTCGTCGCCCACCTCGGCGGGCACCATGAACTCGTGCGAAAAGCTGCCGCCCATCACGCCGGTGTCGGCCTCGACGGCAATCGCCTGCGCGCCGATGCGGCGGAAGAAATTTTCATAAGCCGCCTTCATCGCCAGGTAGCTCTTGGTCGCGCCCGCATCGTCGGCGTCGAACGAATAGGCATCCATCATCACGAACTCCTTCGCCCGCATCAGGCCGTAGCGCGGGCGGATCTCGTTCCGGAACTTGGTGGCGATCTGGAAAAAGTTCTTCGGCAGGTCGCGGTAGCTGGTGATCTCGGCCTTGATGAGGGGCGTGATAACCTCCTCGTGCGTCGGCCCAAGCACGTACTCGGGCTCCTTCGCGCGGCCCTTGCCGCTGCCGGCACTGTCCACCCGGAACATGATCTCGCGGGCCGCCGCCCAGCGCGGGCCCTGCTCCCACTGCTCGGCGGGATGCACGTGGGGCATCCAGAGCTCGATGGCACCGCCCCGCTCCATTTCCTCCCGGCAGATTTGCGTGAGCTTCTGCATCACCCGCAGGCCGAGCGGCAGGTAGGTATAAAGGCCACCGCCGAGCTTGCGCACAAGGCCCGCGCGCACGAGCAGCTTGTGCGAGGCGATTTCGGCGTCAGCCGGGCTTTCCTTGAGCGTGGGGATAAAATACTGCGACCAGAACTTCATGAAGCCGGTCAACGAAACAGCCCGCGCGCACCGGGGCAAATTTATTTGCTGCAGCCTTGGCGCCGAAAGCCACGCGACCGTTCCTCCCTTTCGCAATTCGTTCTCTTTCTCGCGTTCGATCCGCTGAGATCGAGAATGATCAAGAGTAAGAGGTAAGATTATCCGGTCCGCTCGCATGGGCGCTTCGCGGTTGCACCACGGTCCCCTGTGCCTTTCCTTCGTCGCCCCGCATGCCCTCCGCGAGCCAGCAAAAACCTTGGCCCATGAAATGGGTGCTCCTTGCGATCATCGTCGTGATCGTGCCCTACACCTATCTCACGCTGCATTACCGCAAGCCCGGGCCCGCCTTCCGCCCGTACGAGGATACCAAGAATCGCGCGATCACCATCCGGCTGCTTTCGACGGGGTACCAGCGCATCGCCCTCGACGCCACCCGTCCGGCCGACCCGCTGCATGTCGCTGCGTCCGCCAGTTCGTCCGCCGTGGCCGGGGGCCTGCCCTCGGCCCTCACCGGCGCCCTGATTGACCAGCCGTTGCTGCCGATCTCCATCGACAGCGTCACGGCGCCCGGCAGCGCGGCGGCGGCCCAGCCCTATTTCATCCAGTTCACCTGCTCGCTCGCCGACAACAAGGCCCAGCTCGCCGGCGGGCATCTTTACCGCCGGGACGGCGAGATCGTCGTGGTGCCCTCGTTCGAAACCCTGGCCGGCGGCCTGCTCGCCCGCACGCGGGACAGCATGGTTTTGCTCACCGTGCCCGCGGGCGCGTTGAAGCCCGGGCAGTATCTCGTGACGCTTGCCGGCAGCCGTGCGTCGCGCCAGTGGACGTTGCAAGTGCATTGACGAGCCGCGCCGCATCGTCGAGAACGAGCGCGCCCAACCACTGATGAGCAACGGCAATGGCAACTCCTCCCCGCCGCCCGCGTCCCCCGCGCAGGCGACGGTCATCAAACCCACGGACCTCCGCGGCATCCTGAAATATGTCCCGCGGTTCCAGGGCCAGATCTTCATCATCGCGATCGACGGCTCGATCATCGCCGACGAAAATTTCAGCAACCTGCTCGTTGACATCGCCGTGCTGCGCAGCCTGGGCATCAAGATCCTGCTGGTGCACGGCATCGGCCAGCAGATCCAGGAACTCTCCACGGCCCGCAATATCCCGATCACCAATGCCGACGGCACCGGTGTCACCGATGCACCCACGCTCGACCTCGCCATCCGGGCTTCGTCCCGGGTCGCGCACGCGCTCGTCGAGGGCCTGACCCAGAACAACCTGAAATGCGCCACGACCAACGCGGTGCGCGCCCTCCCCATTGGCATCATCAAGGGCGTGGACCAGCAGTTCACGGGCAAGGCCGAGCGCATCGACAAGGATTTCATCGGCGAGCTCATCGACCGCCAGGTCGTGCCCGTCGTATCGCCCATCGCGTTCGGACCCGATGGCAAGTCCCTCCGGGTGAACTCCGACCTGCTCGCGGCCGAGCTGGCGGAGGCGCTGCACGCGACCAAGATCATCTATCTTACCCCGCAGCCCGGCCTCGAGATCAACGGCGAGGTGCGCCGGGACATTTCCGTCGACGCCCTCCGCGTCCTGCTGCGGGACCATCCCGAACATCTGGGCGAGACCAGCCTGAGCAAGGCCGTGCACGCCGTGAAGGCCATCGAGACCGGCACGCCGCGCGTGCATGTCGTCGACGGCCGGGTGTTTGACAGCCTGCTCAACGAGATCTTCTCCAGCGAGGGCGTCGGCTCGCTCATCTACGGCAACGACTACCAACAGATCCGCAAGGCCCAGCGCCGCGACGTGCGGCTGATCTACAACCTCACGCGCAACGCGGTGAAGCGCGAGGAACTCATCTACCGGACGCAGAAGGCGATCGAGGAAAACATCGACCAGTTCTTCGTGTTCGAGATCGACGAGAACATCATCGCGTGCGTCACGCTCTATTTCTATCCGGGCAAGGCCCAGCTGGCCGAGATCGGCTCGCTCTACGTCCTGCCGTTCTACCACAACCGCGGCATCGGCAAGAAGATGGTCGAATACGCCTGCATGATGGCCAAGGAGCGCGGCGCCAACACGGCGATCGCGCTTTCGACGCAGAGTTTCGGCTTCTTCAGCAGCGTCTGCGGCTTCGAGGAAACCACCAAGGACATCCTGCCCGACGCCCGGCTGAAGCTCTACGAGGACAGCGGCCGCAATGCCAAGGTGCTGGTGAAACAACTCGCCTGACGCCGCGGGAATCGCGCGCCCGGCTATTTCGAGTTTCCTTGGGGCGTCCCTGTCTTATCCAGTTTGATCCAGGCCTGCGCAAATCGGCGTCCAAGTTCGCGCTGGGACGCCGTGTCGAAATGCAGGTGGTCCCCTTTGTCGACGAGCGCCACCGAGGCCACGAAGGCGCACCGCGGCACCTGCGCGGGCAATGTCGCCAACACCTGGTTGATTCCGGCATTTGCGGGCCGGAAACGCCCGGGTTCGCCCACAATGACCGGGACATCGCCCGCATCCAGATCGGCGCGCAACTGCGCGATCATGGCAGTGAATCGCCTGGCATAACTCGCGGTTTGTTCGGGCGCGATGTCCGACTCGCCCTGATGCCAGAGGATGCCGGCCAGCCGTCCCCGCTTCATCGCCTCGCGTGCGCGTGCCACCGCATTATTGTAGAGTTCTCCGCCCGGTTTCCACTGGTCGAGCGACGTGCTGCCGACGGCGGCGGGGATCAGTCCGACGGCAATCTTCGGATCGGCATCGGCCACCACCCGCCCGAAGTTCAGTCCCGGCCCGACGCCGGCAATATCGGGTTTGTCATAATGCAGCGGATCGACGGCCGGACGCCATTTGAGGTCCTTCGTGAGCATGAAGATCCGTGGATGCGGCACCCGGTCCTGCGGCTCGACGATGCCGCGCCCGGCCATGTTGGACTGCCCGATCAGGAGAAAAAGCCTCAGTTCGGAGGGCACGGCGGTATCCGCCGGGGCGGCCGCGCCGAGCAACGCCGGCCACGCCGCCAGCAGTGCGGGCAGTGCGCGGAAAAGCACCCCGAGCGGGACCTGCACCGGGCCGGGGTTGATCATGATTTCAATTCTACCACGACCTGTACTTCCGTCGTCGAACCTCGCGGGAGGCCATTGACGGCAACAGCGGCCCGGGCGTGCTTCCCGGCGTCACCGAAGATTTTCACGAAAAGATCGCTGGCGCCGTTGATCACCGCGGGACTGTCCGCGAAGCCATTCACCGCATTGACGAAACCGCTGACAAAAACGATCCGCGCCACCTTGTCCAGCGAGCCGGCCGCCGCCTTGATGTTGGCGAGCGTGTTGAGTGCGCAGATCTCAGCCGATTTATTTCCCGTCTCGATGGTCTGCTCCCGTCCGACCTGCCCGGTATGGGTCATCTGGCCGTTGAGCAGGCAGATGGTGCCGGCGCAGTAGAGTAGATTCCCGGTGCGCACTGTGGGCACATAGCTGCCCGCGGCGGCGGGCGGATTCGGGAGGGAAAGGCCGAGTTCGGCCAGGCGGGCTTCGGGGTTCATGAGGCCGCGAGCTTCAACGAAAGGGTGGAAGACGCCAAGAATTTTGGCGCGGAGCTTATTTCCGAAAATGTAGGAGCGGCTTTACGCCGCGATTTTGGCGTCGGCTAAACAACTCATCGCGGCGTAAAGCCGCTCTTACAGCCGGAGGACACGTTTCGCGTTTTCATAAAACACCGCGGCAAGGCTGTCCGCGGAAATTCCCGACAACTGCGCCTCACGCACCAGACGGGCTATTTCGGGTTCGGATTCCAGCCGCGGGTAGAGATTAAGGGGGAAATCCGAGCCGAACAGGACATGATCCGGACCGGCCTCCCGGATAAAATTCCGCCAAATCTCCGGTCCGTAAAGCAACGGTGAGGCGGCGGTGTCGTAATAAATATTTGCCGGCAGCTTCGTCGACCCGCGATCCATCGGGAGCAGGCCGCCCCAATGGGCCAAGATGAACGTCGCGTGCGGAAATTGGTTCGCGAGCCCGATAAAGTCCGTCAGCGGGGTCATCACCCGGCCCGGATAATCCCAACCTTCGGGATCGGTCACATGCAGGTTCACCGGCAGCTTCAGTTCCGCCGCGAGCGCCAGTACCTCGCGGAAAACAGGATCGTCGACCGCATAACCCTGGGAATGCGGCGAGAGTTCGCCCAGCCCGGCCAAGCCTTCGTCCCGGGCCCGGCGCAGTTCCGCCAAGGCCGGCTCGCGGCCCGCCGCCGGCTGCAGCGCAGCAAACGCCGACAACCGGTCAGGGTGAAGCCGGACACACTCTGCGTAAAAACGATTTTGCTCGGCACACGATTCCGCCCGCTGCCAGTACCAGCCAAGGAGCACAGCGCGCACGATGCCAGCCTCGTCCATCGCGCGCAGCAGGCCGGATACCTCTGGAAATGCCTGGACCGGCCTGCCGTTCTTGCGCTGGCGCAGGCTCAGCAGGGCCCAATGCGTTTCGCCGCGGACGGCGGCCCAGCCCGAGGGATCGCGGTTGAGCCCGGAGGGATAAAGATGGACGTGGCTGTCGATCACCGGCACGCGCCGAAATTCATGTGTCCTGCGATTCCGTGCAATCCGCAACTCGAAGCCGGCGGCACGAAGCGTGCTTTGGCCTTTGGTCTTGTCTGTCATGACCCTCCGTCCGCTGCTCATTTGCACCCTGTTGGGCTGTCTCTTTTCAATCGGGAGAGCCGCCGATGGCCTCATCCGGCCCAAAGTGGTTGTCGTCACGATGTTCGAGGCCGGGGCCGATACGGGCGATACGCCCGGCGAATTTCAGTTCTGGGTGGAACGCGAACATCTCGACCGTGTAATTCCGCTTCCTGCCGCCTACCATGATGTCAGGGCCAATGCCGACGGCTCGGTCATCGGCATCGTGACCGGCGAGGGCAACACCAATGCCGCCGCCACGATCATGGCCCTGGGCTCCGATCCGCGCTTTGATTTTCGCCAGAGCTACTGGCTGGTGGCGGGTATCGCCGGCGTCGACCCGGCGGACGCCTCGATCGGATCGGCCGTCTGGGCGGATTATGTCGTCGACGGTGACCTGGCCCACGAAATCGATGCGCGGGAAATCCCTGCTGACTGGCCCGTCGGCTATGTGCCGCTTGGAAAAAGCCGCCCTTACCAGCAGCCACGGAGCAAGGACGAGTATGCGTCGGGCCAGATCTACCAACTTGATCCCGGTCTCGTCCAATGGGCTTTTGCGCTCACCCGCGACACTCCCTTGGTCGACAATGACAAAATGGCCGCGCGGCGCGCCACCTATACCGGGTCGCCCAACGCCCAGCGTCCGCCCTTCGTGCTGATCGGCGCCAATCTCGCCGCCAGTACCTACTGGCACGGCAAATTGCTCAATCAATGGGCCAACGCCTGGGTCAGTTATTACTCCGACAGCCAGGCCAACTATGTGACCACGGCGATGGAGGACAGCGGCACGCTCCGTTCGCTGACGAATCTCGGCCGCGCCGGCAGGGTCGACCCCAGGCGCGCACTGGTGCTGCGCACCGCGAGCAATTACGATATGCAATGGCCCGGCGCGACCGCGGCCGAGAGCATGAGCGGCGAGCAACTCGGTGTTTACAGTGCTTATATTCCTTCTCTTGAGGCGGCCTATCGCGTGGGTAGCCCGGTGGTCCACGCGCTCGTCAAGGACTGGGATCGCTACGCCGATCATCTGCCCGGGACTGCTTCCAAATGAAATGGCCGCTCTTTCCTCTTTTCGTGCTGGCCATTGCCGCCGGTACCCTGGTCCGGGCCCAGCCGGTGGATTTGCTGATCGAGGCGGCGGATGATGCGGCACTGAAGCCGCTCCTCCAGAAACTTGAACAGGCTCAAGTCGAGACCCGGGCCGCCTGGACCTTCTGGCATGGCACACTCGCCGGCAAAACGGTCGTGCTCGCCCGCAACGAGGGTGATCCGCTCAACGCCGTCGCTGCCACTGCCCTGGCCGTGCGGCTTCACCCGCCGCGCCTGATCATCACCTACGGCTCGGCCCGGGCGCACGATCCTGCGCTGCACGCCGGCGACATCGTCGTCAGTGCGAGCTTCGCCGCCTTCGACGGGATGTTTTCCCCGCACCTCGGCCCCGGCGAAGGCAGCCGCCCGGCGCAATGGGAAAAACTGCCGCACCTCCTGATGTCGCCCGGCGAAAAGGAAACGCCAGCCGAGTCCTTTCCGGCCGATGCAGCCGCACTTTCCTTGGCCATGACACTCAGTCCCGCTCACGGCCACGTGGTCCGCGGGGTCCTCGGCTCCGCCAACCAGGTCAATCGCGAGGCGGATCGGGTCGCGTGGATCCACACCCTGTGGCACACCAGCACCGAGGACGGGGAATCAGCCCATATCGCCGGTTGCGCCGCGCTGCTGGGCGTGCCCGTCATTGGCCTGCGCGTGGTAGACGCACCGGCGACCGACGCGGCGGATTTCGCCCTTCGGCTGGTGGAGGCGTGGCGATGAAACGCGCAATCTTTCTCCTCCTTGTACTGACTGCGTCGCTTCGCGCGGCGGAGCCGGTCGATATCCTTGTCCAGGGGGCGGAGAAACTGGAAATTCGCGAGCTCATCGCGGGTCTCGGGGCCGGCGCGCAGAAAGTCACCATCGGGCCGTTCAGCTTCTGGCTCGGGCGCGTCGGCCCCCACCGCGTGGCGGTGTCTCTGACCGGCCAGGCCCTGATCAACTGCACCACGGCCACGATCATCGGCATCGAGGAATTCCATCCCGCGCTCATCGTCAACCAGGGCACCAGCGGCGCGCAGGCGCCCTACCTCACGCTCAACGACATCATTGTCGGACGCCGCGCGCTGGATTATGATAATTTTATCACGCCCGTCACGGCGGTGGGCCAGGGCAGCTCGCCGTTGGCCTGGACTCCCGTGCCGCAACGTCTGCGCGATCCGGCGACCGGCCAGCTGGTCCCCTATCCGGAGGGTTTTGCGGGCGATCCCGCCGCGCTTGCGGCCGCTCTGCGCACCCGCAACCCGATGGGCCGGGTGTTCGCCGGTGTGATCGGGTCGGCGCACGAGGTTAATCTCGAACTCGACCGCGTGCGTTGGTCCCAGCGCACGTTCGGCATGGATGTCGAGGAGATGGAATCCGGCCATGTCGCGGCGATCGCCCATGCCTACGGCATCCGCTACATCGCGTTCCGCGTCGTGAGCGACGCGCCGTACGAGGGTGTGCCGTTCAACCCGAACGCCGCGCGGGCCACCGGCTTGTTTACCTTGAATTTCCTCGAAAACCTGCCTCCGCTCGCCGCGCCGCCCCTCCCGCACCCCACCCCCTGAACCGCGCCTTTCGCCCCATGCTCAAACGTTTCTTCAAACTCGACCAGGCCGGCAGCACCGTCGGCCGCGAAATGCAGGCCGGCCTGACCACCTTCGCGGCCATGGCCTACATCCTCGTGGTGAATCCCGACATCCTCGCCAACACCGGCATGGACAAGGGCGCGCTCGTGACGGTCACAGCCCTGACTGCCGCCGTCGCGACAACCATCATGGCATTGATGACCAATTACCCCCTCGCACTCGCGCCGGGCATGGGCATCAACGCGTTTTTCACCTTCACGATCTGCCTCACCAACAAGGTTCCGTGGCAGGAAGCGCTCGGCATGGTCTTCGTGAACGGCGTGATTTTCCTGCTCCTCTCCGTAACTGGCGTGCGCGAGAAGATCGTCCGCGCGATTCCCTACGCCCTCAAGATCGCGATCACCTGCGGCATCGGGCTTTTCATCGCGTTCATCGGGCTCAAAAACGGCGGCGTGATCGTGGCCGACCAGGCCACCTACGTTTCCCACGGCGATTTCACCTCGCCTCCCGTCGCCCTCTGCCTCGCCGGTATCGTTCTTACCACCGTCCTCGTCGCGCGCCGGGTCCCGGGCGCGATCGTCCTGAGCATCGCCCTGGTCACGCTGGCGGGATTCATCATTCCGGCCGGTGGCGGCAAGACCGTAACGCCGGTGCCCACCGCCATCTTTTCCCTGCCTTCGAGCATGGCGCCTGTCTTTCTCAAGCTGAGCTTCGGCTTCCTGAAAAGCTGGGCATCGCTCCAGGCCGCTCTGCCGCTCATCCTCACGCTCCTGCTCGTCGACATGTTCGACAACATCGGGACGCTCATCGGCGTGACCAAACGCGCCGGCTACCTCGACAAGGACGGCCACCTGCCCGGCGCCGGTCGCGCCTTGGTGGCCGATTCCTGCGCCACGCTCCTGAGCGCCTTGTTCGGCACCTCCACGGTCACCAGCTACATCGAGTCCGCCTCCGGCGTGGAGGCGGGCGGACGCACGGGACTCACCACCCTCACGACCGCGGCCCTCATGCTCCTCGCACTGTTTCTTACGCCGCTGATCCTGATCGTGCCGGCTGCAGCGACCGCCCCGGCGCTCGTCGTCGTGGGCATCTTCATGATGCAGTCGGTCGTGGAAATTAACATGGCCGACTTCCAGATCGCCGCGCCGGCGGTCATCACGATCCTCGCGATTCCCCTTACCTTCAGCATCGCGCAAGGCATCGGCCTCGGGTTGATCTCCGCCGCACTGCTGGCACTCCTGACCGGCAAGCCGCGGGGCTTCACACCCGTCGGCTACGCCATCGCCGTCGTCTTCTTCCTCGATTTCTTTCACCTCTTCCCGTTCAGCGGCTGAATAAGCCTCGATGTCCGGGCCTCCGCTCCATCTGCGGCCATCCGGGCAATCCGTGGCCAAAAATCCGGGATCCGAACTTGGTTTCACGCCATGACGCCACGCCACGCTTCAATCCCACTGGCCCGGGAATTCTGCTCGGATACGTCGCATTCGTGGCGTCGTCGTGCGAAGCCGGAAGCTGAGGTTTTTTACCGGAATGGTTCGCTGCCTGCTTAATGGGGCTGATGGAACACGAATCTCCGGGTGGCGCGATGGTCTACGGACTGGAGGACAAGCTGCCGCTTGGCACCGCCCTACTGGTCAGCCTGCAGCAGGTCTCGGCCATGGTGGTGGGTGTGATCACCCCGGCGTTGCTGTTGGCCAACATCCTCAAGTTTCCCGCGCCGGACACCGCCTATCTCGTCAGCATGGCGCTCTTCGCCGCCGCCATCGGAACCTTCTTCCAGACTTCCCGCTTTGGGATCCTCGGCTCGGGCCTGCTCAGCGTGACGGGGACAAGTTTTGCCTTCATCCAGCCGCTGATCCAGGCCGGGCAAACGGGCGGGCTCGCCCTCATGTTCGGCATGTCGCTGGTCGCCGCGCCCGTGCCGCTGCTGCTCGCCCCGTTTCTGCCGCGCCTGCGCCACTTGTTTTCACCGCTCGTGTCGGGCATCGTCGTGCTGCTGATCGGACTCTCGATCATCCCCGAGGCGATGCGCGGCATTGTGGCCTTGCCCGCGCCCGGCGCCCCCGCTTGGGCGGGCGCGCTGATCGCAGCGGTCGTGATCGCCGCAGTCCTGCTCGCCCAGGCCATCGGCCGCCCTTGGACGCGCCTCGCCGGCATTTTGTTCGGCGTCGCTGCCGGCTACCTCGCGTGCGGGCTCGCCGGCTGGCTGCAGGCCCCGCCACCGAGCGAGCAGGGCTGGATCACGCTACCCCGACTGCTGCCGCACGGGCTCGCCTTTCGCTGGGAATACGCCCTGCCCTTCGGATTTATCTACCTCGTGTCGCTGCTCGAGGCGATGGGCGACATGACCGCGACGGCCCAGCTTTCCGGGTTGAAGACCCGAGGCCCGGAGCATGGCGCGCGGATGCGCGGCGGGATTTTCGTGGATAGCCTCACCAGCATTGTGGCGGCCCTGATCGGCTCGTTTCCGAGCACAACCTATGCCCAGAACAACGGCGTGATCCAGATCACCGGCGTCGCCAGCCGTCATATCGGCAAATGGATGGCCGCGATCCTGGCCTTGCTGGCTCTCTTCCCGGTCGTCGGGCGCTGGGTCACGGCCATGCCCCCCGCCGTGCTGGGCGGGATGGCGCTCCTGCTGTTCGGCCTGGTCTCCGTCGCGGGCCTGCGCCTGATCTTCAGCGCCGGCCTGCCCCACCGCAACGCGCTCATCGTGGCACTGGCGCTCGGCATCGGGCTGGGCGCACCCTCCCAGCCGCAGTGGCTCGAAACCCTGCCGGCCGTGCTGCGCACGCTGCTCGCCTCGGGCATTTCCGCCGGCGGAGTCACCGCCTTGCTGCTGAACCTTCTCCTGCCGGGCGGACGGACAAACGAGTCCGTCGAGTAATCATCACACCTGCATCCCGATTGAGACCCTGCGCCATACTCATACAATGATGGTCATAGCAGCAAACGTAAGGAAGCTGTCTCCCTTGGCCTCCCCTCGGATTGCCTCCTGTAATACGTCCGATCCGTAGCACAGGAGGCGATCCAAGGCCGTACCAAGCGGTCAGACTGTGACGCCCCTGTCTCGCCTTCAACTGGATGATTCTAGCTGAAGCAACGAGACTGAGACTCCCTTTACGCGCCCGCCAAAAGTTCATACGCCAGTCGGTTGTGGCGCTCCACGATCATGGGAAGGTCAAGGGTAGTGACGTGGCCGTCCCGGACGACAATCCGGCCGTTGATCGCGCTGTACGCCACGGTAGCTGGGGCGCAGAAGACGAGCGCGGCCACGGGGTCGTGCCCGGTGCCGGCAAATCCGACCCCGCCGAGGTCGAAGGCTGCAAAGTCCACCGCCATTCCCGGCGCGAGCGCGCCGATGTCGTCGCGGTTCAGCACCTGCGCCCCGCCTAGGGTCGCCAGTTCCAGCGCGGTGCGGGCACTCATCGCGCCGGGGCCGTGGCCCACGCGCTGCAGCAGCATCGCCTGACGCGCCTCGGCGAGCAGGTGGCTGCTGTCATTCGATGCAGATCCATCGACGCCCAGTCCGACCGTGACGCCTTTCGCGTGCATCTTGCAGACCGGGGCGATGCCGGAAGCCAGACGCATGTTGGAGCATGGACAGTGCGCCACTCCCGTGCCCGTCCGGGCAAAGCGATCGATGCCGGCATCATCCAGCTGCACACAGTGCGCATGCCACACGTCGCGGCCCAGCCAGCCGGTGTCCTCGGCATACTCCGCCGGGGTCATGCCGAATTTTTCCCGGCTGTAGTCCACGTCGTTGGTGTTCTCCGCCAGGTGCGTGTGCAGCGAGACCCCGAACGCCCGCGCGAGCGCCGCCGACTCGCGCATCAGGTCGCGGCTCACCGAGAACGGCGAGCACGGGGCCACCGCGATGCGCTGCATCGCGAAACGCCTGGCATCATGGTACGCTTCGATCACGCGCTGCGTATCCTTGATGATATCCGCTTCGCGTTCGACCAGGCTGTCCGGCGGCAATCCGCCCTTGCTGCGCCCGACGCTCATGCTCCCGCGGGTGGCATGAAAGCGGAGACCGATGCGCTCGGCCGACTCGATCGTGTCATCGAGCCGGCCGCCGTTGGGAAAGAGGTATAGATGGTCGCTCGACGTGGTGCAGCCGGAGAGCATGAGCTCCGCCATGGCCACCAGCGCCGAGACCCGGAGCATCTCCGGCGTCAACCTGCTCCAGATAGGATAAAGTTTTTCCAGCCAGCCAAAGAGTTCCACATCCTGCGCCGCGGGCACGACCCGCGTCAGGCTCTGAAACATATGGTGGTGGGTGTTGACCAGGCCGGGAATGACGATGTGCCCGGAGAGATCAAGCACCTCATCGGCCGTTGACGGCAGTTCCGCCGTGGGGCCGACCACCACAATGCGGGGGCCCTCCGCAAACAGTCCGCCGCCTCGAATCTCACGGCGGCGGCCGTCCATCGTGACGAGAACCGTGGCGTTCTTGACGAGCAGTGTGCCGGGCATGGCGGAAATGCTTCACCAAGTCGGTCGCGGCACAACCCGTCTTTTGGTTAGCGGCATCATTTCACGTCGAGTCGCGGATTTTTTTGCCACGAAAAAGCACGATATGACACAAAAATGAGCCCGCCGACGTGGTCCGAAGCTACAATCGCTTCCGAACGGTTCCTATCGTGTCATTTCGTGCCTTTTCGTGGCAAAAATCCGTGGTTGGTCGAGAACTGCACTCTCGCCTGCTTTTGGTCCAGTCAGCCCCGCAAACGACAGCGGCGGCGAGAACAGCCTCGCCGCCGCGCCGGACCTGGCACAAACGGAACCGCCGGTCAGAACTTGTACTTGACCGTGGCAAATCCCTCGATGCCGGGATCGGGCACAATGGCCTCCAGCCCGTAAGTCGGATAGGCCGGGGTCCAGTTATGTTCATTCGTGAAGTTGGTCACGCTAAGGCGAAAATCCCAGCTCTTCGATTTATAAAACACACTCGCGTCGATGGTCTTCTGCCAGGGAATAACGAGGTAACCCTGGTAGTCGTTGTTGATCGGACTGGTGATCACCGCATTGAGCGAGACGCCATAGCCGCTGTCCCAAGCGTATCGGCGTCGTTTCGCAGGATCGCCCACTCCGCCATCGCGCTGGTACGAAATCCGCGGTCGAGCGCCATCGACCAGGGCACGATGATGCCGCCCTCGACCGAACCGTTGCCGACCCCGCCCGAATTGGTCGGCAACTTCACAAAGGGCATCACGGCCGCAAGTGCCTGCAGCCCCGGATCGCTCCAGAAGGTCCATTTCGGCCGGATGTAGAGGTCGCCGACGCCCGAACTTGAACTCGTGCCGCCGGTGGTCTTGAGCCGGGAGTGGAGAAAGAGCTCGAGCCCCACTTGCAGGTCAAGGTGCTCCGTGAGGCCGGTCGTGATGAAGGTCTCGCCGGCGCCCACGGCGGAATACCGGGTGTTGTCCGGAGTCGACGACTGATTCTGGAACTTCAGGGAAAGCACGTCCATTTTGACGAGGAAGTGCCCCGGGGCGACGGTCATGGGATTTTCCGTCACCTGGGCTGGCAGCCGACAGGTCACGACCAGGGCAATCAGGCCGAGCCCCAGCCGCCAAAACCCCCGCCCATTCCGCGAATCCGCGCCATTTGCAGGTTCCATCTCCCCGCATAGGCGAGCTTGGGATTCCGGTGTGCCTCCTGCCCCATCATGCCCCCGGGTCGCGGGCAACGATTTCCTGTGCGTTCTTTTGGCCAAGCAGGTTCGGGTCCTTCAACTGGCGGGTTGCTCGTAAAGCTTGGCCAGGCCCATCAACAAAAGTTCAAGCCGGCGGTAGTATTCATCTTCGGACAGCTTGGGCTTGAGTTCGCGCAGCTTCGCCAGCGCTAGCTCCAGTTCGTCACGCTGCGCGCGCACCGCGGGCGGCAGTTTTTGTTCGGCCGGGCTGTGGATCAAAACGAACTGCTGGGCAAGCGGGCCATCGGGCGTCGCACCGTCCTTGGCCTTCTTGACCGCGCGGACACCACGGAACCAGTCAGGCGGAGTGCCGAGGCCGTCGCCGTTGTCGTCGATCAGGGGATGCTCGGTCGCGAGGCGACCCTCCGTCTTGTAGAACTCGGCGAGCCGGGCGGAGGCGCTGAGGTAGGCCTCGAGCAGCGAGGTCTCCCCGTCCTTGTCGAGGTCGGCCTGAGGGTCGCCGATGGCCTCGGCGAGGAACTGGCCGAAGCGCGCGTAGTTCTGCTCAAAGCCGCTGCGGGTCGCCGTGATGACCACGCGCTGGGGACCCGAGAGTTTGTTCAGGAAGGGCGCACTTGCCGAGGACGTGTCGATGACCGCCAGCGGGCGGTGAACCGGCTGGAGCCACTGCGCGAGATCCGAGGCCGGAAGGTCCGGGCCGCGCAAATTGAACTTCGCGTCCCTGCCGTCAAACGTGCCATGGCCGATGAACACCAGCCAGAGCTCGCCGGTTCCTTCTTTCGGCTCGGCCTCGATGGCCTGGCGAAGCAGGTCAAAATCGCTGGACTTGCCGGCATCCGCGCGGCCGATCGTGACGTGTTTCGCACCGGCTCGTTCGCAGGCCTTTTCCCAAAGGTCCGCCGCCGCGGCAAACGCAGTGCCGAATTCCGCCTCACCGGCGGCGCCTACCACGACGATGACCGTCGTGTTTTCCATCGCCGGGGCGAGGACGACCGGTCCATTGGGCGGCGGAGCCGCCAGCCCGGGAACTGCCAGCAAAAGAAGTCCGGCCAGCCAGTACCTCACGGCAGGCCTTTCCAGCGCCGCAGGCCCCATTCCGCCAGCAGGCACGCCAACGCAAATGCAAACATCACGGGCGTGTGCCAGAGGGGATACGACCACGTTTCCATAACGGGAGCCTTGAAACCGGGCAGCTTGCGGGCGAATGAATTCAGGTCGGCTGCGGCGATCACCTGTCCGCCGGTCTTGCGTGCAATCGCCTCCATCAACGCGACGTTCGGTGTCAGCGAGCGGAATTCGTCCGCCGCCAGGTCAACACTCCAGCCCGCCTCGGAGCGCCCCACTTCCGCACCTGCCGGGTTGGTCACCACAGCCGTGGCCTTGTACCCGCCGGTCAAACGAGGGATGTAGGTGGCCTCATAGAGTCCGGCCTCGCTCAGCGCCGGCTCGGCTTGCAGGCGGATCGGGCTGCCGAGCGCGCCGGCCGTGCCGTCAAACAGGATCGGCTGGACTTCGATATTCACCGCGGCGTCGTCCAGCGGCTGGTACTTTTCGTCGCGCACGCGCACCTGCAGCTGGACCGCGTTGCCGGCCTCGCCGGTTTGGGGCTCGACCGTCAGGTCCACGCGGTTGGGCACGTCCGACACCAGCCAGCGCACCAGCTGCCGCCATGTCCTGTCCATGTCATTATGCGCCTCGGGATTGAGCATGCCCCACTTCCAGACATCGCCCACCATCAGGGCAGTGCTACGGCCGCGGCCGAAGCGCTGCGCCACCAGCGCAGGGAGTTCGGCGCCGCTGGCGTCGTGGAGCGTGGCGATGACGCTGGCGCCAGGCTTGATCCCGCGCACGTGGTTCACCACCTCGAACGGCGGCATGGCCTCGCGCCGGGCCTTCTCGTCGGTCTCGTTGTCGCGCAGGCGCGCCCAAGGCTGGAGCCAGCCTTCCCGTGCGAGCTGGAGCCGGAAGCCGCCGGCGGGCACCGACGCCTCCCGCGGCTGGTCCAGATAAACCGGCAGCATGTCACCGATCGGCGTCCGCTGGTATTTTCCCTCCTGGAACATCTCCATGCCCCCGAGCATGAGAAAGCCGCCGCCGCGCTCGGACACGAATTTCTGGAGGAGCAAAGCCTGGTCCGGGGTGAAGAACTCCGCCTCGACGTCGTCGACGATCACGCCTTGGTAGCCGTAGAGGTCCTCGGGGACGCGGGGAAAGCCGTTCCGCAGTTCGACCTCGTCCTTGGTGTTGAGCCGGATCAGCACGGGCTGGTCGTACTGCTGGACCTCCTCGGCCGACTGGTTGCCAAAACCGCGGTACAGCGGGTTGCTCGTCTCCCCCACCCGGCCCCGGTAATCAAACTTGGGCTCGCGCTTGGCCACGCGGATGAGGCCGACCAGATCGATCTCCTTGTCCTCCTGCACCGCGCGGTTGAGAAACTTGAACTCCCAGTTGGGCCGTCCCGCGACGTAGAGGATGCGGTAGGGACCGGCCCCGCGGTTGACGACGAGGACCCGCGCGTTGTTGGCCAGCGTGGCCTCGCCGGTATCCGTGGCCGTGACCCCGACAGGCGCGGCCCGTCCCACCTGCACCTGGTAAAACGACAGGCCCTTTTGCTCGGGCTTCAATTGAAAGCGGAAGGCCAGGTTTTCCCCGTTGTCGCGCGCCTCGTGCGTTTGGGCCTGGACGGTTCGCCCGGTCCGGTCCACCAGGCGGGCGGTGATCGGCTCGCCGCGAAAGCCGGAAGCGCTGACATCAGCCTGGATCGAGACCGGTGCATCCTCGAAGGCGGTCTGGCTCACGGTCACCTGCTGGACGGAGATATCCTTCACCGGATCGGAGCGGCCTATGACCACGGGGTAGATCGGCGGAAGCTTGGAAAGGTCGGGCAGCGGATCGTGCAGGTCCGTCGCATTGCCATCGGTCAGCAGCAAAATCCCCGCGAGCGGCCGACCCTGGAAGCGCTCCGCCAGCGTGCGCAGCGCGCCCCCCATCGCGGTGGAGCGACCGTCAAAGACCAGCTCGTGAAAATCCGTCGTGGGCTGCAGCCGCGCGTCGAAGACGTAACGGCGCAGATCGAACGTGTCGCCGAGGGTCGCGAGCCATTCCGCCTGGGCCGGATCGACGAGCTTCTGGAGCGATTCGCCGCGGCTGTGCATGTCGCCCTGGTCCTTGATCTGCATGCCCTGGCTGTTGTCCGCGACCACGGCAAACAGATTGGCCCCCGGCCGCGCGCGCTGCCCGAACCACAGCGGCTCGAGCAGGCAGAGCGCCAGGGCGGCGAGCCCCGCGATCTTCAGGCCGAGGCAGACCCAGCGCATGCGGCCGCCGGGGGATGCCCGGTAGCTCCAGAACAGGACGGCCGCCCCGGCCGCCACGACGGCGGTCGCGGGCCAGAGCCAGTTGGCCCCGGAAAAAGTGAGCGCGGCAAATGACATCACAAGGGGTCGCTCACTTGTCCTTGCCCAGCTCCTCGTAGTATTTCCGCACCGACTCGGCGTAGCGGTTCGGCACCGGATCGCGGTCGATCGGCACCAGCGAGTCCTTCGAACCGCGCCGGGCCAGCTCGTCGCTGATCTGGCTGCGGATCTCCACCAGCGGCTTCACGACCTCCAGTTTCACCACGGCCCAGTCCGGACGTTTCTCGTCGCGCTTGAAATCCACCCGGAGCTGGCGCACCCGCTCGCGGGCCGCCGCCACGGCATTTCTCATCGCGGGCGAATCGACCATCTCCTCGATGTTGCGCAGGCGGTCGGCCCAAGCGGCGTAGCCATCACCGAGGATCGGGCCGCCGGCGGCATTCGCCGGTGCCAGTGCGCCGCCATTGACGATGTTGTCGAGCCCGAGCTGGTCGCCGCCCGCACGATTCGCGCCGCCGCCGGCTAGGCCCTGGCGGCCGGCGGCCAGCTGGCGGCCGGCGTTGTCGAAGCCCCCGCCGCCGCGCTGCGCCCCGCCCCGGCCAGCACCACCCTGACGACCACGGCCACCGGGTTGGCCGGGTTGCCCGCCCGCCGCGTCCTGGTTATTTGCGTCGGCCACCTGCTGGCCACCTTGACCCTCACCCGGAGCGGAGGCCTGGCCTTCGCCCGGCCGCTGGCCACCTTGGCCTTGTTGGCCGGCTTGTCCCGCTTGCCCTGGAGTCTGGCCGCGGCCCTGCCGGCCGGCACCCGCCAGCCTTTGAGCCTGTCCGGCGGGCGTTCCGGCCGGGTCTTCGCCATTCGCGGCCTGTCCGCCCGGAGCCTGATTTTCTCCCGGCTGGCCGGCATTGGCCTGCTGCTGGCCCGGTCCGCCGGCCGCTCCGGCCGCGGCCCCCTTCTGCTGGGAGGGATCACCCGGGGCGCCGCGCCCCTGCCCTTGCGCCTGGGCAGCCTCGCGCATGAGTTCGTCCGTCGCGGCGTCCAGCTCCGACTGGGCCAGTTGCAGTGCCGCAGTGTCGTCTCCGAGCACACTTTCCGCCGCCCGCTCCATGCTGTTCTTCAATTCAGTGATCCCGTTGCGCGCGCGCTGCTCGGCCTGCGTGGCCTGCGGCATATAACCCTGCCGCAGCATTTCCGCGGTGAGATCGAGTGACTTCGCGCCCTCCTGCCCGGTCTTGCCGTCCAGCCGGTCGTTCAGGCTGCGGGTCAGCAGGCCGTTGCGCAGGAGATCCTGCTGGAACTCCTTCGCGGTGGCGTCGTCGGTCTGGTTGAGCGCGCGCAGGCTGTCGTAAAGTTTCTCGGCGAGGAGCGGCTCGGTGTTTTCCGCCTGCTCCGAGACCTGCTTCGCCCGGTCGACCAACGTCTTCATGCGCGCCTTCTGCTGGTCGAGCTGGTCGAGCACGCCTTGGCGGTCCGGTGTGTCGCTGAGGCTCTTGCGCTGCTTGCCGTCATCGAGCCCGGCGAGTTTCTGCGCGATCGCCTCCTGCTGGTTGGCCATTTCCCGGGCCTCGGTGCGCATGTCGCGCAGGTCGTCGGCAAACTGGCTCGAGCTCTGTTTGCGCAGTTCGTCGCGCATGTCCTGCAGCTGCCGCTGCGCCCGCGTGCCCGCGGCCAGCGCCTGCGCCACGGAACCCTCGCCCGCGGCGTCGGCCGCGCGCTGGAGATCGCTGCGCGTCTGGTCCATCTGCTTCCGCTGGTCGTTCATCTGCGACTGGTTTTCCGGCCGGTTCATGCGCTGCTGGACTTCGTCGGCGTCCGCCAACATCTGCTGCTGCTCCTCCTGCAGGCGTTTCAACTGCCGCTTGATGTCCTCGCGCTGCTGCTCGGTGCGCGCCTCCTGCAGCGAAGTCTGCAGCTCTTTCAGGCGGTCATTCACGTCCTGCTGGCGGCGGGCGAGTTCCTGCAGCCGGTTCATCACCTGCATCTGCTCGCGGCGCTCCGGGCTTTGCGGCGAGGCCGCCTGCTTCTGCGTTTCATAGCGATTCTGCTCCTGCGTGAGGTCGAGTTGGTCAAGCTGGCGCTGGTTGGCCTGCTGGCCGCCACCACCACCGCCCCCGCCGCGGCGGGAACGGGCCACCTGCGTCTCCCGCGCCTGCAATTTCAACAGGGCCTGATAAGCCGCCTGCTCCGATGTGAGCGCCTGCGCCAGCGGTCCCGGGGTCTTCGCCGCGGCCTTGAGATGCGATTCCGCCTGCTCCATCTGCTGCGTCACGGCGGTCCACAGCGCCTTCGTGCGGGGATCCTCCGCTTTTCCCTGTGACGCGCCGGCCTGCTTCAAGGCATCCGCCTGCGAATCGTGAACCACGGTGGCGTCGTCGGGATACTTCGCGCCGGAGGGATCGCGCTGGAGTTTCCAGGTGGCGTTGATGATCTGCTTCTGCAGCTCAGTCAGTTTACGGTTCTGGTTGCCCTGGCCTTGCTGCTGCTGGTCGGATTGCTGCTGCTGGCTTTCTCGAAAAATCTCATCGAACGGCCGGATCTCCGCGAAGAATAGGTCCCCGTTCGTCCGCCGGACCTTGCCGTCGGGACCGACGTCGTCGGCCCAGACATACCATGAAACCAGCTGGTCCGGCTGCACCCCGAGGTCCTCAAGGTGCAGGGTATAATTAAACGGACGCTTTTCCTTGGCCGGCACCGCGCGGCCCAGCTCGATGGTCTTGGTTTCCCCGCCGGCCAGACTATAGGAAATGCCATACTCCGGCGACCCGAAGTCATCCCAGACCGTGCCGTCGAAGACCACTTCCTCGAGGGCCGACGGCCGCAGGTCGCCGCGCGGGGAATTCACGTGCAGCTCCGGCGGACGGTTGGGTTGCACATCGATCACAAAGGGCGTGGCCGTCTTGTTGGCCCGGCCGTCGGCATCGACCAGCTGCAGGTCATAGGTCTGGCTCGCGGCGAGGGCGAATTTCGGCAGCGACGCGACCGCCTTGCCCGCCATCACCTGCAGCGGGATCGCGGTCTTCTTCGCGTCATGAGCCACCAGCTTGGCCGAGGCCACCGGCTTGTTCAGCTGGAGCGAGAGATCCAGGCGCGTGCCTTCAACGGCGCTGATCCGGCGCGTGTTCTCGATTCGTTTCGGCTCCTGTCCGGTGTACGCCGGAAAGGTGAGCTCGGCATCCGCCCGCTCCAGCCGCGGATTCTCGAACACCTTGACCTTGTAGTCCCGGGTGCTGCTCCCGCGGTATTCCAGGTGGTAGGTGAAATCACTCTTCACCTCCGGCACGCTGCCGCCGAAGACCGGGTCGGCGAGGCTTTTGACGAGGGAAACCTTGTGCGGGGCCTCGCCCGAGGTCCGGATGATCATGTCGACGGTGGCCGGCACCCCGCCGCCAAAACGGGCCAGCACCACGAGGCTCTCGCCCCGCTCGATCGTGGCATCACCCGGCGTGACCGCGACGCCGGAAAACGGCACCCGCGGCAGGACGCCATCGTCGGCGTGTCTTACGCGCAGGCCCGAAAGCGCGAGGGCAAAAAGCCCGAGGGCCAGCAGATTCACGCCGACGCCCAGCGCTAGTCGCGACCGGGGAACAATGTCGCGCCAGTCGCTCTCCCGGCTGCGCTCCATGGCCTCCTGCAGCACGCGGTACTGCAAATAACCCGGCCTGCTGCCATCGGGTGTGGTCTGTTGCACGGCCGTCAGCAGCAGGCCCTTCAGCCCGGGCTGCACCTGTTCGATCCGCTGCGCAATCAAGCGGTAATCGGGCGGTCTTTCATACTGGCGCACAATGACGAGGACCGACGCGGCGGCGGCGAGCGCGGCGAGGACGGGCATGGTCAGGGACGAAGCCCAGCCCAGCTCGCCCTCCAGGAAGATGAAGACGAGCGCGACGAACGCCGCCACGGCCCAGGTGAGGGCCAGCTTCCAGCTGAGCGCGTGCCACTGCTGGCGGCGGATTACGGGTTGCAGCCGGGATTGCAGGAATTTTTCCATCATGATGTAAGCCCTCCTGTGTTCACTGTACGTGCCTGGCGGCGGGCCGTCCAGCCCGCCAGGGCCGATTCAATTAATAGCACCGCCAAGGTCGCGCCCAAAAACCACCGCCAGAGTTTCTGCCGGCTTTCGGCTTCAGCTCCCTGCAGCAGTGCCTCCCGCCGGGCCGCTTGCACCGGCTCGGGCACCGCCTGCGGCCCCGGCGCGCCGTAGCGCTCCAGCTGGTCCTCCGGGAGCGGCGCGGTGCGGCTTTCCGCGGGATCGAGGTTGACCGCCAGACGCGTGGTCCGCTGCCCCGTGGTGAACTCGTAGATGCCCGGTTGCAGTGTCTGGGTAAAACTGGCCGTGCCGGCCGGAAGCGTCACGGCTGCGCCCCCCGGCGGACGGACCACCGTGGGCTCGGTAGTGGGGCCCGTGGCGCTGAGCGGCACCGGATCGCCGACCATGATCTGTGTGCCCTGTTCGATCAGGCCGCCGCCCAGCTCGAGCATGGAATATAACAGCGGGACAAACTTGGAGGAAACCGCGAGCTGGCTGTCGTCCGGGTTCCAGCCGGTCATCAGGGCCAGCAGGCGTCCCTTGCCGGCCGGGATTTCAAGCAGGGCGGGATCGCCGCTGTCGAACTTCGACAGGACTCGCGCGCCGGGAATCGCCGCGGCGCTCACGCGGCGGTATTTCCAGACATGAATCTTCGTGAAGTCGCTGAAACGCGGATCGGCGAACGGCGCGAACAGCGGATGCTGGAAATCAATCTCGGCCAGCATCGCGTAGTTCGACGGCTGCACGTTCTCCAGTCCGAGGCCGGAAATGCCCAGTAGCTGCCCCAGCGCCGTGGCCGCCTCGGCCGTCTTCGGGGCAAACACCACGGTCTTGCCGGCCAGCATCTGCTCGCGCAACAGGGCGGCGGTCGCCGGCGGCAGTGCCTCCGTGACGAAAAATAGTTTCGGGTCCTGCACCTCCGCGGGCGAAAGCTCCGCGGCCGGACTGTGCGGAACGACGCGTACCGTGAGGTGCGGGTTGTCCGGCAGCGCGCGCTGGAGAAAGTAAAGCGGCTGGTGGATGTCGTCGGCCGCGTCCGCCCCAAGGTAAAGCACGCTCAGCTTCTGTTTTTCCGGCGGCATGACATACACGCTGTTGTCGAAATCCTCGTCATCCCCGCGCAGCATGATTTTCTGCAGGCCCGGGATGCCTGCCGGCACCGGGACCGCCACCACCCGGCCCTGGCCCGGCGGCACATAGACGTCGATCACCGCGCCCGCAAAATCGGTGCCATCCGGGCGGGCCCAGCCGACGCGGAACTGCTCCCGGGTGGAATCACCGGCATTGCTGACACGCACGCGCACGGCCGGAGTCGCCTGCCGGTCGGCGTCCGGCGACTCCGCGACCAGCTGCAGCCCCGCGTTGGTGGTGTTGCGGGCCGGCAACGCCTGCACCTCAAGCTCGATGCCCTTCGGCCAGTCATAGGCCTGCAACGAGTCGAGCGCACTGCCCGCCTGCAGGTCGCTCACCAGCACGATCTGGCGCGGGCCGGTGATCCCTTTCTTCTCGCCATCCGCATCCGCCAGCGCCTCGGCTGCACTGATCAGGGCGTTGCCCAAGTGGGTGCCCGTCCAGCCCGGTGTGGTGGCCGCGAGCCGGCTCAACACGAGTCCCGTTCGCTCGCCGGCCAGCGCAGCCTTCCACTCTTCAAAGCTCACGAGCGGACTCACCTGCCGGCCATAGGTGAAGACCGCCACCTGGTCGCCCGGGGTCGCCTTGCGCAGCACGGCCTCCACCCGGTTGCGTGCCTCGGCCCACAACCCCGCGCGCCGCATGCTGGCACTGACATCGACCAGCACCACGATCCGCCGGGCCTCGCCCGACACCGCGTCCGTCGGCGCGGTCTTGCGCAAAAATGGCCGGGCAAAGCCCAGCGCGAGCAGCGCGAGCGCAAGGCAGCGGAGCAGCAGCAGCAGGATGTGCTCGAGCCGGCTCCGGTGCGTCAGCCGCGGCGGGGTCGGACGCAGAAACATCAGCGAACTGAACACAGTCCGCTCGCGCGTGGTGCGGCGGATCAGGTGAAAGATCAACGGTCCCGCCACCGCAAGCGCCCCCAGCATGAAAAGTGGTGCGAGGAAACTCATGACCGGCTCGGGGCGGACGGACGGCTCAGCCGGCCGCGCCGCATGCGTCCCTGGACAAATTCAAACAGCGCCAGCTCGAGCGGCTGTTCCGTGCTGAGCCGGTGATAGCCGATGCCCAGTTTCTGGCAGGTGGCCCGCACGGCCGCGCAATGGGCCTCGATCCGCGGCAGGTATTCCGCCCGCGCCGCCGCCGGGTCGATGTACACCGTCTGCTCCGACTCGATGTCCTCGAACACCGCCGCCTGCTCGAAATTCAGGGTCAGCTCCGCCGGATCCAGCACTTGGAACACGGTCACCTCATGCCCGCAGGCCGTGAGCGCCAGCAGGCTCGGCTCGAGTCGTTCAAGCGGGGCGAGAAAATCGGACACATACGCGACGAGGCCGCGCTTCCGGACCAGCCCGGTGATGCGCTCGACCGGCGTGGTCAGGTTGGTCGCCTTGCCACTGGCCGGTTTTTCCAGGGCGAACATCAACTGGCGCAGATGGCCCGACCGGTGGCGGGCCGGGAGGTACTCGCGCACTTTTTCGTCAAAGGTGAGCAATCCGATGGCATCCCCCTGCAGATGGAGAAAGTAAGCCAGCGTCGCGGCCAGCGTCGCGGCGTACTGCGCCTTGGTGTAGCCGTTCGAGCCGTAACTCATCGAACGGCTCTGGTCCACCAGCAGGTGGCAGCGAAGATTGGTCTCGTCCTCGAATTTCTTGATGAAATAGCGGTCGCTCCGCGCATAGACGCGCCAGTCGAGGTAACGCGGATCGTCACCGGGCGTGTACTGCCGGTACTCGGTGAACTCGACCGAGAACCCGTGATAGGGGCTCCGGTGCAGGCCCTTCCAGAAGCCCTCGACGACCACGCGCGCCCGCAACTCGAGGTTGCGGATGCTCATCAGCGCCCGCGGGTCGATCAGCGCCGCGGAGGACAGGCCGGGACTGTTGGCGCTGGCAATCATGCCGCGGTCACCGGTGATTTGGCCGCGGCCAGCAGGCGGCGAATGACTTCCTCGACGCGGATACCCTCGGCCTCGGCGCGATAGTTCAGCAGGATGCGGTGACGCAGTATCGGGTAGGCCAGCGCCTGGATATCCTCGACCGTGACGTGCGCCCGGCCCTTCAGCAGCGCCCGCGCCTTGGCCCCGAGGACCAGGAATTGCCCGGCACGGGTGCCCGCGCCCCAGCTGACCCATTCGTTGATGAAGTCCGGTGTCCCGGTCTGGTGCGGACGGGAGGCGGCAGCAATGCGCACGGCGTACCGCGCAATCTCCTCCGCCACGGGCACGGTGCGCACCAGTTGGTGAAACCGGAGCACATCCTCGCCAGTGAACAGCGGATCGATGGCGCCCGGCCGCCCGGAGGTGGTCTGCGTGACCACCCGCACCTCGTCGTCCTCCGGCAGGTAATCCATCACGACATTGAACATGAAACGGTCGAGCTGGGCCTCGGGCAGCGGATAGGTACCTTCCATTTCGATGGGATTCTGGGTGGCGAGGACAAAGAACGGTTCCTCGAGCACATGGCGGACACCCGCCGCGGTGACTTGGTGCTCCTGCATCGCCTCAAGGAGCGCCGCCTGGGTCTTCGGCGGAGTGCGGTTGATTTCGTCCGCCAGGATCATGTTCGCAAAGATCGGACCGCGCACGAAGGCCATGGTCCGACCGCCGCCCGGTGCCTCCTGGAGGATCTCGGTGCCGGTGATGTCGGCCGGCATGAGATCAGGCGTGAATTGGATGCGCTGGAACTTCAGGTGAAAGATCTGCGCGATCGACTTCACGAGCAGCGTCTTTGCGAGGCCCGGCGCGCCCGTGATCAGGCAGTGTCCGCCCGCCAGCAGCGCGAGCATGATCTGCTCGATCACCTCTTTCTGCCCGACGATCACCTTGGCCAGCTCGGCCTCGATGCGCTCACGACTGGCGAGCAGCCGGTCGACGGTTTCCTTCTCGGAGGCAAAGGAGTCGACGGCCGGGGCTTCGGTGCTGGTGGAGGTGGTGTCGGGTGTGCTCATTTTTTAGTGGGTCATCTGATAGAAGATGATGTTGATGCCTAAAGGATATGAAATCTTCTCGGAAAAATTGCGGAAATATTCGCTGTTCTCGCCCTCGCGCTCCCAGCCGTCGCCGTTGTCGGTGTTGTGCGTGGCGATCACCATGATGTGGCCCCGGTCGTCGAAGATCGCGCGATGATGCACGATGCGGGCGTCAGGGCGCTCCGCCGTGTCCCCGCCGCTTCGCTCCCAGTAGCTGATTCCCGGCACCTGCGCCTTGGCGTTGATCTGGAACACACAGTGGTAAAGCGGATGTTCCAGGGGCAGCTCGGTGAACCCGCGGTCCGGCAGGACCTGCTTCAGGACGCGCTCGGCATTGGCCCACTCCGCCTCGCCCCAGAAGTCGTCGAGCATGAGGGAACCGCCGTTGCGGAGATAATTTCGCAGCGCCACGATCTCCTCTTCATTCAAGTAAAGGCTCCCGGGCTCCACCATGTAGATGAAGGGATAATCGGCGAGGTGTTCGTCGGTGAGGCGGAGGAAGCGGCCGTCCGGATTCACCTTCATCGAGGTCATCTGCTGCAGGCGGAAGGAAAGGTTGAGGTCGCTGTCCGGCGTATCGGTCTGCCAGCTCGCGCCGCTGCTGTTGGGGTTCCGCTCGCGCCGGACCCGCACAAACGTGAACACGTCCTTGTCGAACCCCGCCGGATTGCTCCACTCCGGCGTGCCGGTGCTGTGGGACGGGACTTCCCGGGCCGTCTGCGCGCTCTCCGGGATATATCCGCCCTCCCCGCCATAGCCCCCGAAGCCGCCCCGCCGCCCGCCAAAGCGCTGGGCCATCAACAGCCCGGTCAGCAGGAGGAACAGGATGCCGGAAAAAAAGGTTTTCCTCATGGCTTTTTCTCCTCCGCCGGTCCGGCCGGCACTGCGCTCTCCGCTGGCGGATGGTTGATCTCCAGCAGCAGCGCCAGGGCCTCGCGGTAGCGCGGGGCCTCTTCGAGCGCCTCCAGCACCTGCCGCCGGGCTCCCGGGTCGCCGGTGCGATGGAGCAATTGCGCCAGTTGGAAATGCGTGTCCGCCGGATTCGGCGGATCGAGTTTCAATAATGTACGATCGGCCTCGATCGCGGCGGCAGTGTCCCCGGTCTCCATGCTGGCCCGGGCAAGGTAACGGTATGGAGGAACCACCAGCGGATTGACCGCAAGAAAACGCCCCGCCGCTTGCGTGACAGCCGGCCAGTCCTTCGCCTCCTGGGCAAGTTCCATCAGCCGCAGGCAGGCATCCGTGGCGTCATCGTCCTGCGCGACCATGCGCGTCAGGACCGAACGTTCTTCCACCGTCTCCCCCAGCGCTCGATGCACCGCCGCCAGTTGTCGGTAGGCGCTTTCCGCCCCGGTCTGCCGCGGGAACAGGCTGATGAAATGCAGCAGCAGCTCCTTCGCCTCGGACCACTTCTTCGCCTCCATGAGTTCCCGCGCGTGGAGGTTCAGGGCCCAGTAATTATCCGGATGCTTGCGGGTCCATTCCGCGAGGTCGTTTTCCGCTCCGGGTTCCAGCAGCGCGGCCTTGGGCCGGTCCCACTCCAGCCCGGGGGCAAGCTGTTCCGCTAGATTTTTCGCGTAAACGGAAAACTCCTTTTCGATGTCGGACAACGGCGCCGTGTGCGCGGCGATCGCGCGGTTGATTTCCTCGCCGGCTCCGAGGTCCACCAGGATCGCCCGGAGGTGGTCCGCGCCGTAATGCTCGACGATGAACTGCACCACCAGCGACGACTCGAAATAGGCGAACTGCAGGTGTTCCGGTGTCGGCGGCGCCAGGAACGCCCCGCTCAGGTTCGCCACGGGCGTCAGCTCGCCCTTCATGATGATCTCCCGGTAGCGCGGGTTCATGTGCATGCCCCACGAGGGATCGGCCTGGCTTTCCTCGTAGACTGAAATCCCCTCGCTCAGCCAGCGCGGCATCTTGTTCTTCGTGAGCTGGAGGGTGACGGAATGGCAAAACTCATGCCACAGCACAGTCTCCCAGTTCGCCGGCTGGGCGGCATTGGCGGCCGGGCCGTTGGCCGTGACCACGCGGCCGAAGCAGACCCCGAGGAACCCCGGGATGTCCGGCATCCCGAAGGTCCGCACGGCAAAATCCTTCTGGTCGCCGAATATCTCGACGTAGGTCGGGCGCGCCAGCTCCACCCCGTATTTTTGCGTCAGCCGGGCGTGCGCCCGCCCGAGCAGTTCGAGGACCTTCGGGCCATAGACGTCCGCTTCGTGCGCCGTCATGCGCACGATAAAATCGTCGGTCGTGAGCGTCGCGTACTTCGCCATCGTGTCGTGCAGGGTCGTGAGGTTGTACGCCTCGACGTCGTAGTCATCCTTCGCATGGACTTCCTGCGCCAGCTGCCAGCCTTCGCCCTCCTGCCCGAGCCGGAGCAGGTCGCTCGCGAGCTCCGCCTTGGCCGGCAGGTACGCGGGGTCGAATTGCAGGGCCTGACGCTGGTAGGCCTCCGCCTCGGCAAAGCGGTATTTTTCGGCCAGCTTCTTGCCAATCAGCCAGTCGACAAGGGGATTCGCCGGCCACGAATGCAGGGCATTCTGCCGGTAGATCTTTTCCGTCTCGGGCTGGTTGCGGAGGTGCGCGATGACGGCGCGATAAGCCCATGCCTCGGGCCGCCATGGGTTCACGGCCTTGATCTCCTCCAGCAATTTTTCCGCGCCGTCGTAATCCTCCGACGCGATGTGATGGTCCGAGAGGAGCAGCAGGCTGGGCACGTGACGCGGATTTATTTTCAGCGCGGCTTCGAGCTCCGCCAGCATCGCGGTGCGGTCGCCCTCCGCATAGGACCGGGCCAGGCCGAAATGAAAATCCGGGTCATCGGAGAACTGCTTCAGGCCTTCCTGGTAGGCCTGCGCGGCAAGCGCAAAATCGTGCTTCTCCATCGCGAGTTCGCCCTTGGCGAGGTACGTGTCAGGCAGCGCCGGGTCGCCCTTCTGCGCCGTGGCCAGGACCTTGTCCAGGACGTCCTTGGGATCCGCACCCAGCAGGAGCGCCACCCGGGCGAAAATCACGAGGTTGACCGGGTCGCGATAGGCCCATGCCCGGCTGCTCACCAGCTGCCGGATCTCATCGCTCATCCGCGCGGCCGTTTCCGGCTGGCCGTTGGCCAAGGCCACCTCGCGCCCGATCCAGCGCAGGCGGATGCTCTGCGGCAACTGGACGAGGCCTGCGGCCAGGGTCGCCTTCGCCTCGGCATAACGCCCGACCTCGAGGAACGCCCGCACCTGCAAGACCTGAAGATCCTCGCTGTCCGGTGCCGCCCGCACTGCCTCCTCCACCTGCCGGACCGCGGCGGCATACTCGCCCTTCTGCAGCTGGTGACGGATATCCTCCACCGGCGTCGCCATGACCGCCGTTCCGGGCAGCAAGCCCAGGCCCGGAAGAAACAGCGCGAGCCGGACCGCCCACCCATCGAGTCCGATCCCGGCGAGGATTCTCCTGCTGGCAGTCATGAACTAGGAATAGGTCCGGATGTAAGGCATTGCAAGGGGGCCGGGGTCTTGGGGCATGACGCGCGGCCCCCGCTTATGTTACCCGGCACCTTCCCCTCGTTTTGGGCAAGTCTCTTTCGCTGCCATCTCATTACCGATTTGTTAAGCGCCCCGCCCCGATTCACCGACACAGACCAGAAATTCCCCACCCCACAGGCCCAGGCAAAGTGTCAACCGATAGTTGACGCTTTGCCGGGAAGCCGGTGCGAAACCGGCACCGTCAGGCCGTCGTGCGCACGGAGTCGCTGGCGGCGCGCACGACCAGGATCGGGATCGTCGTGTTGTGGCGGACCTTGTCGATTGTGCTGCCGAGGAAGATGTCGCCGAGCAGCTTGTGGCCGTGGGAAGTCATCGCGATGAGGTCGCACCGGCGGGCCTGGGCCGTCTTGAGGATTTCCGTCGGGGGATTTCCGAGGGCGAGCTCGGTCACGACCGTGAGCCCGGCGGTCCGCAGCCTGGCGGCTACGCCCTCAAGGTAGGCCTGGTCGGCCTTCATTTCGTCGGACTCGGCCAGCTTCAAATGATCGAAGTTGCGCGCGGCCCAGCCGTCCGCCACGTGCAGGAGCAGCAGTTCCGACCCGAGGCGGCGCGCGAGGTCCGTGATGTGCGGCACGAGCGTTTCATCGGCCGGGCCGTTCTCGAGGGCGACGAGGATTTTTTGGTACATGACGCTAGGGTTTCACGCCGCCGGTCAGCCCGGCGATGTCGAGCAGCAGTTTCGCGTTAAAGCCGATGATCAACAACGTGGTGCCCCATCCGAGGACCTTGATCCACCATGAATTCGCAAATTCGCCCATCTTGGCCTTCTCACTGGTGAAGCGCATGAGCGGCCAGCAGGCAAAGCCCAGCTGCATGCTCAGGCAGACCTGGCTGGCCACGATCAGCTGCGTGCTCCGGCCTTCGCCAAACAAGCCGATGATCACGACCGCGGGTACCACAGCCATGGCCCGGGTGAGCAAGCGCCGCACCCAGGGCCGCAGCCGGACATTGATGAAGCCCTCCATCACGATCTGGCCCGCCAGCGTGCCGGTCAGGGTGGAGTTTTGACCCGAGGCGAGGAGCGCGCCCGCAAAAAGAATGCTGGCGAACGTCACGCCCATCAGGCCGTCGAGCAGATGATAGGCATCCTGGATCGCCGCCACGTCCTGGTGCCCGCTGCCGTGAAAAGCCGCGGCGGCCAGCACGAGGATCGCGCCGTTGATGAAGAGCGCGAAGACCAGCGCGAGGGTCGAGTCGAGGGTCGCGAACCGGATCGCCTCGCGCTTGCCGCCCGCCGTCTGCTCGTATTTGCGCGTCTGCACGATGGACGAATGCAGGTAGAGATTATGCGGCATCACCGTCGCCCCGAGGATGCCGATGGCGACATAGAGCATGCCCGGATTGCGCAGGATCTCCGCCCGAGGCATGAATCCGGCCAGCACGCCGTGCAGATCCGGCTTCGCGAGGAAAAGTTCAACCGCGAAACAGGTCCCGATCGTGAGGATCAGCGTGACCACTACGGCCTCCAGGTAACGGAATCCCCGGTGCTGGAGGAGCAGGACGACCATGACATCCGCGGCGGTGATCACGCAGCCCCAGACGAGCGGCAGGCCGAAGAGCAACTGCAGCGCGATGGCCGAGCCGATGACCTCGGCCAGGTCGCAGGCAGAGATCGCCAGCTCGCAGAGAACCCACAGGAACCACACCGTGCGCCTCGAATAGTGATCGCGGCAGGCCTGGGCCAGGTCCCGCCCCGTCGCTATCCCCAGCTTCACGCTCAGATGCTGCAGCAGGATCGCCATCAGGTTGGAGATCATGATGACCGAGAGAAGCGTGTAGCCGAATCGCGCCCCGCCCTCCAGGTCGGTGGCCCAGTTTCCCGGGTCCATGTAGCCGACCGCGACCAGGAAACCGGGTCCGGCAAAGGCGAGGCACTTCCTCCAGAACGACGCGCCGGCCGGCACAGCGATCGACCGGTGCGATTCCGGCAGGCTCGGCGCGCCGGCGCTTTTGCGCCAGCCGGCATCCGGCGTGGGGGCGGAATCAGCAGGATCGTTCACGGGAATGGACTCCGGCGCTTTGCAGCATGGCGCAGCGTGGCGGCGGCACCAAGTTCCGTGCAACAAAATAACTTAGGCGAGGCTAATTCTGGACGCTTAACGCGGTTTCAGACTAGGAGCTTGTGTCGCCCTACCCGCCCCTCTGGAGTCGGAAACGGTCGACCCCCATGCCATCACCCCTTCGCTCTGCGCTACGTTTCCAGGAAAGCGGCTTGGTGCTCGTGATCCTGGCGCTGGGCGTGTTGCTCACCGTGTTCAGCGGGAGCGTGCACACCCCGGTGTTTGCCGTGGGACCAGAGGGAGGCCGGCAGCGTGTGTTCACCACCAATGCCGCCGGTGAGCAGGTTCCCGCGACGGTTGAGCGCAACAAGTTCCTGAACGCCCAGAATCTCGCGCAGCTCGCCAAGGACACCAGTTTCATCGCGATCATGGCCGTGGGCATGTCGCTCGTCATCATTTCGGGGGGCATCGACCTTTCGGTCGGCGCGATCTACGCGCTGGCCTCCGTCCTTGGCGCGATCGTCCTCAATCATTTCGGCCCCGATGGAACAGCCGCGTCCGTCCCTCCATGGCTCGGAGTCACGCTCGGGGCCGGCACCTGCGTCGGGGTCGCCGCACTCTGCGGTCTCATCAACGGCGGCCTGATCGTTGCGCTGCGCGTCCATCCGTTTATCATCACCCTCGGGGCGATGGCCATCCTGCGCGGCCTCGCGTTTGTCGTGACCAAGGGCCAGTCCATCGGCGGGTTTCCACCGGCCTTTCGCGAGATCGTCCGCTATGAGGTCGGAAACGGCCTCAGCCTCGTGCCGCTCGGTGTGATGCTGGTCGTCACCTTCGTCGGCGCGATTTATCTCTCCCGCCTCGCCGCCGGCCGGCGCGTCTACGCGATCGGTGGCAACGAGCTGGCCGCGCGCTTCAGCGGGATCCGCGTGGAGCGGGTGAAACTCGGCGTGTATCTCCTCTCCGGCCTCGCCGCGGGGATCGCGGCGCTGCTTTCGCTGGGCTACTACGGCGCGGCCACGTCGGGCGACGGCCAGGGTTACGAACTCAACGTCATCGCCGCGGCCGTGGTCGGCGGCGCCAGCCTCACGGGCGGCCGCGGCACCGCCCCAGGCGCCGTGCTGGGTGCGCTGGTCATCCAGCTGATCGGCAGCGGCATTGTCATCCTCGGCATCGACCAGAATTACAGCCAGATCATCATCGGCAGCGTTGTCATCGCCGCCGTCGTGCTCGACAATTTCAACACGTGGCTCGCCCGCCGCCGCCTTGCCCGGCAAGCGGGCTGAGCGCTTTTACTTCCCACCCCAACCCCATGATCAAACGTCTGCTCCTTGTTCTCCTTGCCTCCGTGATGCTCGCGCTCCCCGCCCGGGCGCAGGCGCCCCGCGTCCTCACCATCGGCCTCGTCGCCAAGTCCCAGGGCAATCCCGTCTTCCAGGCCGCCCGCGTCGGCGCCGAGGACGCCGCCAAGGAGCTCGGCGCGAAGTACAACCTCAAGATCAAGATCGACTGGCGCACGCCCAACGAGGAGGACGCCCAGAAGCAGGCCGAGGCCATCGAGCAGCTCGTGCTCGCTGGCGCCGACGGTATTTCCGTGAGCTGCTCCGACGCCAACAAGCTCACCGATGCGATCAACCGGGCCGTCGACAACGGCGTGCCGGTCGCGACGTTCGATTCCGACGCCCCCTCCAGCAAGCGTTTCGTTACCTACGGCGTCGACGACCTCAAGTGTGGCGAGCAGACAATGGACGAACTCGCCCGGATTATGGGTGGCAAAGGCGTTGTGGCGATCCTCGCCGGCAACCAGAATGCCCCCAACCTGCAGAAGCGCGTGCAAGGCGTGAAGAACGCCGCGAAGAAATATCCCGGCATCACGATCCGCGACACCTACTACCACAAGGAAACCCCGCAGGACGCCGCGGCCAAGGTCGAGCAGGTGATGCAGGCCAATCCCGACATAGCCGGCTGGGCGATGATCGGCGGATGGCCGCTCTTCACCGAGAACGCCCTCAAGTGGCAGCCCGGCACCGTCAAGTGCGTCGCGGTCGACGCCCTGCCCGCCCAACTCGCCTACATCCGCAGCGGCCACGTGCCGGTGCTCCTCGCCCAGCAGTGCTACGAGTGGGGCCACCGCACGGTCGAGCTGCTCGTCGAAAAGATCGTCTTCAAGAAGGACCCGCCCGCCGTGAAGGAGATCAGCGCGCTGATCCCGGTCACCAAGGACAACGTCGACGCCTTCGGTAAAAACTGGGCGAAGTGGTTGCCGAAGTGATTTTTCACGCAGAGGCGCAGGGCCGCAGAGACAGCATATTTTCAAAGTTTAAACCTGTCCTTTTCCTGCTCTGCGCCTTTGCGACTCTGCGTGAAACGAATGCCTTTCCTCGAATTCCATCACCTCACCAAGCGCTTTCCCGGCGCGCTCGCGCTGAATGACGTGAGCTTTGGGATCGAGCGCGGCACCTGCCACGCGTTGATCGGGGAGAACGGCGCCGGCAAGAGCACGCTCGGCAAGATTCTCGCGGGCGTGCATACGGCCGACCGCGGCGAAATCCGTCTCGACGGACGCACGGTGCATCCGGCCAATCCGCTCGTCGCGCGGCAACTCGGCATCGCCATGGTGCACCAGGAACTCGCTTTCTGCCCCAACCTTTCCGTGGCGGAAAACCTCTGCCTCGGAGATCTGCCGCGCGGGGCGTTCGGCTGGGTGGATCGCGCAGGGCTCCATGACCGGGCCTGCGCGATGCTCGCCGCGATCGGCTCCACCATCGACCCGGCCACCCTCGTGGGCACCCTCTCCACCGGGCAGGAACAGCTCGTGCAGATCGCCGCGGCGGTCGGCACCGGCGCCCGGGTGATCGTCATGGATGAGCCCACGAGTTCCCTGTCCGGCGGCGAAACGCGCGAGCTCTTCCGCCTCGTGCGCGAGCTCAAGGGCCGCGGCATCACGCTCATCTATGTCTCGCATCGCATGGAGGAAATTTTCGCGCTCTGCGATGCCGTCACGGTCCTGCGTGACGGCTGCCATGTCGCCACCGAATCGGTCGCGGGCACCAGTCCGCAGCGCGTGGTCCAGCAAATGATCGGGCGGGACCTACTGGTGCAGAACCCCCGGCATCTCGCCCGTTCCCCGGACACCGAACTGCTCCGGGTGGAGCAACTCGCCTCGCCCGGACGATTCTCCGACATCAGCTTCCGCGTGCATGCCGGCGAAATTGTCGGCCTGGCCGGCCTGGTCGGCGCCGGTCGCAGCGAGGTCGCGCAGGCGGTTTTCGGGCTCGATCCGCAGGCCACCGGCCGGGTCATGGCCAAGGGACGCGAACTCCTTCCCGGCTCCATCCATGCGGCCCTCGCGGCCGGGCTTGGCCTCGTGCCCGAGGACCGCAAGCGCCAGGGCCTGGTCCTGCCCCTCAACTGCCGCGAAAACACCTCGCTGGCCGCCCTGCCCCTGCTCTCGCGGGCCGGCTGGGTGCGCCGCGCCGCCGAGCGCGACCTCGTGCAGCGCTATGCCGGCCGTTTGCGCGTCAAGACCCCGTCCCTCGAGACCATCATCGCCAGCCTGAGCGGCGGCAACCAGCAGAAGCTCGCCCTCGCCAAGTGGCTCGCGCGCGATTGCGACATCCTGATCGTCGACGAGCCCACCCGCGGCATCGACGTCGGCGCCAAGGCCGAGATCTACCAGCTCCTCGACGAGCTAGCGTGCGAGGGCAAGGCCCTGCTGGTCATTTCCTCCGAGCTGCCCGAACTGATCGGCCTCTGCGGCCGGATCCTCGTGATGCGCGACGGACGGCTGGCCGGCGAAGTTCCCCGGGCCGATTTCAGCGAGGCCGCACTGATGCGCCTCATGGCCGGCCTCGCCGCCGCGTAAGCCCCCGAAAACGCCGCCCAGCAGCGTGGGAACGCGGTGTAAGTGACGAGAACGGCTCCCTCCTAAATCTTTCTCTTTCCTCGTTATCTTTCTCTTTCTCGGGTGGCTGCCAAATCGGCATCCGGACGAAAGAGAACGATAACGAGGAAAGAGAAAGATTCTTCCAAGGATCTCGCGGATTGAATCATCACACGGCCATCCAATCGTCCCGTCTTTTGCTTCGCGTCCCGGCGCCTCTGCGAGAAACCGGATTGATTCTCATTTTCCGCCTTGCCGCCGCGTCGCGCCCGCCAACATCCTGCCGGCCGATGTCGCAGTCGTTCGCGCGAATTGTCTTTGGCCTCACCGCCGCGTTTTTCACCGCGTTTTTTCTCTGGCCGATCTGCCAGATCCTGAAGGGCGGCTTCATCGACGCCGACGGCCACCTCACGTTCGCGTACCTCACCGCGCTGCTGGCCGATCCCACGTATCTCACCGGTCTGCGCAATTCCTTCCTGCTCGCCTGCGCCACCACCTCGCTCGCGCTGCTCATCGCGCTGCCGCTCGCGTTCATCAGCGACCGGTTTCTCTATCCCGGCAAGGGGCTCCTCGGTTCGATCGTCCTGATACCGATGATTCTGCCGCCGTTCGTGGGCGCCATCGGCATCAAGCAGATCTTCGGGCAGTACGGCGCGCTCAACGCCCTCATCGTCCATCTCGGGATGCGACCGCACGGCTGGACGTTCGACTGGTTCGCGGCGAACCAGTTCTGGGGTGTCGCGCTGGTCGAGGCGCTCTCGCTCTACCCCATCATCTATCTCAACGCGGTGGCCGCGCTGGCCAACATCGATCCCGCCATGGAGGAGGCTGCGCAGAATCTCGGTTGCACCGGATTCCACCGTTTCTGGCGCATCACCCTGCCGCTCATCAATCCGGGCCTGTTCGCGGGCGGCACCATCGTCTTCATCTGGTCTTTCACCGAGCTCGGCACCCCGCTCATCTTCGACTACGCGCAGGTCACGAGCGTGCAGATTTACTACGGGCTGAAGGACATCGGCGGCAACCCGTTCCCCTACGCGCTCGTGGCCGTGATGCTGGTCAGCTCCGTCGCGCTCTACGGGCTCGGCAAGGGTCTCTTCGGCCGCGCCAGCCACGCGATGATGGCCAAGGCCACCAGCTCCGGCGGCGCCAAGCCGCTGCCCGCCGCGCAGGCGTGGCTTTGCACCGCGATGTTCGCCGGCGTGACGTTTGTCGCCGTGCTGCCCCACCTCGGCGTCATCCTCGTGGCGTTTTCCCGGGACTGGTACGCCACCGTCGTGCCGCACACCTACACGCTCGACAATTTCCGCTACGCCCTCGGCAACGACCTCACCGTCCCGGCAATCGCGAACAGCCTGAAGTTCGCCAGCATCTCGACCGTCGTGGACATCTTCCTCGGCATCGCCATCGCCTACGTCGTCGTCCGCACAAAGATCGCCGGGCGCCAGGTGCTGGACTTCCTCGCCATGCTCCCGCTCGCCGTGCCCGGCATCGTGCTGGCATTCGGCTACCTCGCGATGTCGCAGGAGGGGAAATTCTTCGCGTTCATCAACCCGATCCAGAACCCGACCGTCCTGCTCATCATCGCCTACTCCGTGCGCCGCCTGCCCTATGTCGTGCGCTCGGCCTCGGCCGGATTCCAGCAGACCAGCGAGACGCTCGAGGAGGCCGCGCAGAACCTCGGCTGCCCGCCGCTCAAGTCCGTGATCAAGATCACGCTCCCGCTCATCGCCGCGAACCTCATCGCGGGGGGACTCCTCGCGTTCGCCTTCGCCATGCTCGAGGTCAGCGACTCGCTCATCCTCGCGCAGAAGCAGGCGTACTATCCGATCACCAAGGCGATCATGGAGCTCTTCCAGCTGCTCGGCGACGGCAAGTTCATCGCCAGCGCCCTCGGCGTCTGGGCCATGGTCTTCCTCGGCGTCACCATCGTCGGAATGAGCCTGATGCTGGGCAAGAAGCTCGGGGCGATCTTCCGCGTGTGAGGCCGGCCCCGGAGGGTTTCACGCCGAGGCGCCGTGGACGCAGAGAACACCATCCTGAATCCTCTGATTTTCACCCTGCGCTTTCTGCGCCTCTGCGTGAAACCGGTTCTTGTTTTCCGATGCCTTGGTCGGAGTCATGCCGTTGAATTCCGTTTTGGCAGGGAAAGGAGGGAAACCGTTTGGTGGCTTGAGGTAGGAGCCTGCTTGCAGGCGAGTTTGGCGCCGTCCACCTCGCTCATCGCGTGCAAGCAGGCTCCTACCTTCCAAGCAAGCCGGAGCAAGCTCCGAGGTATCGGACCCATCGCGAATGAAGCCAGGTCAGGTTTCGCCCGACGACGCGTGAACTGTTCAGTTCCCTGAATCGACCGGAGGCAGCGCCGCATCGGTGCGGTTCTGGTTGGCGGCCTGCTGGATGTCGTTCGCCTGCTGGAGGGCCTGAATCTGCGCCGGCGAAAGGAAGGCCTTGGCGTCGGAAATCACCCGGGGCGAGATCCGCCCGTTCCCGTCGGTTCGTGACAGCAGGCTCTTCAGCTGGGTGGACTGATCATCGGTCAGTAAATCCGGAGTGTTGGCCAGCACGCGTTGTACCCGGACCATCGAGTTGGAGGTCACGATGTCCTGCGTGAAGGCCAGGTACTGCGCGTAACCGCCCTCGCCGAGGAGGGATCGCATCTGGTCCTCGATCCCCGCTTTCGCCGTCACCAACAAGGTTTGAAAAGCGGCGGGATCCGCCCGGACATCGACGCCGTTTTGCAGGGCGGCCACCGCCACGTCGGAAATCACCAGCTGTTTGTCGGCCAGCAGCTTCGTCAGGGTCTCCGTCTGGTCGGCCGTGAGGCCGAGTTTGGCGAAAAGTCCGGCGTAACGCTGTTGCATGAGCAGGCGGGCCTGGACGTTCATGCGCTGCATGACCGCGGGGTCATTGGCCTCGGCGAGCCATTGTTTGACTTGGTCCGCCGTGACCTGGGCCGTGGCCTGTCCCTTCGCCGGCTTCTTGGCGGTGGTCGGGGCCGGTTTCGAGCGGGCGTCCGCCAGTTCGTTCTGCAGCATGCCGGCTTTCGCCTCCGCCTGCTGGACGCGTTTTTCCAAATCGGTCCGTTCACCCGCCTGCCGGGTCAACTCGGTTTCCCCGGCGATAGCCCGAAGCTTCCATGCGGCCGCCTCCTGACTCTTCCGCCAAACCAGCCCGCCCACGGCCAGCAGCGCAACGGAAAGGAAGACGATGATGTAATTCCCCGGCTGCTTCATGAACGCACGGGAGTGAAAGCGATGGGCCCGGCCCAGTCCAATTTAATTTGCCTGTAAGCAGCGGCCGAATTTTTTCCATCCGGACCCGCGGAAAAAGCGATGCACTATTTTCCCCTCCGTATTCATTCGTGGTTTCCAACCGTATCCTTCCCGTCAAACCTGCTCCTATGCCTCTGCTGCTCCTCGTTTCCCTTCTCTGGTCCTTTTCCCCCGGCCTGATCAAGGGCCGGCTGGTCGGAATCGACAGCGGGTTCCTCTCTGCCGCACGGGTCGGGCTGGCCTTCGCCGTGTTTGTCCCGTTCCTGCGCTTTCGCGGACTGGCGCTGCGTACCGGCCTCGCGCTTGCCGGTATCGGCGCCGTCCAGTTCGGGCTGATGTACCTCGCCTACAATGAGAGTTTCCGCCACCTGCAGTCCTATGAGGTCGCCCTCTTCACCCTCACCACGCCGATCTTTGTCACCCTGCTGGCCGACGCGCTCGATGGCACCTTGCGCCTCCGGGCGCTGCTCGCGGCCCTCGTGGCGGTGGCCGGCGCGGCGGTCGTGAGCCTTAAGGGCATCGCGATCGAAAGCACGCTGATCGGCCTCGCCTTGGTCCAGTTATCCAACGCGGCCTTTGCCATCGGCCAGGTCTTCTACCGCCGACTCCGGAGGCAGAATCCGGGCTTGGTCGACCTGCATGTCTTTGCCCTCCTCTATGCCGGCGCCTTCGCCGTCACACTCCCAATCGCGCTCGCACACACCGACTTCGCCACCTTCGGGCTCAATCCGACGCAGACCCTGACCCTGTTGTATCTCGGCGTGCTGGCCTCCGGCCTCGGTTTCTTTCTCTGGAACCTTGGCGCCATCCGTGTGCCCTCCGGCACCCTGGCCGTGATGAACAACGCGAAAATTCCCCTGATGGTGGCGTGCTCCCTCCTGGTTTTCGGCGAGAGCGCCAACCTGCCCCGGTTGTTCGTCGGCGGCGGATTAATGGCCCTGGCCGTCTGGCTCGCCGGAGATGGAGACAGTCGAGAGCCCAGGTCCGAGTCGAAGGGGTCGGGCCGATGATTGTTGAAAATCCGAACCATCGTGCCGTCCCGCCGAAATTATCAACAATCAGCGGCCCGACCCCTTTGCCCTCCGCGCCCTCGGTTTTCCTCTATAGCTAATCCGCCCCTTTGGCCTCGTGGCCGATCTCAAACTTTAGGCAAAAGAAAAAATGGCTGCCGACTTCAGCGTTACTACGAAAAGTCGAAGTCGCACTGGCGCATTCCCCTCGTGTGCAGCGCACTGCTACTTGCGATCAGTGTGTCGGCTTTTGCTTCGGCCATCGTATTTCATCTCGACACTCCATTGTTCGGTACGGCCTTATTTAGTATCGTAGTCATTTTGGGCATCGTATTTTTCACAAAGGAAGCGGCAAATTTCCTGAAGAAGAAAGAATGGGAGCTTCGAGTCGATGCGACGGCACTTCGCTGGTTCAAGCGCGATGAGCGAAGTGAGCATATCGAAGGAAAAGTGCTCCTGCGCGACATCCAAGCTCTTATCTGCCAAGAATCCGATGGCCAGCCACCCGTGTATTTTGAAATCGAGTTTCGCGACTCTAGTTTTGGTCGAATGCCTTCGGTCTACTTCGACACTCAAAAGAAGGTTGATGCCTTCGTCGAACATTGGCTGCAGGCCCATCCCAATAAGCCTATTCGAAACCTCGAAAAATGTCCGACTAGACGCTATCAACGGTGTTCACGAACAAGGTTAAAGCGAGGCTCGCCCAACCCATTTGTCCTCTCCATCACCTCGGTTTTCCTCGTATTGTCTCCTGTGAAAATTCCGATCCCAATCCGTTGCACAGGAGACGAACCGAGGCCGATCCGAGCGCAACTCCATTTCGTCGGCCCAAAAAAAGGGTTATTCGCGGATTTTCGTGGGTCTCAGAGGGAAGGCGCCTGGGGCGCGGTTCGCCTCCGGACTCACCGCGTCGGAGGGCTGAGTGGAAGGAGGGGAAGGATTGCTTGGGAAGGAAGAGTGCCGGGTTGAGCCTGCCCGC
>CAIKHO010000070.1 GCA_903827245.1 uncultured Opitutia bacterium
ACCGTTGAGTAAGCACTCTTCGAGCCGATGAACATCCACCCGACCCGCGAGGCGTTCCTGCGCCTCGCCGCGCAAGGCAACGTCATACCCGTCTACACCGACCTGATGGCGGACTTCGAGACCCCCGTCTCGGCCTACGCCAAGCTCAAGGCCTCGGGTCCGTCCTACCTGCTCGAGTCGGTCGAGGGCGGCGAAAACCTCTCCCGCTACAGCTTCATCGGCTGCCGGCCCCGCAAGATTTTCGCCTGCGGGCCGCAGACGACCGAGATCCGCGTCCCCGGCCAGCCCACGCGGACCATCCCCACCCCCCCGGACCCGCTGACGCTCATCGAGGACGAGATGCGGGGCTTCAAGCCCGTCGAACTGCCCGGCATGCCCCGTTTCACCGGTGGCGCGGTCGGTTTCATCGGATATGAATACGTGACCCGGATCGAGCCGACGGTGCCGGCGGCCCCGAAGGATGTGCTCGGCCTGCCCCTGCTCTATTTCATGCTGTCGGACTCGCTGCTGATCTTCGACCGCGCGAAGCAGACCCTCCGGCTTTCCGTTAACGCCCACGTGGGACCGGCCGCTTCGACGAACTCGGGGCAGGCTGCAGGCGAAGCCTATGACGCCGCCGTCGTCGAATTGCAGGCGCTCTATGCGATGCTCCGTCAGCCACGCGAGCTCGCGCCGGCCCCGCTGGTCGAGCCCGGCAAGCTCGCCGTGCCGGCCGGTAATTTCACCCAGCCCCAGTTCGAGCAGACCGTCGAGGCCTGCAAGGAATACATCAAGGCGGGCGACATCATCCAGGTGGTGCCTTCACAGCGGTTTTCCCGGCCGTTTGCCCGCTCGCCCCTCGATCTCTACCGGGCGCTGCGCACGGTCAACCCGTCGCCTTACATGTTCATCCTCGAGACCGGTGACTACGCCATCGTCGGCGCGTCACCCGAGGTCCACGTCCGCCTCACCGACGGCCGCGTGGAAATCCGCCCGATCGCCGGCACCCGCAAGCGCGGCGCGACCGCGACGGAGGATGCCGCCCTGGAAAAGGAGCTCCTGGCCGATGCCAAGGAGCGCGCCGAGCATCTCATGCTGGTCGACCTCGCCCGCAACGACATCGGCCGCGTCTGCCAGTTCGGCTCGATCAAGGTGCCCGAGTACATGGTCGTGGAGCGCTACTCCCACGTCATGCACATTGTGTCGCAGGTCGAGGGCACCATCGCCCCGGACAAGTCCGCCTATGACCTCATGCGCGCCACCTTCCCCGCCGGCACCGTCAGCGGCGCTCCCAAGATCCGCGCCATGCAGATCATCGCCGGCCAGGAGCCGTCACAGCGTGGCTTCTACGCCGGTGCCCTCGGTTATTTCGGCTACGACGGCAATCTCGACTCCTGCATCATGCTGCGCACGTCGCTCTTGAAGGACGGCCAGATCCATATTCAGGCCGGAGCCGGCATCGTGGCCGACTCCGACCCCGCCTCCGAGTATCAGGAGACCATCAGCAAGGCGTCCGCCCTGCTCAAGGCCGTCTCCATGGCCGAGCAGTTCTGAGCTGAAAAGATACGCAGCAGGTGTAGCGGGTTGATCCCAACCCGCTGGATGGGAGCGGCTTCGCCGCGATGCGTTGCGGCCGGCCCATTCCACTTTTTGCTCCGGCGTCGGGAAAAGCGCCGCGCGCACTCCCTGTGCGGTATGAATGGGCAGACGGAGCCATCATTATCGTCTCTTTGCGTCACGGTGGCGGGCCCCTCTCGCTCTTTTGTGCCATTATTGCACGTCCCCCTGAGGTGAATTTTCGCAACCTCCTCTGGGACTCGTTCGTAGTATTCATGGAACGTTTTAGGCTCCCACCGTTCGGAATAAAACACGGCTACCAACGTTCCCATAACTGAAACCACTGCTATGCACGCCAAAATCAAGAGCAACCGGGTGTTTGCCGAGGCCGACGACACCGAAGCAACTTCCAGCGCGGCCACGACCGAGCTGGCTCCCGCGCCCATGGACGCGCCACCTTCCTTTCTCGAGAAGCCCGACCGGGCTCCGGCCGAGCCCATCGCACACGGCGAGCGCAGTAATCTGCAGCTTTATCTCCAGGAGATCGGCAAGACCGCCCTCCTGACCATCGAGGAGGAGGTCGTCCTCGCCCGCCGCATCCGCCGCGGCGACAAGGCCGCCCGCGATCACATGATCTCCGCCAACCTGCGGCTGGTCGTGAAGATCGCGATGGATTACAAGGACTTCGGCCTGCCGCTGCTCGACCTCATCAGCGAGGGCAATATCGGCCTGATCAAGGCCGTGGAGCGCTTCGATCCGCGCAAGGGCGGCAAGCTCTCCACCTATGCCGCCTGGTGGATCAAGCAGTCGATCAAGCGCGCCCTCGCCAACCAGTCCAAGACCATCCGCCTGCCCGTCCACCTCGTGGACAAGATCTCCAAGATGCGGCGGACCGCCATGGCCCTCACCGAGCAACTCGGCCGTGAGCCCACGGACGAGGAGTTGGCCATCGAGTTGCAGGTGCCCACCAGCAAGATCGCCCACCTCAAGTCCGTGAGCGTGCGCCCGACGTCGCTCGATGCGCCCATCGGCGAGGACGGCGACTCGTCCACCTTCGGCGAGATCGTCGGCGACGAAAATGCTGTCAGCCCCTACGAGAGCCTCAGCGAGCGCAATCTCAACGACGACCTCGGCTCGATGGTCAACTCCCTCGACAAGCGCGAGGCCGAGATCATCAAGCTCCGCTTCGGCCTCGAGGGCCGCGAGGAACTCACGCTCGAGGAGGTCGGCAAGCGTTTCCACGTCACCCGTGAGCGCATCCGCCAGCTCGAGTACCTCGCCCTGTCGAAGATGAGGAAGGCCCTTGCCAAGAATGAGGCCCAGCTGACCCGCGACGAAATCGACGAGGGCGACCGCGTGCGCCAGCGCATGGAGGTCATCCGCGAGTTCATCGAGAACAAGTCACGGAAGCCGGCCAAGGTCGGGAAGAACTGACTTCGCAAGCACTCACGCAGGGCCGGTCTCCGACCGGCCCTTTTTTGTGTCCGCAACCGGGATCCCGGGTTGGTCGCTGGCGCTCCGCCGCTTCAGAAACAGGCCCGGGTAAATCGGCCGGTACGTCAACCAACACACCCCGCCCTGTCGGGCACCCCTCTTCTTAGAGGGGATCCAATCTGTTCCCCTCTATTAAGAGGGGTGGCGCTACGCGCCGGGGTGTGTCAGCTCGCCGCCGGATAACTCCCGAGCCACTTCACCATCGGGCAGAATTGCTTCAGCTCCACCAGGGCCGCCTTCATTGTCGCATCCTCGTAGTGGCCGGTGACGTCGATGAAGAAGTAATAGTCCCACGGGCGCTTCTTGCTCGGGCGCGACTCGATCTTGGAGAGGTTGATGCCGCGCTCGGCGAGCGGCATCAGCATCTTCAGCAGCGAGCCGGAATGGGCCGCGGCCTCGTCGCCGAGCGAGATCAGGAAACTGGTCATGTCGCGCCCGTTGCCGGCCGGGCCGGAGGGTTTCCGGCCGATCACGAAAAACCGCGTGGTGTTGTCCGCCTTGTCCTGGATGTTTTTCTCGACGACCGGCACCCCGTAGAATTGGGCCGCGAGTTCGCCCGCAATCGCCGCCGCCCCCGGCTCCGCCTTGGCGATCTGCACCGCCCGCGAGGTGCTGGGTGCATCGATCAGTTGCGCGTGCGGCAGGTGACGCTGCAGCCAGTTGCGGCACTGCGCCAGCGCCTGGTCCTTGGAATAAACCTTCGTGATCTTGTCCAGCGGCGTGGCCGAGATCAGCGCATGCGCGATCTCCAGGTGAATCTGCGCCACAATCTTGAGGTCACTCTCGACAAAGCTGTCGAGCGCCTCGCGCACCGAGCCCTCCGTAGAGTTTTCGATCGGGATCACGGCGTAGTCGACCTCGCCTTTTTCCACTGCCGTGAAGATGTCGCTCACCGTCGTCAGCGCCTCGTAGTGCACGCTCGCCCCGAATTTCTTCATCGCGGCCGCGTGCGTGTTGCTCGCCTCGGGCCCCAGATAGGCGATCGACAGCGGCTTCTCCAGCGCGATGGCGGCCGACATGATCTCGCGGTAGATGGCGTGCAGCGCCTCCTGCTTGATCGGTCCCTGGTTGAGCTCCGTCACCTTGCGCAGGACTGCGTCCTCCCGCTCGGCCACGTAGATCTGCCCGCCCGCGCTGCGCTTGAGCTTGCCGATCTCCGCCGCGAGGGCGAGTCGCTCGTTCAGCAGCTCCACGATCCGGCGGTCCAGCCCGTCGATCTTTTCGCGTATCGGCCCGAGGTCCATGGGATCAGGTGGTCGGCGTGCCGTCGGCGGGCGCGGCTGTTTCCGCTGGGGCGGCCTCGAGCGACATTTGCTCGTCGCCGGGCAGGCCCATCTCGGCGTCGCCCAGCTTGGTCGGGTTCATCGCATTCTGCAGCCAGTCGTCGAGCTGGCGCGTGGACAGCACGTCCGAGGCCGGCAGCTCGTCCACCGACTTGATGCCAATGAACTCAAGGAAGTGGTCGGTCGTCGCATATTGCAGCGGCCGCCCCGGCAGGTCGGCCCGGCCGGTGATGTAGATCAGCTCGCGCTCGATCAGCTTGTTGATGCCCGCCTCGGCCGACACCCCGCGGATCGCCTCGATCTCGCCCCGGGTGACCGGCTGCCGGTAGGCCACCACCGCCAGGGTCTCCAGCGACGAGGGCGAAAGCTTCAAGGGCGGCGGCTCCGACCGCAGGATGCGCACCCAGCGCGCGAAACGGGGATCCGTGACGAGCCGGTAGCCGCTCGCGCCGTCGATCAGCAGCAGGCCTTGGTCCGCCTGACGCAGCTCGACCGCGATCTCATCCATCACCTCGCGAATCTGCGTGGCCGTGACCAGTGAAGGCACCTCGCTGTAAAGCTCCGGATCCGCCGGCGGCTCCGCCACCAACTCCGCCGCCTCTTCCACGGGCGACCCCGTGGCCGATGCAGCCTCCGAAACTTCACTCGCCCCCCGACCCTCGCCCTCGCCACTCGGCGCAGCCGCCCCCTCGCCACCCGGCGCAGCCGCGAGCGGCAGCTGGTCTGCATCATGAAAACGCGTGAAAGCGGCCTGGATATCCTTGATCGCCAGCGGCTGGTTGGAGGAGAAGAGCAGCGCCCGGAGCACTCGTTTTAGGTTGAAAGCCATGCGGTAAAAGCGGGGTCAGTGAATGCGTTGCGTCCAAGCCGAAGCAAACACTAAAACGCCTCCGGCCAGACGGTAAGATTCGGGGATGATTTCGCGCAGAGGTGCGGTGGCGCAGAGCGAGCCAGCTGAAGAGAAATAGGCCTGGCGATTTCTGGATTGGACGATCCATCAAGGCCCCCGAATCCCAAGGCATTTACGTCCTCGCTCTGCGCCCCTGCGCCTCTGCGCGAAACCTGTTCGGGCTTTCTCATCGCCCACTGTACCGCCCGCCCCGAAAGCACGCTTGCCCGCCACCGGCCCCTTTGGTCTGCTGCGCCTTTCTTTCCTCATGAGCACCAAACCCGATCCCCTTCGCCCCCACTCTTCCATCCTCACCGATGGCCCCGCCCGCGCCGGTGCGCGCTCCATGCTGCGGCCCGTCGGCTTCTCCGACGCCGATTTCAAGAAGCCCATCGTCGGCATCGCCTCCCTCTGGTCCATGGTCACGCCGTGCAACATGCACCTCGACAAGCTCGCCCTTGAAGCCGAGGCGGGCGCCAACGCCGCCGGCGGCAAGGCCATCGTCTTCGGCACCATCACCATTTCCGACGGCATCAGCATGGGCACGCTCGGCATGCGTTACTCGCTCGTCTCCCGCGAGGTCATCGCCGACTCCATCGAGACCGTCTCCGCCTGCGAGGGCTTCGACGCCGTCGTCACCGTCGGCGCCTGCGACAAGAACATGCCCGGCTGCCTCATGGCCCTCGCCCGTCTCAATCGCCCCGGCGTCTTCGTCTACGGCGGCACCATTCTCCCCGGCATCCACCCCGGCTCCCACAAGGAATGCGACATCGTCTCCGTCTACGAAGCCATCGGCCAGCACGCCGCCGGCAAGATCGACGACTCCGGACTCACCCAGATCGAAAAGGCCGGCGTCCCTGGCCCCGGCTCCTGCGGCGGCATGTACACCGCCAACACCATGGCCTCCGCCATCGAGGCCCTCGGCATGTCGCTCCCGAATTCCTCCGCCCAGATCGCCATTGGCGAGGAGAAGAAGGCCGACTGCCGCAACGCCGGCGCCGCCGCCGTCGCCCTGCTCAAGGCCGGCATCAAGCCGCGCGACATCATGACGAAAAAGGCGTTCGAGAACGCCATCACTGTCGCCATCGCCCTCGGCGGCTCGACCAACTGCGTCCTTCACCTCCTCGCGATGGCCCACTCCGCCAATGTGAAGCTCTCGATCGACGACTTCACCCGCGTCGGCAAACGCGTGCCCGTCCTTGCCGACCTCAAGCCTTCCGGCAAATACGGCATGGTCCACCTCACGCGCATCGGCGGCCTGCCGCCGCTCATGAAGGTGTTGCTCGACCAGGGTCTGCTCCATGGCGACTGCATCACCGTCACCGGCAAGACCGTCGCCGAGAATCTCCGCGACGTTAAGCCCTACCCGACCGACCAGGACGTCGTCCGCCCGTTCAACAATCCGATCAAGAAGGACAGCCACCTCCGCATTCTCTACGGCAACCTCGCCCCGACCGGCGCGGTCGCGAAGATCTCCGGCAAGGAAGGCCTCACCTTCACCGGCACGGCGATCGTCTTCGAGGACGAGTTCAAGGCGCTCGACGCCATCCTCGCCGGCAAGGTGAAGGCCGGCCACGTCGTAGTCATTCGCAACTCCGGCCCCAAGGGCGGCCCCGGCATGCCCGAGATGCTCGCGCCGACCAGCGCCATCATGGGCCGCGGCCTCGGCGCCTCGGTCGCGCTGATCACCGACGGCCGTTTCTCCGGCGGCACGCACGGCTTCGTCGTCGGCCACGTCACCCCCGAGGCCTTCGTCGGCGGCCCGATCGCGCTCCTGAAGAACGGCGACACCATCACGATCGACGCCGTGAAGAACGAACTCCGCACGGACGTCCCCGCCAAGGAACTCGCCGCCCGCCGCAAGAAGTGGAAGCAGAAGAAGCCCGTGGAAACCCGCGGCGTCCTCGCCAAATACGCGAGCCACGTGACGAGTGCATCCGAGGGCGCGGTGACGGATAAGAATCTCTAGGGCGGATCTCGACCTAAAGCGGAGAATTATCGTTGGGGCGAACTCGCGAGCGTCTCCTCCAGTCGGGGAGCGTGCGCGACGGAGGGCTTGGCATTTTCGACAAGGCCGCAAAGCTAACGGGCTGTCCGCTCTCATTTCCCCTATGAAACTCGCTGTCGTTCATCTCAGTGATCTCCATCTCAAAACGCCCAACGATCCCGGGATTGAAAAATTGCCCGCAGTCGCAACTGCAATCCAGAATTCTTTTGTCGGTTACGATATGCAACCTACCCCGGCGGAATGGTAACCGACCCCATTGGCCCAGCTTCCGGAACCCAACGAATCGCGCGCGGGGGAACTCGAAGCAGCTACGCCTTTGAATGTGGTTCCGGCATGCGCAATCCGCTTCCGCCTGCGGTGCGCGACCGCGCCACGGGATTTCGCCTCGCTCTGACATCTGCCCCATAGACTGTGTCCTCCGCGTGAAATTCCGGGTTCCGATCCCGACACGTTGCCTTACTCCGCGGCTCAGCGCCTCTGCGCGAAACCCGCTTGGAATGATCGATCCCAAACCGTACCACGACGCGCGGTCCAAAATCCCGGTTCACGCGTCTTGCTGGGGAGTAAACGCCCTGCCTCAAGAATTCCGCCCCGCCATGCCGAAAAACATCCCCCTGCTCGCCTCCCGGTCGCACCGCCTGCTCCCACTCATTGCGTTTGCCGCGATGGCCACGGCTCCGCTGCTCCGCGCCGCCGACTCCGCCCCGGTCGTTGCCAAGCCGGCCTCCTCCGCGGCCGTCACGGTCACCGAGGATGATAATGTCTTCACCCTCGCCAACGGGATCGTCACGGCCCGCGTCAACAAGCGCACCGGTGAGCTGCAGGGGCTGGTCTACCAGGGCATCGACACGATGGGCCACGACCAGGGCCACTCCGGGGTCTGGGAGCAGGACCCCTCTGCGGCAGCGAAGGTCGGCGGCCTGACCCAATCCCTCACCATCGACCCGGCGAAAAACGGCGGCGCGCGCGCCGAGGTTTCCATCAAGGGCGTCACCGGCGGCAAGGCGGGCCTGACGCCCGGCTCCCCCGGCGGCGCGGCCGGTGGCACCATGAACCTGGACCTGGAAATCCGCTACGCGTTGGGCCGCGGCGAGAGCGGCGTCTATACCTACGCAATCTTTTCGCATCCCGATTCCTACGGGCCGCTCAACGTGCCGGAGAGCCGCTACGTCGCGTTTCTCAACCAGACCTTCGACTGGATCTCGGTGGACGCGGACCGCAACATGCTCGAGGCCGCGCCAACCGACTGGGGCACCGGTGTCGTCGTCCATGCCAAGGAACAGCGGATCATGAGCAAGGGCGTCTACAAAAACTCCGTCGAGCACAAGTACAGCTACAACGCCGTGCAGTACAAAATCCCCGCCTACGGCTGGTCGAGCACCAAGGACCATGTCGGCATCTGGTTCATCAATCCGACCATCGAGTACCTCAGCGGCGGCGCGACGAAGCAGGAGCTGGTCTGCCACTTCGGCGACAACGGCAACCCGGACCCCATCATCCTCGATTACTGGCGCGGCACCCACTACGGCGGCGGCGCCACCGCCAGCGTCGCCGCGGGCGAAAGCTGGAACAAGGTCGTCGGTCCGATCTTCATCTACGTCAACTCGCTGTCCGCCTTTAGGACGCCCACCCCGGCCGACCTCGACACGCTGGCCGCCACGGCAGGCAACCCGACCCTCCCGAAGGCCTGGAAGGACAACCAGACCGCCTTGTGGCAGGAAGCGCTCCAGCAGGCGAAAAAGGAAACCGCGAAATGGCCCTACGACTGGGTCAATGGCGTGGACTATCCGCACAAAAATGAGCGGGGAAGCGTGACCGGCCGGCTGGTGCTCAACGACCCGCAGGCCGCCTCGACCAAGCTGCCCCATCTCACCGTGGGCCTCGCCTATCCGGATTACGTCACGGGCGGCGGCAACGTCGCACCCGCTCCCGCACCCGACGAAGCTCCCTCTCCCAAGGCGGCAGCTCCCGGCGGACCCGGTGGCGCGTCCCGGGGCGGCCGCGGCCGCGGCGGCTTCGGCGGTCCCCGCACGATCGACTGGGTGCACGACGCCAAGCACTACCAATTCTGGAACGATGGCAGCGAGGACGGCAAATTCACCCTCACCAACGTCCGTCCCGGCACCTACACGCTGCATGCGTTTGCCGACGGCGTGCTGGGCGAATTCGCGCAGACCAACATCACCGTCGTGGCCGGCAAACCGCTCGACCTCGGCCGGCTCGAGTGGAAACCCGTCCGTTACGGGAAACAGGTCTGGGAGATCGGCTACCCGGACCGCACCGGCGGAAAATTCTTCAAGGGCGATCGCGAGAACTACTGGCTCTGGGGCTGGGGCCTGCGTTATCCCCTGCTCTTCCCGAACGACATCACTTACACCATCGGCAAAAGCGACTACCACAAGGACTGGTTCTTCCAGCAGACCCCGCACAGCGAGACTACGGCTTGGCTGAATCCCGACGCGAAGGATCCCGCCAACCAGCGCTTCGGCTGGGTCAAGGCGGAGTCGCTCACGGAATATCCCCAAACCAACACAACGGGCCCCTGGAAGATTTACGGACGCGGCCGCGCGACCACCTGGACGATCAAGTTCAACATGGACAAGGCCGCGCAGGGCCAGGCAGCCCTCCGCATCGCGCTGGCCGGCGCCGATGCCAACGGCGGCTTGGCCGTGGCGGTCAACGGCCAGAGCGTTGGCACGATCCGGCCGGCGTCCACCAACGCCCTCCGCTACAACACCAACAAGGGCGTCTGGCAGGAACTGCCCGTGAAGTTCGACGCCACGCTGCTGAAGGCGGGTGAAAACGAAATCCAGCTCACGGTCCCCGCCGGGGAGCTCACCTCCGGCGTGGTCTACGATTACCTCCGGCTCGAACTCGACGAGAACCAGAAGTTCGAAAGCAAGCCCGTCGCGTTCGCCAACTGAGCATTTCCCCTCGTAGGGGCGTTCCTTGCGGACGCCCTCGGGCCTCGGAACCCGGAATTTCACACAGAGGCACGGAGGACACTGAGGTCGATCATCGCGAATCCTCCGTGTCCCCCATGCCTCTGTGTGAAACCACTTCCCGCAGTCCGAAATCCCGGATGACGCGTCTTGCTGCACGGTAGATTCCCGGTCTAAAACGACTCCACCCCGCCATGCTGAAAACCCTCCCCATGCCCGCTTTCCGCCTCCGCCGTCTCGTCGCTTTTGCAATGATTGCCACGGCTTCATCGCTCCGCGCCGCGGACACTGCCCCGGTCATCGACAAAACCACCTCCAAAGCACCGGTCACCATCACCGACAACGGCCGCTCGTGGACGCTCGACAACGGCATCGTCAAGGCGACGGTCGACAAGGGCAGCGGCCGCATGAGTTCGCTGGTCTATCACGGCGTCAACACCATCGGCGGTGGTGGCTATTGGGAGCAGACCCCGCAGAACTATCCCCAATTGACCAACACCATCACGATCGACCCTGCGGCCAACGGCGGTGAGCGCGGCGAGGTGTCGGTCAAGGGCGTGAGCGGAGGCAAAAGCTTCGACATGGAGTTCCGCTACACGCTGACCCGCGGCACCAGCGGCATCTACGTCTACGGAATCTACACGCACCCCGCCTCCTACGGCCGCATGGGTGAGGGCGAGAGCCGCTACATCACGAAGCTGAACCACTCGTTCAACTGGCTCTCGGTGGATGCCGACCGGAACCTGCTCGAATGCACCCCGGAGGACTGGGGCGCCGGCGTTGTCATCCACGCCAAGGAGCAGCGCATCCTCAGCACCGGCTACTACAAGAACACCGTCGAACACAAATACAGCTACAACGCGGTCCAGTACAAAATTCCCGCCTACGGCTGGTCGAGCACCAAGGACCACGTCGGCGTCTGGTTCATCAATCCCACCACCGAATACCTGGCCGGCGGCGCGTCCAAGATCGAGCTGGTCGCCCACTACGACGCCAACGAGAACCCCGACCCCATCATCCTGAATTACTGGTCCGCCGGCCACTACGCCGGCGGCGCGAGCTGCAACATCCCCGCCGGCGAGGAATGGAACAAGGTCGTCGGCCCGATGCTGGTTTACTGCAACGCGCTCTCCACGGCCAAGGCCGCGTCGCCCGCCGATCTCGCCACCCTCGAGGCCACCGCTGGCAACCCGACCGTGCCACCCGCCTGGACGGCCAATGCGAACGCGCTCTTCAACGATGCGCTGTCGCAGGCAAAAACCGAAAAGTCCCGCTGGCCCTACGAGTGGGTCAACGGCGTCGACTACCCGCACAAGAACGAGCGCGCCAATGTCACCGGCCAGCTCGTGCTAAAGGACCCGCAGGCAGCCTCGACCAAGCTCCCTCACCTCACGGTCGGCCTGGCCCACCCGGATTACCCCGGCGGCAGCCCGCGCGCGGGCAACAACGGGGTCGTCACTTGGCCGCACGATGGAAATTACTACCAGTTCTGGAATGATGGCACCGACGACGGCAAGTTCACCCTGACGAACGTGCGCGCCGGCAAATATACGTTGCACGCGTTCGCCGATGGCGTGCTCGGCGAGTTCGCGCAGACCGACATCACCGTCGAGGCCGGCAAGGCCCTCGACCTTGGCAAACTCGATTGGAAACCTGTGCGCTACGGGAAGCAGGTTTGGGACATCGGCTACCCCGACCGCACCGGCGGCAAGTTCTTCAAGGGCGACGGCGCCAACTACTGGCTCTGGGGCTGGTGCCTGCGCTACCCGCTGCTCTTCCCGAACGACATCACCTACACTATCGGCAAGAGCGATTACCGGAAGGACTGGTTCTTCCAGCAGACGCCGCACAGCGAATCCCTGGCGTGGCTGAATACTGCGGCCAAGGATCCCGCCAACCAGCGCTTCGGCTGGGTCAAGACCGAGTCGGTCGCGCAATACCCGCATACCAACGAGGCCGGTCCATGGAAGATCTACGGCAACGGCCGCGCGACCACCTGGACGATCAAGTTCAACCTCGCCAACGCGCCCAAGGGCCAGGCGACCCTGCGCGTGGCGCTGGCCGGCTCCGATGGCACGTCCGGACTCGCCAATCCCGGCGCACCCGGCGGACTCGCGGTGGGCGTCAACGGCCAGGGCGTCGGCTCCATCCACTTCATTTCCACCAATGGCCTGCGTTACAACACCAACACCGGCGTCTGGCGGGAATACCGGCAGGCGTTCGACGCCTCGCAGCTGAAGGCCGGCGAAAACGAAATCCAGCTCACCGTCCCTGCCGGGGAACTCACCTCCGGCGTGGTGTACGATTACCTGCGGCTTGAACTCGACGAGAACCAAACGTTCGCGGGCAAGCCCGTCGCCTCGGCCAATTGAGCCTTCACCTCGTAGGGGCGTTCCTTGCGGACGCCCTCGGGCGGCGACAAGCACCGCCCCTACATTCGACCCATTCTCACCTTGTTGAAGATTAATTAAAGAGGTGACGAGCGCCTGGGGGTAACGCGATGCTTCAGCCCGCGTCTTTTGCCTAGGAGTGCGGGCTGAAGCACCGCGCTACTCCAGACTTTCGCCGTCTCTTCTTTGGGTAATGCTCCGTAGGTTCCAATCCCTTTTCCCCATGAATACTCCCCTGTCTCTCCGACTGCGCCACCTCCTCGTGGCTACATTCGCTTCTGTCACTCTCACCCTCCCCGCACTTCGCGCCGCCGATACGGCGCCGACCGTCGCCAAGATCGCCGTCAATGCTCCAGTGACCGTCACCGACAGCGCTGACGCCTGGATCCTCGACAATGGCATCGTCAAGGCGACGGTGCAGAAGAAGAACGGCAAGATGACCTCGCTCATCTACCAGGGCCAGGAGACGCTCACCCGCAATTCCGAGAGCTGGGAGCAACTCGCGACCGGTACCGTCACCCAGGCCATGACCATCGATCCCGCGACCAACGGCGGCGCACGCGCCGAGGTCGCCGTGAAGGGCGTGACCGGCCGCATGGACATCGAACTGCGCTACACCCTCGAGCGCGGCGTCAGCGGCTTCTACACCTATGGCATTTACTCGCACGGCGCCAATTATCCCGCCGCGGGCGAGGGTGAGAGCCGTTTCATCAACCAGCTCACGTCCAACTTCGACTGGCTCTCGGTCGATGCCGACCGGAACATGCCGATGTGCGCCAACGCGGACACGCGCGCCGGCGTCGTCATTCACGCCAAGGAGCAGCGCATCCTCAGCACCGGCATCTACAAGGACTCGGTCGAGCACAAATACAGTTACTGCGCCGAGATGTACAAGCTGCCCGCCTACGGCTGGTCCAGCATCAAGGATCATGTCGGCATCTGGTTCATCAATCCCTCCAACGAGTACCTCGGCGGCGGCCCCACCCGGATCGACCTGGTCTGCCACATGGGCGCCACGATGCTCGATTACTGGACGTCCGGCCACTACGCCGGTGGCGCTGCCTGCAACATTCCCGCCGGGCAGGTGTGGAACAAGGTCATCGGCCCGATCTTTGTTTACTGCAACGCGCTGCAGACCGCCGTGACGCCCTCCCAGGCTGAGCTCGACACGCTGGCCGCCACCGCGGGCAACCCGACCATCCCGGCTTCGTGGACGGCCAACGCGAACGCGTTGTTCAACGACGCCCTCGAAAAAGCCAAGACCGTGAAGACCCAGTGGCCCTACGCCTGGGTGCAAGGCGTCGATTATCCCCAGAAAGACGGACGCGCCACCGTCACGGGCCGGCTCGCACTCAACGACCCGCAGGCGGCCTCGACGAAGCTGCCGCATCTGTGGGTTGGCCTGACCCACCCGGATTTCGCCGGCGGAGGCAGCGCCTTCGCGCTGCGCTCGGGCAACGGCAAGCTCGTCACCTGGGATCACGACGCGAATTACTACCAGTTCTGGGCCGAGGGCAGCGAGGACGGCCGGTTCTCCCTCGCGAACGTCCGCCCGGGCACCTACACGCTGCACGCGTTTGCCGAGGGCGTGCTCGGCGAGTTCGCGCAGACCGACATCACCGTCGAGGCCGGCAAGGCGCTCGACCTCGGCCGGCTCGAGTGGAAGCCCGTCCGCTACGGCCAACAGGTCTGGGACATCGGCTACCCGGACCGCACCGGCGGAAAATTCTTCAAGGGCGACCGCGCCAACTACTGGCTCTGGGGCTGGGGCCTGCGTTACCCGCTCCTCTTCCCGAACGATATCACCTACACCATCGGCAAGAGCGACTACCACAAGGACTGGTTCTTCCAGCAGGTGCCGCACGGCGAGTCCACCGCGTGGATCAACCCTGACGCCAAGGATCCCGCCAACCAGCGCTTCGGCTGGGTGAAAGCCGAATCTCAAGCAACCTACCCGCAAACCGATCAGAACGGACCGTGGAAGATCTATGGCCATGGTCGTGCGACCACCTGGACCATCAAGTTCAACCGCGACCAGGCCGACAAGGGCCTCGCGACCCTGCGTGTCGCGCTGGCCGGTGCCGACGGCGGGGGCGGTCTCACGGTGGGCGTCAACGGCAAGACCGTCGGCACCATCCGCACCGTCGCCACCAACGCCCTCCGCTACAACACCAACAAGGGCATGTGGCGGGAATACACCCAAGCGTTCGACGCCGCGCTGCTAAAGCCCGGCGAAAACGAAATGACCCTCACCGTCCCCGCCGGCGACCTCACCACGGGTGTCGTCTACGACTACCTCCGGCTCGAGCTCGACGAAAACGCCAAGCCGCCCGGCACGTCGGTGGCTTTAAGGTAGCTTGAAAGCGCCGCTGCAGGACCGGCTGTGCTCAACGGAATAATGCAATTGATGTCCAGGTCCTGCTTCTCTTCGAAACGCGGGCCTGAGCCTGGAAGGTGGCCGCCGACCTCCGGGCGGCGGATGGAACCGCAAGCAGGCCAACCGCGCCCGGAGGTCGCGGTCCACCTTATTCCGACGGCATGCCTCCGGCTCTACTCAGATCGAGGTTAACCCTCAGCTGTGGCCTCGCGGACGGATTCCCCGAAACTTTATCCGTGCCCATCCGCGCAATCCGTGGTTAAAAATTGATCTCGCCATGACCTGGTCCCGCTTCAAATCCCATTACTACCAGAACCCGTCGCTCGGCCTCGCCGTCGACATCAGCCGGATTCCGTTTCCTGACGGCTACATGGAATCGATGGAGCCACGCTTCGCCCAGGCGTTCGCCGACATGGCCGCGCTGGAAAAAGGCGCCATCGCCAACCCCGATGAGAACCGCATGGTCGGCCATTACTGGCTGCGCGCGCCACAGCTCGCCCCGACCAAGGAGATCGCCGATGAAATCACTTCGACGCTCACCGCCATCAAGGAATTTACCGCCAAGGTCCATCGCGGCGAGATCGCCGGCCCCGCCGGCAAGTTCCGCGAGCTCCTGGTGATCGGCATCGGCGGCTCCGCCCTCGGCCCGCAGTTGGTCAGCCACGCCCTCGGGAAGCTCAAGACCGGGCGCGACAAGATGCGGGTCCATTTCTTCGACAACACCGATCCCGACGGCATTGACTACGTGCTCAAGGAAATCGGCAGCCGGCTGAAACAGACCTTGGTCGTCGTCATCTCCAAATCCGGCGGCACCGCCGAGACCCGCAACGGCATGCTCGAGGCCGCCGCCGCCTTCAAGGCCGCGGGCCTCGATTATACCAAGCATTACGTGGCCGTCACCGGTGCCGGCTCGAAGCTCGACCAAACCGCCCAGAAGGAAAACTGGCTCGCCCGTTTCCCGATGTGGGACTGGATCGGCGGACGCACCTCCGAGCTCTGCGCCGTCGGGCTGCTGCCCGCCGCCCTGCAGGGCATCAAGATCGACCAGATGCTCGCCGGCGCCGCCGCGATGGACAAGGTCACGCGCAAGGCCTCACTCAAGGACAACCCCGCCGCGCTCCTCGCCGCGATGTGGTACTGGTCGACGGACGGCCGCGGGTCCAAGGACATGGTTGTGCTGCCCTACAAGGACCGGCTGCTCCTCTTCTCCCGTTATCTCCAGCAACTCGTGATGGAGTCGCTCGGCAAGGAACTCGACCTGAAGGGCAACGTCGTCAACCAGGGCATCGCCGTCTACGGCAACAAGGGCTCGACCGACCAGCACGCCTACGTGCAGCAGCTCCGCGAGGGCGTGAAGAACTTCTTCGTCACGTTCATCGAGGTGCTCAAGGACCGCAACGGTCCGTCCCTCGAGGTCGATCCCGGCTCCACCGCCGGCGACTACCTGCAGGGCTTCTACCTCGGCACGCGCGACGCCCTGAGCGAGAAGGACCGCCACTCCATTACCATCACGCTCGCCGAGGTCTCGCCCAAATCGCTCGGGATGCTGATCGCCCTCTACGAGCGCGTGGTCGGCCTCTACGCCTCGCTCATTGGCATCAACGCCTACCACCAACCCGGCGTCGAGGCCGGCAAGAAAGCCGCCAACGGCGTCATCGCCCTGAAGCTGAAGCTCACCGCCGCACTCAAGGCTGCGTCCGGGCAGACGTTCACAGCCGAGGCCCTCGCCCAGCAGGCCGGCGGCGACCCCGAACTGGCCTTCAAGATCCTCGAGCACCTCGCCGCCAATGGCACCGTGACCAAGACCGCCAAGACCCCTTGGTACGAGTCGACCTACGGGCTCTGAAGTAGCGGCGTCCCTTGCGGACGCCCGGTTTGCAAGCCGGGGAGCAGGGGGTCCGCCCCTCCGGCTGGCTCGGGGCCCTGAGCTTGTCGAACGGGCAAGGAACGCCCCCTACGCTCAAACCTTCCGCCTCTCTACTCTCAGCTCTGGACTCTCGACTCCCTCGTCCCACTCAAGCGATGGAACTAAGCCCTCCCGCACCACTCTCAACCCCATGACCAAGGTTCTTGCGCAATCTCGTTTTAGTCCTATTTATTCCCTCCACATGAACTCCCTCAAGAAACCCCTCCTGGGACTGCTCCTCGCTCTTTCCGGCCTCCTGCTGGCCGGCTGTGTTGGTTCGGCGCAGGGTTCCGCCATCCCGTGGAGCCGTCCGGCCTCGTGGGAAAACCAGGTTCCCGGCATGGGCACGGCTCCCGGGCTCGGCGGACGATAAACCACCTGCCTCCCTCGCAAAAATCCGGCCGCGCGCCGGATTTTTTTGTGACTGCGCATGACTGATCCCGCCGCCAATCCCTCACTCATACCCCAGGCTGGTCACCTTTACGTGGTGGCCACGCCCATCGGCAATCTCGCGGACCTCACCGAACGCGCCCGGGCCATCCTCGGCGCCGTCGATGTGGTGGCCTGCGAGGACACCCGCACGACCGGCGCCATGCTCACCCGCTTCGGCCTCCGCCGGGAACTCCTCGCCTACCACGAGCACAACGAAACCGAGGCTGCCGAACGCCTCGCGGAAATGCTCGCGGCCGGCAAATCCATCGCCGTCGTGAGCGATGCCGGCACCCCGGGCCTGAGCGATCCCGGCTTCCGCCTCGTGCGGGCCTGCCGTCGCCGCGGCCTGCCGGTCGTCCCCGTGCCCGGCCCGAGCGCGCTGACCGCCGTCCTCAGCGCGAGCGGCCTGCCGACCAACGGCTTTCTCTTCGTGGGCTTTCTTCCGCCCAAGTCGGCCGCCCGGATCGGGTTTTTCGAGAAGTACCGCGACTTCGACTATACCCTCGCCCTCTACGAGAGCTGCCACCGCATCGACAAGGCCATGGCCGAGATCACCGCCACCCTGGGACCTTCCCGGGTCGTCTGCATCGCCAAGGAGGTCACGAAGCTGCACGAGACGTTCCTCGTTGGCCCCGCCGCCGACGTGGAGGCCCGCCTCGCGAAAACGAGCCTGAAGGGCGAGTTCGTCGTCCTGATCGCCCCCAAGGATTTCGAATTGTGACATCCAAACGCCAAGCCGGCAGGGCGGCGACTCCGCCCCTGTCCATCCGTAGGCTTGGCTAAGGTGGACACCGCCGGGAACGTCCTTGGTCTCGTGAACTCGTCCCCGGGCCCGGCGCAGAGCGGAGTGGCGCCCTACCGGATCATCGTTACTACAACTCCGATAGGGATATAATTTCGCGCAAAGACGGGGAGAAAAGCAATTTCACACAGAGGCACGGAGGACGCAGAGTAATCAGCCAATGATTTATCTCTGCGCTCTCCGTGCCTCTGTGTGAAATTCCGGATTCCGGTTCCAACGTCATGCCTTACTCCGCGGCTTTGCGTCTCTGCGCGAAACCAGCTCGGCAGGATTGGTCTCAAACTGAACCACGACCCAAACTCCTGCCGTCTTTCCTTTCGTGTATTTCGTGTATTTCGTGGCGACATCATGCCTTCCGGACCCGTCGCCGTCATCGATATCGGCAGCAACTCGATCAAGGTGCTCATCGCCGCGCGCGATGAGACCGGCCGGCTCTCCGCCCTGAAGCTCCGCACGATCGACGCCCGCATCAGCGCCGGGCTCGGCCAGGCCGCGCCGCGGCTCAGCGAGGACGGCATGGTCCGCGGACTCGACGCCATCCGGGCGCTGCTCGCCGACGCCGCCGAATTTTCTCCCGCCCGCATCGTGCTCGTCGCCACCAGCGCCGTGCGCGACGCCGCCAACGGCCTGGAGTTCCGCGAGCGGGTGCACGCCGCGACCGGGCACACCGTCAGGCTCCTTTCCGGCGACGAAGAGGCCAATCTCATCGGTCGCGGACTGACCTGTGACCCGGCCCTCGCGGACCTGCGCGACTTCTACGTCTTCGATCTCGGTGGCGGCAGTCTCGAATGCCTCGCCTTCCGCGACCGCCGCATCGTCCAGGCGACGAGCCTGCAGCTCGGCTGCGTGCGCCTGATGGAGAAATTCGTGCCCGATCCGCAGCAGCCGGCCACGGCCGCACTCGTCACCGACATCGCCCGGCACGTGCGGGACACCTTCGCCCGCTCCGGCTTTGCCTTTTCCCTGCCCGCCGGCACCACCGCCATCGGCACCGGCGGCACCCTCACCACCGTGCGGACGATCCTCGCCGCGAAAGCCGGCCGCACGCTGGACGAAACCGATCCGCTGATCACCGTGGTGCAACTCGCCGAAATGCTCGCCTGGCTGGGACCCATGCCCCTGTCCGCACGCCGGCAGGTCGCCGGCCTGCCCCCCGCGCGGGCCGACGTCTTTCCCACCGCGCTGGGCACGATGCTCGCCCTGGCCGGAATCGGCGGTGTGAGCACCTTCCGAAATTCGCTATACAACCTCCGTTGGGGCCTGGCAGCGGAAGCCATGGACCGATAATAGCAACGTCCCGTTGGTTTCAGACTCATGTCTCGCAGGGTGGCCACCGACCTTCCGCCGTCGCCAAGGCTATGGCGGACAAGCCGGGCGGCGGTGTGGCGAATCGCCCTCCGAAATCCGGTAGGGCGCGGACTCCGCTCCGCGCCGGGCATGGCTTGACCGTCAATACGAAGCCGCCAGCTCTGGCGTTGGTTGTGTATCCGTCTAAAAATGCAGGAGCGGCTTTATGCCGCGAGGATTGGGCCCGCAGCGCGAACCATCGCGGCATAAAGCCGCTCCTACCTCCAATCACCGGCAAATTGATCCACTACACTGTCGTTGTTCCCGGCGCGGAGCGGAATCCGCGCCCTACCGGTCCAGCGACCTACTCCCTCGATTCATGCACATGAAATGAGGCGGGAGCCCGCGGTTTGGCGAGCTTGGCCGGTTTGGCGGCCAGGCGTTTCACTTTCGCGGCCACTTTGGCGACCTTGCGCAACTGGGTCATCTGCGCCTCGAAATCCGCCGGGAGCGGCGCGCGGAGGTCGAGTGTCTTGCCCGACGATGGATGGGTGAAGATCAGGTGCTCGGCGTGCAGCATGACCCGCTTCGGCTCCTTGGGCAGGCGCGGATCGGGTTTCCAGCCATAGATCACGTCGCCGAGGATCACGTGCCCCAGCGCCTTCATGTGCACGCGGATCTGGTGCGTGCGACCGGTGTGGATCGTGCAGCGGATCAGCGTCGCGATATCGCCAAAGCGTTCGACCACCTCCCAGTCCGTGTGGGCGTCGCGGCCGCCCTGCTCCTCGTCCACCACCGCCATCTTGTGCCGGTGCTGCTTGTTGCGGCCGATCGCCTTCCGGATGCTCCCGCTCAGCAGCGCCGGCGCCCCCGCGACGAGCGCGAGATATTCCTTCTGCAGCGTGCGGCCGGCAAACTGCTCGGACAACGCGCGGTGTGCGGCATCCGTCTTGGCGGCGAGGATGATGCCGGAGGTCTCCCGGTCGAGCCGGTGCACGATGCCCGGGCGTTCCACCCCGCCCACCCCGCTGAGGCTGCCCTTGCAGTGGGCCAGTAGCGCGTGCACGAGCGTGTCCTCGGCCGTGCCTGCGCCCGGGTGCACGACCATGCCCGCCGGTTTGTTGATCGCGAGCAGGTGACGGTCCTCGAAGAGGATCTCGAGCGGGATGTCCACCGCCCGCAGGCCGGCGGGCCGGGTGTCAGGAAAGGTGAACTCGAGCACGTCGCCCTCCGACACGGAGTGATCGCGCGTGATCGGCTTGCCGCCCATCCGGACGAGCCCGCTGTCGAAGGAGCGGTGAAAAGCCACCCGGCTGTGATCCCGGAAGGCGATCGCAAGGATCTTGTCAGCGCGGGCGCGGCGCACGCCCGGCAGGACGGTGTAAGTGGTGGTGGACATCAAAAGGCCTGCAGGCAGGCGATCCACGTCTGACCGGGCCGGTCATCGCCTGCAAGCAGCCTCGTAGCAGCCGAGGTAGCGAGACTGGGTTTGGATGGAGCCGCGACGTTCCCGTCGCGGAGCGGAGTCCGCGCCCTGCCCTCAGCCGGGACTATACGGCAGGAATTCAGCCGCAAGGACCGCCGATTAAAAAGGTGGAGCGAGTTGACCTCAACCCGCTGGATTGAAGCGGCTTCGCCGCAACGTGTTGAGGTCAACACGTTCCACCCTCAAGGGTATCGTTTCGCCTCAGGCTTTTTCCAGGCGGTCGATTTCCGCCAGCATTTGCTGCCGGTGCCGGGCCGGCACATCGGCGACGAGCCAGCCGTTGCGGGCGAGCTGCGCGAGCTCGGCCCGCGTGAATCCGCGTTGCTCGGCGAGCGCGGCGTACTCCTCGTTGAGCGTGTTGCCGAAGGAAATGGGGTCGTCGGTGCTGACCGTCACCGTCACGCCGGCGTCGAACAGCTCGCGGATCGGGTGGCGCGCGAGCGTGACCCCGGGCATGAGCTTGTGATTGCTGAGCGGACAGATATCGAGCGCGACGCCACGACGCTTCAGCTCGGCCACCAGCGCGGGGTCCTCGACGGCGCGCACCCCGTGCTCGATGCGTTGGGGCTGCAATTCATCCAGGACACGCCGCACGAAGGCCGGCCCTAGGAATTCGCCGGCATGCGCCTTGGTGTATTTCCCGGCCCCGCGCGCGGCGGCCCAGTAGTCCGCGGTCCATGGCTCGAGCGGCAGATCCTCCGGGCCGTGCAGGTCGATACCCGCGAGGTCCTTCCAGCCCAGCGCCTCTTCCAGCACCGGACGCATCTTCGGTCCCGCGCCATTGTGGTGGATCCCAAAAAATACGCGCACCTCGAGTCCGGGCGGGACTGCCTCCCGGATGGCTGAGAGCACCTCGCGGCCGTTCACGCCGACAAACTCGACCGCCCCGGAAGCAAAACTGGTCTCCACGTAGCGGACGTTCTGCGCCACATGACGCGCAAAAATGAGCTTGGCCGCCTCATGGTAATGCTCCGCCGAGGTGTACCAGGAGAACGCGAGGTCGAGCAGTTCCCGTTCGAAATGCGCGAAGTCGCGAAACTTGAAGTCACGCGCCCACGAGGCCGGCGGGCGCACGAACTCCGGCCGCACGCGTTGCAGCAGCTCCAGCGGCAGCGCCCCCTCGATGTGCAGGTGCGTCTCGGTCTTCGGCAGCGCCTGGATGAAGGCGGGAAGGGAAAGGTCGCGATTCATCTTTTAGGCACGGAATACATCGCGCGAAGCCCGTCAAAACGATCCAAATTCCTGATCACGGACGGGGAAATTTAAACCTCCAAGCCGTTTTTACAGGAGGTAACGGAGGCAACGAAGAGCTCCCCGTCCGCTCCTACCCTTCGTTCCCTTTGTTACCTTCTGTAAAACGGCTTGGGCGTCAGGAGTTTGAATTCCCGATCCACGCCCATCGGTGCAGTCTTTTATTTCCTGCCCAACAGGTAATCCGGGTTCAGCTTGTGCAGCGCCTTCGGGAGGAACAGGCCGTCCTTGCGGATGAGCTCGCCGTCGAACCAGACCTCGCCGCCGCCGTACTCCGGGCGCTGGATGCAGACCATGTCCCAGTGGACCTGCGACTTGTTGCCGTTGCCGCAACTCTCGTAGGCTTGGCCGGGCGTGAAATGGAACGAGCCGGCGATCTTCTCGTCGAACAGGATGTCGCGCATCGGCTCGAGGATGTGCGGGTTGAAGCCCAGCGCGAACTCGCCGATGTAGCGGGCGCCGGCGTCGCTATCGAGGATCTCGTTGAGGCGTTTCGTATTGCTCGAGGTGGCCTCGACGATCCGGCCCTTCTTGAAGGCCAGCCGGATGTTGTCGAACGAGGCGCCGAGATAGATGCTGGGCGCGTTGTACTGCACGAAGCCCTCGACGGAGTCCTTCACCGGGCACGAGAACACCTCGCCGTCCGGGATGTTGCGCAGGCCGCCGCATTCCTGCGCGCCGATGCCCTTGATCGAGAACCGCAGGTCGGTGCCGGGCCCCTTGAGCTGGACACGATCGGTCCGCTTCATCAGGTCGGCCAGCGCCTTCATCCCGGGTTCCATCCGGGCGTAATCCAGCGTGCACACCCGGAAATAAAAGTCCTCGAACGCCTCCGTGCTCATCCCGGCCTGCTGGGCCATCGACGGCGTGGGCCAGCGCAGCACGACCCACTTGGTTTTGCCGACCCGGTGGTCGAGCACCGGCTTCATCAGCCGCGAGACGAGCTGCACCCGCGCCGACGGCACGTCGGAGGCCTCGAAGATGTTGTCGGAACCGCGCAGCGCGATGTAGGCGTCCATCTTCTGCATCCGGGCCAGCTCCAGCTCCGCGTGCGGGGCAAACTGCTCCTCCTCGGCGCCGAGGGTGAGTTCGCGGGTGATGCGGGCGCGGTGAATCTGGACGTACGGGTGCGCCCCCTTGGCCCGGGCGGCCCGGATGAGCGCCACCACCATCGCGTCGGGAATGTCGAACGCGTCGATCAGCACACGCTCGCCCTTTTGCAGGTCGGCGGAGAAGGCGATGAGACCCTCCGCGAGTTGGGTGAAACGGGGATCGATGATCATATGAAGGGAAAACATAACCGGGGAAAGGACCCGGCCGGCAAGGGGGAAAACAGCCGGCGGAATTATCCGATGCCTTTCGTTGGTAGTCCCGGCTTCAGCCGGTCGGGTTCCGGAGATTCCGATTAAATTCGGTCGGGCGTGGAGTGAGCGGAGCCCAACCACGAACCACACACCCCGCCCTGCGGGCACCCCTCTCAAGAGGGGAGCTCAGACCCCGGCCAAGGTTGCCTTAACCGGGACGATGCCGTCGCCGGTAGCAGCCGACGGGAGGAGCCTGGTTTGAGGTGAGTCACCAAACCCAGCCTCGTGACCTCGGCTGCTACACCGATCGCTGCGGTTCAACGGCATCGTTCCGGCTTGGCTCCCCTCTAAAAAGAGGGGTGCCCGCAGGGCGGGGTGTGTAATCCGCCCGCTTTGAAATACAGAGTCCTACCCCGCCGGCAGCCGCGCCTCGTTCGGCGCGAAACAGATCCGGCCCACCGCCTCGTCGAAGTTGGCCGCGCCGCGGATGATGTCGATTTCCAGCCGGAGATAATAGAGCGGCACCGGCCAGGCGGAGGATTCCGGAATGCGCACGGCGTCCTTTTCCGTCGTGATGAGGCACTCCGCCCCCTCGCGCCGCGCAATCTGCGCCAGCTCGGCGAGGTCCTCCTCCGTGTAGCGGTAGTGGTCGAGATAACGTTCCCGCACCATGATCAGTGCGCCGAGGTCCCGCAGGAATTTCTCGAAGCTCTCCGGCGTCGCGATTCCGCTGAACGCCGCCACCTTGCGGCCCTTCAGCCAGGCCAGCGGTTCGCGGGCGCCCGGCGCATCCCCGGCCCGGCCGAAGCGCTGGAGGTACTGCGGCCGGTGGGCGCATTCGATCACGTCGACCCCGGGATTGTACTGCTGGATCACGGCCTCCAGCTCGGCATCGCGCTGGCCGTTCGACTTGGTGAGGAAAACGTAGCTCGCCCGCTTCAGGTGCTTGATCGGCTCGCGCAGGATGCCGCGGGGCAGCAGGTGCCCGTTGCCGAAGGGATTGGTCTTGTCCACCAGCAGCAGGTTGAGCCGGCCCTTCAGCGGCAGGTATTGGAAGCCGTCGTCGAGCACCAGCGTGTCGCAGCCGAATTTCTTGATCGCGTAGGCGCCGGCCTTCACCCGGTTCTTGTCCACGAGCACGATGACGCCGGGCAGGTTGCGCGCGAGCATGTAGGGCTCGTCGCCCGCCTGCTCGCTGTCGAGCAGCACGCGCTCGCCGTCGCTCACGATGCGCGGCGGCGGCTCCTCGGTGTGCGTGAGCGCGAACCACCACTTTTTCCAGAAGGGCTGCGCCTTGCTCTTGTAGCCCCGGCTGAGGATCGCGACCTTGCGCCCGCGTTCCTGCAGGGCGCGGGCGAACTTTTCCACGACCGGGGTCTTGCCCGTGCCGCCCACGGTCAGGTTGCCCACCACGACCACGAGGCAGCCGAGCGGCTGGTCGTGCAGGATGCGGTGCCGGTAGAGCCAGTAACGCGCCTGGGCGATGCCGTTGAAGATCCAGGACAGTGCCTGCAGGAACGCGCCGTAAACCGTCGACACCGCGTCCTCCCGCCGGCTCAGGATCACGTCGATCGTGTAGAGCTCCAGGGAGTTGAGTTTCTTCTTCAGCCAGGACGACATGTTATACTTGGGAATGAAGGTTGACGCACCGGGCCGCGTAAACTGTTTTCACACGGCTAGGACCCAACACTATGAGCTACAAACTTTTCATCCCCGGCCCCATCGCCGTCTCGGAAAAAACGCTCCGCGCCATGGCCCAGCCCATGATCGGGCACCGCAGCACGGACTTCGTGGCGCTCTACAATTCCATCCAGCCCGACCTGCAGGCGCTGATGTACACGAAGGACCCGGTCTACCTCTCGACCAGCAGCGCCTGGGGCGTGATGGAGGGTTCCCTCCGCAACGTGGTCAAAAAGAAGGTGCTGAACTGCATGAACGGCGCGTTCTCCGACAAGTGGTACGATGTCGCCCTCCGCTGCGGCAAGGCCGCCACCGCCCTGAAGTTCGAATGGGGCCAGCCCGTCGATCCCGAGGCGGTCCGCCGCGAACTCGCGACCGGCGCCTACGACGCGATCACGCTCATCCACAACGAGACCTCGTGCGGCTGCATGAGCGACCTGCCCGCCTTGATGGCGGTCATCCGCCAGTTTCCGGATGTCATCGCCATCGTCGACACCGTCAGCTCGTTCAGCGCGATGCCGATCAAGAAGGACGAGCTCGGCATCGACGTCCTCGTCACCGGCTCGCAAAAAGCCCTCGCCCTCCCGCCCGGCCTGTCGCTCCTCTCCGTCTCGAAGAAAGCGCTCGACCGTGCCGCGACGATGGACGCCCGCGGGTACTACTTCGACTTCGTCGAGTTCCAGAAGAACCACGAGAACGGCATGACCCCGAGCACGCCGGTGATCCCGCTGATCTACGCGCTCAAGTCGAAGCTCGAGGATATCAAAGCCGAGGGCGTCGAGGCCCGCTATGCCCGTCACCTCCGCCTGAACAAGATGGTGCAGGACTTCATCTTCTCGAAGGGCTACAAGCTCTTCCCGAAGGAGGGCTACGGCTCGGTCACGCTCAACTGCTTCGCCAACACGCAGAACATCGACCTCGCCGCGCTGAACAAGACCCTCAAGTCGAAGCACAAGCTCGTGATCGACGGCGGCTACGGCAAGCTCAAGGGCAAGACCTTCCGCATCTCGAACATGGGCGACGAAACCGACGAGACCATCGCCTCGCTGATCAAATCCCTCGACAGCGCGCTGGCCGAGACGCCAAAGGCCGCCGCGAGCTGAGAGCTGGACGAGACGCGCGCCAAGCTGCTCATCCTTTCCAAGGCCGCCCACCCCGGGCGGCTTTTTTGTGAATTCACCATTGCCGCCTGCGGCGGCGACCCGCGTGGAAAACGCCTGCCGGTAGGGCGCGGACATGGGAATAAAACCCAACACGAATGCGCCGGTTTGCGCCGGCCTCGCGGGTCTCCGCCGAAAACTATTTCTTGCACTTCATTGCCTCGCCGCCTAACGGCTCGAAGCTTAATGAAGTCACTCATCATTGCCGAGAAGCCCTCCGTGGCGGCTGATCTGGCGCGCTCGCTCGGCAAAATCCCCAAGAAGGGCGAGCACTACGAGAACGACGAGTACGTCATCTCCTACGCGCTCGGCCACCTCGTGGAACTCGTCATGCCGGAGGACATCGACAAGAAGAAATACGGCTTCTGGCGGCTCGAGATGCTGCCGATCATCCCGGAAAAATTCCAGCTCAAGCCCATCGAGCAGTCCAAGGAGAGGTTCAATGCGCTGAAAAAACTGCTCGCCCGGAAGGACATCGACCAGGTCATCAACGCCTGTGACGCCGGCCGCGAGGGCGAGCTCATCTTCGCCTACCTTTACCAGCTCACCAAGTCCAAGCTGCCGGTGAAGCGCGCCTGGATGCAGACCATGACGACCGGGGGCATCCAGGACGCCTTCAAGAACCTCCGCGACGGCGAGCGCATGAAGGGGCTCGAGGACGCCGCCCGCTGCCGCAGCGAGAGCGACTGGCTCATCGGCATCAACGGCACCCGTGCCCTGACCAAGCGCATGTTCGGCTCACGCGCCGGCAACGTCGCCTCCGTCGGCCGCGTGCAGACCCCCACCCTCGCCATCGTCTACGCCCGCGAGCTCGAGATCCGGAACTTCAAGCCGCGGGACTACTGGCGGGTCACCGCGACGTTCGAGGTCGCGAAGGGCAGCTACGAGGGCGTCTATCAGCGGGCCAATTTCAAGAAGGCCGAAAACGACGAGCACGACCGCATCGACCGCATCTGGGAGAAGGCCCTGGCCGAGGCCGTCGTCGCCGCCTGTGCCGGGCAGCCCCTCGCAAAGGTCACCGAGGAAAAGAAGGGCAGCACGCAGGCCGCCCCGCGCCTGTACGACCTGACCACGCTCCAGCGCGAGGCGAACAACCGCTTCGGCTTGCCCGCGCGCCGCACGCTCCAGATCGCCCAGGCGCTCTATGAGCGGCACAAGATGATCACCTATCCCCGCACCGATTCGCGCGCGCTGCCCGAAGATTATGTGCCGACGGTCATCGAGACCATGAAGAACCTCGAGGGCGACCTCGGCGCGCATGCGAAAAAAGCCCTGGCAGAGGGCTGGGTCCGCCCGAACAAGCGCATCTTCAACAACGCCCAGATCTCGGACCACTTCGCGATCATCCCGACCGCCCACGAGGCGAAGAACCTCGACGAGATGGAGGCCAAGCTGTTCGACATGATCGCGCGGCGTTTCGTCGCGACGTTCTATCCGGCCGCGGAGTTCGACGTCACCACGCGCACCAGCACGGTCGCGCCGGCCCACGATTTCAAGACCGAGGGCAAGGTCCTCACCTTTCCCGGCTGGCTCGCCGTCTACGGCAAGAACACCGTCGACGAGGACTCCGCCGAGTCGAAGGCGCTGCCCGCCCTGACCGCGGCGGACGGTTCGCCGGCCAAGGCGAAGACGGTTGACCCCTTGCTCCACGCCGAGACCACGCGGCCGCCGCCGCGCTACACGGAAGCCACGCTGCTCTCCGCCATGGAAGGAGCGGGCAAGCTCGTCGACGACGAGGAGCTCGCCGAGGCGATGAAGGAACGCGGCCTCGGCACGCCCGCCACGCGCGCCGACACCATCGACGGCCTGATCAACCAGAAGTACATCGACCGCCCGGCGCGCGAACTCGTCCCGACGGCGAAGGCCGAGCAATTGATCCAGTTCCTCGGCGCCGTGAAGGCCGACGCCCTCACCCAGCCGGCGATGACCGGCGAATGGGAGTTCAAGCTCCGCCAGATGGAGCACAATAAATTTCCCCGCGAGAAATTCATGGAGGAGGTCATCGACCAGACCAAGGGTATCATCGAGCGCGTGAAAGGCTTCGAGGAGGATGACTCCATTGCCCGCGTCACCGACATTCCCTCGCCCACCGACGGCAAGCCGCTGCGCGAGACACTGCGCGGCTACAAATCGCAGGACGGCGAGTTCATGGTCTACAAGGTCATCGGCGGCCGGAAGATGGAGGAGGCCGAGGTGCGCGAACTCGTGGAGAAACGCTCGCTCGGGCCGCTGGACGGCTTTATCTCGGCGAAAACGCGCAGCCGTTTCTCCGCCCTGCTCCGCCTCGTGAAGGACGAGGAGAAGGGTAAGTGGGTCGCGCAATACGATTTCGGCGACAAGGTCGACCTCGGCACGGTCGAGCCCTACTGGACCGACGAGAAGACCGGCGCGGGCCTGTGCGAGGTCGGCTCCAGCCATGTGCTCCGCGAGCGCGACGGCGAGGGCTGGAAGCAAGCTTTCCGCATCGGCCGGCTGATGTGCCAGAAACCGATCACGCGCGACTACGCGATCCAGCTCATCCGCGACGGCAAGACGGAGCTGATCAAGGGCTTCATCTCGAAGAAAGGGCGGCCCTTCGACGCCTTCCTGAAACGCGAGGGCGCGAAGTTCTCCTGGGAGTTTCCGCCCCGCGCGCCGAAGCTCGACAAGGACGGCAAGCCCATCCCGCGCAAGAGCAAGGCGCCGCCCGATCTCTCCAAGGCGGTCGTGATCGGCGAGAGCAAGATGCACGGCGGAGAAGTCCTGCAAACGGCCGACGCCTATTACGTGCGCAAGCCGGACCAGGACAACCGCATCGTGTTCACCACGAAGCGGGTGATTTGCGCGAAAGAGATCCCGGTCGAGGAAATCCGCCAACTGCTGGAAACCGGTCGCACCAATCTGATCGAGGGCCTGATGTCCAAGCGCATGACGCCCTTCAGCGCGTTCCTGGTCCTCTCGAAGAACCGGGCCAAGGCGGACTTCGAATTCCCCCCGCGCTGACTTTCAGCGGGGGATTTTCCGGTCGGTGCGGCGGGCGCTAACCGCGTTGCGGGAGTAACTTCCGCCCCACGGGCCGCGTCATGGCTACCAGCGTGAAATCCACCCGAAACTACCTCATTCTCGTCCTCTCCATCATTGTCATCGGCGGTGGAGCCGTTGCCTGGCAGCAATATCAGGAACTCGTCGCCCTGCGGGCGGCGGCGCTGAGCGCCGATGATCGAGCCAGCCTGCAAAAGAAATTGTGGGACGCGGAAAAGCGTGCGCGCGAACTTGAAGCTCAGCTCGCGGCGGCCGACCAGGCCAGCCCGGCGGATGCCATCGTGGCGGCGGCAGCCGACGCGACCACCCCTGCGGGCGGACGCGGCGGTCGTGGCGCCCGGGGCAATATGACGCCGGCGCAACAGGCCGCCCTGCAGGCCCTCATGCAAAACCCCCAGGTGCAGAGCTTGCTCGCCCAGCAGCAAAAAGCCGCCCTGACCGCCCGCTATGCCGCGCTGATCAAGAATCTCAATCTTACTCCCGAACAGGGCGACAAGCTGGTTAGTCTTGTCGCTGACTCGCAGTCGGCCCGGCAGGACGCCATGGCCGCGGCGCGGGCCGCCGGGATCAATCCGCAGACCGATCCCCAAGGTGTCCAGAAGATGCTGGCCGATGCCCAGGCCCAGTCCGACGCGGCCATGAAGGCGACCCTCGGCGACACCGCCTTTGCCGCGCTGCAGCAATACAACCAGACGATGCCCCAGCGCAATCTGGTCAGCCAACTGCAACAGCAGCTCACCTTGAGCGCCCCTCTAACATCCGACCAGTCGGAGCAATTGGTCCAAATCCTTGCCGCCACCGCCCCCCAAGGTGCCGGCGGTGGTGGAGGAGGCCGGGGCTTTGGCGGAGGCGGTTTCGGCGGCGGTGGCTTCGGAGCCGTGGCCGCGCTCGGTGGCGGTGGTGGCTTTGGTGGAGGCGGCGGTTTTGGCGCCGGTGGCGGTGGTTTCGGCGGAGCCCAAATCACGCAGGCTGCCATCACCCAGGCCCAGGCCGTGCTCGCACCCGCCCAGGTGCAGGCGCTGCAGCAGCTCCAGCAGGCCCAGCAGGTGCAAAGGCAGATGCAGCAGATCATGGGCGGTCGCGGCGGCGGCGGTGGCGGCCGTCGCGGTGGTGGTGCCGCGGCAGGTGGCGCGGCCGGCGGCGGTTGAGCTGCAAGCCCACCTTCGCAACGGCCTCCATGTCTAAGAGCGCACTTTTATGTGCGCCCCGGCGTCAATTCCCAGGAAACAGCCGTTGTTCGTAGTCCCGGTAGCAGCCGACGTGAGGAGGCTGGTTTGAGGTGAGTCACCGAACCAAGCCTCGTTTCCTCGGCTGCTACATCGATCACTGCGGTTCAATTGCATCGCTCCGACTTAGGCCGGGCCCTGCAAGGAGGCGGCCTACAGATCAAAAGATCGCCACTTTGCCCAGCCGGCCCAGTGTCAACTATTGGCTGACACTGGACTGGATTGAGCCCCCCGCATCGCGCAGCCGTGCCGATGCAGCGCAGGGGTCAACTTGCCGGGTCCCAACCCAATTGCGGAATATTCCGCTTGTGACTGCTTTGTGGTGGGGGCTACGGTGCACTTCCTGCTGAACCCATCACCGCCATGATCGTCACCACCGCCCAGCTCTTCAAACACGCCTATGGCAAGTACGCCGTCGGCGCCTACAACATCAACAACGCCGAGCAGGCGATGGGCCTGTTCAAGGGCTGCATCCAGTCGCAGGCCCCGTTCATCATCCAGATTTCCAAGGGTGCGCGCAAATACACCGACAAGCGCATGCTCGAGGCCATCATCCGCTCGGCCGCCGAGATCTTCCCCGAGGCCATCTTCGCCGTCCATCTCGACCATGGCGACGAGGAGACCTGCTACGATTGCATCAACTCGGGCTTTTTCAGCTCCGTGATGATCGACGCCTCGCACGATCCGTTCGACCAGAACGTGGCCATCACCAAGCGGGTCGTCGATGCCGCCCACAAAAAGGGGATCTCGGTCGAGGCCGAGCTTGGCATGCTCGGCGGCGTCGAGGAGGACATCAAGGTCGAGGACGGCAACGCGTGCCTGACCGACCCCGATGAAGCCAAGGACTTTGTCGCGAAGACCGGCTGCGATTCCCTCGCCTGCGCCATCGGCACCTCCCATGGGGCCTTCAAGTTCAAGGGCCGGCAGTCGCTCCACTTTGACGTGCTCGAAAAGATCAAGTCCCGCCTCCCCGGCTTTCCGCTCGTCATGCACGGCTCCTCCTCGGTGCCGCAGGACGAGGTCAAGCGCATCAACGCCGCCGGCGGACAGATCAAGGATTCCATGGGCGTCGATCCCGCCGAATACCTTCCGGCCGCCAAGCTGGGCGTGACCAAGGTGAACATCGACACCGACGGCCGCCTCGTCTGGACCCGCGTGCACCGCGAATATTTCCGGGACAAGCCGGGCGACTTCGACTTCCGCCCGCCGGGCAAGATTTTCATCGAGGAATACGCCAAGTTCATCGCCAGCCGCAATGTCCTCCTCGGCAGCGCCAACCAGCTCACCGACCTCCGGGTCAGCCTCGGCAAGTAATCCCGGCCCATACCCTCCTTGAAGCGCGGCCTACGGGCCGCGCTTTTTTTTGGCCAAGGGGCGTTAGACCAACGTCCCATCGGTTTCAGACTTATGTCTCGCAGGGTGATCTTCGACCTTCCGCCGTCGCCATTCGGAATCCGCCGCCCGAAGGTCGGCGGCCACCTGGGCCTACCGGCATCGAATGCAAAACGTACCCCGACCAACCCTAGGAACGTTGGCATTAGCCCATTGCGCCGCCGGATCGAATGCACTCACATGAGGCGAACCCCATCCAATGACGATCTGGTCCAAGGCTGGCAGGCTTCAGCTCACGGCGGCCATCATGGCTGCAATCCTCGGCTGCTGCGCCCTTGCGGGCCGTCCCGCCCGTGCCGCCGACGCGGCCGCGTCGCTTGGAATCGGCGCCACCTTCGACACCCTGCAGGCCGGCAAGACAACCTATCAGCACGTCGAGGTCCGCTCGATCAGCGCCCGGAACCTGATGATCTCCCATGCGGGTGGCCTGGCGTCCGTGCGGCTCCGCGACCTGTCCCCGGAGTTGCAGGCTGCCTTTGGCTACAAACCAGAGGCTGAAGCCGCGCTCAACGCCGCGGAGGCCGACGCGGACCAAAAACGGGCGAAGGAAAATTCGTCAAAACCGGCCCCGGCGTCTTCGCGGCGACCTCCCGGCAGCACCACGTTCGACAGTCTCATGCAGCAGTTCGGCCAGCCGCCGGAAATTCGCCCGAGCGTCGACCTACGGCCAAAATTCGCCGAACTCGCCCTCAACGTGAAGAACCAGGGCCCCCGGCCCAGTTGCGCGGTTTTTGCCATCGTGAGCGCACTGGAATACCAGAATGCCGGGCTCACCGGGAAGGCGGAGCGCTTTTCCGAGGAGTATCTCGTCTGGGCCACCTGCAAGACGCTCCATCGCGCCGCGCGGACCGTGACCGCGGGCGGTGAGGCGGAGGCCGACAATTCCGAAAATCTTGACGGTGCCGATGAGGGCTTCACGTTGCCCGAGGTGGTGACGGCCTTGCGCGCGTATGGCATTCCGCTGCAGGCCAGCATGCCCTACTCCTTCGCCAAGACGATGGCGGCCGAGCCCCCGGCCCCGGTCATCGACGAGGCGCGGAATCATCGCCGCGTCTCGGTATTCGCCCTCCCCGGGCGCGATCAGGCCACGCACATCGCCAACCTCATTCACTCGCTGAATGCGGGCATCCCGGTTGCCATCGGGCTGCAGTGGCCTGCCTGGCGGACGATTCGCACCGGTTACCTGAGCGGACAAAAGCCCACCGGGGCCAGCGGTCACGCCGTCACCGTCGTCGGCTACGAGAACAAGACCGGCGCCATCGCCGACACGGTGTTCATCTTCAAGAACTCATGGGGCGTGAAATGGGGCGCCGGTGGCTATGGCTATGTCACTTACGGCTACCTGAACCTCAACCTGGGCGACACGGCGCTGCTGGAAGTCGCCCCGGCCGGGACCGCTACGGCACCACGCTAAGCCGGAACGATGCAGTCGCGGTAGCAGCCGACGTGAGGAGGCTGGTTTGAGGTGAGTCAGCAAACCCATCCTCGTTACCTCGGCTGCTACATGGATAGGTGCGGTTCAACTGCATCGTTCCGGCTAAGCTGGGATGGCTCCTGCAACGGAATGATCCCGGCAATCTGGCGGCCGGGTCACGGATTCGGCACCGTGAACAGCCGGTCATAATCGCGCCAGTGCGCGTTCATGGTGTCGATCTTGTGCTTGAGCTCCACTGCCACGCCGGGGCCCAGACGCATGATCGTTTCTTCGCCGGACGTCGGCGCCAGGTCGAGGATCGGCTCGGGCGTACTCTCCAGCAGGCGCTTGAGGTTCACCATGGTGTCGATTTCCTTGCGCGCGGTTTCCATCAGGTCTGTGCGGTCCCAGCCCGACTGGACGCCGAGCACCGGGTTCGGCTCGATCTTGGCCCCGAGGGCCTTCACGCGATCGAGTTGGGCCTGATAAGCCACCATGTTGTCCGCCGACTGCAGGAGATAGATGACGGCCTGCAGTCGCTTGGCCGTCAGGTCCCACTGCTTGCGCGCCGCGTCGTCCTTGGCCGCATCGCGGATGCGCTCGACCCGGCTGAGCGCCGTATGCATGTCGGGTTGGGTCAATTCGACCGTGCGCTGGAACAGCAGCTTGGCGCCCCACCCTTCATACATGCGCATGGCCTGGATATCCACCAGGTCGGCGGCCTGTTCCTCGCCCTTGGCCTGGAAAAGAAACCGGCGGTAGTCCTTCTTCTCGTCCGCGGTCAATTGCTCCGGAAACGGCACCATCGGCCGCGTGATCCAGCGGTTGAGCACATGCCCGAACCGCAGCATGCCGCCGAAGTCCAGGATGCTCAGGTTGCGCTCGGCGTTGTTCAGCGCGGCCCAGGCATCGATCAGGTTGTCCGCCTGCGCCTCGCCCACCTCGGTCACGGCAAAGGCCCGCAGCGCCGTGACCTTTTCGATGAGCGTGCGCATCGGCACGCCGCGCGTGGCTTTCTGCAGCCGGTAGTTGAAGTCGAGGGTCGTCTCGTCCCCCAGGTTCATCACGACCCGGGGCGGGGCATCGCCCGCGGGCCGTGCAGCCCCGCCGCCCCCGCCACTCAGGGAAGGCACGACCAGGCCGACCACCGGATAAAACGACCGGCCGCCACCCGCGGCCACCGCTCCGCCGGCGAAGGGCCGGCCGTCGGGCCCTTCCCGGCCCTGGATGGCGAGGCCGCGCGGCAGCAGCCGCACGATCGCCCGCAGCACCTCGGGGGAAAAGGTGGGAATCATCCACTGGCGCGGGGCAATCGGGTTCATGTTGATCTCGATCACGTGCCCGACCTCCTTGGCGGCCTGCTGGACATTGATCATGAAGCCCGCGACGCGCTCCTCCATCGGGCGGTCCTTGTAATTGCTGTTGCCGTTGGGTCCCGGGTAGAGCGAAGGCGCCCAGTCGAAGCCCGAGCCGGCGTCAGTCGTCACCCAGTTGAACAGCTCCACCTCCGGGCAGCGCTTGAGTAGGAGCTGCATGGACTCGCGGTATAGGCGGAGCGTTTCGGGCTCGTCCGCACTTGGCGCGAAGTGTGGCTTCGTCGAACGATTCGGGTGATCGATGCGGGGACCGCGCAGTTCGGGATGCGCGGTGAAAAACGCCTCGGGCATCACCGCCGGCTCGTTCGCGTTCCAGACGGCCTTCAGCCCGTATTTCCGGAGAATCTCACAGCGCTTTTCGACGATGGCCGAGACCCTGGTCGCATAGTCCATGTTCACGTAGGGCTGGACATCCTTGGGCGGAAAAATCTTCAGCATGCTCGCGTGGTGCACGAACCACGATGGGTAAGGGTCGGAGTCATCCAGCTCCCAGGTGGCGAGCGGGAGTCCCTCGGTGATCAGGAGGTGGGTCGCCCCCAGCTCCTTGGAAAGCGCGGCCTTCCGTTCGAACAGGACCAAGTCCGCGGCCTCGCGCCGGGCCGCTTCGTCCGTGACTCCGGCGGCTGCAGCCGGCTGTGCGTGCAATAGCGCAGGCGTTCCAAACATCACCAGGCCGGAAAACGCCAACAAGGACTTTATGCTTTTCATGGGGTTAATTTTTATCGCGAAGGAAATGCTGAAGTTCGCTCGGACCGGCGAACGCAAAAGGGTATTGAGGTTGCAGGCGAATCGGATCCGAGCCGGTAAACGTGCCGTGCTTTTGAAAACCGCAAAGAAAGGCCGGCGCAAACGACAAAATCCACCTCGGACCGTCCACTCAAGGCAGCCAGGGATACTTCCGAGCGGCGGGCTTTCTTTTCTCCCGCTGGGCCGAATGAAATTCCTTCGCCTCCTCGCTCATGTAGTAGAGCAGCGTCGCGTTGCCCGCGAGTTCCTGCAGGCCGGACTGGCCGTCGACGTCGGCGTTGAAGGCGCTCTTCAGGCAGCGGATGGCAAGCGGACTGTGACCGAGGATTTCACCGGCCCATTTCACCCCTTCGGCCTCGAGCTTCGCCACCGGCACCACCGTGTTGACCAGTCCCATCTCGAGCGCCTGCTTCGCGTCATATTGGCGGCAAAGGTACCAGATTTCCCGCGCCTTCCGCTGGCCCACGATGCGTGCAAGGTAGCTCGACCCGAATCCTCCGTCAAAGCTGCCCATCCTCGGACCCACCTGGCCGAAAATCGCGTTGTCGGCCGCGATCGTCAGGTCACACACGACGTGCAGCACGTGACCGCCCCCGATGGCATAGCCGGCCACGAGGGCAATGACCACCTTCGGCATGGAGCGAATGAGTTTCTGGAGATCGAGGACGTTGAGCCGGGGCACGCCGTCGTCGCCGACATAGCCGGCCGGGCCGCGCACGCTCTGGTCGCCGCCGGAGCAGAAGGCATACTTCCCGTCCGTGTGCGGCCCGGCGCCGGTCAGCAGCACCACGCCGATCGATTGGTCCTCCCGTGCGTCCGTGAACGCATCGATCATCTGCGTGACCGTCTGCGGGCGGAAAGCATTGCGCTTCGCGGGGCGGTTGATGGTGACCTTCGCGATGCCGTCGGCCTTGTGGTAAAGGATGTCCGAGTAGGTCTTCGCAACCTTCCATTTCGGGGCGCTCATGTTGGCCGGAACCTAGGCTTTCGGGCCGGGTTGTCGAGGCGCCGCATATAAACAACGCATAAACGAAGTCAGCCGGTGCGCATTAATCACAGTCGGGATCAAGCAGTTTCAAGCTTGGCGGTGAAACTGCTTGGAGAAAGCGCCCCTTTGATGAAAATCGGGCCCCCAATGAGCACCCACCCGCCGATGAACATCAGCACCGCCGCCAAGGCCGGACTATCGCTCGGCGCCTTGGGCGTGGTCTTCGGGGACATCGGCACGAGCCCGCTCTACACGATGCGGGAGTGCATGGCCCATCTGCCCGCGGTCGAGCGGGTGGACGGCGTGCTCGGCGTGCTGTCGCTGATCTTCTGGTCGCTGGTGCTGGTGGTGAGCGTGAAATACATCTGGTTTGTCATGAGCGCCGACAACCACGGCGAGGGCGGTATTTTCGCCCTGCTCGCGCTGATCCACAGCACCCGGGAGAGCCAGACCTCCGCACCGCACGCCAAGAAGCGCCTCGGGGCTGCAGTGATCATGATTCTCATCGGCGCGGCGCTGCTTTACGGCGACGGCATCATTACTCCGGCCATTTCCGTGCTGGGCGCCGCCGAGGGCTTCAACGCCATCAGCCCCGCCTTCACCCCGTATATCGTGTGGATCGCCTGCGCGATCCTCGCGGCGCTCTTCTGGTTTCAGCACCGCGGCACAAAGGAGATCGGCGGGATCTTCGGCCCGGTCATGCTGATCTGGTTCGTCACGCTCGGCGGGCTGGGCCTCTGGTACTTGCTGAAATATCCCTCCGTGTTGCGGGCGCTCAACCCCTCCTACGGCCTCGCCCTGCTCCGGCATCCGCCAGGGGTCGTGGCGACCCTGCTCGGGTCAATCGTGCTCGCCATCACCGGCGCCGAGGCGCTTTACGCCGACATGGGACACTTCGGCCGCCGGTTCATCGCGGCCGCGTGGTACGGCGTGGCTTTCCCCGGGCTCGTGCTGAACTACTTCGGGCAGGGGGCCTTCATCCTTTCCCATCCCGATTCCAACGAAAATCCGTTCTTCGCCATGGCGCCCGCGGGCTTCTCCCGGGCCGCGCTCACCGGGCTCTCGATCCTCGCCGCGGTCATCGCCAGCCAGGCCCTGATCTCGGGCGCCTATTCCCTCACCCGGCAGGCCATCCAGCTCGGGTACTTTCCGCGCCTGAAGATCAACTACACCAACGCGGAGCACTCGGGCCAGATTTACGTGCCCTTCGTCAACACCCTGCTGGCGATCGGCAGCATCCTCACCGTCGTCCTTTTCGGCTCGAGCGACCACCTCGCCTCGGCCTACGGCATCGCCGTGACCGGCACGATGGCCATCACCACCGTCGCGTATTACCTGGTCGCGCGCCACAATCGCGGCTGGCCGGTGTGGATCGCCGGCCCGCTGTGCGCGGGGTTTCTCCTCATCGACCTGGCTTTCCTTTTCTCCAACGCCCGCAAGATCACCGACGGCGGCTGGTTCCCGCTCGCCATCGGTGCCGCCGTGCTCGCCGTCATGCACACGTGGAAACTGGGCCGCGACGAGATTTTCCAGCGTGTCTACGGCCACAATGTCACGGAGGGGGAACTCACCGAGATCGCGCGCAGCAAGCACATCACGCGGGTGAACGGCGCCGCGGTGTTCATGGCCGGCTCCCCCCGTGGCACGCCCATTGCCCTGCTGCATCATGTGAAGTCTAACCGCTGCCTGCACAAGACGGTCGTGCTGCTCAGCATCATCACCGACGAGGTGCCCACGGTGCACTACACGGAGCAGCTCGTGGTCTTCGAGATCGGCGAGGGCATCTGGCGCGCCATCGGACGCTACGGCTACATGCAGTCACCGGATGTGGGCGTCCTGATGGAACGGATCAAGGCCCACGGCGTGCCGATCAACCCGCAGGGGGCCACCTATTTCTTCAACCGCGAAATGATCATGTCCGGCGGCAGCGCCCGCATGTGGGAATGGCAGAAGCACCTCTACAGTTTCCTCAGCCGCAATGCCCGGCCCGCCAAAGACTATTACCAGATCACGCCCTCCCAGATCATCGAGATCGGCCTGCCGCTGCAGCTCTAGCGCCGCGGGTACCCGTCACAGCGCGAGTCCGGCGCCCAGCAGGATCGCGTAGAGGATGAGCAGCCGGCCGGTGTCGCCCAGCAGGACAATCAGTTCGCCCGGGGTCTGGCCGGACCGCAGGCGCCCGTAGTGACGCCACCCGAGCGGGATGAGCAGCCCGGGCAACAACACCGCCATCGAAAAGCCCCGGGCCCACAGCAACAGCGGTACGAGGAACGCGACCGCGAGCGAGAGTCCGAATTGCGCTCGCGCAAAGCCCCGGCCGAAGCGGACGACCAGCGTGCGCTTGCCTGCCGCCTCATCGGTCGCGGCATCCCGGTAATTGTTCACGACGAGAATATTTGCCGCCAGCAGGCCGATGGGAACGGCGACGGCCAGGGCCGCTCCGCTGAAGTGACCGGCCTGCACGAAGTAGGTCGTACTGACCGCGACGAGTCCGAAAAATATGAACACGAACAGATCGCCGAGTCCCAGATAGGCGAGCGGCCACGGGCCTCCCGTGTAGGCAATGCCGCTGATGATGCTCGCCACCCCCACGGCGACCAGCCACGGCCCGCCCCAGTGCACCAAGGTCAGCCCCAGAAAAAATGCCACAGCGAACGTGCCAGCCAGCGCACGTCGCATCACCGCCGGCGCGACCAGCCCGGCCGCCACGGCCCGGCGCGGCCCCACCCGGGCGGCCGTGTCCGCTCCCTTCAGGAAGTCGTAGTAGTCATTCGCAAAATTAGTGCCGATCTGCACGAGCAGCGCAAACCCCAGGCACAACAGTGCCGCCAAGGGATCAAGTTTCCCGTCATGCCAGGCCAGCGCCGAGCCCACCACCACCGGCGCCACCGCCGCCGGCAGTGTGCGCGGACGGGCCGCGTCCAGCCAGATCTGGTTTCGCGTCGGCGTCATGTCGCCCCGCGCCGCGTCGGCGGGTGCCCCGTGGACGGAACGACATCCGCAGGTCCGCGAAAAAAAATGATGACAGCATGCATTCGGGCGAGAGGGACCAAAACAAATGGCCGGTCGGCCTGTGTCAAAGGTTGACCACGGCCGGTCGTGTATCGGTTTGAAAACGTAGGAGCGGCTTTACGCCGCGATGCCTTGCTCGACAGGCCCAATCCTCGCGGCGTAAAGCCGCTCCTACATCAGATTGCCGGTAAACTGACTGCCCCACGGCTAATGTCAGAGCTCCTGTACCCGGTAGCTCTCCCCCGGCGGGATTCCGAGCTCGGCCTCCAAGTCGCGAATCCGTGCCAGCACCAAGTCCGCCGCGGCAGCTTCATCATTGCGGGGCAGGCCGGCATGCAGTGCCACCAGCCACGCCAGCGCCTCCGTCTTGCGCCCTGCGCGCCGCAGCATTTCCGCATGCAACCGGGCCGCATAGCGCGGCGCGCCCGGTTGCCCGGCCGCGCGGCGGTATTCCTCCGCGGCAGCCGCAGGATCGTGGAGGCAGTTAATCCGGATATTGGCGCGCTCGATGAAGACCGCCGGTGATGCCGGATGAAATTTCAGGGCCGCATCGAGCCACGCCAGGGCCAGATGGGCCTGATCCGACTCAATGCGTCGCGCCACCCCACCCGCCCCGACCGCGCGGCCGCCAAGCGCGGCCACGCGCCAGGCGGGCATGTCGTAGGCCATCATCCGGGCGCCATTGAGCCAGAACACCAGCGGCCGGGGATCCAGCGCAGTGACGAGGCGCAGGTTCTGCATCGCGCCCGGCAAGTCGCGTTTTTCCCAGAGCACATTCACGCGCAGCCATAAAAAATCCGCCGCCAGGGTGCGAAATCCGCCGAGCAATGCGCCACCACGGACCAGGCCCGCCGCGCCATCCGGAAAATCAACGCGCCACGAGGACTGGCGCAGGCGTAGCGCCGCACGGGTCGGTGCCACCAGCGCCCGGCCCAGTCCGCCGGCAGTTCCCAGCGCCAGCACGGTGACCGCAACGGTAATGAAGCTAGATTTCACGTCGCTTGAAACTGAACACCGCCAGCGCACCCGCCGCCGCGATATAGCACAGGCCGTAGCCCGTCACCCGCCATAACTGCTCCGCCTGGATTCCGTCTTCCGCCCCGGCCAGGTCGGCGAGATTGAAAACCTGGAAATCCGGAAACAGGAGCGCGATGAGTCCCGCCAGCAGCCGCAGCGGCGTCGTGCCGGTATGGGCATAAGCTTCCTGGGCGAGGTATTGCAGGTCGCAGATCAGCAACACGCCAAAGCTGGCCATCACGGCATAAAGGCTGGACCGGACATGGCTCGCGATCATCAGGGTGAAGGCCGCGAGCACCCCGAAGCGCAGCCCGTACGCAAATCCCGCGGCAAAGATGTCCCCGTAGCGCAGCCGACCACCGTGCTCAAATAGCTCAGGCCTTTCCTGCATCAGCGTGGACTCGCGGGTATAAAGCACGAATGCGATCACCACGGTCATCACGACGCTGAACAGCGCGGCAACTCCCATCATTCCGATAAATTTGCCGGCGAGGAATTCCGTCCGGCTCACGGGCTTCGCGAGCACCGTCACCGCGGACCGGCCGTAGATTTCACTGTAGAACAAGTGCGAGCCGGAGAAAATCGTCAGGATCGAGCCAAAGAAGACCATCCCGCCAAACCCAAGGTCCGCGATGAACTTCAGCTCGGGCAGGCCGAAGTTAATTCCGCGCAAACCCTGCACGCCCACCGCCAGTCCGGCCGCACCCAGCAGGAGGATCTGCGGCAGCCGCTGCCTCATGGCCTCAAGCAGCGTGACCCGGGCGATGAGCCCCGCCCGCCGGGGACAAAATGAAAAAAAGCTCATTTCAAAAACGCCTCCGCGTTTCGGCAACCGCCGTGTGCCGCCGGAAAATCTCCGCCAGTTTCAGTGCCGGCTGCCCGACTCCCCGCAGCGTGCTGCCCCGTTGTTCCAGCCACTGCCTTAAATCGCCCAGATGCTCCATGGAGAGTTCATCGACCACCAGCGCCTGGCGGCCGGATGCGCCCGCGAGATCGGCGCGGGTTCCTTCCCAGACCAGCCGGCCGTGGTTCAGGATGGCCATGCGGTCGCAAACTTCCTCCATCTGCCCGAGCAGATGCGAGACCATGACCACCGTCCTGCCCTCGGCCTTGAGCTGCAGGAGCATGGTGCTTATTTCCTCCACGCCGGCCGGATCCATTCCTGCCGCCGGCTCGTCCAGGATCACCAGCCGCGGGTCGTGCACCAGCGCCTGCGCGAGCCCGGCGCGCTGCAACATGCCCTTCGAGTAGCTTCCCACGCGGCGGTCGGCCGCGTTGGACAGACCGAACCGGGCGATGACCTCGTCGACGCGACGCGCCAGCTGGCCGCCGCTCAGTCCGGCCAGCCCGGCATGAAATCCCACGAGTTCGCGCCCGGTGAGATACCGGTGAAAATACGGCGATTCCGGCAGATATCCAACCGTGCGGCGCGACTCGGCCAGGTCATGGGAGACACCGAAGATCAGGCATTTTCCCGCCGTCGGCTGGAGCAAATCCAGGATGAGCTTGATCGTGGTGCTTTTGCCGGAACCATTGGGACCAAGCAGACCGAAAATCTGCCCCTGCCCGATGTGCAGCGAAAGATTGTCGACCGCGCGCAGCCGCGTCCCGCGAAGACCGATGGCAAAATCCTTGGTCAGGCCCTGGATCGAGATGGCCGCTTCCGTGGTCATCGGATCGAGAACCCCTGGAACCGGGCTGAACGCCGGGCCGGCTGCCGTTCGAGCTGCCGGACATAGCCGTGCATCCGCTCCTCGATGGCGGCAACAAAGGCCTGCACCTCCGCCGTCTCGCCTTCCGCCTCAAGGTGGACGCGGCCGTCGGGCAGGTTGCAGACAAACCCGGCGACGTCGAATTCCTTGGACGCCTGCAGGACCTGGTAGCGAAAGCCGACCCCCTGCACCCGGCCGCTGAAATAAACCGTCTCGTGATGCACATCCGCCATGCCGTGGAATGTGACGGTAGCCTTCACCCCGGGAGCGTTTCAATCCGCAAAATCGGCCGGAGCCACGCCGCCCGCGCCGGATTTTGATTTGCGTTTCACAAGCACCCGCACTCAGTTTCACGCATCGCGATGAACGACTTTAACGCCGATGGTCCTGCGGAAAACGAGTGGGAAGAACCGGCCGAGTTGACCTGGAACGAGTTTGATTGGGAACACTACCTGCGCGAGCAGGACGCGGCGATTGCCCGCTATCTTTCGTTCTATGAAAAGCTCAAGGGACACCCCGAGCGCATCGACGAAACCGCCCACCTGATGGGCTGGGATGAAGGTGACTGGAGCACGGAGCACGAAGGCGAGACGACCGGTTCGGCTTCGCTGAGCGAAGAGCCGATGCCTGAGGATGAGCCGGTCGATTACGACAATCTCGAGCCTTACACCCTGCACAAGAACCCGGTGTTCATCGCGACCAAGGCGATCTATCTCGGTCTCAGGCGCACGTGGGAGGGTCTGGCGGTCGATCCCGCCAAGGTGCCGCAACCCGTGGCCCTCGCCTTTCAGTCGGCCCTGCACCGCGGCGAGGAGCAGGCCTGCCTGGCCATCCAGGCGCTGGATCTCGGCGATTACGCGATGGCCGTGAGCCTGTTCAAGCGCGCCCTTCACGAATTGAATGCGTCGCTGGCGCTGATCGATGGCGCGGGACCGATGCGGCACCCCGCCCTTGCTGCTTTCCGCGATGATGCCTGGCCGAGGCTGTTTGACCTGAGGGAAATCTGGCTGCGCATCATCAACGAGTGCCGGGACGAACTCGCCCGGCACATCGACGAGGAGAATTGAAGCCGGGACGCGGGATCGTGCCCGGCCGCGCGAACACGACGCACAAATCCGCCTTGCACTCGCGAGGCGCGGCGTTTTCCCTGAGCACCTTGTTCCGGAGAGGTGGCTGAGTGGCCTAAAGCGCTGGTTTGCTAAACCGGTGATGGGGTTTAAATCCCATCCGGGGGTTCGAATCCCCCCCTCTCCGCCAAATCGATGTTTTCCCAACTTGGGACTGCCTTGGCCAAAAGTGGCTTTTCTCCTCTGAAAACGACGATTTTTTCGGACCTAGGAAAACTTCCGGCTTGGACAACGTTTCCCATGATTTGACTCGATTTCCCAGATTTTGGGGAAGCCAGTGAGGAAGGTAATCGCATGGAGAGCTTTTCTTCAGACGCTTTTAATCGCTGGCGTGCGGCCCAAACGCTTGCACCGAAGACCTGCAATGAATTTCTCGGCCATATCTCGGCATTTTTGACCTGGCTCCAAAAGAACGGCCATCTGGCGCATCATCCTTTAAAAGCCGTTTCTAAGGTGGAAACAAAGGGGTTTGAGCGTTGCGTCGGGCGTGCACTGGCGGAAGACGAGTTGGCTCGGTTGATTCAATCGAGCGGCCCCCGGGGGTTGGTCTATTTTCTGGCGGCGTACACAGGATTGCGTCGGGGTGAAATCCGTTCGCTTTTTTGGGTGGATCATGCCCTTTACAGGCATGAGCGAACCGCGCCATCCCGCGAGCAAGTATTGTCCCTCCGAAAGGCCGCAGTTGATCATCCCACCTGCGTCCCGGTCTGCTCAAAAACGTCTCCCTGCGAAGGTTGTCCTCCATAGGCTTGGCGGAGGAGGACATTTCACTCGCGCCGAGCGATCAGGCTCATCTACCCGTTCATCGCGCGCCGATCGGATTGGATCCTTCGCCTACAAAAAACCCGCGCCGGATCGGGCGCGGGTTTTGTTCAAAGGGGCAGCGCGGGCTCAGTAGCGGTAATGCTCCGGCTTGTAGGGGCCCCCGACCGGAACGCCGAGGTATTCCGCCTGGGCCTTGGTCAGCGTGGTGAGCTTCGCCCCGATCTTTTCCAGATGGAGGCGGGCCACCTCTTCGTCGAGATGCTTCGGCAGGCGGTAGACGCCGACCTTGTAGGTGTCCTTGTTCTTCCAGAGGTCGAGTTGCGCGAGCGTCTGGTTGGTGAAGCTGTTCGACATCACGAAGGAGGGATGACCCGTGGCACAGCCGAGGTTCACGAGGCGGCCTTCGGCCAGCAGGTAGATGCTGTTGCCCTTGGGGAACGTGTAGAGGTCGTACTGCGGCTTCACGTTGATCCGCTTGGCGTCGGACTTGTTGAGGAGGTCGACCTGGATCTCGTTGTCGAAGTGCCCGATGTTACAGACGATCGCCTGGTCCTTCATCTGGCGCATGTGCTCCAGCGTGATGATGTCCTTGTTGCCGGTCGTCGTGACGTAGATGTCGGCGGTTCCGAGCGTGCTCTCGATCGTGTTGACCTCGAAGCCCTCCATGGAGGCTTGAAGGGCATTGATCGGGTCGATCTCGGTGACAATCACGCGGGCCCCGAAGCCCTTGAGGGAAAATGCGGAGCCCTTGCCCACGTCACCATAGCCGCAGACGCAGGCCACCTTGCCCGCGATCATCACGTCGGTGGCGCGCTTCAAGCCGTCGGCGAGCGACTCGCGGCAGCCGTAGAGATTGTCGAACTTCGACTTCGTCACGGAGTCGTTCACATTGATGGCCGGCACGCGGAGTTTGCCCTTCTCCAGCATTTGGTAGAGCCGGTGCACGCCGGTGGTGGTTTCCTCGGAAACGCCGCGCCATTCCTTGGCGATCGTCGTCCAGCGGAGCGGGTCCTCCTTGTGGACGCGCTTGAGCGTATCCTTGATCACCTGCTCCTCGTGGGAGCCGGAAGGGGTGTTCACCCAATCGCTGCCCTCCTCGAGCTCGCAGCCCTTGTGGATCAGCAACGTGACATCGCCGCCATCGTCGACGACGAGCTGCGGTCCCTTGCCCTTGGGGAAGGAAATGGCCTTCAGCGTGAGATCCCAGTATTCCTCGAGCGTCTCGCCCTTCCAGGCGAACACCGGGACGCCGGACTTGGCGATGGCCGAAGCGGCGTGGTCCTGCGTCGAGAAGATGTTGCAGGACGCCCAGCGCACGTCGGCGCCCAGCTCCTTCAAGGTCTCGATCAGCACCGCGGTCTGGATCGTCATGTGCAGCGAGCCGGTGATGCGGACGCCCGCGAGCGGCTTGGCCGGCCCGAATTTTTTGCGGACCGACATGAGGCCGGGCATCTCGTGCTCGGCGATGGAGATTTCCTTGCGGCCCCATTCGGCGAGGGAAATGTCCTTAACGTGATAGTCCTGGGCGGGAGGAGTCTTGGCGACGGTGCTCATAGTTTTTGTTTTGAATTAAAATGTCCGGCTCAGGCCAGCGCCGCGGCCAGGGCGGCGACCTTGTTGGTCTTTTCCCACGGCAGGCCGGCCTTGCCAAAGTGACCGTAATTGGTCGTCTGGCGGTAAATTGGGCGCAGCAGGTCCAGCTGCGCGACGATGTCGGCCGGCTTGAAGCTGAACACTTCCGATACGGCCTGGGTGATTTGCTCGTCCGAGACGCCCAGCTTGCCCGTGCCGAAGGTATCGACGCGGAGGGAAACCGGCCGCGGGTGCCCGATGGCGTAGGCGAACTGGATCTCGGCGTGGGTGGCGAGGCCGGCCGCGACGATATTTTTCGCCACCCAGCGGCCCATGTAGGCGGCCGAGCGGTCGACCTTCGACGGGTCCTTGCCGGAGAAAGCGCCGCCACCGTGACGGCCCCAGCCGCCGTAGGTGTCGACAATGATCTTGCGGCCGGTGAGGCCGGAATCGCCCTGCGGGCCACCGATGACGAAGCGACCGGTCGGGTTGATCAGATATTCCGTCCTCTTCGTCAGCAACCGGGCCGGGATGACCTTCTTGATGACGTGCTCGATGAGATATTTTTCGATCGTCGCGTGGGTGACATCGGCCGTGTGCTGCGTGGAAATGACCACGTTCACCACTTCAACCGGCTTGCCGTTTTCATAACGGACAGACACCTGGGATTTCGCGTCGGGCCGGAGCCAGCTGACCTTGCCGCTCTTCCGGATCTTCGTGAGGACGCGGCCGAGGCGGTGCGCAAACATGATCGGCGTCGGCATCAACTCGGGCGTCTCGTTGCACGCGTAGCCGAACATGATTCCCTGGTCGCCCGCACCCTGCTCCGCGGTCTTCTTGCCCTTGGCCTTTTTGGCATCAACCCCCTGCGAGATATCGGCCGACTGCGCGGTCAGGTAGTTGTTGATGAAGACGGTGTCGGCGTGAAACACGTCGTCATCGTTCGTGTAGCCGATATGACGGATGGCATCGCGGATGATCTTGCCGAGGTTGATCCCTTCCTCGATCGGCTTGGACTTGCCCGTCTTCTTGTCCTGGAGCTTCGGGATGGTGATTTCACCGCCGACCACGACGATGTTCGACTTGACGAACGTCTCGCAGGCGACGCGGCTCGTCTTGTCGAGCGCGAGACAGGCGTCGAGGACGCTGTCCGAGATAAGATCGGCGACCTTGTCCGGATGGCCTTCGCCAACGGACTCGGATGAGAAGACAAATGATTTAGCCATAGGATAAGCGGGATCACTGATAGGGGTCTGACGCCACCGGGCAAGTCTAATATCAACATATGCGGATTCAATGATGCGATTAAAGCAACGCGTCCTGGCAAAAATTGACGGTACGTCAACTCAAGCAACGAAGTTGGCCCAAAATTCCCGCAGGATCGATCAACGACCGATGAAATCAGGCCGACAAGTGACGCCATGGAAGTAATTTGCACGGCGGCGGCGCGGCGGATGCCGGTCACATTCTGCTGGCCGTGACCGCAAAATTGTTAAGATAATCATTCAGCCCCATGCCCGACATCCCCGTCATTGATCTTCAGGCGATTGAGAATCTCCGCTCGCTGAATCCCGGCGACAATGACGAGTTTCTCCGGGAAATCGTGCAGATTTTCCTGGCCGACACACCGCAGCGGATCGCCGAGCTCGAACAAAGCCTGATTGCCGGGGATATCCCGAAGTTTGCCCGTGCGGCGCACAGCGTCAAAGGCAGCTCGGCCAATCTGGGCGCCATGGCCCTCCGGTCGGTGGCGGAAAAACTGGAGCATCAATCGCGACAGGCCGGATTGGACGGCGCTCCACCCATGCTGGGCGAACTCAAGGTTCAGTTTGCCCGGGCCGATCTGGAGCTGAAAAAACTTCTGACGGAGAAATAGCACGCCGGAGACCGGCTGTGCGGTCCGCACGGGTCTTGCCGGGCGCCCTTATTTTTCCAAAAAATAGCCGCGCTGTTTTTCCGTGATGGGCAACGCCGCCCGTTCCATGACCTTGAGCAGATCCTCCCAGATCAGACGCTTTGAGCGGTTGGTCGGGTTTCGCAGGATATAGCTCGGGTGATAAGTCACCATGAGAGGTTTGCCGGCAAACTCATGCCAGCGGCCGCGCACCTCGCCGAGCGCACGAAAGGAGCCGAAACCGAGCAGACCTTGGGCCGCCGTGGCCCCGAGTGCCACGAGCAGCAGGGGATTCACCACCTCGATCTGTGCCTTCAAATAAGGCAGGCAGTAGGCCATTTCCTGCTCGGTCGGAGGGCGGTTGCCATATTGCACCCCGCCGGAAGATCCGGGTATCTCCGGACGCCAGTTCATAATGTTCCCGATGTAGACATCGCTCCGCTGCAAACCCATGCCGCCGATCATTCTGGTCAAGAGCTGGCCGGCCGGGCCGACAAAGGGCTCGCCCTGAATCTCCTCCTCGGCCCCGGGCGCCTCGCCAACGAACATGATCTGGGCATCGATGCTGCCGACCCCGAAGACCACCTGCTTGCCCGCGCGCACGTGGGCGCGGCACGTCATGTCGCCTAGCACCTGGTCACGCAATGCCGCCCAGCGCGCTGGCTTGTCGCCTGCGGGCAGATGCACGGCGGGTGGCGGAGGAATCGTGGCATCACCTGCGCGGGGTGCGGCCGCCGGACGCACGGCAGGGGGCGGACTGGCCGCCCCGGCGGATACCGTGGCGGGGGCGGGCCTTGACTCACCCCCGCTTTTTGCCAGTGCGCGCCGCAGCGCGCCCAAACTCTCGTCCGACACCGTGACAGCTTTAACGCCGGAGGCCTTGAGCCGCTTCAACTCTGCCGCGAGGACATTGAGGGCCGTGCGCATCGCCAGTGTCAGCTGGTGCGGGCCAGCAGCAGTTTCTCCACATGCTTTCCCAGGAGATCGAATTCCAGGTTCACTGCATCCCCGACCTTCTTTTCCGCGAGATTTGTGACGGCCAGCGTGTGGGGAATTATCCAAACGGCGAAATTCTCACGGGCCACCTCGGCGATGGTCAGCGAGATACCATCAACCGCAATGCTACCCTTGTGGACAATATACCGGCCAAATTCCGCCGGGATGCGCACGCGGAGATAGTAATCTTTCCCGCGCGGCTCAAAAGCCTCGACGATTCCGGTGGTGTCGATGTGCCCGGTCACAAAATGCCCGCCGACCTTGCCCCCGAAGCGAAGGCTGCGCTCAAGGTTGACCGCCGCGCCCGGGCGCAAACCCGCGAAGTTGGTCAGGCGCCGCGTTTCCTCCAGGATGTCAAAGCGCAGTTGACCCTCATCGATCCCCGAGAGCGTCAGGCAGCATCCGTTCACGGCAATGCTGTCACCCAATGCCGCTCCTTCCGCCACGATGCGCGCCGAGATGGAGAATCGCCAGCCGGTGGCCAAAGGCTCAAAGGCCGCTATCCTGCCCGTTTCCTCCACAAGGCCGGTGAACATGGCGCTATTTCAGCTTAACGCGCAAAACCGCCGTTTCGCCGCCGCGACTGGCCAGGATGACGAATTCCGACCGGTCACGGTCGGATTCGATCGCGGCCAGCTTGTTCACCGCGACGTCGAATGTCTTCACCTCCACCCCGTCGATCTCCTTGATCCAGTCGTCCGCGTGGAGGCCGGCGATGGCCACGGGACTGTTGGGCTTGACGAAGTGCGCCACCACGCCGGTCGACTCTCCGCTCTTCACCCGCAGGGCGACCGCATCGCCATAGACAAATTCCCGGACGGTCAGCCCGAGCCGGTCGAAATATTTCCGGCCTGCCTCGCGGATCAGCTTGGGCTCATCCCCGAGTTCCACCTTGACCTCGCTGCGCTCGGTGCCGCGCATGACGGTGACAGCCAGCAGATCGCCCGGCACCCGTTTTGCGAGTTCGCGATCAATGTAACTGACAACGACGCTGCCCGGCTTGAGACGCGGAAGCGGCCGTCCGTCGAGCGCGACAATGATGTCACGATCCTTCAAGCCGGCCTTCTCGGCCGGACTGCCCTCAAGCACTTCGCTGATGACCACGGCACCCTGCGAGTCCAGCTTCATGAATTGCGCGACCTCGGGATCAACAGGCTCCAGGCCATAAGCGCCCAACCAGGCCAAAGGACGTCCGCTGACATTTTTCGGGACCCGTCCGAGGTAAGGCAAAACCTCCTCCGCCAGATGGAACACGCTGCTCTCCTCGACATTCACGAGGATGACCGGCGATCCGCCGCGGTCCGGGCGCGAGAACTGGAGGTAACTCTGCCCGAACGAACTCGTCGCCAAGCCGAGCAGCACGCCATCCCGGTTGAAAACCGGCAGTCCGGGCGCCGCAATTTCATGGAGCGCGATGGCCGAACGCTGCGGCAACGACTGCAGCAGCCCAATCCTGGCGACCATGATGTAGGGGATGAAATCCTCGTCCTTGTTGCGCAGACCGATGCCCCAGACTTCCTCGGCCAGGGCGGGGCCGGGAGCAGAGGCGCCATCCTTGGCGGCAAATGCCGTGATGGGCGTGAGCCCCGGGACCAGCTTCGCGTCGACCCGCACGAAATGCCAGCCGGTGAGATTGTCCTGGCCGAGATACCGGCCCGGCACGCTGGCGGTCTCGCCCGCCAGATGCACCTTGAAATCCTTCAGCTGGTCGGGAGAAACGCGCGGATCCACCGCGGCCGAGGGCAGGATGATCGTGCCGTTGTTGTCGACGACCGTGCCATACGACAGGCCCGGCTGGCGGTCGGTCTCGGTCTCGACGTAGAACTCAACCGCCACCACGGACTTTACCCGCTCCGCCCAGAGCGCCGGGATATCCGCCGCACCGGGCAGGCGGCCGGCGGCCAGGCTGAGCGTGAGCAAAAGGCAGGAATAGAATTTCATGGCTTGAGAATATAGAGCGAAACCCGGCGGGAACGCAGCGCCTCGAGCAACGTCGGCGCGGGCTTCGCCTCATACTCGGCGTAAGCGGCCTTCATGACTACCAGCGATCCGACGGGCTGCTGGTTGATCTTCATGATGACATCGCCGCGAGACAGCCCGGCGACATCGGCCGGAAATCCCGGCTGCACCCCGATCACCAGCACGCCGGTATCGTCGGAGAGCTGGTTTTCGCGGGCATAGCTGCGCGACACCTTGCGCACGCTGAGGCCCCATTTTTCCAGCGCCCATTCCTCGCCGACCCGGCTTTCAAGCTTCTCGGTGACCACGGTGTAGTCGCGCGTGTCGGTCCCGCGCTTTACACTCAATTTCAGCGCCGAGCCCACCGGCTGGTTTGCAATGAGATTTTGAATCGGCGGCAACTGCTCGGGAAACCGTCCGTCGACCTTCTGGCCGTTGATCGCGAGCAGAATGTCGCCTCCGCGCAATCCGGCCCGGGCGGCCGGGGATCCGGGATCCACGCTGTTGATCAACACCCCGATATTGAGCGCCAAGGCGTAAAACCCCTCAAGATCGCGCAGCGGCCCCGGCCTCAGCCCGACGTAGCTGCGCGTGACAGCGCCATTGCGCACCAGGCCTTCGACAATGCGCTGGGCCGTGCTCGATGGGATGGCAAAGGCGAGATTGTCGGCCCCGATGTAACCGCGGGAGTTAATGCCGACGATTTTGCCGTCCTCGGTCACGAGCGGGCCGCCGGAATTTCCCGGATTGATCGCGGCGTCGGTCTGCAGCCAGGTGTTGAACGAGCCGGTTTCGTAGCCATCGACCCCGGTAAGGTCCTCAAAGGGACGGCTCGTGTTGGAGATGATGCCGCGCGTCACGGTGCGCGTCAGTCCGTAGGGCGTGCCGACGGCAAAGACAGTGTCTCCCGCGAGGAGCTTGTCGCTGTTGCCCAGTTCGGCGTGGGTGAACTTCAGGCCGCGCCGCTGCACCTCATCCAGGTTCAGGCGCAGCAACGCCAGGTCGGTCCAGTGGTCCCAGCCGATCAGCTTCGCGCCCACCACCTCGAGGCTCGCGAGGGTGATGTTGATTTCAACTGCGCGCGGGCTGGCCACGTGGGCGTTGGTCAGAATCAGGCCGTCGGCGGAAAGAATGACGCCCGATCCAATGCCCGCGGAGAAACGCCGGCTGCCCTCCTCGAAGGTGACCTCCCGCACGTCGATCCGCACCACGGAATCGAGCAGTTGGTTGAATCCGCGGCTCACGGCCGCCCGGAGCGGGACCTGAAGGCAGAGCAGTCCGAGTCCAAGCGCGAAGATTGACCGGCTAGATGAAAGGTTCACAGTGGCGGGTTTCACACGATGGCAACCAAGTGCAAAGACTACAACTTTCAAGAGATCGAGCCCCACTGGCAATCTTTCTGGGAGGAAAATCATTCGTTCCGGGCGGAAAACGCCTCGGTCAAGCCGAAGTACTACGTGCTCGACATGTTTCCTTATCCGTCCGGGGCCGGGCTGCACATCGGACATCCGGAGGGATACACCGCGACGGATATCATTGCCCGCTATAAGCGCGCCAAGGGATTCAACGTGCTGCACCCCATCGGCTGGGACGCGTTCGGCCTGCCCGCCGAGCAGCACGCGGTAAAGACCGGCACGCACCCCGCGTCGAACACGCAGAACAACATCGCCACGTTCCGCCGGCAGATCAAGGCGCTCGGGTTTTCGTACGACTGGGAGCGCGAAATCGACACGACCGACCCCAAGTACTACCGGTGGACGCAGTGGATTTTCCTCCAGCTTTTCAAGCGCGGGCTGGCGTACGTCGATAAGCGCCCCGTCTGGTGGTGCCCCGAGTTGCGCACCGTGCTGGCCAACGAGGAGATCGTTGACGGCAAGAGCGAGGTCGGCGGTTTTCCGGTCGAGCGGCGAAACCTGCGCCAATGGGTGCTGCGAATCACCGCCTATGCCGAGCGGCTGCTGGCCGACCTGAAGGACGTCGACTGGCCCGACTCGACCAAGCGCATGCAGGAGGCATGGATCGGGCGAAGCGAGGGGGCGGAGATCCTGTTCAAGCTGGAAAACCCGGCGCTCGGTGATCTGAAAATTTTCACCACCCGACCCGATACGCTGTTTGGCTGCACCTACATGGTGCTCGCGCCCGAGCATCCGCTGGTCGATGCCCTCACCCTGCCGGCGCAACGGGAAGCGGTCACGGCCTACCAAAAAAGGGCCGCGGGCAAGAGCGACCTCGAACGCACGGACCTCGCGAAGGACAAGTCCGGCGTATTCACCGGCTCGTATGCAGTCAATCCGGTCAACGGCCAGCGCGTGCCGATCTGGATCGCGGACTACGTGCTCATGGGCTATGGGACCGGCGCCATCATGGCCGTGCCGGCCCACGACGAGCGCGACCACGAGTTCGCCGTCCGCTACTCGCTCCCGATCATCCAGGTGATCGAGGGTGATGATCTCATCGCACCACTGCCCTATATCGGAGACGGCAAGCTGGTCCGTTCCGGCGAATACGATGGTCTCGCTTGGGCTGAGGCGAAACGCCGTATCACCGCGGACCTCGCTGAGCGCGGCGTCGGCCGGATGACCGTCAACTACAAGCTCCGCGACTGGCTCTTTTCCCGCCAGCGCTACTGGGGTGAACCCTTTCCCATCGTTTGGGTGAATGAAGCCGACTATCGCCGGGCTGCCGCTACGCGCACCGTGGATCTGCCGGCCGCACCCGTGACATTCACGGAAAACGGAGCCACTCACTACGCATTGCCCCTGCCCCAAGGTGGGCTGCCCTTGGAATTGCCGGAGGTGCAATCCTACCTGCCCAGTGGCAACGGCGAAAGTCCCCTGGCCAACGAGACCCAGTGGCTGGAAATCTGGTTCAATTTTGACACCGGCGCAGCCGTGCCGGCCTCACAGTCGTGCCCGGCGGGCCCGGCCTGGATACGCGGGCGACGCGAGACCAACACCATGCCGCAATGGGCGGGCTCCTGCTGGTATTACCTTCGGTTCCTTGACCCTAAGAACACCACCGCGATCGCCTCGCCCGAGGCGCTGCGCTATTGGGGCACGCCCGACCTCTATGTCGGCGGCGCGGAACACGCCGTTTTGCATCTGCTCTACGCGCGGTTCTGGCACAAGGTGCTGTACGATCTTGGCGTCGTGCCGGGGCATGAACCCTTCGCGAAACTTTTCCATCAGGGCATCATCCTCGGCGAAGACGGCGAAAAAATGTCCAAGAGCCGCGGCAACGTGGTCAGTCCCGATACGATCATTGCCTCGCATGGCACCGACACCCTGCGCCTCTACCTGATGTTTCTCGGCCCGCTTGAGGCAACAAAGCCGTGGAGCATGCAGCAAATCGAAGGCGTGCACCGGTTCCTCCAGAAAGTCTGGCGGCTTTGCCTGACTCCCGAAGGCACGGTCAATCCCCGGGTCATCACCGACGCGATGGAGCCCGCGGATCTGACCAAGCTGTTACACCAGACGATCAGGAAGGTCGGCGACGACATCGAGGGGTTGCGGTTCAATACCGCGATCTCGCAGATGATGACCTTCATCAACGAGCTGCAAAAAGCTCCCGAAATCAGGCGCGGCACCTTGCTTTCCTTCCTGCAATTGCTGGCGCCATTTGCGCCGCATATCGCAGAAGAGCTTTGGTCCCGCCTCGGGGAATCCGGGTCGATTCAACTCGCTCCGTGGCCGGCATTTGATCCCGCCAAGCTCGCAACCACTGAGATGAAGCTCGTTTTTCAGGTTAATGGCAAACACCGGGGCGATCAGCTTGTGCCAACGGGTCTGCCCCAGGATGAGGCCCTGGAACTCGCACGGCACCATCCCAAGGTCGCACCGTATCTCGACGGAAAAATAATCAAGCGCGTGGTTTACGTACCGGGGAAAATCATCAACGTTGTCACAGAGCCGTAGCCAAAAGCGCTTGCTTTTATAGGGTAAAACCCCTATAAGTGCCTTTACTCAAACGCTCCCGAGGCCACCAATATAATTAAAAACATGAAATCCAATATCTTACACAGGCATCATCCCCTTTTGGGCCTGCCACTGGTTGTTGCGATGCTGGTTTTGGCCAGTGTGCCGTTTGGGGCTTTTGGAGCTACAGGGAAGAAAAATCCCACCAGCAAGCTTTTCGTTTCTGACGTGGAGGGTTTGGCCGAGATCGATACCGGGGAAAAAATCGAGGAGCTGGAGAAAAAGTCCGTGCATACTGAGGTGGACCCCGTCCGTTGGACAGCGGATCGGGTAAATTAAGTTAGATTTAAGGGAGGGGGTGCAGGGGGAGGGGCGAAGCTCCTCCCCCGCTCCCCGTTTGAGTTGGTGGGAGG
>CAIKHO010000071.1 GCA_903827245.1 uncultured Opitutia bacterium
GGTGCTTCAGCCCGCGGCTTGCGTCCCAAAGCGCGGGCTGAAGCACCGCGCTACCTTGACCTCGGTCGTCAGTTAAATGCGCGAGCCTCAACCGGCCAAGTTTGCGCAGCAAAATCTGCGGCATGATCCGCAACCCAGGCCGAGTCGGCCGGCCACCCTCGTGCTATCGTCGCCCCGTCCCGAACGATCCGTCGTCGCCAATACGATTCCACGCAGGATTTCCCATGCCTCCCCTTTTCCTCCTCCGGCTGGCTGTCGCGCTCGTCTGGCTCTACGAGGGCCTGTGGTGCAAGGTGCTGGGGCGGATGCCGCACCAGCAGGCGATCGTCGAGTCGGTGCCGGCGCTGGGCGGACCGTTCGCGCGGCTTTTCCTGAACTCGCTCGGCTATTTGGAGTGCGCCTTTGCCGTCTGGGTGTTGAGCGGTCTCTGGCCTTGGTGGGCGGCGCTCGCCCAGACCGTCATTCTCGTCGCCATGAACAGCGTCGGAATTTCCTGCGCCCGGCAGCACATCCACGATCCGGCGGGGATGGTCCTGAAGAATTTCGTGCTGGTCCTGCTGCTCTGGGTGGCGGCCGGCTATCCCGCGTAAAGGAGGACCCGCTCATGCCCGAGACCCACTGGGAAAGCGGCCGGCTCGATGGCAGGCACGGTCCGCAGCGGTTGCTGTTCGGGCGGGTGTACGAGGACTCGGCCATCGAGGCGAAGGTCTTTCCCGCCGGCAGCCGGATCGTCTGCATTGCGTCCGCCGGCTGCACCGCGATCGACCTCTCCGCGGACCACACGGTCACCGCCGTCGATCTCAACCCGGTGCAGCTGGAGTATGCCCGGCGCCGCGCGGCGGGCGGGCCGGTCGAGCCGGGCATGGCGGAACGCGGGATGGCGCTGGGTCGCCGGATGCTGCGCCTCGCCGGCTGGCGGCCGGCGCTGGTCGAGGCGTTTCTCCAGCTCGACGATCCCGCCGCCCAGACCAGTTTCTGGCGCGACCGGTTGGAGACGCGGCGTTTTCGCTTCCTCGTCGACAACCTGCTGCGCCTGTCCGTCCTGCGCGCGGTGTACGCCACCCCGCTGCTGCAGGTGCTGCCCACGCCCTTCGGGGCGGTCCTGCGCGCGCGCATGCGGCGGTGCTGGTCACGCCATGCCAACCGGTCGAATCCGTATGCGCGGGCGCTGCTGGCGGGCGACTCTTCGTCCACCGGCCCAAAGGCTCTTTCGCCGATCCGCTTTGTGTGCGCCGACCTGGCCTCGTTCCTCGAGACGAGACCGGCCGGGTCGTTCGACGGGTTTTCATTTTCCAATATCCTCGACGGGGCGGGCCCGGGCTACCGGGAGCGGCTGTTCCAGGCCGCGCAGCGTACCGGCACGAAGGGAAGCAAGGTCGTCCACCGCAGTTTCGCCGCGCCCGGCTCGGAGGTCGGCACGAACTGGGCCGCCGATGATCGTTCGTTCCTCTGGGGCATCGTTTCCGTGGTGCCGCTGCACTGAGCCATGAACTCCCTCTCCCCCTCCTATTGGCGCGGCTTCGGGAAGCTGGCGGACCCGCGCCTCACCCTCGCCTCGCTCAGCTCGATGCTGATCGGCGCCGCGGCCGCCGCGCGCAACGGTCCGGTCAACTGGGCGTGGCTGGCCGCGACCGTGGTTGGAATCGTCGCACTCGAGATCGCGAAGAATGCCTCCGGCGAGATCACGGACTTCGACTCGGGGGCGGATGCCGCGGTGACGGCGGACGACCGCAGCCCGTTTTCCGGCGGGCGGCGCGTGATCGTGGACGGGCTCCTGACGCGCACCGAGACGAGAAACATCGCCGCCCTGACCTATGCGGTGGGCATCGGGATCGGGATTGTCATCGCCGCGTTTTGCGACGCGCGGGTGCTATGGATCGGACTCGGCGGCACTGCGCTCGCGTGGCTCTACGCCGGGTTTCCGTGCCGGATGGCCTATCGGGGCCTGGGCGAACTTGCCGTCGCAGTGGCCTACGGCCCGCTCATCTGCTCCGGCACCTACGTGGTCCAACGGCATGCGCTTCCGTGGACCGTTATCCTGCTCTCCCTGCCGGTCGGGCTGCTCATCGCCGCTTTCCTGTGGATCAATGAGTTTCCCGACTACAAGGCGGACCTGGCCGCCCGGAAACTCAACCTCGTGGCGCGGCTGGGACGGGCCCGCGCGAGTCATTGGTTCGCGATCATCCTGCTCGCCGCCTTTGCCATCCAGTGCCTGCTGCCCGCCTACGCGTTTCCGCGCGGCGTGTGGCTGGGGCTGGCGGGAATTCCGTTTTCCTGGGCCGCCGCCCGCCGCGCGATCCGGTCACCCGATGCGACCAGTCTGATCATCAACGCGCAGCGCTGGACGCTGGAAAGCTTCGTCATCCTCGCCATCGGCACGGCCGCAGGGTTGGTGCTGGCCGGCCGGTAATCGGCCATATCAAGGATATTGGAGAAGCTGTGGAACGCTACCGGCCCAGTTTCGAATCCGATCCGATTCAATCGTTCTCGTTCCTCGTTCTCTTTCTCGTTCTCCTTCCGAACCCGATCCCCCCGATTCCTTTGCCACTGATTACATGAATGGGCACAGATATTCGCATGTGGCGTCCGTGTCCATCGGCGCAATCTGTGGCCAAAAAAACGGCCCGAGGCCGCGTCAGGGCAGCAGGAGCTCGATCGTCGAGAGCAGCTGCTCGTTGGTAAAGGGTTTCTCGAGCATGGCGTGCGCCCCGAACATCTTGGCGATCTTCAGGTATTCGCCGCGCGGCATGCGGCCGCCACCGGACATCGCAACCACCGGCGTGTCGCGATATTTAGCGCGGAGCTCGCCGATCACCTCGGTGCCATCCCGCTCGGGCATGAGCAGGTCGGTCAGCACGAGGTCAAATTTCTCCCGCGCCAGCTCGGCGCTCGCCTCCCGGCCGTTGCCGGCGGTCACCACCCGATAACCCGCGGCGGCCAGGACCTGGCGCAGGATGTCGAGCATCTCCGGCTCGTCATCGACGACAAGGATGGCAGGAGGGGGCATCGTCCCACCATGATTGTTAACCCGGATGCTGCAAGCGCCGAGGCCCGGCGAGGTTTGCGTCGGTAGTCCCGGCTTCAGCCGGAATTCCGGACCGGCTGAAGCCGGGACCACGAACTGGGAGGCTGTACAGGCTCCGCGCACCCTTGCACCCCGGCCGGTTGACTTTCACGCCGCCGCGGCGTTGTGTCGCCGTTTTCATGGCCGACACTCCCGACGACACCAGCCCGCACCGGCCCGAACGCGCGTTCCTCATTGGCGTGCAGACCCAGAAGATGCCGGCCGGCGAGGGCGCGGAATTGCTCGCGGAGCTGCACGAGCTGGTGGAAAATCTCCAGCTCAAGGTTGTCCGCACCACCCTCGTCAACCTGCGCACCCCCGTCTCCGCCACGCTGCTCGGCAGCGGCAAGACCGCCGAGTTGATCGCGCAGGCCAAGGAGGACGGCGCCGACGTGATCGTGATCGACGAGGCGCTCACCCCCGGCCAGCAGCGCAACTGGGAAAAACTCTCGGGCCTCGCCGTCATCGACCGCCAGGAGGTCATCCTCGAGATCTTCGCCGACCGCGCCCATACCCGCGAGGCCATCCTGCAGGTGGCCCTCGCCCGCATGGAATACTCGCTGCCGCGCCTCACCCGCGCCTGGACCCACCTCTCGCGGCAGCGCGGCGCGGGCTCCATGGGCGGCGAGGGCGAGACGCAGCTCGAGCAGGACCGCCGCGTCGTCCGCAACCGCATCGCGCATCTCAAGGTCGAGCTCGCGAACGTCGTGCAGCAACGGAGCGTCCAGCGCAGCAAGCGCCTGCGCGTGCCGCTGCCCACCGCCGCGATCGTCGGCTACACCAACGCCGGGAAGTCGTCCCTGCTCAACGCCCTCACGGGCGCGCACGTGCTGGCCGAGGACAAGCTGTTCGCCACGCTCGATCCCACCACCCGCCAGCTCGTCCTGCCCGGGAACCAGAAACTGCTCGTCACCGACACGGTCGGTTTCATCCGCCGCCTGCCCCACGGCCTCGTCGAGGCCTTCAAGGCCACGCTGGAGGAGGTGATCATTGCCGGGTTCCTGATCCACGTCCTCGACGTCACCAGTCCCGATTTCGAAAAACACCACGCCACCACTCTCGCCGTCCTCGCCGAGCTGGGCGCCGCCGACCAGCCGGTCCTCACCGTCTTCAACAAGACCGACGTCGCCGACGACGCCATGCGCCGCCGTGCGCTGCAGCTCGTGCCCGATGCACTGTTCGCCAGCGCCCGCACGGGGGTTGGTCTGCCGGCGCTCGCCGGGCGCTGCCGCGAGCTCATCGCGGGACAATTCAGCCCGACAACCCTGCTGGTGCCGCACAGCCGCTACGACGTGATTGCCCGGCTGCACGAGCTCGGGCACATCCACGAGCAGGACCACCGCGAGGACGGCGTGCTCATCCAGGGGCGTTTCCCCTCGGCGCAGGCGGGGTTCTTCGCGCCGTTCGTGGTCCCGGCGAAGCCCGCCAAGGCGAAACCGGCGGGCAAGCGCTGAGCAAGGAACTTCCGTTGCAGGAGCCTGCTTGCAGGCTCCTACCGCGAGCCACTCGCGCCGGTCACTCCGCGTCGTAGATCTGCACCCGGTTCCAGAACGGCTTGAACGTGTTCACGAACGCGAGGTGCAGCGGGTCCACCTGGTAGGCGTTCTGGGCCGCGACGTCGCGCATGAGCGCGGTCAGCGAGACCGAGTAGGAGTCGTCGACCACCGGCCGCTTGGCGATGGCGGCGGGCACGCCGACGTAGAGCTTTTCCACGGCTTTGATGGCCGCGAGCGACTCGACGCCACGGCGGAACTCGGCGCGCTGCGCCGAGGTGAGTTCGGGTTTCAGCCAGAAGTAGACGGTGTGAACGAGCATGGTGCCGGTGACGCTTGCACATTTGTCATTCCGGGCGAAGCGCAGAATCCCGGCGGATTGATTTCGCGCAGAGGCGCTGTGACGCAGAGCAGAAGCCCGCGATTGCCGACTTGTCTTTCTCTGCGGCTCCGCGCCTCTGCGCGAAACCTTCTATTTTTTCGCCGGCAGCGCGCGCGTGGAGTTCACGGTGATGCCGCCGTCCACGAGGATGGTCTGGCCCGTGATGTACGCGCTCGCATCGCTCGAGAGAAACACGCAGGTGCCCTCAAGATCGTCGGGCCGGCCGGGACGGCGGAGCGGGATCTTGTCGGTGAGATAGGAAACCCACTCGGCGTTGTCGTACATCACGGCGTTCTGGGAAGTCTTGAACCAGCCGGGCGCGAGGCAGTTGACGGTGATGCCATGGGGACCCCAGTCGTCGGCCAGGCTCATGGTGAGCTGGCGGATGCCCCCGCGGCTCGCACCGTAGGGCGCGAGCCCCGCGTAGCCGGCGACGCTCGTCACCGAGCCGATGTTCACGATGCGCCCGTAATTCCGGCCCACCATGTGGCGGGCCACCGCTTGGGCGACGAAGAACGGGCCGCGCAGGTTCGTGTCGAGGATCGTGTTCCAGTCCTCCCAGGTGACGTCGAGCGCGGGCTTGCGGATGTTGCAGCCGGCGTTGTTCACCAGGATGTCGATGCGGCCGAAGTGACCGTGCACCGTGGTCACCGCCGCCGTGATGCTTTCCGACGTCCGCACGTCGAGCACGACCGGGAAACAGCGCCGGCCCAGGGCCTCGACTTCGCGGCGCGTGCCATCGAGCGAGGCGAGCGTGCGGCTGGTGATGGCCACGTCGGCCCCGGCGCGGGCAAGCGCGAGGGCGAACGTGCGGCCGAGGCCGCGGCTCGCGCCGGTAACGAGGGCGAATTTGCCGGTGAGATCGAAGGGATTGGCAGTGCTCATGGGGAGAAAGTTATTTTCGGATCAATCTCCGGAGGATTTTTTGGCCACAGATTACACTGGTGGGCACAGATAAAACGCAGGAATCATAAGCCACGGTTTTTTCCGTGCCCACCAGTGTAATCTGTGGCCAAAATAATTCCGGGTTCTGTTTTTATGCCCTGATCACGGCTGGAGGATGACCTTCATGTATTTGCCGCCGTCCTTTGCGCTGAGGCGCTTGAACCACTCGACGCCCTCGGTCAGGGGGGCCACGGCGCTGATCATCGGCTCCACGCGGATGATGCCGCGCGCGATGAGGTCGAGGCACACCGGGTATTCGCCGGCGGACGAACAGGTGCCGAGGACCGAAAGTTCGCGCGTCACCACCGCCTGCATCGGGAAATCGGTCTTCGCGGAGAGATTGCCCACCAGCACGGCGGAGCCGCCGCGGCGGAGCGCGGCCAGGGCGAGGTTGAGCGTCGGCGAGATGCCCACGACCTCGAAGGCGAGGTCGGCCCCGCGTCCTCCCGTCAGGCGCATGATCTCGGCGACCGGGTCGCCCGCGCCGGAATTGATCGTGTCGGTCGCGCCCAGTTCCCGGGCCAGGGCCAGACGGTTCTCTTCCAAATCGACCGCGATGATGCGCGCCGCGCCGGCCCAGCGGAGCGCCTGGATGACAAAGAGGCCGATCATGCCGCTGCCCACGACGACCGCCGTGTCCGTCGGCGCAATCTTCACCCGCTGGACCGCGTGGATCGCGATCGAGACCGGCTCGATCATCGCGGCCTGCGCGTACGTGAGCTGGTCGGGCACCGCATAAAGGATGCGCGTGGGCAGCGCGACGTACTCGGCGAAAGCGCCGTGCTGGCGGTACTCGGGCGGGGAGACGCCCACGACCCGGCGGTTGTCGCACAGGTTTACCTGCCCGGCGCGGCAATAGGCGCATTCGCCGCAGAAGATGGTCGAGTCGAACGTCACCCGGTCTCCTTTCTTCCAGCGCGTCACACCCGGCCCGATCGCGGCGATCTCCCCGGAGGCCTCGTGCCCCATGATCAGCGGCGGGCGGCGGCGGCCGGTGGAGCCGTCCCAGCCGTGGATGTCGCTCCCGCAGATGCCGCAGGCGCGCACGCGCACCAGCACCTCGCCGTCCGCCGGCGCGGGATCGGGAAAGTCGACGAGATCGAGTTGGGAGGGGGCGGTGAGCAGCAGGGCTTTCATGACGGAATTTTAAATCAGGCCGGGCGGAGCGGGGCTTTGCAGGAGCGGTCGTGACCGGGGCGCAGGGACTTCGCCTCGGACGGAAGGACCGGATCAAGCGACATGCTGGTGCGAGGGATCATGCAGATGGCAAGCGACAAAATGCGCGTCACCCACCGGGTCAAGGAGGAGCGGCCGCTGCGACAGGCAGGGCGCAAAACACTGTTTGCAGCGGGGATGAAACGCGCAGCCGGACGGCAGACGGCTGGGATCGGCGATCTCGCCCGGCACGTCGAACTTCATCTTCACATCCGGATCGGGCCACGGCACGGCGGCCAGGAGGGCCTTGGTGTAGGGATGGCGCGGCGCCGCAAAGAGCTGCGCGGCGGGGGCCAGCTCGACGATGCGCCCGGCGTACATCACGGCCACGCGGTCGCAAAAGTGGCGCACGACATCGAGGTTGTGCGCGACGAACAGGTAGGTGAGCCGGAACTCGGCCTGCAGGTCCTTGAGCAGGTTCAGCACCTGGGCCTGCACCGACACGTCGAGCGCGGAAACCGCCTCGTCGGCCACGATGAGTGACGGGCGCATGATGAGGGCGCGGGCGATCCCGATCCGCTGGCGCTGGCCGCCGGAGAAGGCATGCGGGTAGTACGAGCGGTGCTCGGGCTTGAGCCCGACCCGGCGCAGGATGTCGTCCACGCGCGCGTCCAGCGCATCACCCTTCGCCAGGCCATGGATCACGAGCGGCTCGCCCACGATCTGGCCGACGGTCATGCGCGGGTTGAGCGACGAGAACGGATCCTGGAAGATCATCTGCATCTGCGTACGCAGCGGCTTGAGCTCGCGATCGGACAGCCGCGCGAGGTCAACCGGCCTTCCGCCCGGCGGGCGGAAAATCACTTCGCCCGAGGTGGGCGCCAGCGCGCGCAGGATGCAGCGGGCGGTGGTCGTCTTGCCCGAGCCGGATTCGCCGACCAAGCCAAGTGTCTCGCCCGGAAACAGGTCGAAGCTCACATCGTCCAACGCCCGCACGGTGCCCGTCACCTTGCGGCCAAATCCGCGGCTGCGGATCGGAAAATGCCGGCACAGATCGCGAACGGACAGCAGCGGCCCGGCCGCTGCCGTGGGGGCGGGTGCAAGGGGCCAGGGGCGGGGGGAAGCGGAGCTCACGGTGGTTTCCACTCGTCACTTGCCATCCGCACCCGCCACTCCGCCGGCAACGCCAGCGGCGATTTCTTCCGCCCGCAGACAGGCCACGCCGCGGCCGGGGGCGACCGGGCGCAGCATGGGCGGCGCGCCGGTGTCGCACAGACCCGGCTTGGCGTGCGCGCAACGCGGGTGGAACGGGCAGCCCGCCGGGATCTCCGTCAGCAACGGCACCGAGCCGGGAATCGAGGCGAGGCGGCCGCCGGAGTTGAGGGACGGAATCGATTTGAGCAGGCCCTGCGTGTACGGATGCCGCGGGTCCTTCAACAGGTCGCGCACCGCCCCGTGCTCGACGATGCGGCCAAGGTACATGACCGCAACGTCGTCGGCCATCTGCGCCACCACGCCGAGGTCATGCGTGATCAGCAGCACGGAACACCCGATCTCACGCTGCAGGGTCTTGATGAGCCCGAGAATCTGCGCCTGGATCGTCACATCCAGCGCCGTCGTCGGCTCATCCGCGATCAGCAGCTCGGGCCGGCAGACCAGCGCCATGGCGATGACCACGCGCTGCCGCATGCCGCCGGACAGCTCGTGCGGATACTGCCCGAAGCGTTCCTCGGGCGCGGACAGGCCGACCTTCCCGAGCATCTCGACCGCGAGGCGGTGCGCCTCGGCCGAGGACACGCGCCGGTGCAGGAAGATCGCCTCGGTGATCTGGTCACCGATCGTGTGCACCGGGGAGAGCGCCGACATCGGCTCCTGAAAGATCATGCTGATGAGCCCGCCCCGCACCTGGTAAAGCTGGGGGGAGTTTTCCCCGAGCGCGGTGATGTCGATGTCCCCCGCGCGGGCGGAGTGAAGCAGGATCCTCCCGCCCGTGATTTTGCCGGGCGGCTGGATGAGCCGCAGGATGGACAGGCTCGTCACGGACTTGCCGCAGCCCGACTCGCCCACGAGCGCCAGCGTCCGCCCGCGCCGGATCGAGAACGTAACCCCATCGACCGCCGGCACGTCGCCGTCGTCCGTCGCGAAGTGGGTCCGCAGGCCGTCAACCGCGAGGACAAAGTCCTCGCGGTTGGGTGGCGAGTGGAGGTGGCAAGTGGCGGAAAGGGCTTCGCTCATGACGCTGGGCGGGGCCGATCGCCGAGGCGGTTGATGGTGGCGGATAAAATGTTAATGATTTCCTCGCAGAGCGAGGCCCGTTTCTGCACGAGTTCAGCCGGCAGCCAGTGGCGGAATCGCCGGTAGCGTCCCTGCGTCTCCCGCGCCGAACCGCGGGCGATCACCAGAAACTGGCGGTATTCCCTCGACGACTCCCTGCCATAGCCTTCCTCGATGTTGGCGCAGATGGAATCAGCGCTGGCCATTTGCTGGGACACCATGCGGTCGCAAAGCGGATTCCGGCCCAACATTTCCATGCCGCCCACCACCTGATCGAACAATTCGAGCGCCTTTTGATACGCCCCGAATTTATCCAGTCCACTCGTGTTCATATTGTTTTCGCCACTTGCCCCCATCACTTGCCACCACGCTTCGCGTCATCGCGAAGCGTAGGGATCCGCCGCGTCCCGCAGGCCGTCGCCGAGGAAGTTGAAGCAGAGCACCGTGAGCACGATGAGCACGACCGGCATGAGCAGCCAGGGATAGCTGGCCACGTTCTGGATGCTGAGGCACTCCTGCAGCATCACGCCCCAGCTGACGATCGGCGGGCGCAGGCCGAGGCCGAGGAACGAGAGCGAGGTCTCGCCCAGGATCATGGCGGGCACGCTCATGGTGAGCACCACGATGATGTGGCTGGTGAAGCCCGGCAGGAGGTGGCGGAAGAGGATCCGGGTGTGCGACGCCCCGAGCAGCCGTGCCGCCACGGCGTACTCCTCCTCGCGCAGCGCGAGGATCTTCCCGCGCACCACGCGCGCCAGGCTGGTCCACGTGAGCAGGCTCAGCACAAGCGTGACCGCGAAGTAGGCGGAGAGCGGCGACCAGTCCGCCGGCAGCACGGCGCCGCAGGCCAGCCAGAGCGGGATCTGCGGAAACGAGCTGACGATCTCGATGATCCGCTGGATCACGTTATCCACCTGGCCGCCCGCGTAGCCGGAGATGCCGCCAATCGTGACGCCGAGCAGGAAGGTGACCGCGATCGAGACGAGCCCGACGGACAGGCTGATGCGCGAGCCGTGGACAATGTGGCTGAACACATCCTGGCCGTAATGGTCGGCGCCGAGGAAATAAAAGGTCGGCAGCGTGCCGTCCGGCCAGCGGGCGCCGGGCTGCCTCACCCCGAAGAAATGACGGTCCCACGCAAAGAGCCCCCAGAACCGGTAGGGCTCGCCCTGCACGAAGAAACCCAGCCCGACGATCCGGGCGGGGTCCTCGAGGTAGGTCTTCTTGAACGTCAGCGGGTCGACGTACCGCTGCATGGCCGGCACATAAAAACCGTGCCGGAAGGAAAAGCGCGGCAGCTGCGGCGGGCAGTAGGCATGGGCCAGATCGCGCCAGTCGCGGGCGTAAGGCGCGAGAAACTCGGCGAAGACCGCGAAAAGGTAGAGCACCGACAGCAGGTAGAGCGACGCCACAGCGAACCGGTGCCGGGCAAAGCGGCGGCGGATGAGCGCCCACTGCGAAAGGGTGCCGGGCGGGGCTTCGACGCGGCCTGCTGGGGTGGCGACAGCGGACATTCGACCCAAGGAAAGGTCGGCCGGGCGGCGGCAGCAAGTGCAAGTTCGGCACGAATACGGCTTGAAGCGGCGGGAGCCGCTTTACGCCGCGATGGTCCGCGCGAATGACCCGATCATCGCGGCATCAAGCCGCTCCTACAGCCGGTCATGGACAAAGCCACCCGAACCGGCATGATCACGATCATTCCGCCATGCGCTTCCGCGACCTGACCGAGGCCCAGCTCCTCGCCCTCGCCATCACCGCCGAGGAGGAGGACAGCCGGATCTACCGCGATTTCGCGGAGTCGTTGCGGAAGGATTTCCCGGCTTCGGCGGAACTGTTCGAGAAAATGGCCGCGGAGGAGGATGGGCACCGGCACCGCCTGACGGAGCTTTACCGCCGGAAATTCGGCGAGCACATCCCGCTGGTCCGGCGGCAGGACGTGAAGGGTTTCCTCACGCGCCGGCCCTCGTGGGTCACCCGCACCCTGCGCCCGGAGCGCGCCCGCGGCGAGGCGGCGCTGATGGAGATCGAGGCGCGGCGTTTTTACGAAGCCGCGGCGCAGCGGGCGACCGACGCGAGCGTGCGCCAGCTCCTGAACGACCTCGCCCAGGAGGAGCAGAAGCACGAGGCGATCGCGGAGAACATCACCACCGCGCAGGCCGCCGCGGGCGAACTGGGTCACGAGACCGAGGCCGCACGCCGGCTGTTCGTACTGCGGTTCGTGCAGCCGGGCCTCGCGGGGTTGATGGACGGATCCGTTTCCACCCTCGCGCCGCTCTTCGCCGCCGCCTTCGCGACCGGCAACACCACGGAAACGTTCAAGGTCGGGCTTGCGGCGTCGGTCGGTGCCGGCATCAGCATGGGCTTCGCCGAGGCGCTGTCGGATGACGGCAAGCTGAGCGGGCGTGGCGCACCGTGGCTGCGCGGCGTGGTCTGCGGGTTCATGACGACCGTCGGTGGCATCGGCCACACCCTGCCCTACCTCATCCACGATTTCCACCTCGCCACCACCGTGGCGAGCGGCGTGGTGGCCGTGGAACTTGGCGTCATTGCCTGGATCCGGAAGCGTTACATGGACACGCCGCTGCTGTCCGCCGTCTACCAGGTGGTCGTGGGCGGCCTGCTCGTGTTTTTCGCGGGCTGGCTCATCGGCTCAGGCTGAAAATACGGCGGCCACCGACGCTGTCACAATTAATGGCCAGCTGTGCCCATGGGCGGAATGCACGAAAACGAAACGGTCTTCTCGGATCCAGCTCGGATCGACTCCTGTAAAATCTCCGATCCGGATCCATTGCACAGGAGACGAGCCGAGGGGATACCGAGGTTGAAGAACCGGGCTCAAAGCCAATCGCTTGTGCGGTCAGCCGAATCTGCCGCCGAGGTTGACGGCCCAGCACGCAGATTCGGCTACCAGCGCGTCGCCTGGAATTTCCAGCCAGGCACCTTCTTCTGCATCTCGGGCTCGTCGTTGCGCTCGGTGAGGCCGCAGCGCAGGAACGCCTGATGGGCGCGCGCGAGTGCGGCGCGGTCGAGCTCGACGCCGAGTCCCGGACCCTTCGGCAGGGTCACGCAGCCGCCCTCGATCTTCATCCGGCCGCCAACGACGATCTCCTCCGATTGCCAGGGATAGTGCGTATCGAGCGCGTAGGACAGGTTGGGCATTGCGGCGCCGAGATGCGTCATAGCGGCGAGCGAAATGCCGGCATGGTTGTTGGAGTGCATCGACACGCCGCGACCGAAAACGCGGCAATGCGCCGCGAGTTCCATCGAGGCGCGGAGGCCGCCCCAATAGTGGTGGTCCGTCAGGATGATGTCTTCCGACCCGTGGCGCGCGCTGCCCGGCAGGTCGTCGAACGACGTCGTGCACATGTTGGTCGCGAGCGGCAGCTTCACCGCCTGGCGCACGGCCGCCATGCCGGCCTGCGTGCGCGCGGGATCCTCGAGGTATTCGAGCACGCCCTCGAGTTTCCGGCCCCACTCGATGGAGGTTTCGACGGTCCAGAGCGCGTTCGGGTCCAGCCGCAGCGGCACGCCGGGGCCGAAGGCCTCGCGGAGCGCCTTGATCGCCGCGACCTCCTGCGCGGGCTCGAAGACGCCGCCCTTGAGCTTGATCGATTCAAAGCCGAATTCCTTCACCATCGCCTGCGCCTGCGCAACGACGCCGGCCGGCTCTAGCGCGGCGGCCTGCCGGGCGGCCGCCCAGCCGGTGGCACGCGGGTCGGTGCCGAAGCCGAGTTCGCCGCCCGCACCCTCGTACTTGTAGAAAAGGTAGGCCGAGTACGGCACGCGTTCGCGCACGATGCCGCCGAGCAGGGTCGCCACGGGCAGGTCGTAGGCCCGGCCGGCGAGGTCGAGGCAGGCCACATCGAAGGCGCTTTCCACCTGCACGAGCGAGCGCTGGTCCCAGGGCTTGTCTCCCCGCGACGCGCTGGCCTCGGTGCCGAAATGCGCGCGCAACGCGCCCCGGAGTGCATGCCAGTTGAGCGGATCGCGTCCGATCGCCACCTCGCGCGCCGCCGCCAGCTTGGCGTTGGTCGCCGCGCTCCCGGGCACTTCGGCCAGGCCGCGCAGGCCGTTGTCGGCCACCAGCTCGATCACGGTCCGCAGGCAGTAAGGCGCATGCAGGCCGGCCGCGTTCAGCAGCGGGGGATCGCCCAGGGCGATCGGCGTGAGGTGCATTTCGGTGATGCGCATGGGACGGAGAAACTGGCCGGTCCGCGCGTCCAGGCGCAAGTGCAACCTCGGCGCGCCCGCGACCGCCGGGTTTAACGCCCTGCGAATCCTCGGGGCGCGCACGCGATCAGCCCCTGATCCGGATTGCACAGGAGGAATACCGGGGACGGGCCGAGGCCTGGTTCCAGCCCTCTTCTTTCCTCGGATCGACTCCTGTAAAAAAATCCGCGGCTTCTGCATTCCTGCCACATTTTTGCCCGTGCCTTGGAAACAGCCTGTCCCTTTCGCCCCGTCCACTCCAAGGGAACCCGCCTCGGGATAAAAATGTCAGAGCCGGACCCGCACCCGAAACCCCGAGCCCATCCGCTCATGAAACCCGCCTCCTTCCCTCGTTGCCTGATTCTGGCCGGCTTGATCGCCGCCGGCGTCCGCGCCGACCAGGCTGACGACGTCATTGTCGCCGCGATGAAGCTCTCCGCCTCCCCCAACTACAGCTGGGGCACCACGATCGAGGAGGGCTCGCGCACCACGGTGATCAGCGGCCAGACCAACGAATCCGGATTTTCGCTGATCACGTTCAACCGTTCCGGCGCTTCCGGTTCCTCTCCGGCCGGCGGGCGTTCCGGGAGCGGCGGCGACACCAACACGGTCTTCCTAGGCGACTCCAAGTATGTCGTGCAGACCGACAGCGGCTGGTCGAGCCCTGGCAGCCAGCCGGCTGACTCTTCCTCCACGTCAAACTCGGGCAACCGCAGTGCCGGTACCGGCGGCGGTGGAACCTACGGCTCCCGAGGCGGCGGCAACTCGGGCCTCAATCTCGGCGGCGTCAACCTTGGTGGCGGCGGCCGGCGTGGCGGTGGCAGCGGAGGAGGCTCCCGGGGTTCCCGCGGCAAAAATGCCAGTGAGGATTCCAGCACCAATACACCGGCCCGGCTTTCTTCCGGCATCAACCTCCCCCACGAGGAGCTCGCGATCATCGTCGCAAATTACACCGACCTGCATTTTGACGCCGAGGTCGTCAGCGGCACCCTGACCGAGTCGGGCGCCGACTTGCTCCTCCTGCCCCCGAGCTCGACCGACACGCCGCCCGCCGGAGCCGCCGGGACCTTCCGCATCTGGATCAAGGACGGCGCCGTGACCAAGTACGAAGTCCATCTCTCCGCCAAGACCGCGCCGGGCGGGCGCACGGCGAAGGGTGGCTTCTCCGAGACGATCACGGTCGAGCTGAAGGACGTCGGCACGACCAAGTTCGCCGTACCCGCCGCCGCCAAGCAAAAGCTTACCGGCTGAGCTGGAAGCGTGCAGTCTCGGCTGCACTCGGAGTGAGGTGGACCCCAAAAGTTGGACAGGACGGATCGTTAAGTCCAAACCCGAACAATACGATCCATGTCCAAGAAACGACGTCAGCACAGTGCCCAGTTCAAAGCCCAGGTTGGTCTTGATGCCCTGAAGGGGATCGA
>CAIKHO010000072.1 GCA_903827245.1 uncultured Opitutia bacterium
CGACCTCCGGGCGGCGGATTCCGGGTGGTTGATGGGCCACACCGCCGCCCGGAGGTCGGCGGCCACCTGTGCCTTCTCGCCTGCATTGGCCAGCAGGCAAAAGTGAAAAAGCTAGCGGACGTTGGTATAAGACTTCGAGTGCAAGGGAGGAGTGCCGGCCCGCGCCTTCCCTTTGATGCGTATTTCGCGATAGCCGACGAGGCGCTTGTGCTCTTCGTCCCAGAGCCGCAGGGAGAGTGACTTCAGGCTGCCGGCGACCGTGATGGGGCTGACTTTCTGGGCGAGCGCCAGCTCGCGGTGACAGCGCTCCAGGTTATAGTTTGGGATGCGTGCGCTCAGATGGTGGATGTGATGGAAGCCGATGTTCCCGGTGAACCACTGCAGGATCCGCGGCAGCTTGTAGTAGGAGCTGCCCTCCAGGGCCGCAGTGGTGAAATCCCACGTGTCGCCATGTTCCCAGCGTACGTCCTCGAACTGGTGCTGGACATAAAACATCCAGACGCCCGCCGAGCCGGCCACGGCCATCACGCTGATTTGGATCACAGCATACGCTTTCCAGCCGAGGATTGCGCTCATGCCGACGGCCATCGCCAGGATCGCGAGGTCCATCCAGTACACCGACTGCCGCTCGCGCGAGTTGGCCCCGCGCGTCGGGAAACGTTCGCGTACAAGAAAGAGAAAGAGCGGGGCAATGAGGAACAGCACGAACGGATTCCGCGCCAGGCGGTACCCGAGGCGTTTCCAGCGTGAAGCTTGGATGTACTCCTGCACCGTCATGGTCCAGATGTCGCCGATGCCGCGCTTGTCGAGGTTACCCGAGCTCGCATGATGGATCGCGTGCTCCCAGCGCCAATGGTGGTAGGGGGTGAAGGTCAGCAGCCCCGTGATAAATCCGACCCGGTCGTTCGCCGTCTTCGACTTGAAGAACGAGCCGTGCCCGCAGTCATGGAAGATGATGAAGACCCGCACCAGCACGCCACCGGCAATCAGCACGAGCGGCACGGCGAGCCAGGTGGAAACCGCGAGACTGAGGCAGATCAGGTACCAGAGCAGGGCGTAGAGTCCCAGCGTGCTGCTGAGCTGCCAGAGAGCGCGCTTCAATGAAGGCTGCTGGTACTTCAGGACCTTGTCCTTCCACGCAAGAGTGCCCGGAGACGTTTCGTGGCCGGTCAGGTCCGTATCGATGATCATGTCGTATTGATGGGCGTTGATTTGGCCGCCGATGGTTGTTCCGCGGCGAGGGCAGGCGAGGGAGACTCCGGGATTCCGGTCACTTCGCGCTTTTTGGCTGCGATCGCAGCGAGTTGTCAAACCGGCGGCCGCGCACCCGCTGGCGCGCCTCGCGAGCAATCACGTCCAAGCGGTCGTCATGTGGGGCCCCCGCGGTGTGAAACCGGTGCGCGGGATCGCTCTGATGGTCGGTGAGCGTATGCCGGATCGAAAATGCCGCGGGCGCATTCTTTCCGGAGCGGGGATTTTTCGGGACAGCCGCCTGTTCCTTCGCCAGCAGTTCCTGCTCGGCGGTGAACCAATGCGCCAGATCCTCTCCTTCCGGACAGTTATCTTCGAGCCAAAGAAAATAGGCACGCAACCGGATCCGGTCCTCCGGCTGCTGGGACTGACGTGACGATGCCGATGCGGTGGCTTTCATGGGATGCTCCTTGGGTTGATGAATGATCCCAATTTAAACTTTTCCCCGGAAAGCACTCGCCATTCCTTGGCTTTCGCAGGGCGAATCTTGGCCGATGGTTTCGTTGACAGTTGTGCGGTGGACTACTGGAACGATTTCGATGGATCTGCCATGCGTGGCGGACTATCGCAGCTCGATCTTGGGGTGGACAGTGGACCCGCGGTTTCTGATCTACCTCAAAATAATTTCGTGTCCTTCGTGTCTTTCGTGGTTAATTCCGAGCCGTGTTCGATCTCACCACCGGAACCGTTATCTACTGCCTGCTGGTCGCGGCGGTGTTTCTCGGCCTGTGGCTTTATTATGACCGGCGCGAACACACCCGTTTCGAGCTGGAGCGCCGCAAGACCGTCTTTCACTGCATCCGCTGCGATCAGCTTTACACGGCGCATGCCGGCACCGAGCTCTGCAAGTGTCCCCGTTGCAACTATGAGAACACTCGCCTCAAGTACTGAGCCGGGTTCAGGTGAGAGGACGTGTTTTCTCACTCCGTTTGTCATTCTGCATGGAGCAGCGACCGTGAGGCCACTGCTCCAACTCAAAGCGCCAAACGGGGTTTGAAAACACTCGCTGGCTGGATTCTTGGCTGCCTGCTTCGCCTAAGCCTCTTGGAAATCCTCGCCGGTGAACTGGCGGCTTTGCGGGGTGTATTCCTGCAATTCGATCAGGTTGCCATCCGGGTCCTTGATCCAAGCTTGGTGCGAGCGGTCGTTGCCGGTTTTCCGGCCGGTGACGGACAGGCCGCGGGATTCGAGCAGTTTGACGTAGGCGTCGAGTCCCTCGACCTGCAGGCAGAAGTGATTGTACCGTGCCAGCCAACGATCGCGCGGATCCTCGAGTGGTTCAAGCGGCTTGGATGAATTGCTGCGGCGGTGGGCATCGGCATGGTCGAAGACCTCCACGAAGGTGGTTCCGCCGAAGGCAAAGTAGCACCCGATCGGCCGTCCATCCTTGGACAGGTAGCGGAACTTGAGCGTGGCCCCGAGCGTGTCGCGGTAGAACACGGTCATCCGGTCAAGCTGGCTCGTCTTCAGGCAGAGGTGGGCGAGTTGTTTGATCACGGGATCATTGAGCTGAATTCGGGGACCGTGTCACCAACGCAACTGCACCGGCAGGGTTGCCAGGCGGCAGATTGTAGCCGGCCTCGCCGAGGCCGGGCCGGGGTCACCGACCCCGGTTACAACAAACGGCGTGAGGACCAGGCAGACGCGCTTCAGCGTCCCGGCGGCTGGCAGCGGACCCTGCGCCGGCAGAAAAGGGCGGCAAGCCCGAGGCCGGACCCGAGGAGAGCCCACGTGGAGGGCTCGGGCACAGGGGTGAAGTTCAACTGAAGCAGGTTGCCATTCTGGCTGAAGGAGAAGGTCCCGGGGCCGGCGTCACTCGTGAAGGACGACGTGTTGATGGCGAAGGCCGCAGGATTGAACGTGCCGGTGATGTCCGAGTTGCTCGCGTCGAAAATCGTCCACGTGTACGCCTGATTGAGAAACCCGGTGGTCGTGCCGAGGGCGCCGCTGCCGTTGAGCGAAATCAGTTTGAGCGTGAACGGCGTGCCGGGGGTGACGGAAGGGTCGATGTTGAGGGAATTTGAATTGACCGAAATCGAGATCAAATCCCATCCGGTACCGGCGGTGCCGTTTGGGTCCTGGAGGTTCCATTCCAGGATGCCGCCGCCCTTGATCCAAAGTTCGTCAAACACGAGGTGGCCGACCGCATTCGGAACGCCGAGCCCGGGGGCGAGGATAGCGCCGCTATTGATGATGGTCGTGGTGTCGCCGAAGCCGGTGCCGAGCGTGCCGTTACCCGTGAGCCGGCCGCCGGAATTCACCGTGACCGTGGGATTCTGGAGGGAGGCACCATTCGTCAGCGTCACGGTGCCGCCGTTGTTCACGATCACGTTGCCGAAGCCAAAGACATAGGCACCGGAGTTCGCCACCAAGGTACCGCCGTTGACGGTGGTGTCGCCCGAGTAATTATTGTTTCGGTTGAGCACGTTGTAGCCGGCGGTATTGATGACCTGGACCGGTCCATTGATGACGGGTGCCAAGCCGGAGGCGGCGCCATTGCTGGTCAGGTAGTACGGACTTGCCGATGTGGCGGTCGTGTTGAATTGCAGGGTGCCGGCGTTGCCATCGCTGCTAATCTCGCCGGCTTGGACGATGCCACCATCGGCCGCCGGCCCGATCGCCGGTCCGCCAATATTGAGCGTGCCGATGCCGCCCCCATTGTAACCGAGCCAGAGGGTGCCATCTCCACCGCCAACATACACCCCTCCGTCATTGGAAAGGGTCAAGGTGCCGACGCCGGTGTAGCCGATGTAGAGGTCGCCGTTGCTGGACCACGAGCTGCCGCCGTCGACCGTGGCTGCGCCGTTGTAAATGAAGCCGCTGCCTTCCGTCGTGGTGAGGTTTCCGCCGGCGAGGATCCCGAGGTTGCCATGGATGATGCGGAAATCATTGATGACTTCCCACACGCTCGCGTCGCCGGTGATGGTGGCGGTGCCAACACCCCCGGCCGAATAACCGAGGTCGCCGAAGTTGGAGCTGATCGCGCCACCATTAGTAATCGTCAGGGTGCCAGTGCCGTGGTCTCCAATCACCAATTCGTTACCGGCGGCAAAAAAGCTGTCGGTTCCGTCCACGAGCAACGTGCCGGAACTGCCGGCCTGGTACCCAACGGTGCTGTAGGAGGCGGTGACCTCTCCGCCATTTTGGATGGTGAGATGGCCCGTGCCGGAATACCCGACCCAGATGTGATCGCTGGAGGTATTCCACAAGCTGCCGCTATCCGTCACGCTCACCGCGCCAGTGCTGCCCGCCTGGTGGCCGATGATTCCATTGGAGCTAGACACCACTGAGCCGGTGGCCACTCCGAGTAGCCCCAAGCCGGAATCGCCAATGGTCAGTGTTCCCTCAAAGCTCAAAGTGCTGTTGCCCGACATGGTGACGATGCCGAAGCCGGAGGCGCCGGACCCGATGACGCCGGTGCTGCCGTTCACCGTGCCGCCGGCGGTGATATTCAGGTTCCCCTGGCCGAACTCGCCGACGATGGTGGTCGAGTCACCGGCCAGCTGGCTTCCGCTTCCGGTGACCGTGACGGTACCTTCTGAGCCGGTGGTGTGGCCGAGCGTGTTACCAATGCTGTGGGCGATGCCGCCGTTCGAGACGGTGAGCGAACCGGTGCCGGAATAGCCGATATAGATCAGGCCGGCGTCCCACGTGGAGCCCGCGCCATCGACGGTTACTGCTCCCGTGCTGCCGGCAATGTAGCCGATATAGCCAGAGAAGGCGTTGTTGAGCGCGCCTTCGCCCAAGATCGAGAAGGTGCCATTGTCCCCGTTGTTATTGCCGACGAAAAAGTAGCCGTTGGCACTCGTGATGGAGCCGCCATTCAAGATGAGCGTGCCGTTCGCGACCGTCGTGGTGCCCGAGTAGGTATTGGTGCCGGTCAGCGTGAGCGTGCCGGCACCCTGCTTGACCAGGCTCGCGTTTGCGGTTTGGTCGCTGATGTTCCCGTTGGCGTTGAGGGTGACGCCCGAGGCAATCGTGATGGTATGAGTCGTGTTGGTGAAATGGACGGCCAGGTTCGAGGATAGCGTGACATTCCCGCCGGCGCCGACGTTCACGTCGCCCGCGAGCACGAGAATCGGCGTGCCCGTACCACCACCGAACGTAAAGGCGGGTCGACTTACGCCGTTGAAGGTGACGCTGCCCAAGGCGCCCGTGCCGTTGATCAGGACAGTCGTCTGGCTGCCGGTCAGGTCGCCAAAGAAAGCGCTTTCCGAGCCATCGAACAGGGGCACCGCGATCGGGCTCCAATTACCCGCCAGCGACGAGTCCCCCGAGGAACCCGATCCCGTCCACGTGATGACCTGTGCGCGCCCGGTCGACAAGGCGCCAACCAAACTGAGACCAATCATGGCTGGGATCCGGAATCGCACAATTGCAGGCTCCCAGCGCCCGCACACCCTTCGCAAGGCGGAATATCCGGGGCGTGGTGCTATTAGGACATTTCCGCCCAACCGCCCCGGCCCCAGTAGATTTGTTGATGATCCGCCGGATCCATGCCGGCTACGACACGACCCTCAGACCCAAACTCTGATCAGTGGTTCGAAAGCGGTGCGTCGTAGCGTCGTTGCGCGACACGCATTGGAGCCCTCGAGCCGCGCTCTTTCAGGGAACGCTCCCTTCGTCCTCCACCCGGCCGTCGGGATCGACCGCACGCTCGAGCATGTAAAGCCAGTCGAGGGACGCCATGTCCTTCCGGGCTTCCATTTGCTGCTTGATGAAGCGCAGCGGTTGCGCGGTCACCTCCGTGACCCACGGCGTCTGGGTGTTCATGTTCTCGATCCTTTCGCCGCGGTACATGTTCTTCCGGAGGACCCGGATGGTGTGCACGAAGTCCTCGCGGGACTTGGTCTTGTCGATGCCGTCGACATGAATGATCACTTCGTCGCCGGCGAAACGGGTTTCCGTGAATGCCACGTACGGATTGGACACCGTGGCATTCTTCAACTGGTCCAGGGGATTGATGATCTTGTAGCGCAGCAGATGCCGGCGGATGATGGCGGCGGAGGTCTGGCGGCTCTGGAGGAAAGGATCCTGCGAGATCGAGCCCTGCATGATTTCATTGCCCAGGCGGATATCTTCATCGACGAGTTTCTGGTAGAGCACCAGCAGGTCGATCAAGTGATGCTCGAGCAGGAGCTGCATGGCCGAAAAATAAAGTGGCTCCTGCGCGTGCAGCCGGTCGAGGAGCCCCCGCACGGTCCCGGGGTCGCGAATGGGCGCTGGGGCCAGGCCGCCGGCGGCATGCAGGTCCGCCAGGGTTCGGGCGATGCGGTGGGGCGACGCGGAGAGGGCCAGCTCCTTGATCAGCGCCTGCTGGGCCGGCGTGGCGCTCCGATAGTGGCCCCGCAGGGTCTGCTGCACGTCATCCAGCCAGAAGACGGCCCTCGCCCGGTTGGCGGTATCGACATAGTAAAGCGTCCAGGGGTCGCCCTCCGCCTCGCCGACCTGATAGGTGAAATCGACCTTCAGCAGAAGATCCCGGACCAATGCGTGGCCATTGGCATCGTCGGACCGCACGGCGAACAGCGCCCAGAGGTCCGCCTCGAGGGCGAGATTGCCCCCGAAGTCCCTGGCTTGTGGTCGCAGAAAATCCAGGATCTCGCGTTCATCCCGCACGGAGGCCGGGCCGCTGAGCGGGAAGGGGGCTGCGGCCGGCGGGATCGGGGGGAGTGATGACATGGTGGGAGCCGTTGCAATCCTGTGGTCCTGATTCAGGGGAAAGGCCCGGGCGTCAAGATCGCGAGCATTTCCTTGGTGGTATGGTTTGCAATAGACTACACCCAGCCGGTATCGCGCAGAGGCGCAAAGTCGTGGAGCGTAAACAAGGGTATGGCATCAATGCTCGAAAGGAGAAATTAGGAGATCTGCCAGTCAGCTTGGTTCATACCAAGGCCCCTGATTCGTCGGCTTATTGGGTTTCTCTGCGCTCGTGCGCCTCTGCGTGAAACCATAACCACGACGATCGTTTCGGTGGTGGCAATGGGTCAGTTCTTCGGCGTGAGCGGCGTGAAGTAGTTGATCACGGTGTAGGTGACCGGGACCTTGCCCGGGTTGCGCAGGAAGGTGGTCGCGCCGGAGGCGAGGAAGATAACGGAACCGGGCCCGCCGGTTTTGGCGGTGCCGTCGTAGTTGGCCTCGAGGGTACCTTCCTTCACGATGACGATCTCCTCCTGCAGGTGCTTGAGCGGCTGGCCGCTGCGTTCGCCTGGATTAAGCGTGGAGATGTGACAGTGCAGCTTATCCAGCGTGGTCGTGGTCCCTTCGAACACCATGCGGCGTTCGCCCGTGGGCAGCGGCGAGGGTTGCATCCTGCCCCATTCATACACTTCGGAAACCAGTTTGGTCACGGGGGCCTTCGGTGCTGCCGGGGCTTGGGCGTAAAGCGCGCCGATGACGGCCGCGGAAAGGACGAGCGGGAACAGGTATTTCATGGGGAACATGGGGTGGGGTAACGGGAAAAGTCTAAGGCCGGCCGCGTCGCTGTCGAGAATCGAGGCCGTCAGGTCGTGGCGACAATGTCGCGCCGAGACGCAAAGACCGAGGGTAGAGGAAATTTCACGCAGAGGCGCAGGGAACACAGAGCAAGGCATCGGAATCGATCTCTGCGTCCTCCGCGCCCCTGCGTGAAATTCCAGGCTCCCGGCCCAATCTCCCGCCTTACTCCGCGGCTTTGCGCCTCTGCGCGAAACGGGCTTGGTAGGATTGATCAAAATTGTATCACGAATACCGCCCTTCGCCTCCGCCATCGGGCCGGCGCTTGACTCGCGGGCCGGCTTTCCCTGACTGCCCGCATGGCCGTTTCCGACCTGACCATTGGCTTCGATGCCGATGACACCCTCTGGCACAACGAGGTGATCTTTGAGCAGACCCATGAGCGCTATCGCGCGTTGCTGTCCCGCTATCACGACGCGGCCACGGTCGACCGCACGCTATTCGTCACGGAAATGCGCAACCTCGAGCTCTATGGCTACGGGATCAAGGGCTTCACGCTTTCCTCGATCGAAACCGCCATCGAGCTCACCCGCGGGCGAATCAGCGCGGAGGAAATCCGGCAGTTGATCGGCCTCGGGCAGGAGATGCTGGCGCATCCCGTCAACCTCCTCGAGGACGCGGCCGAAACGCTCGCGGCGCTGGCGCCGAGCTACCGCCTGGTGCTCATCACCAAGGGCGACCTCCGCGACCAGGAGCGGAAGCTGGCGAAGTCCGGGCTGGCCGGGCATTTCCGGCATGTCGAGATCGTCTCGGAAAAAGACGCCGGCGCATACGGCCGGCTCTTCCGCCGCCACGCGATCGAACCCGCGCGATTCCTCATGGTCGGAAATTCCCTGAAGTCCGACATCCTGCCCGTGCTCGAACTCGGAGGTGCCGGCGTGCACATTCCCTATCATCTCACTTGGGCGGCAGAACGCGCGGAGCCGCCGCCCGCTCATCCGGGAAGACTGTTCACGGTGCAATACCTGCGCGAGTTGCCCGACGTTGTCCGGAGCTGGGCCGGGAAGTAACCGACAGAAGGGATCCCGGATTTTTTGCCACGAAAAGGCACGAAATGACACGATAGGAACCCGTTGGAACGGATTGAGGGTTCGGAACTCAAACCGTCCCGGTCTTTTTCGCGTCATTTTGTGGCCAAAAATCCGGACCTCCTAGGCGTGGATTTGCGAAACCGGGTTTCTTTCGCTCCTTTCATGGAATCATGGATTCCCTGCTTACCCACGTGGCCGGCATGCCCGCTGATGAAACGCTCATCGACGCCTATTCCAGCGCGGTGTCCGGCGCCGTGGCGGCGGCGCACCCTGCCGTCGTGCACATCGAGGTCCGCGGCAGCAGCACCCCCAAGGCCGCCAAGGCGGGGGCGGACGAGCCGGGCGGCACCGGCTCGGGTTTCTTCATCTCGCCCGACGGCTACATCCTCACCAACAGCCACGTGGTCCATGGCGCGCGGGAGCTGAAGGTGTTCCTGGCCGACGGACGCAAGCTCGCCGCCGATCTTGTGGGCGACGATCCTGACACCGATCTCGCGGTGATCCGCGTAAGCGCGGACGAACTCTCCCACCTCACGCTGGCGGACAGCGATGGCGTGCGGCCCGGCCAGATCGCCATCGCGATCGGCTCGCCAATGGGATTCCAGCAGACGGTCACGGCCGGGATCGTCAGCGGCCTCGGCCGGTCGCTACGCGGCGCCTCCGGGCGGCTGATCGACAATGTCATCCAGACCGATGCCGCGCTCAATCCCGGCAACTCGGGCGGCCCGCTTGTCAACACGCGCGGCGAGGTGATCGGCGTGAACACCGCCATCATCCGGCCCGCGCAGGGCATCTGCTTTGCCATCGCGAGCAACACCGCGCGCTGGGTCGTGGGACTGCTGATCAAGGACGGACGCATCCGGCGCAGCTTCATCGGCGTCGCCGGGCAGACCGTCCCACTGATCCGCAAGGTCGCGCGTTACCATCACATCAAGGAGGAAACCGGCGTGTTGGTCGCGGGCCTGGAGCCCGGCAGCCCGGCTGGCCGCGCAGGCTTGCTCGAGGGCGACATCCTGCTCGCCCTTGATGGTGCGCCTACGCCGGCGGTCGACAGCCTGCACAAGCTGCTGACGGCCGACCGCATCGGCGAGCGGGCGATCATCACCTTTCTCCGGGGCGTCGAACTCCGCCGCCACGCGATCATCCCGCTCGAGATGCCCGGCCACGGCTGAGGCGGTCGAATTTTTGGCCACAGATTGCACAGATGACAGAGATGTAAACCCGCGATCCTGACTGATCGGGATCATTGGGTCGTATTTGTGCCATCTGTGGCTAAAAATCCGGATTGCCGAGGCACGCGTTGCGCCCTGCCACTTTGCCGGCTTACAACCGTCAATCCTTGGTTGCCGAAACCCCACCTTGATCATCCCCATGCACTTCTCCCGCCTTCGTCTTCTTCCGGTTCTGAAAACGCTGCTCGCCGGTGCGAGCCTGCTCGGCCTCGGACGGCTTGCGGCGGCTGATGCCTCCGCGGGCCCGCCCACGATCTTTGTGATGGGCGACTCGACCGCACACAACACCGGCAAGGGCCGCAGCGGCGAGCCGATGGTCGGCTGGGGCACGCCGCTGGCCGACTATTTTGACCCCGCCAAGGCGGTTGTCTCCAATGTGGCGCACGCCGGAACCTCGAGCCGCACCTATTACAACAACCCCGCCGACTGGCCCCATGCGCTGCCGCTGATCAAGCCGGGCGATTTCGTGCTGCTGGTCTTTGGCATCAACGACGGCGGCCCGCCGCGCACCGAAAAGGATCGCGGTTCCATCCCGGGCCTTGGCGATGAAACGGTCGAGTTGAAGCGGGCCGACGGCACTACCGAGACGGCGCACACCTACGGCTGGTACATGTCCACGATGGCCAATGCAGCGCGGGATAAGGGCGCGCGCGTTGTCCTGCTCACGGTCACGGCGCGCAACATTTGGACCAACCCGAAGGTCCAGTTCCGCGATGCCACGCCGTCCGGCCCGCTGCCGGCCGACTACGATCCGAAGGACGACCGGATCGAGCGCGGCACGGCCGGGGGCAAATACACCCAGTGGACCAAGGATCTTGGGGTGAAACTGCACCTGCCGGTGCTGGACCTCACGAACCTGTGCGCGGACAAGTACGAGAAAATGGGCCGCGAGACCGTCAACGCGCTCTACACCGACCACAACCACACCTACCTGCCCGGCGCCGACATCGTCGCCGCCTCGATCGTCTCGGGCCTGAAGGCATTCAAGGACAGCCCCTTCCTCCCGCTGCTCTCCGACAAGGGCCGGGCGGTGGAGCCGGCCGCCGCCAAGTATGTCAGCGACAATCCGGCGCCATAAAACGCCTGCTTGGCCGGAATGATCCAGTTGAATCGCAGCGACCGATGTGGCAGCCGAGGTAACGAGGCTGGGTTTGGTGACTCACTTCAAACCAGCCTCCTCACGTCGGCTGCTACCGGCGACTTCATCTTTTCGGCTTAGGGGTGCGCCTGCGCCAGGAAATTCCGGATGGCCTTCCGGCATCCGGCGGAGGCCGGCGAACGGCACGATTTCGGCTGGCGTGAAGGCAGACCGTCCGATCATGGTGCTATCACCATTGGACCCAGCCATGCCTCCGTTTCGCCAGCACCGATGATCTTCCAAAAGCTTTTCAGCTTCCGCGGCGACGACCTCAAGCAGGTTGAACGGCGCCTGAAAAACCGTTATTCGGTCGGTTCGTCGTTTCCCCTCGCCGTGTCGTTGTCCGCCGGCGGCCGTTCGCATCGCGGACGAATCGTGAACATTTCCACCGGCGGGCTGGGGATCGTGGTGGATGACAAACCGGCGATCGATCCCATGACGCCGGCGCAGATTGCATTCCTCCTCGAGGGGTTTGAGATCAAGACAAACGCCCAGGTGCGCTATGTCCGGCCGGCCGAGCAAGGATTTCATTGCGGCGTGACGCTCGGTTTCGACCAGCCGGAAGTCCGGACCGCCTACCTGCAGCTCCTTGTCCCCATCTCGATCGGCAGCACCCTGGCGCGGATCGAAGGGGCCGGCTCGGGGCCGCACATCGAGCCGGAGTTCGAGCGGGTGAGTTTCAGCGGCGAATCGGACTCGAAGCTCACAGTCTGGTGCCGGCGCGACGGCAGCGCGACGCCGGAGAATTTTGAATTCCAAGTGGAGGAATATTTTGTCCGGGGCCGGGCCATCGACCGCGGCCTGAGCGTATTTTCGCTGGTGGATGACGACCGGCCGCACCGCGCCAAGGAAACGGCGCCGCTGTTCCAGACCGGGAGCCGGATAGAGACGGAAATCCGGCAGCTCTTCCGCTGGTCCGCGCTGAACATGCAGCAGAACATTCCCGACCGCCTGCGCGGGTTTCTCCGCACCTTTATCCGCTGATCGGGGAGCACGGGTGGGGATAGAGGATCGTGCCGGTGAAAGTGGCAGGCGCGGTCACGAGGCTGGGTTGCGACGCTGCCGGACGGCGACCGGGAGGTCGCCGCTCCAACCTTCATGCCGGGCTCGCGACTGGCCGTTACGAGGTGGCGGCGGACGCCGCGGTATGAGTCTGGCGGGCGAGGCCCGGTCAATTGGCCGGTGCGGGCTGGCTGGACGCCGGTGCGACCTCGCGGGCCTTTGCGGAAAAATAGGCGGCGACCGGATTGTCGGGCAGGGCCTTGAGTCCGGAGACGACGACCTCGGCATTGATCACGGCTCCGTCCCAGCCGGGATGGACGGTTTCACCCTTCGGTTTGTCCGGCGTGGGATTGGGCACGTAAAGGAGGTCGACCTTCTCCTTGCCGAGCGCGTCGAGCCGGCGGGCGATCAGTTCGTTGAGATCGATGAAACCGACTTTTTCGGCCTGGGCGACCTGACCGGTCCAGCCCTCGAAGCCGTCCATGGTGCGCTTGATGTGCCCATTGTCATCCCACGCCTTGCGGGGGATGAGCGAGCAGATGATGGGCGTGGCACCCTTCGCGCGGGTTTCCGCAATGAACTGGCGGAGGTACCAGCCGAAGGTGTGGATTGTCTCCGGCTTGCCGGCGCGGTTCGTGATGTCCTGCGTCTCCTCCCCGATGCCCTTGAGTTCGCCCACGCTGGAGGCGGGGTTGCCGCCGTCGTTGGTGCCGAACTGCAGGATGAGCACGTCACCCCGCTTGATCAGGTCCACCATGTTCTTCCAGTTGTTGTTGTAGAAGCTCCGTGCGCTGGTGCCACCGAGGGCGCGGTTCACCACGTTGACCTTCTGCAGGTCGAAATAAAAGGTCAGCGGCGCGCCCCAGCCCCATTGGTTGAGGTTCGTGCCGTCCCCTGCGGAGCCGTTGCGCACGGTGGAATCGCCGATCAGCCAGAACGTCGGCAGCTTCTCGTCGACGGGCGACGGCGGCGAGTAGCGGGCTCCGGGCGGCCCGGCCTGCGTGCGCATATCCACGCCGTGGGTGTCCGGCGGCGGCTTGGGCGCGGCGGGAGGGGTGCCCGGTGGCTCTGACACCGGCGCGGGGGTGTCGGCTGCGTTCAGGATGACGACGCCTAAAAGACCGAGGAGGAGTAGGGTATTTTTCATGGGAAGATGGACAACATTGGCCGTGGATTGGCAGGGCTGCAATCAGCGCTGTCCGGCGCGCCAGCGGCGCATGATTTCCTGCGCGAGCGGGAAATCGGGGTTGATTTTCAAGGCCGCCTCAAAGTGGGTGATCGCCTCGGGCACCAGCGCCGGGTCTTGGATCAGGGCAATGCCGAGGTTGTACTGGGCCTCGGCCATGCCGGGGTTGATCCGCACCGCCTCCCGGTATTGGACGATCGCGTCCGGGAGACGTTCCGGGATCCGCAGCAGGACATTCCCGAAGTTGTAGCGGATGGCGGCGTTGTCCGGCGCCAGCCGCACCGCGGCCTCGAAATGGCTGATCCCCTCGGGCAGGCGGCCGGGGATTCGCGAGAGGATCGTGCCGAGGTTGTAATGCGCGTCGGGCAGGTCCGGATTGATCCGCAGGGCCGCCTCAAACTCGGGCACCGCCTCGGCCTCGTGCCCCGGGGTCTTCGACAGGTGGCCGCCGAGGTTGAAGTGCGCCATCCACGCGGCTGAGTTGCGCGCGAGGGTGGTGTGGAAAAGGACCTGGTCGTCGTGAAACATCCCGCAGTGGTCCCACGCCAGCGCCCCGAGGAACCCGGCCAGCACGACGGCCAGCGCCGGGCCGGCCCAGTTCAGCCGGATTGACGTCCACGCCCAAGCCTGGACCAAGGCCGTGCCTGCCAGCGCGGCGAGGCCGAGGTCGGGCAGGTACTGCCAGTGATCCCAGACGAAGGAGTAGAGCGAGCCGTACAGATTGACGAAGCCGAGCACCGGGAAAAGGGAGCCGACGAAAAACAGGAACGCGGCGAGCGGCGCCCGCGTCCGGCGCCGCACAGCCCACAGCCCGGCGGTAAGAGCGAGCACACCCAGCGGGTAGAGCCATTGCCATCCGGACGAAGCGTCGGGCACCCAGCGCGGGTAGATGAAGTTCAGGTCGAACGGCCAGACGAACTTCCCGAGGTAAAACCAGACGGCCCGGCCGGCGATCAGTCCGCGCGAGAGGAACGGCAGGTTGAAGTCCTGGCCCTTGGCCCCGAGGTAGTGCTGCTCCACCCAACTCGTGAACAGACCGACGCCGGCGCCGATGAGCAGCCAGGGAATCAGCGGTTGAAAATCGCGCCGCCATTCCAGTCGGCCCCGTCTCCACCAGAAAGCCACCAGCAGGGCCGCGGGCAGCGAGGCGGTGACGGTCTTGCAGAGGAGCGAGATGACAAACCAGCCGAGGGCGAGGTAGTACGGCCCCGGCAGCCGGGTCTGATCGTAGCGGAGGTAGGTCAGGGCCGCGAGCAGGTAGAAAATAAGGGAGAGCGTGTTCTTCTGCTCGGTGATCCAGGCCACCGACTCGACATGTACGGGATGCAGCGCGAAAATGAGGGCCGCGATCCATTCGGCCCCGGCACAGCGCCTCGGCGCTGGTTCTGCGGCTGCAACCTTGGAGCGGGATCCCTTGGTCGAAGCTGCCGGGCTGGTTTCGCCGTCGAACAGCCGCCGCAGCACGAGCGCGAACAGCACTGCGGAGCCCGCATGCAGCAGGAGGGTCACAAGGTGGTAGGGCAGGGTGTGGTCGCCCCAGAGCAGGTGCTGCACCCAAAAGGCGCTGTGGAGCAGTGGATAATATTGCTCGGTCACGCCGGGCTGGGTCCAGATCTGCCAGAGCCCGCTGAGCGAGCGCAGCGTCGGTGCGGTGACATAGTCGCTGTCGTTCCAGATGAAATCCCCGGACAGTGAGGGCAGGTAGGCGATGAAAGTCGCGCAAACAACCAGCGCGGCCATTCCCCAGTCGCGGGTGCTGACTGCCCCGGAGCTCACGGCTCGGGGTGGGGAATTTTTCGCCATCGAAAAATCAAAATAAGGCGTCCCGTGCCCGGCAATCGTTTTAAAACCGGGGATTTCGCGCCACGACGCAGCGGCATAACGCCTGGACGCAATCCAAGCTCCGTTGATCGGAACGTAGCGCCGCTGCGTCGTGGCGCGAAACAGGTTTTATTTTCCCGCCACGACTGGCGGCGGCGCAAGCGAGGCAACATACGCCGCGATCGCCACCATGTCGTCGCCCGTGAGATTGAGGACGATGGGCTGCATCAGCGGGGACGATATTCCCTTCCGGGTGCCCTGTTGCAGATCGTAAAGTTGCCGCACCATGTAGCTGGGAGAGCGGCCGGCGATGCCCGGGATATCGGCGAGGCCCATGAGATCCGGTCCGTGGCATGTCGCGCAGGCGAGCGTCTTGCCCGGCATGATGGCGCCGTCGACGATGCTCATGCCGCCGGTCTTCACGAGGTTCTCGCCCCTCTTCACGCTGCCGACGGGCACGTACGCGATGAAACCCGAGTGCGGGTTGCGCAGGGTCTCCGCCTGTTCCTCGTCCTCGGGCACCTCGATGATCCGGCCGGCGATCGGCTCGGTCCGGGTCTTCTCGGTCGCGATGAAGAGGTTGCCCGAAATTCTCGTCTTCGGCACGAGGTCGGTCTCGACCACGCGGATCCACGGCGTCCACTTAATGGCGCCGAAGTAGTCCGCGGCGGCCTTCATCTCGTCGTCGGTCATGGCCTTCGCGAGTGCGATCATCGTTGCGGGATTCGGCTTCCGCGGGTCGGCCGTGTGGCGGGTGTCGTTGCGGAAGTCCTGGAGCTGGCGGAGAAAATACGCCGCGGGCTGCCCCGACACCGGCGCGTTTTCCGGGCGCCCCTTCCCATTGGAAAGGTGGCACGAGGCACAGGCGCGGGCCGTGTTGCCGGTGCCGGCGGCGGGGCCGTGCGCGACGACGGCGGGCATGGGCGGATGCTCGTTGGGAAACCAGTCGATCGCATTGGCCGCGTCGCGGATGTCCAGCAGCGAAAAGGCGGCGCTGCTACCCTCGACGTGCCGTGGCTTGGTTTGCTCGGCGGCATCCTGGTTCGCGCGCAGACCTCGCGGTCCGGGAGCACCCTGCGGCACCGCCTTGTCGCCCGGGGCGGGTGGGGTGAGAAAGCCATACGCCCAGAGCGGCTCCGGCTCACCCGTGGCATGGAGCCAGGATGCGCCCAGCATGAACCCGAGGACGAGGCCGATCACGGGCCGGGAAACTTGGCGGATACGGATGAGATGCGGGGGAATCATGGGGGCTCAGGGGTGGGAGAAATGATGCCGGGGCGGCGTCCGGCTGGTGGGGTGACGGAAAACGCCGGTGAGGAAATCGGATTTCCCCGGAGGGAGGCGAGCGGATTGTTGTGGGGTAGAGCGGTGCCGAAGCCCCGCGCCACCTCAGACACCGTCGCCTGCTTGAGATGCGGCCTTGATGCTCTTCGGGCTTTCGTTTTCCGCCTCCTTCGTTCACCCCTGCGATATACTCATGGACGACATCCTTGGCCAGCTGGCGCGCCTCTTCACGGAGGCGCCATGGTATTTCCTTTCGTGGCCGGCGGTCGCGATGATCACGGGCACCATCGTGGGAATGCTCTCTTCCCAGGCTGCCGCGAAGCTCGCGGTGGTGCCGCGGACGGCGGACGGGCTCGTGGGGTTGCTGACGGCGCCGTTCATCCATGCGAATTTCGCGCATCTGTGCGCCAATCTCCCGGCGTTCCTCGTGCTGGGCGGACTCGTCCTTCGGCATGGCCGGTCGCAATTTCTGGAGGTCGCGCCCGCCATTGCGCTCGGGCAGGGTGTGCTGCTCTGGCTGCTCGGCCGCAAGGCGGCGCACATCGGGATGAGCGGCGTGATCTTTGGGTTCCTCGGCTGGCTGCTGGCGGTCGCTTGGTTTACGCGCACCACGCCCGACTTGCTCGTGGCCGCCGCAGTGCTCGTGTTCTACGGCGGCATGCTCGCGGGCATCGCGCCGGCACGGAACGGCACCTCGTGGGACGGACATCTTTTCGGCCTCATCGCCGGACTCGGAGTGGCGTGGTTCCAGTATCGAGCATGATGTCAAGGATTGCGGCCCACCAGGAAGGTTTTGCACCGAGGCATGCAAGACACAGAGATCAATCATTTCTCAAACTATCCGGTGTCCTACATGCCTCGGGAGGAAAATTCCGAGCCCAGGCCCACGCCTGACTCCGCGGCCGTGCGACTCCGCGCAAGACCGGCTTGGAATGATCGATTCCAAACCGCACCACGACTGAAGTTCGCGTTGCAATGCCCTTCGGAATGTGTGGATTTCGGGCGCCCCCAACCTGCGCGTATCCTGCGTGGGTCGACCATAACTTTTCTTCTGTTATTCCATGGCTCTGTCCGATCTTTCCCGCCGCCAGGCCATCGGCCTGCTTACCGGGCTCACCGCCACGATGGCCTGCGGGCTCGGCCCGGTGGCGCGGGCGGCGGCGCCCCTCGGGCGGGCGGGCCGGCGTGAGTTCAACGTCCGCGATTTCGGCGCGGCGGGTGACGGCACGACCCTGGACACGGCTGCCCTCCAGCGGGCGATCGAGGCCGCGGCGGCGGTGGGCGGCCGGGTCGTCGTGCCGGGCGGCCGGGTCTATCTGGTGGGTACGCTCGAGTTGAAAGGCGGCATCGATTTTCACCTGGCGGACGACGCAACGCTGCGGATCAGCACGCGGCCGGAGGATTACCCCTCGGGGGCTGCGGTGGTGGCGGCGGTGCGCAACGCGCAGGGCCGGGTCGCCGGGGTCGAGCCGACGCCGGCCGAGCGGGCGGCCGCGGTGCTGACGGCGCGCGGCGCGCAGGGGCTCAGCCTCACCGGCACCGGGCGCATCGATGGACGCTCGCCTGAGTTCATGACGAAGTACGACGAAAAGGACGAATGGTGGCGGCCCGCCGATTTCCGGCCGACGCTCGCGTTTCTCGTCGGTTGCCGCGACCTCGAGGTGCGTGACATTACGTTCCATCAGGCGCCGATCCGCACGCTTCATATGGTGGGGTGCGACCAGGTGCTGGTCGACGGCATCAGGATTCACAACCAGCTGGACGTGCCGAACTGCGACGGGATCGATCCCGACCACAGCCGCGACGTCGAGATCAGGAACTGCAAGGTCGTGTGTGGCGACGACGCGATCGTCGTGAAGGCCTCGCGGGCGTTCGCGGAACACGGGGAGGTTGCGAACATCCACGTCCACGACTGCGTGATCGAGACCCAGGACGCCGGCCTGAAAGTCGGCACCGAGACCACGCGCGCCATCCGCAACGTGCGCTTTGAGCGCTGCGAGATCCGCAACAGCAGCCGCGGCTGTGACATCCAGCTGCGCGACGAGGGTGACATCAGCGACATCGTGTTCCGCGACATCACGTTCAAGTCGCGGTATTTCTCGGACCCATGGTGGGGCCGGGGCGAAGGCATTTCATTCACGGCGTTGCCCCGCACGGTCGGCGGCAAGATCGGGCAAATCCGGGGCGTCCGCGTTGAAAATGTCACGGGCCACGCGGAGAACAGCGTGCGGATCAGCGGCTGCAAGGAGAGCCGCATCCAGGATGTGGCCTTCGACAACGTGGCGGTCACCCTGAACCGCGAGACGAAGTACCGTGGCGGTGTATGGGACAACCGGCCAACCACCTCGGCGTACCCGCCGATCGAGGAACACGGGAATCCCGGCATTCACGTGCGGTTCGCCGACAACGTGTCCCTGCAACGCTGCCGGATCGCCTGGGGCGCGAACCGGCCGGATTATTTCACACACGCGCTGGAGGCCCACGACGTGACGAGCCTGGCCCATCCCGGTTTCAGCGGTGAATCCGCTCATCCGGAACGCCTGGCCGCGGTGGCAGTGAAGTGATTTGCCCCCTCGCGGCGCCGTGTTCCAGCGGCTGGCGTTACTTGCCGGTGCCGGCCGGGCCGGACTTGGCGGCTTCGGGTTTTGGTGCCGGGGTTCCGTCCGGCTGCCAATGGCCTTCGCTCCAGTGCTTGGCTTGGGCATCGTAGGTGCCCTCGATCCACACTGACTCCACTGTCGGTGGCATGCTCCATTTCCCAGCGACCCACTTCCATTCACCCTTCAGGGGAATGTAATGTCCCGCGACCCACGCATACATCGGACCGGGCGCGGCGGTTTTTTTCTCCACCAAGGGTTTCGGTGGTGGGGCAGCGATAAAAGCGGGATCGGTGTTGTCCCCGAAGGTGTCCGAGCCCCCATGGGCCACGGGGGCGGGAGGCGGGGGAGGAGGAGCCGCCGGCGCGTGATTATCCTGCCCGAACGAAGCCACCCTCAGCAGGCTGCAGGAGAGGCTGGCGAGAATCCAAAGGGATTTAGTTTTCATATTGATGGTGGGAAGAAGGGCGCTGCCCGGGCTTTTGCTCACGATCCATTTGGGCGGGACCGGGCCGGTGCCGCGACTGACCCGGATCGCAGGGAATGGTTGCGAGATGGCCCGTGTTATTTGCTGGCCCGGGAAATGAGATGCGCCATCGCGCTTGGCTCGGTGCCGGCATGGGTGCCCTGATTTTTGCCGCGAAAGGGTACGAGATGGCAGAAAGGGAATCCTCGCCCGGATTTTTCTGCCACTGATTGCACGGATGGGCACAGATAAAAAGCCCCTCCTGCAGATCGGGATCAATGATCCGTATCTGTGACCATCCGTGTAATCAGTGGTACAACCTGCCTTCGAATACGTGGCTTGCCTCTAGGCCGAAGTGCCGCCGAGGCCGGCAAAGGGCCAGACCTGCAGGGCGGTGAGGCCGCAGATCCAGCGGCGGTCCTCCGGGCTGAGGAAGGCGATGCGCTGGCGGGCGATGTCGACGGCCTGGCCATAGGTGCAGAATTTTTCCACCAGCGGCCAGTCCGTCCCGGCGATCAGCCGCTTCGGCCCGAAGGCGTCGTAGAGCCGTCGGACCTGTTCCTGGGAATCAAGGTAGGGATACGGCTGGGCGGACAGCGTCCACGTATGGGAGATCTTCACGAAAAGCTTGGGGAAACGCCGGAGCGCGAGCAGCTTTTCCAGTTCCTTGGGCTGGTTCAACGGGCAGTCGGCCATGTGGTCGACCACGATGGTGAGGTCGGGAAACTGGTCCGCGAGACGCATGACGTCCGGCATGCGCGAGATCGGCGCGAGGACGGTCATCGGCACCTTCAGGTCCCGGCAGCGCTGCCAGAGCGGCGGCATGAGCGGGCCGTGGAACCAGTCGCCGGACGCTTCGCCCGAAGGACTGATGCGGACGCCGTGAAATCCGTCCTGCTCGGTGAGCCGTGAAAGATGATCAGGCGCCGCGGGATCCTCCGGGTTCACGCGAGCCACGCCGCGGAAATACTGGGGGTAACGTTTCAGCACGCTGGCGGCGTAGCGGTTGTCCCAGCGGTAATGGATGACCTGGATGATGACGGTCCGGCTGACACCGGCGGACTTCATCAGCTCGATCAACTGCTCCGCGGTCGCGTCGCGATCCGGGGGATTCTTGGTCTCCGCGGCCCAGGGGAACTGCGGGTCCTTTTTCCAGACATGGACATGCCCGTCGATCGTGAGCGGCACATTCGAGGAGGCCGCCGCGGATTCGTCGGCAGCCCGGGACTTGGTGCCGGAGAGAGCCGCGGCGGCGGCGCCGGCCCAAGGGAGGAGGCTGACACCTTTCAGGAAAGTCCGTCGGCTGCAGGGATCGCTCATGGCGGTTAGGCTTGGCGAAGCATTAAGCGTAGATCGGCTCCAGCTTGCTGCGGATGTAGGCCCCGCAATGCTGGTAGCTGGCCAGGGGACCTTGCCGTGCGGTGTCGAGGTCGACACAGATCCAACCGCGGTAGTTGATGCTCTTCAGCACGCGGTGGCAGCCGGGGAAATCGACCTCCCCGTCGCCCAGGTCGTAGATGCTCGAGAAGAATTTCGCCGAAGCGGAGTCCTTGGGCAGGATGGCCTTCTTCTGCCCGGCGCCACTCGCCTGCACCACGTCGGCGGTCGGCGTGGTCCACTTGGAGTCCTTGTAGTCGAGAAACCGGATCCGATCCTTGTAACGGTCGAGCGTGTCGACGACGTTGCAGCCGGCGAGATTGAGGTGGGCGGTGTCGGGCGAGAAGCCGAAGAGCTTCGGGTCGGTCATGGCCATGAACCGGTCGACCTCCTCGCGCGACTGGACCATCTGGCCCCAGTGGTTGTGGACCCCGGCGGTGAAGCCCAGGCCGTGGGCGATCTCGCCGATCTGGTTGCAGCGGTCGCACAGCTCCTTGAATCCCTCTGGCGTGGTCCCGCCGGGTTTTTCGCGACCGGGGGTGAAGACCACGAGGTGGTTGGCGCCGAGGTCGGCGAGGAACTCCATCGCGGTGCGCGCGTTGTCGAGGGTCTGCTGCTTCTGGGCGGGATCCTGCAGCGGACCGTTCCAGGAAATCGTCACGGCCTGGAGATCGCGCTTTGACAGCTCGGCCTGCAGCTGCGCCTTGGTGAGATTGTATTTCTGCAGGAAGCCGGGGAAACCGGTGAGGCGGATGCCGGTGAAGCCGGTCTCCTTCATCACGTCGAGGATGTCGGTGAACGGGCACGGTGGAAAATAATTCCAGAGTGCGAGGCTCAGCGCCCACTTGATGTTCTTGTTTTGGGGCAAGCTGTCGGCGGCCCGAAGCAGGGCGGCGGTCAGCGGGGGTAGGGTAGCCAGGAATGCCCGGCGGGTCAGCGCGCGCATGGGGGCGAAGTTATGTTTTCGGCTCAGGGTGTCGATCCGCAAAGGCGGAGCAGACTCATTTTGTCCCGCTCCTCGATTCCGATTCATCGTTTTCGTTCTCAACTTCGTTCGGGCGAGAACGGGAAACTGGATGAGTTCGGCTCAGTTCGGCGGCGGAGCGGTCGATGACGGTGCCGGCTGGCCGTCCACGGTGTGCGCCTCCATGAGCTCGACGCGGGTGCCGTCGGGATCGAGCACGCGCAGCTGCCGACGGCGGTTGACGCCGACGGTGATTTTGTCCGAAAGCACGGCGCCCGCGGGCACGGTCCGGCCGGCCAGGATCTTCGCCGTGCTGGCGAGATCGGGCACCTCGAGGCAGAGGTGATGGCTGATGCCGATACCGGCGAGGTCGGGCATTTTATCGTAAAGCATGAACTCAACCCAGTCGTTGCCGTCGGGCACCTTCATGGTCACCCAGCTCAGCACCTGGCCGTTGCCGCTCCCGCGCCAGGTCTCGGTGCAGCCGAGGATGGCGCCGTAGAATTTAAGGGCGGCGTCAAGATGGCGGACCAGGATGCCGACGTGCGAGATGCGCGACGAAATGCGTGTGGCGGGCAGGTGCTGGCCGGTGTCTTTCACCGTCCAGCTGCCCGGCCCGAACTGCATGAACTCCACGACATGGCCGTCCGGGTCCTTCACTTGGAAGAACGCGGTCGTGACCGTGCCCTTGGTCACCTGGTCGGGCACGGCGATGCCGCGAGACTTGAGGTAGAGCCGCATGGCCTCGGCGTCGTCGGTCTCGAGGGAGAAGTGATTGAGCCGGTCGGTCGCGGGAGCGGCCTCGGGGAGCAGCTGGATGGTCTGCCGGTCGGCGACCTTGACGAGCGCGGCGCGCAGGCTGCCGTCGGGATTGGTCAGGGCGAGCGCTTCCTCGAAGCCGAGGAAGTCCCGGCAGAATTTCCGGGCGGTCCCGATGTCGTGCACGTAGACGGCGACCTGGGCGACGCCACGGATGCGCGGGCGGGCCGGGGCGGGGACATCCGCGGCGCGGAGGGAGACCATCGTGAGGATGAGAGCGGTTCCGCCCGCGGCCCAAGGGAGATATTTCGTGATCATGGGGTAGCCCTGAATCTTGATGGAGGCCGCGCATGCTGGCCAGTAAATGAATGGAATTAAGGATCAATCATTCCCATCCGTTGTCGCGCTGAGGCGCCAAGCCGCGGAGCAAGGCAGGAGGTTGGGCTCGGAACCGTGGAATCTCACACGGACCGCGGAGGGCACGGAGATCCGGATCGGTGAGATTCTTTGTTCGGTTTGGAATCCGGCGCTGTTAAGTAAGTGAACCCGCATGAATGATGACGCCGCGCTGCTCCGCCAATATGCCGAGGAAGGCTCGGACTCCGCCTTCACGGAGCTGGTGCGCCGCCATGTCGATCTCGTTTACGGGGCCGCCCTGCGCCGCACCGGCGACCCGCACCGTGCTGCCGACGTCGCGCAGCAGGTCTTTACCATGCTGGCCCGCGATGCGCGGAAGCTTTCGCGCCACGCCGTGCTCGGCGCGTGGCTCCACACTGCCACGCGTAACGCCGCGCTCAACCTCATGATCTCGGAGCAACGCCGCCAGGCCCGTGAACTTCAGGCGATGGCGCTCAATCCTGTCTTGGCCAATGATGGCGCGGCTCCCGACTGGGAACGCCTGCGGCCGGTGCTCGACGCGGCGATCGACGAGTTGCCCGAGCCCGACCGTGCCGCCGTCGTATTGCGTTTCCTCGAGCGGCGGGCATTTGCGGAGATCGGTGGCATCCTGCGGGTTTCCGCGGACGCCGCGCGCATGCGGACCGACCGCGCCCTCGACAAGCTGCGCCTGGCACTGGCCCGCCGCGGCATCACGTCGACCGCCGCCGCGTTGGGCGCGATCGTTGCCAGCCAGCCGCTGATGTCCGCGCCCGCCGGCCTCGCCACCGCGCTGGCCTCCACCTCGCTCGCGGCCACCGGCGCGGGTGCGGGCCTGCTCACTACCGCGCTCATTTCACTTATGACCATGAAAACCGCCACCATCGCCGCCGGCGCGCTCGTCGTGTTCGGCCTCGGACTTTATTTTAGCCTCAACCGTGATTTGCCCGCTTCAGCCTCACCGGGACAATTCGCGCAGCGCGATTTGCAAATAATCGCGGCACTGCGCGAGGACAATCTGGTGCTGAAGACTGAGACCGAAAAACTGCGATCGGAGGTCGATCAGCTCAACGTCAGCAATGCCCGATTGACCGCGCAACTTGAGGCTCCGCCTCCGGCCGCGCCCGCGCCGAAGGATACCACGCTCGGTTGGATGCCGCGTTACGAACGGCAGCGATTGATTATGAACTCCCTCCATCAACTGGGCGCGGCCCGTGACCAATTTTGGTTCGAAAAGGGTCAGGCGCCCGGTTCGGTTCACGAACTCGTCGGGCTTGACGCCTACGTGAAGACGGTGCGCCCGGTAAGCGGTGAAGACTACTCCGGTATCTCCATGGCGAAGGGCCAGCCCTTGTCGGTAACCACGCCTGACGGAATGACGGTAACCTTCGATCCGTCGGGTGCCACCACCACGCCGATTGAAATGCCACCAGAGGTGGCGCGGGCAGAGCAACTCAGCCAGAAGCTGGCGCCCGCAATGCAGAAAGCGGCTGCTGTTTACCGTCTGGCCAATCCGGAGGTCAAGAGCATGCCAAACCCTCAGGTCTTGGTCCCCTATTTCACCACCCCGCAGGAAGGCGCGGACTTTCTAGAAATGATAGAAGCGCAAAACGCCGCTATGGAGGCGCAGAAGACGGCTCCTCGTTGAGGCGACGACGCGTTCAACGAGGAAACTCACCATGGCGACACCAAGGAAGATTCGAGTCGGGCTGGTGCTCGGAGGGCTGCTTTTCCTCGGTGCAGTCATCCTGCTGGTGCAGCCGGGCGCCGTGCGCACCTCTCGCCTGTTCCTGAGGTGGGTCGTCTTTGACACCCGACTCAAGCTGTCGCTCGAACAGGATGCCGCGGGGCCCTCCTATTATGGGGCAACGGCCAAGGGCCCGGTGGCGCTCGCGGGCATTGTTCGTGAGTTTCGCGTCGCTTGGCCGGAGCAAGGCGTGGATCGGGTACATGCGTCAGCTTGCGAGGTCGCGACCGCCCTCCTGCATCACGGTGACGTCGAGGTCGGTGATTTTGACGGGACGAAATTCGTCCCGTGGCGGATGCCGCGGTGGGTCGCGGCCGAGAAGATCAGCGCGGAGTTAAGGCCGATGCCTGATTTCCTCGAGGATGCGCACCACTACGTTTTTCGGCGGAAATGAAAAGGGAGACGCTACCGGTAATGCGAAAGTCCGACCAAGCTCGGGCCATACAGGGGAATGGAGCGAGTGGTAGGGCCCGAGCTTGCTCGGCCTCTCCGCGCTATTTCGCGGCCGGACCTTTTGCGTTTGGCTCGGTTTTCACGGTTGGTTTTCCATCGGGTTGCCAGTGACCCTCACTCCAGTGTTTGGTCGCAGGATCGTAGGTGCCCAGGATCCACACCGACTCAACCGTCGGTGGCATGCTCCACTTCCCGGCGACCCACGTCCATTGCCCCTTCACGGGCATGTAGTATCCGGCCACCCAAATATAGAGCGGACCAGGCGCGGGCGGTTTCGTCTCGGCCCGAAGCTTGGGCGGTGGCGATGCCATGATGGCCGGATCCGTGCGGTCCCTGAAGGTCTCGGAGCCGCCGTGGGCAGTGGCCGGCGCGCCGGTGGCAGGCGGGGGATTCGACGCCGTCTCGCAGGTACTTTCCCCGAACGATGTCGTCGCCAGTACGCTAGCACTGAGGCCGGCGAGAACCCACAGGAGTGTCGTTTTCATAGGCCGCAACTAACCCGGCCGGCAGGGGTTGGTTGCACCCGATCGCTTGCCCCGAAGGCCCAAAGCCTTCTGGGTTAAATCAAATCCGCGTCCGCTTACTTCATCAGCTCGGCGAGCGGGCCTTTGACGGCTTCGGCCCAGATGACGTAGCCTTTTTCGTTCGGGTGCAGCTTGTCGGCCATGATGTCCGGCTGGAGCACGCCATTTGCGTCGAGGAATTTGTCGCCGATATCGAGGTAGAAGACATTTTTACCGTCGTGGAGCTTCGCGATGATCGGGTTGACGTCCGAGACGATCTTCCGGGCAGCGTCGCCCGGATTGCCACGGGGGAAGATGCCGAGCAGCAGGATTTTTGCGGCCGGGAAATCCTTGCGCATTTCCAGGACAATCGCGCCGACGCCCTCGGCGATTTCCGCGGAGGAGCAGGTGGCGTAGTTGTTGGTCCCGATCATCAGCATGATGGCCTTGGGCTGGAAGCCCCGGCCTTCGCCGTCCATGAGGCGATAGAGCACGCCCTGGGTGGTGTCGCCGCCGATGCCGAAGTTCGCCGTCTTGATGGCGCCGTAATATTTATCAAAGACCGCCTTGCCGGCCCGGGGTGGGTTGGGATCGCCGGCGGGACCGCTGTTACGCCAAAAGTCATTGATGGAGTCGCCCATGAAGAGCAGGTCGATGTCGCCCTTTTTGGCGACTTCGAGATTGGCCTCATGCTTGGCGCGGTGGGCCGGGTTGAGCGCGGGGACCGTGGCGGGGTTTACGCGCGGCGGGTGGACGGCGATCAGGTCCGGAAACTTCGCGAGGACGGCCTTGGTTGCGGGATCGGCCTGGGCCAGGAGCCGCTGCACGTTTTGCGTCACCTGGGCGACCTCGGCGGCCGTCGGCCGGGCGATGGCGACCTCGGCGGGAACCGGGGCGGGGAGGGCATCCGCCGCAAATCCGACGGGCCCGCGCAGCGCGAGGGAGCCCAGCATAAACAGCACGGTGAGCCGACGGGTGAAAACAGGGGTATTCATTTGTCCTTTTTCGGATTCATCCGGTGCCGACGCAATTTAAAATCCACCGCTGCGGTGCGAGAGATCACGGGCGTTACATCCGTTAGAAACCACAAGCCATTTGAAAGGGGTAACTTGCCTCCTGTGAGTCGTTGACCACGGGATTCAAGATTCGGGCCGGCCCCTGATTCTAATTCCGGCCGTTCAACTTGGTCACAGATAACACCGATGGCACGAATGCAGAAATTTGAAGGGAAAAACGCCTTTCCCGTTCAATTCCTGCCGAGTGAAAATTCAAGAATTCATCAGGGATTTGAATCCTTGGTCACTGTCGCCTGTTTGGGGCCGTTCTTTCCGCGTGCCTGAGCGGTACATCGGCAAATCCCCGATAGAGGTGGGTAACTACCCCATAGAGACGGACGGAATTCTGCGGTAAAAAGGAGTCGTCCCCGCCGGCGGCGTCATTTCCTCACTTGAAGGTATAAATTCAGGCAGGCGAAACGATGAGTGACGGTGCCCCTCTTCATCCGTCGTCCGGCGGGGGCACCTTTAGGCCAAAAAATATTTGTCATGAAAAATCACCTTGGTGGAGACCGTCCGGCGCCTTCCCCGTCCAACGAGCTGTTCAACGCGGAAGAAAAGCCAGACGTCATGACCGGGAGCGGTAGCAGACCGCCCCTGCCGGAAGGCTGGCGGCGCCTGTCCACCGGCCTGCGGGGCAGCCGGCTGTACTGCGTGACGCGACCCGGAGGCACGATGACCTATTGGGAGGCTGAAATGTCACTCGACAGCGGGCGGGTGCAACGGCGGTTTGCGAGCGAACTCCATGCGCGGGCGTGGCTCCACCTTGCCGCCCAACCGCGCTTCACCCAAGGCCCGGCTTAGAGGGAGCCGGTCAACGGACTGTTTCACGCCGCAGTCTGGCCCGCCCGTGATGCCTGAGAAACCGTGGCGGGCCTCACGTCGTTCGTTCACGCAAAGGCGCAGGGAGCGCGTATGAGAGAGTTGAGTCTCGCCCGCGGTTGCTGTCAGGCCCAATGACGGGACGAGGTCTTCAACGGCGGGTCCCTCGCGGGAAATGCCCCTGATGGGCTGAAATGACTGCTCAGCCGGAATCACGCGGCTGATGATTCCCGCCACGGCTGAAAATGGGAAATCGTTCGGTTGATCCAGGTAGGAGCCTGCTTGCAGGCGATGAGCCTAGCGGAACGGCTTTCCGTTCCGCGGTGGAGCCGGAAGCGGCTCCGCTACGAATCGCCTGCAAGCAGGCTCCTGCAACTGAATGATGACGGCTCAGGGATTTTCGGGCACGGGAAGCTGCGGCAGCCCGGCCGCGGCGGCGGAGGAGGCAAAGGCGGCGATCGTCACCACGGTACCCTCGGCACTTACGGTGTGAATGGCGCCCGCGGGGATGTCGATGCGGGTGCCGGCGCTCGCGCTGACGGGAGGCAGCGAGGGCCCGCCGTTGATCAGGAAAGCGCCGGACAGGACATAGATGCGCACCGGAGCGTCATGGCAGTGCAGGGGCGCCGGCGAAAATCCGCCCTGATGCACGGTGACGGGCCAGAGGTCATCCCGCGCAATCTCCGCCAGCACCTCGGCCTTCGAGGTGAAATGGCCCGGCGCTACAATGACCTTGGCCCGTGCATTCATTCGCTGCGTGCGACGATGTGACGCGGGAAACTTGGCAGAGGTCAAACCGAAGTGGCGCGGGATGCAGGCCAGTCTGGCTGGCTGCCACCTCGGCGAGGTGGCCTGCAACTCTTTCTTCGTGGCATACGTTCTGCATCAACGTTGGACCGGAGCGGACCGTGCGTCGCTCCGAATAGAATCCGCTCATGAATTTGTTCCGATGGTTGATCGCCTCTTTGCCTGCAACCTGCCTGCTGGCCCAAATGCCGAGCTTGCCGAAGGACCGGGCCACTGTCGCCGTCGCAGCGGTCGAGGCACTGCCCGACGATCCGGCGTGCGATGCCGGCGACCGGCGCTTCATGGCGCGCGCTTACGAACTGGCGCGGAGTTCGGTGGCGCACGGCAACCATCCCTTCAGCGCGCTGCTGGTGAAGGACGGGAAGATCATCTTCGAGTATGAAAACACCATTTATACGACGCACGACCTCACGCAGCACGCCGAGACCGGGCTGATCGGGAAGGCCACGCAGAAATTCGACCCCGCCACGCTGGCCGCGTGCACGCTCTACGCCAGCACGGAGCCCTGCATCATGTGCTGCGGCGCAATCCGCTGGGCCGGAATCCGCCGGGTCGTCTATGGCACCACCTCGTCGCAAATGTCGCGCGTGATCGCCCTGCTGCTGCCGCCGGCGCCGCCGTCGGCTCGTCCGCCCGTGCCGCTGGAAATCCGGGAGGTTTTCGCCCGGACCGAGCCCGCAGTGAAAGTGCTGGGTCCGCTGATGGAGGCGGAAGGCCTGGCGATCCACGAAAGCTACTGGCCGCATGACCCCGTGTTGCAGGCGAATATGGCGAAACAGAAGTAGGGGATGGATGGGTGGGTGACGGGACAGAGTGGAGGGGAGACAGGAGATTGACCAAATGATTGGCGTGGCCCTTTCAAATTTTCCTCCGAAGTTAGGCCCGTACCAAGTCAGGAAACCATTTTGCAGGAGACGGACCGAGAGGAGAAAGAGAATCCCAAATCCTCGGGTCTCCCCTTGGTTTGTCTCCTGTAAATAATCTTGCCTCAGTCCCCTTCAAGTTCCCATGCAGGACGAAATCATCAGGCTGCTCGACGGCCGGCGCGGGCATTTCCAGACGGAATCGGGTTGCCATGGCGAATGGTGGTTCGAGTTGGATGCACTGTTCGAGCGCCCCGGGCGGCTGCGGCCGTTTGTCCGGGAACTCGGGCGGCGGATTGCGGCCCACCGGATCGACGCCGTGTGCGGGCCGATGACGGGTGGCGCGAAGCTGGCGGAGATGATCGCTGGCGATCTGGATGTCGGCTGCTTTTTCACCGAGCGATTTGAGCGTTCCGGAGCGACGGGGCTTTTCCCGGTCGAGTATCGCCTGCCCGCCGCGCAGCGCGAGAAGGTGCGCGGCAAGGTGATCGCGATCGTGGACGATGCGGTGAGCGCAGGTTCCGCGGCGCGGGGCACCCATGCGGACCTCCTGGCCTGCGGGGCCCGGCCGGTGGCGCTCGGAGCGCTGTTTGTCTTCGGCGGGGCCGCGGCGGCTTTCGCGACGGAAAAGGAACTCGCCCTCGAGGCCATCGCACAAACGTCCTTCGGCCTGTGGGCGCCGGCGGATTGTCCGCTTTGCCAGGCCGGAGTGGTGCTCGAAAAGGTGGCACCGGTCGATTGATGCCGGCGGCGGGCGACCGTGAAGCTGGCGGGCCGGGGATTGCCGAGGCAGGATGAACGGTGCAAGGTCGGTTTTATGAAACGAACTTCTCTCGTCCTGCTCGCTCTCGCGGGGTGGGTTGGATTGACTGCTCTGCCAGCGGCTGAACCGGCCCCGGTTGCGCGGCAGGTGCCGGCGTACGTCGATGATCCCGCCGCCCTGCTTCCGCAGGATCCGGCCGGGCGGAAGGAGCTGGAAGCGAGGCTCGCAGCCTTCGAACGCAGCAGTGGCATCAGGATCCTCATGCAATTCCATGCCAAGTCCCCGCCGGCCGATGAAGACAAGGTGGCCGGCGCCTACATGCGCGCCCTCTCGGGCCGGCTGGGCACGCTGCAGCACGGGGTGCTGGTCGTATATTTTGCCGATGATCCCGACTGGCGCGTCTGGATCGGCGACGACCTCGCGCCGGTTTTCGCGGGCAAGCCCGGCACGGTCAAGGAACTGACCGCGAGCGGCGCCATCCATGACGTGAAGGAAGCGCTGCTCACGAACGCCAAGGCCAAGGCTGACGCGGCTTTTGGCGCGCTGCGCCAAGCGGCCCCGGCTGATCGGCCGCCGACACCGGCGCAATACCTGCGCCTGCAAACCGATGCCCTGCTTGAGGCCTTGATGGCCAAACTTGGCCCGAAATGAGCCCAAGGCTTTGATTGGCCCATTGTCCTTAACCGCGATGTCCAGACAGGGAACAGGAGGCTGCGCGCCGCGTGATCACGATGCCATATTTCGGGCGATTGGCTTTCATTTTGTCCTGAATTTCGCAGTCGGATTTGAACCACGGAGACGCAAAAGAGCACAGAGCAGATATTTTATGCGGCCGATCGGGCCGAAGAGACTTTCACCTGCAGGGTGAGCGCGTTTTTACCCCGGTTACGGGCTTGGCCCCGTGCTTTTTGTGCCTTTGTAGTTAACAGCGCTTTTTAGGTTTATCGGAGGCAAACCGAGGAAATGAAGCGGTGCAGGGCAGGGATCCAGATCACCCGGATTTCCGTCCGTTCTCCTCCGGTGAAAGATCCGGCCGGTTCCTTTCAGCTCTTCGGCGGATGGCCGCGCGATCGTTTTGCCATGACCAGGGCACGCAGCACGGAGTAAAGGCCGAATAACACAAACGCACTGCCCATGAAGTTCGTGAGACTGACCCCGCCGCCGAATCCGCCGGTAAAATAGATGAATGCGCCTCCGGCCAGCATGGAGAACACGCCCGACACCGCGGTGTTGACGGCGTTGCCCCCGGGACCGTCCGGCGCCGCCTCGCTTATGCGGATCAATCGTTGCACCTCGGCTTCGCACCGGTCCCGGCAGGCGAGCCCCTTGGGAAACTCGCTGGCGAACGGGAGCGAAAGACCGCGCCCGCAGGATTTACAGATCCCCACCGCCTCAGCCCCCGAGTAAAAACATTTCATTCCGCCATGCTGCGGCCGAAAGCAAGGAGCTGCAATCTTGGGTAGTGGTACCGTTTCACATAGAGGCGCGGAGGACGCAGGGTAGTTTTGCCGATGATTGATCTCTGTGTTTTCCGTGCCTCTGGGTGAGATTCCGGCTTCCAAGCCCAACCTCCTGCCTTGCCCCACGGCTTTGCGACTCTGCGCGAAACCGGCTTGGACGGCTAGGCGGCAGGAGCCGGCGTGAGGACGAGGATGCGGCGGATCGCCTCGAGGAGGGCGTCCGCGTTGAAGGGCTTCATGAGGATGCCGCTCGCGCCCATGGCCGCGAGCCGGGGAATGACGACGTGATCGGCGGGCGAGGCGAGCATGACCACGGGGATCGCCTGGATCTCGGGAGTGATTTTCAACCGCCGCAGCATCTCCACGCCGTCCATGACGGGCATGCTGATGTCGAGGAGAATGAGGTCGGGCCGGGCCCGCTCGATGCTGAAGAAGGCGTTGAAGCCGTTCGCGGCCTCGCACACCTCGCAGTCAAATCCGTTGAGCGCCTTTTGGACGAAGATCCGCAGGGCCTTGGAATCATCGACGGTGAGAATGTTGGGGCGCATGGGATTTAGACTTGAGACAAACCGGCTAAGACAAGGTGCTCAATTGGCTGCAGTCGTCGGTTTCGGTATAAAACGCAGCAATGCCCCCGCGGCTTCGTCGACCGGGCCGGGCATGCCTCCGCGGTTGCAGGCGATCAGGAGGGCGAAATCGATCTCGGGGGCGAGCCACACGACGGTGCTCCACCGGCCGTTGTCGCCGGCGTGAAAGAGGACGCGGCCGGTGTCGGAGGGGCGCGGGCCTTTCGCCCATGGCCGCGTGCCGATGAACCAGCCGCCGGTGTATTCCTTTTCGCCAGCCTCGGGTTCGTGGAATTGGGCGAAGGTCTCCGCCTTGAGCAGGGTAACCTGCCGGTGAGGGTTGGCCGGGTCGCCCCGCAGGTGCAGCGCCACGAATTTCGCCCAGTCGGTGACGTCCATGTGCGCCATGCCGGCGGGCCCGGCGGCGAGCGGGTAATCGGCGCTGTCGCTCCCGGGATCGAAGGGCGTATCGCCCCAGCCGGGCATCGGCACGTAAAGGAGGCGCCGGTGTCCGTGGCCCCAGGGCTCGTCCACCTCGCCCGGTGTGCCGGGCGGGCCGAAGCCTCCGCTGGCGATGCCGAGGGGAGCGTAAAGGCGGTCCCGCATGATTTCCTCCCAAGCGCGCCCGGTGACTGCTTCCAGCACCGCTCCGGCGAGGATGAAGTTGGTGGCGGAATAGACAAACTTGGTGCCGGGGGGAATGTCCGGCGGCTGCGACAGCAGCTTCACGGCAAACGCCCGGCGCTGCCGCAGAACGTCGTCCTTGGCCGCGCTGACGCTGCCGAGCAGGGCAAACGGATGGTTGCCGGTAATGCCGGCGCGCTGCGCGAGCAACTGCCGCACGGTCACGGTCCTCCACGCGGGGTCGATGTCCGGGGCCGCCGCGGCGAAGATCTCCGCGAGGGAGGTGTTCCAGCCGAGCTTTCCGTCCTCGATCAGCATGGCGACCAGCGTCGCGGTCATCGCCTTCGTGCAGGAGCAGAGTTCGAACTGGTCGGCGAGCGTGATGGTTTCAGTGCCGCCTTTTTTGCGGACGCCGGCGGCGCCCCGGGCGACGATGCGATCGCCCTGGAGCACGACCGCGGCCATGCCGGGGATCCTGGCCTTGGTGATGATGGGCTGGAGGATGGCGTCGAGGTTGGCGGGGGTGGCGCCGGCCGGCTGGGCCACGGCCGGGTGAGGAAGGCTCAGCGCGGTAAAAAGGCTGGCGAGCGCCAATGCTTTGAAGCGATGTGCCATCGTGGAATCGTTCACGATTGGGGCTTAATGGCCCAGCGAGCGCAGCCAGGCACTGACTGCTGCTTCGAGGGTGGCGCCGCCGACCTGCCAGAGGTTGTCGTGGCCTGCTCCTGCGATCCATTGCTGGGTCACGGGAGCTTTGGCGGCCTCGGCGAGGCGGTCCGCCATCGATGGCGGGACCAGGCGGTCCTGTCGGCCATGGATGATGAGGATCGGGCAGGTGACCGCGGAAATTTTTGCCAGATTATCGAAACGAGTGGCGGAAAAAAACGACGAGAGCAGCCAGTCGGGAGTGTTCGGGTAGAGCTGCCTGCTCATGTCGGTTACGTTCGTGAATGCGCCGATCGTCATGAGGGCGGCAACGGATCGCCGGCTGGCCAGATGGATGGCGGGTGCTGTGCCCAAGGACCATCCCATGGCGACAATGCGGTCTGGGTCGAGGTCGGCGCGCGCATGGAGATAATCGAACGATGCCTCCGCCGTGGCGTAGAACCCGTTCTCGCTCGGCCGGCCCTCGCTCATGCCGTAGCCGGGGAAATCCGGAATGAGCACGTTGACCCCGAGGTGGCGCAGCTTCAGGAAGAGCCCTTGGGTGCCGCCCGAAGCCGCGGTGTGCTTCATCCCGTAGAAAAAGATCACCGTGGGACGATGGCTGAAATCGGCCGACATCCGGCCGTCAGCCTCGAGGGCCCGGCCGAATTGAGCGCCGATTCTGGTGCCATCCTGCGTATTGAAGGAAACGAGTTCGTAATCTGGGCTGGAGGGCAGCATTCCCGCCGGTGTTGCCTGTGCCTGGCCGGGCAGTACCAGATGCTGGCCAACCATTGCGCAGCCGCCGCTGGCCAGGCAGAGCAGGAGGGCGAGGCTGATGCCGAGTGCGGAATGGGAACGATTTCGAGCTGGAACTATTCTCATGAGGTTCGGGATGGAGTTGGGGTGCGGGCCTTGCGAAAGGCTAACCGACCCACTCCCGTGCGTTGTAGAACATCCTCATCCACGGAGAGTCCTCGGGCCAGCCGGCGGGAGCCCAACTCATGCAGGCGGTGCGATGCACCCGCTCGGGATGCGGCATCATGATTGTGACCCGACCGCTGGTGGTCGTTAGGGCGGTCATGCCCAGCGGCGAACCGTTGGGATTGAGCGGGTATTGCTCGGTGTAGATCGGTCCGCCGTCGTTCACTGAACTATGGCGAGACTGCGCAAGCGCGAGCGCTTGCTTGTTGTCGACGAATCGCGCTGCGACCAGGCCTGAATCGCTGCAGCGTTTGGCGGCCTCCGGGCTCGCGAACTCGGTGAAACCCTCGCCGTGGGAGACGGCGATCGGGATGACGGAACCTTCCATGCCGGCGAAGAGGAGGCTGGGGCTCTTTTCGATCTTCACCGACGCGAAGCGGGCCTCGAAGCGCTCGGACTGGTTTTGCACGAAGCGCGGCCAGTGGCTGGCACCGGGAATGATCGCATGCAGGTTGCTCATCATCTGGCAGCCGTTGCAGACCCCGAGCGCGAACGTGTCCTCGCGCGCGAAGAACGCCTCGAACTCGGCCCGGGCCCGGGGATTGAAGAGGATGCTCTTGGCCCAGCCCTCGCCGGCGCCGAGGACGTCGCCGTAGCTGAAGCCCCCGCAGGCGGCGAGGCCGCGGAAATCCCGCAGCGAGACGCGACCGGCAAGGATGTCGGTCATGTGGACGTCGACGGCCTTGAAGCCGGCGCGGGTGAACGCGGCGGCCATCTCGACCTCGCCGTTCACGCCCTGCTCACGGAGAATCGCGATTGGAGGCCGGGAAGATTTTTTAAAGGAGGTAACTGAGGAAACAGAGAAGGAATCGGTTTTGGATTTCTCGGTTCCCTCTGTTCCCTCTTGTGAAATTGGCTTGGAAAGACCGAAGGTGATCTTGGGCGAAATACCCGGGTCGGTCTGATCCAGCTTCTGTTGATACTCTTCCTCGGCGCACTGGGGGTTGTCGCGGAGGGCGGCGATGCGGCGGGTGACATCGGACCAGAGGGCGCGCAGGGTCGTGAGGCTTTCGTTGAGCAACGTCTCGCTGCCGCGCTTGATCCGGAGGGCGTAGTGGGAATTGAGCGTGCCGATGCGGGTGACGCAGGCCTTCAGGCCGTGCTGGCGGAAGACGAGGGACACGTCGTCGAGGTCCTCGCTGCGGATCTGGATGACGGCGCCGAGTTCCTCGCTGAAGAGGGCGGAGAAGGCGTTGTACCCGGAGGGAATTTCGAGATCCACGCCGACGTGGCCGGCGAAGGCCATCTCGGCGACCGTGGCAAGCAGGCCGCCGTCGGAGCGGTCGTGGTAGGCGAGGATTTTCTTCTCGCGGCCGAGCTGCTGGATCGCGTTCCAGAAACCCTTCAGGTCGGCAGCGCTGTCGACATCGGGCGGGGCGTCGCCGGTCTGGGAGACGACCTGCGCGAGAATCGAGCCGCCGAGGCGGTTTTTGCCGCGACCGAGATCGATCAGGAGCAGAATGGTTTCACACAGAGGCACGGAGGACACTGAGGTCGGAAGGTCGGATGATTTAGGGTTCGATCCCTCTGTGTTCCCTGTGCCTCTGTGGGAAACAAATCCGGGATCGTAGCGCAGTTGCGGCGTGAGCGACAAACGGATGTCGGTCACCGGGGCGAAGGCGGAGACGATGAGCGAAACGGGGGCGGTGATGCGCTTGTCTTTGCCGCCGTCCTTCCAGGCGGTGCTCATGCTCATGGAGTCCTTGCCGACAGGAATGGTGATGCCGAGGGCGGGGCAGAGGTCCATCCCGACGGCCTCGACGGCGGCGTAGAGGTCGGCGCCGTCGCCGGGCAGGGCGGGGGCGGCCATCCAGTTGGCGGAGAGGTTGACACGTCCGAGGTCGCCGACCTGGGCAGCGGCGAGGTTGGTAAGGGCCTCGCCGACGGCGAGCCGGGCGGAGGCGGCGGCGCTGTTGATGGCGACGGGAGTGCGTTCGCCCATCGCGAGGGCCTCGCCAGTGTAGACGTCGAACGCGGCGGCGGTGACGCCGCAGTCAGCGACGGGAACCTGCCACGGGCCGACGAACTGGTCGCGGCAGACGAGGCCGCCGACGGTGCGGTCGCCGATCGAGATCAGAAACGTTTTATCAGCGACGGTGGGATGGGAAAGCACGCGACGAACGGCTTCGAGGAGGGAGGCGCCCGGCGATTCTCTTTCGGAATCGGAGACACGCCCCGCCCTGTCGGGCATCCCTCTTTTTAGAGGGGAGCTCGGAGGCAGCGGACCCCGTTCCCCTCGATCAAGAGGGGCGCCCGAAGTGGCGGGGTGTGTGGTTCTGAGGCCGCTGAGATCCAAAGGCGAAAGCAGCCGGGAGTGCGTGACATCCGCGCGGTGCATCTTCGGGGGTTTGCCGAGGAGGACGTTGAGGGGAAGGTCGATGGGCGTGTTCTTGAAATGCGGGTCCTCGAGGACGAGCTGCTTTTTCCCGGTGGCCTCGCCGACGACGGCGAAGGGGCAGCGCTCGCGCTCGCACAGCTGGCGAAACACGGCGAGGCGATCGGCGGGGACGGCGAGGACGTAGCGTTCCTGGGACTCGTTGCACCAGATCTCGAGCGGGCTCATGCCGGGCTCGTCGTTGGGGACGGCGCGAAGATTGAAGCGGCCGCCGCGGCCGCCGTCGTTGACGAGTTCGGGCAGGGCGTTGGAGATGCCGCCGGCACCGACATCGTGGATGAACGAGATGGGGTTCGCGTCCCCGAGGGCCCAGCAGCGGTCGATGACCTCCTGGCAGCGCCGTTCCATTTCGGCGTTGTCGCGTTGCACACTGGCGAAATCGAGGTCCTCGCTGCCGGCGCCGCTGCCCATGGAGCTCGCTGCGCCGCCACCGAGGCCGATGAGCATGGCGGGACCGCCGAGAACGACGAGTTGATCGCCGGGATTGATCCCGGCCTTCTGGACGTGGCCGGCGCGGATGTTGCCCAACCCGCCGGCAAGCATGATGGGCTTGTGGTAACCGCGAAGTTCGGTCCCGCCGGGGGCGGGTGTAATTGGCAATTTGGAATTGGGAAGTTGCGGATTCCGTGTCGTCGGGGGCGACTTTGCCGCTATTTCCGGTCCACCGTTTCCCGTCTCCTGCGCCGCGGGGACTTCCTGCTCAAAGGTGCGGAAGTATCCGTTGATGTTAGGCCGACCGAACTCGTTGTTGAAGGCGGCGCCGCCGAGCGGGCCTTCGATCATGATGTCGAGGGCGGAGACGATGCGGCCGGGTTTGCCGTGGTCCTTTTCCCACGGCTGCAGGGCGCCGGGGAGGCGGAGGTTGGAGACGGTGAAGCCGGTGAGGCCGGCCTTGGGCTTGGCGCCGCGGCCGGTGGCGCCCTCATCGCGGATCTCGCCGCCGGAGCCGGTGGCGGCGCCGGGAAACGGCGAGATCGCGGTCGGGTGGTTGTGCGTCTCCACCTTGCACAGGATGTGGATGTCCTCCTCGTGCGCGGCATATTCGCCGGTCTGCGGGTCGGCGTAGAAACGGCCGCCGCGCGAGCCGGCGAGGACGGCGGCGTTATCCTTGTAGGCGGAGAGAATGCCCTCGCTGTGGAGCTGGTAGGTATTCCGGATCATCTGGAACAGCGACAGGTCGCGCTTCTCGCCGTCGATGTCCCAGGTGGCGTTGAAGATCTTGTGCCGGCAGTGCTCGGAGTTGGCCTGCGCGAACATCATCAGCTCGATGTCGTTCGGGTCGCGGCCGAGGCCTTGGAAGGCCTGCACGAGGTAGTCGATCTCGTCCGCGGCAAGGGCGAGGCCGAGCGACTGGTTGGCGGTGACCAAGGCGGCGCGGCCCTCGGCGAGGACCGGCACGCTGGTCATCGGGCGCGGGGCGTCGTGGTTGAACAGGACGCCCAAGCTGTCGAGGTCGTTGAACACCGCCTGGGTCATGCGGTCGTGGAGCAGCGCCTGCAGGGTAGCAGACCAGGTGACGAGGCTGGGTTTGGCGGTCTCGGCTCGATCCAGCCTCCTGACGTCAGCTGCTACATCCGGTCCGAGATCGATCGTGTAGGCGACGACCCGCTCGATGCGCTTGACGGCGGTGAGCCCGCAGATGTGCGCGATGTCGGTGGCCTTGGATGACCACGGCGAGATGGTGCCGGGGCGGGGAGCAACGACCTGGAGCAGGCCGGCGACGCCGGAAGTCGGGACGCGGGTCGGGCCGTACGAGAGGAGCTTTTCCAGGATGGCCCGCTCGGCGGCGGTCGGTTCGGCGGTGACCTCAACGACATGAACGAACTCCGCGGCCACGGAGCGGGCGGGGATACCGGCGGCGGCGATGGCCTCAAGGAGCTTCTGGAGTCGGAAGGTGGAGAGGGCCGGCGAGCCGCGTAGGATCAGCATGGTCAGGAAACCGCGACGGTTTCAAACATCGCCGACGCGGTCAAGGAGACTGCCGCGGATCAGGGAATCAGTCGTTCAACTCCCGGAGTTTTTGCCACGAAAAGGCACAAGATGACACGAGAGGAATCCTCCTGAGAATGTTTGGGGTTCAGACTCAAACCATTTGGATGCTTTTCGTGTCATTTCGCGCCTCTGCGTGGCGAAAAATTCAGCAACCGCCCGGCGCGGCTCACTTCGGCTCGATTGCGATCACCCAGAGGTCCGTCTTGCCGATATTCTTGCCGACATGCGTCTGGCCCAGGCGCCAGAGACAATCCCCGGTCTTGATGCTGGAATCCTCCTGGTGGCCGTCCGGCAGCACGTGGCGCAATTCCGCCCCGGACAGGCAGACCACGACGCGGTCGCGGTGCGTATGCTGCGGCTCACTCAGGCCGGCGGGGATCGTGATGTTGTAGCACCGCGCAAACCCATTCTCGATCAGCATGCGGTAGTCCGGTGCAAATCCGCGCTCGCCCCAGGTCTCGTTTGACGCATTGCCCGGAAACTCGATCCGGACGAAGCGCACCGTGGCGGAGCCGGCATCGCGGAACGGCGCCGCCTTGGCTTCGCGAAAGATCACCTGCCCGCGTTTAACCGTCAGCGGCGCGGCGTTGGCGCCCGCTATGGCATCGGCCACGGTGCAGTCAGTAAGAAACACGACCACGCTCGGCAGATTGTCCGCTGTCGCCTCGGCTTCCGCGGGGGCGAGGGTTTGCTCGTAGGCGATGACTCGTTCGTTGCGGATCCGCTCGATCCGGGGTGCCGCCATGGCCCAGGAAACGGCACACAGGTAGATTAAGGTGATCTTTTTCACGGAGGGGTGCCGCTTGATCTGACGCTGGGACTTGGTAGCGTCGGTTCAAGACCGAATTCCCCGGCCGGCGATCGGGGCCCCATTACAGAGCATCGCCGAAGTACCAAACGCCCCGACCCCATGAAAATTAAAACCAAGCTGATGGCCGCGCTGTTGCTTTGCCTGACTGCAACCTTGTCGGCCGAAGAAACCCGGACGGAGATCGTGAATGCCACCACGCCGGCGCAGGACGCCAAGCCGAACAGCCCGGACGTGCCCGATGTTTTCGCGATCCCGGGGAAATTCGAGCGGATCGTGATTCTCCGCTTCAAGTACCAGGCCGACCTGCTGGCCGGCCTCGAGCGAATGGTGAAGGAGCAGAAGATCCAGAATGCCGTGATCCTTTCCGCCGCCGGGTCGGTGTGCAGTTATCACTATCACATGGTCAGCAACCGGACATTTCCATCGAAGAACATCTTCGTGAAGAACCCGGAGGGGTTCGCGGACATCGTGAGCATGAACGGCTATGTGATCGACGGCCGGCTGCACCCGCACATCACATTCGCGGACGCGAACCATGCCTTTGGCGGCCACCTGGAACCCGGCACCTCGGTCTTCACCTTCGCCGTGGTGACCCTCGGCGTGCTGGAGAGCGGTATCGATCTTAAGCTGGTTGACGACAAGCTGTATCGCTGACGGACCTTGAGCCCCTGACGAGGCGGCGGAAATGACAGGGAGAAAAGGCGATCTGGGAGTCTTTTTGTTACGAACGCGTGACATAAGTCATCGGACAGGCACAGGAACGGGCATTTTGATTTCTTCCGCGCCCAGACCGGGTAAAACGGAGAAAGGTAACATCCCAGCCTCTCACGATGAAAATTCACCTGTTCGACAATGATCCACAGCCCGAAATCTATTCCGCCGGCCAGTCCGTCTTTTGCGCAGGCGACAAAGGCGACTGCATGTTCGCGGTCACAAAAGGCGCGGTCGACATCGTGATTGCCGGCAAGACGGTCGAGACGGTCGAGGGAGGTGGCATTTTCGGGGAGATGGCGCTGGTTGAGGACAAGCCGCGGGTGGCATCGGCCCTGGTGAAGTCCGACACCAGGCTGGTCCGGATTGACCGCAGACGGTTCACGTTCCTGGTGCAGCAGACCCCGTTCTTTGCGCTTCAGGTGATGGCAATCATGGCGGAGCGGCTGCGCCGGATGGACGAGAAACTATGACGCCTCCCGCCCCGCGCTCGCGCGGGCCGGGCCCTTCAATCGATTCCGCCGCCGGTGTCACGGTCCGGTTAATTCGACGCCCAAGGGCCGATGCCGGACACGGCCGGATTGCAGCCCTCCGCCCGGCGGATAACTTTCATCATTATGCCCACCGAACATCCGGAACACGACAGCGAGCTCATGAAGCGGGTCCACCGTGAACTCATCGACGACTATGACGAGGAACTCGAAATGGAGCGGGAGGATTGGGAGAAGCTCTCGGCGGACGCGCCGTTGCGCCCCTTGGCGCATGACCAGGATCGCGACGACCGGAACAATTATTTCAAGGAATTATTCCGGCTGCAGGGCGAGCTGGTGAAAATGCACGACTGGGTGGTCGAGACGGGCCACCGCATGGTGATCTTGTTCGAGGGGCGTGATGCGGCCGGCAAGGGTGGGGTGATCAAGCGGATTACCCAGCGCCTCAATCCGCGGGTGGCCCGGGTGACAGCGCTGCCCGCCCCATCGAGCCGGGAAAAGACCCAATGGTATTTCCAGCGTTACGTCGCGCACCTGCCAGCGGCGGGCGAGATGGTGCTCTTCGACCGCAGCTGGTACAACCGGGCTGGCGTGGAGCGGGTGATGGGCTTCTGCTCCGATGCCGAGTACGAGGAGTTCTTCCGGAGCGTGCCCGATTTCGAGAATATGCTCATCCGCTCGGGCATCCAGCTGGTGAAGTACTGGTTCTCGATCCCAGACGAGGAGCAGGAATTCCGTTTCCGCTGCCGGATCAACGACCCGCTCAAGCAATGGAAGCTCAGCCCGATGGACCTCGAGTCGCGCAAACGCTGGGAGCTCTACACCAAGGCAAAGGAAGTGATGTTCGAGCATACGCACCGGCCCGAATCGCCGTGGTGGGTGGTGCAGGGCGCGGACAAGAAGAAGGCGCGCCTCAACTGCATCCACCACCTGCTGTCCCAGGTGAAATACACCGAGGTCAAGCACGAGCCCATCGTGCTGCCCTCGCGAATCCACCACCCGGATTACCGGCGCGAGCCGATCCGGCCGGAGATGATCGTGCCGGAGATTTACTAGGGAGTGTTTTCCAAACCCCTGATTCCGCCCTTTTACTCTGTGGCGGCAAAATTGCCTTGCGGAGACGCGACCCTACTCCGCCAAGACTTCGCAGGGCAGGCCGGGAGGTCGCTGCTCCAATTGAAAGTGCCGAATAGGTTTTGAAAACACGCCCTGGTCGCCGATCGGACGGCGAATCATGGGGCGCCGGCCGGCGGGCAGCAAAAAGCCCGCGGGATCGGCGCGGGCTGGGCGGAGCAAGGGAGCGTTTACGCCTTTTTGGGCTTTTTATGCTTCCGGGGTTTTTTGTGCGTCTTTTTCTTCGCCTTGGACACATGCTGCTTGCCCGTGGGCGCCGGAGTCGTGTCGGTGGCCGCAACGGCAAAATTAGCGAGCATCGCAAAGCCGAGGATGAACAGGAAAGGACGGAGGAATCGTTTCATTTTGAGGAAATTTGAATCTAGGCCGGGGTTCGTGAAAGGGGCGGTGAAAGTGAGCATTGCGGCAGACTGTCGTCAAGCGAACGAGCCCCGCGGCATGGTCGCCCGCCGGCTGACGCAGTACGCGTGCTCCACCACGGCACCCAGGTATTCGTCCACGATGGCGGCCTTGTCGTCGCGCCGGAGGACGGTCAGAAACGCAAAATAACTCCCGCCCGGTCCCGGAATATTCTTCCAGTTGAAGGGCGAATAAGGATTCGCCTTGAACTCCGCGAAGGCGCGCTCGAATCCGCCATCTTCCCATTCGAGTTGCATGTCGGCCCCCTCGAACGAATAGCTCCTGAGGCAGCGGTTGGCTTCCAGCACCTCCAGCACCTCTGTGACCAGCGCCCGGTAGGTTTCGGGCGTATCGCATGAAAGTCGGTACATAAGTATTTCCAGATCAACCCCGCCGGCGGACGGGTGGCCGCCATGACGGCCATTCGTGCCAGCTTCAGCGGGTAAATTTCATTCCGGTTTGCGGCCCCAGCGTTTTTAACAGGCCGACAGCGATCTCCTTTGTCGCCGCCTCCGATTTTAAGACAAAACTGCCCCCGAGGATCCCTTCGGGTGGAGTAGACGCTCCGGCAAATCCTGAGTTACAACGCGGGCATCGGAGGATTGAAAATAACCCCGACGGACCCGGCCCATGGTGAAACGGACGTTCTGCCGGACGGATGTCCGACCTCGCGCGACACACCAGGGCCGTCAGGTTGCGACTTGGCGGCGACCAACGTGCAGCGGGCCGGCTGACCACGCGCTCCCCTGCCGGTGTGAGGGTGGGTCGTTTGCCCTTTTGGAGAAAGCCATTGACCATTCCCGGTGACTCCCCGAAATCAGCCGTTTTCCACCGACGCGTGAGGATCCATCACCAGCAGCCCAAGGCCAGTTGCCAGATGCCAGCATCTGCCCGCCCGGCCCTGTCGCAGCTGGATCACATCCTGGCTGTTGAGGCGCGGGTTTCCGGTTCCCGTCTGCCGGTTCCGCGCACATCCCCATGAGCGACCGGATCACCCATGAATGCGGCATCGCGCTGGTGCGGCTGCTGAAGCCGCTTTCCTACTACCAGGAGAAGTACGGCACGCCGCTGTGGGGTTTCACCAAGCTCTTCCTCCTGATGGAGAAGCAGCACAACCGCGGCCAGGACGGCGCGGGCGCGGCCTGCGTGAAGCTCGACGTCGGCGCGGGCGAGCCGTTCATGTTCCGCGAGCGCAACGTGAAGTCCAACCCGCTGGACAAGATCTTCAAGACGCTGCTCACCCAGTACAACGAGAAGGTCGATACGGGCGTGATCCACCCCGAGTTCGCGGACACGGTGAAGAAGCACTTCGACTTTGGCGGCGAGCTCCTGCTCGGCCACCTCCGCTACGGCACCAGCGGCGGCTACAATCTCAGCTCGTGCCACCCGTTCTTCCGCCGCAGCCCGTGGCCCACCCGCAACCTCGCGCTCTGCGGCAACTTCAACCTGACCAACACGGCCGAGCTCAACGAGTCGCTGACCGCGATGGGCCAGCACCCGATCCACGCGACCGACACGCAGGCCATCCTGGAAAAGATCGGGTTTTTCCTGGATGAGGAGCACGAGGATATCTTCCGCTTCCTCCGCACGCGCGGGCTGCCCGGCACCGAGATCTCCCAGCGCATCAGCGAGGACCTTGACCTGACCCGCGTGCTCACCCGCGCCTCGCAGAAATGGGACGGGGGCTACACCCTCTGCGGCCTGGTCGGCAACGGCGACGCGTTCGTCGCCCGCGACCCGTCGGGCATCCGCCCGTGCTTCTGGTTCCAGAACGACGAGGTCGTGGCGTTCGCCTCGGAGCGCGCGCCGCTCATGACGGTGTTCGACCTCGCGGTCGAGGAGGTCAAGGAGGTCAAGCCCGGCCACGCGGTGGTCATCAAGCGCCGCGGCACGGTCACGGAAAACCAGTTCACCGCGCCGCTGCCGCGCACCTCGTGCTCGTTCGAGCGCATCTATTTCTCCCGCGGCAACGACGTCGACATCTATCGCGAGCGACAGGCGCTCGGCGGCACGCTGGCCGACCAGGTCATCACGTCGATCGGCAGCGACTGGGCCAACACCGTCTTCAGCTTCATCCCCAACACCGCCGAGGTGGCCTACTACGGCCTGATGTCCGCGTTGCGCACGAAACGCCGCGACGAGGTGAAGGCGGCGATCCTCAAGGCCAATGCCGCGGGGCAGCTCACGGAATCGCTGCTCGACGACCTGATTCTGCGCAACTGGCCGCGCGGCGAAAAGGTCGTGAGCAAGGACATCAAGATCCGCACCTTCATCGGGCAGGAGACGATGCGCAACCAGCTCGCGAGCCATGTCTACGACATCACCTACGGCTCGGTGAAGCCGGGCGACAACCTGGTGTGCGTGGACGACTCGATCGTCCGCGGCACCACGCTGCGCAAATCCATCCTGCGCATCCTCGCCCGCCTGAATCCGCGCAAGATCGTCATCGTCTCGACGGCGCCCCAGATCCGCTATCCCGACTGCTATGGCATCGACATGTCGGAGCTGGGCAAGTTCGTGGCGTTCGAGGCCACGGTGGAGCTGCTGAAGGAGCGCGGCCAGGGCGCGCTGCTGGAGGAAGTCTACCGGCTGTGCCACGAGGAGGTGGCGAAGGGCGGCGGGACCAACCATGTGCGCAAGCTCTACGAGCCGTTCACCCCCGAGGAGATCTCGGCCAAGATCGTCGAGCGCGTGCGGCCGAAGAACATCGAGTGGAAGGGTGAGGTGGAGATCATTTTCCAGACGATCGCGAACCTGCACGCCGCGGTGCCGCAGCACACCGGCGACTGGTATTTCACCGGCAAGTATCCGACACCCGGCGGCTACCGCGTGGTGAACCAGGCGTACGTGAACTACTACGAGAAAAATGCCGGAAGAAGTTATTGATCGCGAAAACACGGAAGCACGGGATGAAATCCGGGTTTCCACTCCTCCGCGCTTCCGCGATTAAATCCATGTCCCTCTCCTACGAATCCTCCGGCGTCCGCTACGACCAGCTCGATGCGTTCAAGCGCGCCTGCCAGCAGGCGGCGCGCACGACCGCCGGGCTGCTCAAGGACCACGGCTATGCCGAGCCGGCGACCACGCGCGGGGAAAGCGCCTACCTGATCGAGGCGGCGGACCATTACCTGGCCCACGTGGAGGAGGGGCTCGGGACGAAGAACCTGGTCGCCGACGCGGTTTACGCCGCGACCCGGCGGAGCTTCTACCGCGAGATCGGCATCGATCTCGTGGCCACGATCGTCAACGACCTTGTCACCTGCGGGGCGCTGCCGATCGCCGTGGCGATGCACGCGGCCGTGGGCGACTCCGAGTGGTTCGCGGACGAGAGCCGCACGAACGGCCTGGTCGAGGGCTTTGCCGATGGCTGCCGGCAGGCGGGCGCGGTCTGGGGCGGCGGCGAGACGCCGACGCTGCGCGGCGTCGTGGATCCGGGCACCATTGTGCTGGCGGGCTCGGCGATCGGAAAAATCTCCCCGAAGTCGCTCCGCATCACCGGCGACGTTCAGGCGGGTGACGCGATCATCTTCCTCGCGTCGTCGGGCGTGCAGACCAACGGCCTCACGCTCTGCCGCAAGATCGCGGACCGGCTGCCGCAGGGGTTCCAGACCCCGCTGGGCGACGGCCGCACATTCGGCGAGGCGCTGCTGGCGCCCTCGGTCATCTACGTGGCGTTCGTGCGCGAGTGCCAGCGCCGCGGGATCAAGCTGAACTACGTGGCGCACGTGACCGGCCATGGCTGGCGCAAGCTAATGCGCCTCGAGGAACCCTTTGTGTACGAGATCACGGCGCCGCGGCCCGTGCCGGCGCTCTTCAGGTTCATCGAGCAGGCGGGCCCGGTGGATGCGCGCGAGATGTACGCGACCTACAACATGGGGGTCGGCTTTGCCGCGTATGTCGCGGCGGGTCAGGTCGACGCGACGCTCGCGGCGGCGAAGGCCACCGGCTACGATGCCTGGCTGGCGGGCCGGGTGAATAAGGAAGGCTCGCGCAAGGCGGTGGTCGCGCCATCGCTCGGCGTTGCCTTCGAGGGCGAGACCCTGCAGCTTCGGTAGGATTTTTCTGCAGGTCGGGCCACAGATTGCACGGATGAGCACGGATAATACCAATCGTCCGTAGTCACTCGGAATCCGCCGCCCGGAGGTCGGCGGCCACCTGTGACCACTGGCATGAATTGGCCGGTAGGCTAAGGAGCAAAATCTGGCGGACGTTGGTATAGTCGCCCCATGCCGCATCTGTGCCCATCTGTGTAATCCGTGGCCAAAAATGGTTCGGATGAAGGGGTCTTGATCAAGCCGCCGCTGGGAAACAGGGACTCGCCGGGACGGACCGCGCGGGACGCGTCAGCCCTCCTCGACGAAGCGGTAGCCGATGCCGGACTCGGTCCGGAGGAAACTCGGCTGGCTCGCGGAGGATTCAAGTTTCTTGCGGAGGTTGGCCATGTGGACGCGCAGGTAGTGGGTGTCCTCCTCGTGGCCGGGGCCCCAGACATCGCGGAGCAGCTGGCGGTGGGTGACGACCTTGCCGCGGTGCTGCAGCAGCAGCCGCAGAAGGGCGTATTCCTTCACGGTCAGATGCACCTCGGCCCCGGACTTGGTGACGGTGCGCTGAGTGAAGTCCACCTCGATGTCGCCGAAGCGCACGACGCTGAGCTCGTCCGCCGGCTGAGCGCGGCGGAGGAGTGAGCGGGTCCCGAAAACTGGGCCAGGTGGAGTGTTAGTCTTTGGCTTGGTTTGATGTGCTGACTTCGGTTGTGGTTGGCAATCCTAAGCGGAGGGACGGACCGGCTTGGCGGTCCGTCCTGGAGCTTGGGATTGGTAA
>CAIKHO010000073.1 GCA_903827245.1 uncultured Opitutia bacterium
CGAGGCGCGGATCAGCAGCGACTTGCTGCCGCCGCTCATGATGAAGCCCACGGTGAGCGACTGCCCGTTGATGCCCGCGGGAGCTCGCACCGAGAGGTTGGCGATTCTGCCGGGGTTGGGAATGTCCACTACGAGCTGTGCCAGACGGCTCGTGGTGGGACTGCCGGAGGTGGTCACCACCACCGTGTAGTAAGCGGCATCGCTGGGCTGCAGATTGGCCAGGGTCAGGGTGTTGGCGGTGGCGCCGGCGATCGCGGTGCCGTTCTTCAGCCACTGGTAGGTGAGGCTGGCACCAGTCGCGGCGACACTGAAGGTGACCGAGCCGCCCGGGGCCACGGTCTGGCTGACCGGCTGGACGGTGATGACGGGTGCGGCCGCAAGGGGGGTGGTGACGGTGAGCACCGCGTTGCTGCTGGTCGTGGAGCTGACGCTGTTGGTCACGACGACCGCGTAGGTTCCGGCATTGCCGAGTTTGACCGGCGAAAAAGTGAGCGATGCGCCGGTCGCACCGTTGATCGCGACGCCATCCTTCAGCCATTGGTAGGTGGGGGCGGGAGAGCCTGACGCCGTCACGCTGAGCGTGACGTTGGAACCGGCATCCACGGTCTGGCTCGCGGGCTGCGAAACAATTGCGGGCGCGGTGCCGGAGTTGCCGACCACGGTGAGGGAGGTTGAACCGGGAGTGACGCTTCCGGTCCGGTTGGTGTTTTGCCAGGCATCGACGGTGAAGCTGTAGGTGCCGGATTTCGTCGGGGTGCCGGAGATTGTCAGCACGCCCTGGGTGGAGGTCGCATCGTTGATGATCAGGAGATTTCCCACCAGGCTGGCGCCCTGGGCCGTTAGGCCGGGCGGCAGCGTGTTCGAGAGGTCCCACGATTTTGCAAAGGTCACCGCGGAACCCGTGACAGTCACGTTCATCTTGAACGGTTGTCCCGCGTTGATGGTCGCGGGAAGGGTGATATCCGCCACGAGGATGGCCGTGGAGGAGGACGCCCCGGCGAGGGAATCAACCACCCCCAGGACCGCGAGCGAAGCAGCCGCCGGGCGGAGGGTCGCCGCCACGGGCGATTCGAGCACGTAGCCGGCCGCGGCTGCGGCGATGCGCACGACCGGGGTCCTTTGGCAGATCACGGCGAGCATGGCGGCGGGAACCCGGAAGCGCTCGATGCGGGAGAACTGAAGTAATTTTGAGATCAAGGAATGAAGCCGGTTGGCTGGCCGGGCATGGTGTCACGCCGATACCACGCCCGGCTTTGCCGAATTTCTGCCGACCCGGGGAAAATCCAGGCGATCGCGGTCGCACGGCGGCGGACAAGGTTTTTGGACACGTTGAAAGGTCGTTCCGGGACCAAAAGGACCCGCCAGTGTTCCGGAAAGTTGGGATCCTCCGGCGAATCGGCGCCAAGTACAGGCTTCACTGATCTGCGCGCAACAAAAGGCAAAAGATGCGCAGTCGATTGCCCCGGTTCATGGCAGCATGGGACGGCCCAGTTTGGATGCCCCTCATTACGAACCTCCGACCATGTCCCGCCCACCGAATTCCCCCGCCTACGTTACCTGCGATGCCAACGAGGCGGTGGCCTCCGTGGCCTACCGGCTCAACGAGCTGATCGCGATCTACCCGATCACCCCGTCCTCCGCGATGGCCGAGTCGTGCGACGAGTGGGCGGCGACCGGCCGGCGCAACCTCTGGGGCGAGGTGCCGCGCGTCGTCGAGCTGCAGTCCGAGGGCGGCGTGGCCGGGGCCGTGCATGGCGGGCTGCTCGGCGGGGCACTGACCACGACGTTCACGGCGTCGCAGGGCCTGCTCCTGATGATTCCCAACCTCTACAAGATCGCCGGGGAACTGCTGCCGTTCACGATGCACGTGAGCGCCCGTGCGCTGGCCGCGCAGGGCCTCTCGATCTTCGGCGACCACCAGGACGTCATGGCCTGCCGCGCCACGGGCTGCGCGCTGCTCGCCAGCAACTCGGGGCAGGAGGCCCACGACCTGGCGTTGATCGCCCATGTCGCCAGCTACCGCGCGCGCGTGCCGTTCATCCATTTCTTCGACGGCTTCCGGACCTCGCACGAGGTCTCGAAGCTGGCGCAGCTCAGCGACGCCGATCTGCGGGCCGTGCTCGACGAGGCCGACATCGCGGCGTTCCGCGCGCGGGCCATGACGCCCGACCGGCCCACGCTCCGCGGCACGGCCCAGAATCCCGACGTCTATTTCCAGGGCCGCGAGGCGGTGAACCGGTTTTACGAGGCGCTCCCCGCCATCGTGCAGGCGACCATGGACAAGTTCGCGGCCACCACCGGGCGCGCCTACCATCTGTTCGACTACCACGGCCATCCGGCCGCGGAGCGCATTGTGGTCGCGATGGGCAGCAGTGTGGAAACGATCCGCGAGACGGTCGACTGGCTTGTCGGCCGCGGGCAGAAGGTCGGGGTCGTGGCGGTGCGGCTTTTCCAGCCATTCCACGTCAAGTCCTTCCTCGCTTCGTTTCCGAGCACGGTGAAGGCGATCTCCGTGCTGGACCGCACCAAGGAGCCCGGCTCGATCGGCGAGCCACTCTATCTCAACGTGCTCGGCGCGCTGGCCGAGGGCCGGTCGGCGCTGGCCGGATCCCCGCGGGTCGTGGGTGGGCGGTACGGGCTCGGCTCGAAGGAATTCACTCCCGGCATGGTGCGCGCGGTGTTCGATCACCTCGGGTCGTGGGAGCCGTCCAACCATTTCACCGTGGGCATCAACGATGACGTCACCGGCACCTCGCTTCCCTTCGACGCCGATTTCGACCTCGAGGGCCCGGAGGTGCGGCGCTGCGTGTTCGTCGGGCTGGGGGCGGACGGCACGGTCGGGGCGAACAAGAACTCGATCAAGATCATCGGCGAGCAGACGGAGAATTTCGCACAGGGCTATTTTGTGTACGACTCGAAGAAATCGGGCTCGGTCACGACCTCGCACCTGCGGTTCGGCCCGCGGCCGATCCGGGCGCCATATTTGATCCGCCGGGCGGATTTCGTGGCCTGCAGCCAGTTCAGCTTTGTCGGCCGCGCCAACGTGCTGGGCTACGCCGCGCCCGGCGCGACGGTGCTGCTCAACTCGCCGCACGGTGCGGCGGCAACCTGGGCACGCCTGCCCCGGGAGTGGCAGGAGACGCTGATCGCCAGGAAGCTCCGGCTGTTTGTCATCGATGCCACGAAGGTGGCGCAGGACTCGGGCATGGGCCGGCGCACGAACACCGTGCTCCAGACGTGTTTTTTCGCGCTGTCAGGCGTGCTGCCGCCGGACGAGGCGATCGCGCAGATCAAGAAGGCGATCACCAAGACCTACGGCAAAAAGGGCGACCAGATCGTGCAAATGAACTTTGCGGCGGTTGACGCCGCCCTGGCCGGATTGCAGGAGGTCCCGATTCCGGCCGAGCCGCTGCCGGATGCCGTCGCCACGGTGCCGCCGCGCTATGACGGCGCGCCCGAGTTTGTGCGGAACATCACCGCCCGGCTGCTGGCCGAGGAGGGAGACCTGATGCCGGTCAGCGCGCTGCCGCTCGACGGCTGCTGGCCGACCGGCACCGCCCGGTTCGAAAAGCGCAACATCGCGCTGGAGATTCCGTCGTGGGATCCCGCGGTCTGCATCCAGTGCAACAAATGCGCGCTGGTCTGTCCCCACGCGGCCATCCGGCCGAAGTACTTCGATCCGGAGGCGCTGGCGAAAGCCCCGGACGGCTTCCTCTCGGTCCCGTTCCGCTCGGCGGAATTTCCGGGCCGGCACTACACGCTGCAGGTCGCGCCGGAGGATTGCACCGGCTGCTCGCTCTGCGTCCAGGTCTGCCCGGCGAAGGACCGGACCAACCCGCGCCACAAGGCGATCGATATGGTGCCGCAGCCGCCGCGCCTCGCCGCCGGCCGCGCCCACTGGGATTTCTTCCTCCAGCTGCCGGATCCTGACCGGGCCCAGCTGGAGACGAACACCGTGAAGGGCACGCAGTTCATGGCGCCGTTGTTCGAGTTCTCGGGCGCGTGCGCCGGGTGCGGCGAAACGCCCTACATCAAGCTCCTCACCCAGATCGTGGGCGACCGGCTGATGATCGCGAACGCCACCGGCTGCTCCTCGATCTACGGCGGCAACCTGCCGACCACGCCCTATTGCTCCAACCAGGACGGCCGCGGTCCCGCGTGGGCGAACTCGCTCTTCGAGGACAACGCCGAGTTCGGCTACGGCCTGCTGCTCGCGGTCGAGCAGCGCAACCGGACCGCCCGTGAGCTCCTCGCCCGGCTGGCCCCGACGATCGGGGACGACCTGGCCGGGCGGATCCTCGGCGCACCGCAGGCCCTCGAGGCCGATCTGGCGGCACAGCGCGCGCGGGTGACGGGGCTCCGGGCCGCGCTGCGCACGATCGATTCGCCTGACGCGCGCCGCCTCCTGGCGCTTGCCGACGATCTCGTGAAGAAATCCGTCTGGATCGTCGGCGGCGACGGCTGGGCCTATGACATCGGATACGGCGGCCTCGACCACGTCCTTGCTTCCGGCGCCAACGTCAAGGTGCTCGTGCTCGATACCGAGGTGTACTCGAACACCGGCGGCCAGGCCTCCAAGTCCACGCCGCTCGGAGCCGTCGCCAAGTTCGCCGCCGGCGGGAAATCCGTCGCGAAAAAGGACCTCGCGCTCATGGCGATGCAATACGGCTACGTCTATGTCGCGCGCGTCGCGTTCGGCGCGAGGGACAGCCAGACGATCACGGCCTTCCAGGAGGCCGAAAGCTACCAGGGCCCCGCACTGATCATCGCTTACTCCCATTGCATCGCGCACGGCTTCCCGCTGCACCTCGGGTTCGAGCAGCAGAAGCTCGCGGTGGATTCCGGCTACTGGCCGCTCTTCCGTTACGATCCGCGCCTCGCGGCCCGCGGGGATGTTCCCCTCAGGCTCGACTCGGGCATTCCGAAGATCGAGCTCTCCCGGTTCATGGCGAACGAGGCGCGTTTCGGCATCCTCAAGAATGTCGCCCCGGCGCGCGCGGCCGAGCTGGCCGAACTCGCCCAGGCCCAGGTCCGCCGCCACTACGCGCTCTACCAGCAACTCGCCGCCGTACCCGCCAAACCCGCCGCTTCCGCCACCCCATGAAACTAGAGACCAGCTATCTCGGGCTGCACCTGCGCAACCCCTTCGTCGTCGGTGCCTCGCCGTTCGGGGACAGCGGGCACGTCGCCCGCCAGCTGCAGGACGCCGGTGCCGGCGCCATCGTCATGCGGTCGCTCTTCGAGGAGCAGATCGACGCCGAACAACGCGGGCTGAACCACAACGTCGAGTTCGGCGCCGAGAGCCATGCCGAGGCGACATCGTATTTTCCCCACTTCGCGGAATACCAGCTCACGCCGGACCACTACCTGCGCCAGATCGCTGACCTCAAGGGCACGCTGACCATCCCGGTGATTGCCTCGCTGAACGGCTGCCGCCCGGGCGGCTGGACGGATTATGCGGCACGGTTCGAGGCGGCGGGGGCGGACGCGATCGAGCTGAACCTCTACCAGCTAGCGGCCGATGGGGAGCGCGACGCCAGCCAGGTGGAGGCGGACATGATCGAGACCGTGAGGCGCGTGACCGGCTCGGTGCGCATTCCGGTCGCGGTGAAACTCTCGCCCTTCCACACCTCGCCGGTGCAGTTCGCCCTGGCGCTGGAGCAGGCCGGTGCCGCCGGGGTGGTGCTGTTCAACCGCTTTTACCAGCCGGACTTCGATATCGATGAACTCGAGGTCGTGCCGCGCCTCAACCTATCCGATTCGAGCGAGCTGCTGCTCCGGCTGAGATGGTTGTCGATCATCTCCCCGCGCCTGAAGGGCTCGCTCGCGGCCACCGGCGGCGTGCACAACCCGGCGGACATCGTGAAGGCAATCCTGGCCGGGGCCCACGCGGTCCAGCTGGTCTCGGTGCTGCTGAAGCACGGGCCGCGTTATCTTTCGACGCTGCTCGACGGCGTGCGCCAGTGGATGATCGACCACGACTACAAGAGCGTGGGCGAATTCCGCGGGGCCATGAACCTTCGGCGTTGTCCCGACCCGGCGGCCTTCGAGCGCGCCAATTACCAGCGGATCCTGCAGAGCTGGCGCGTGTGACACGCATGCATCCCATCAAAATGAAATCTCCAAACCCGCCGCCCGCGAACCCGAAGTACGCTTGGTCGGCCATCACCCGCGAGGTTCCGCCGAAACGCGCGGCGGCCGAGCGGGTGGGCGACTTCGACGAGATCTATACCCAGTACGACGAGGCGACGGTCCGGGCCCAGGCCAGCCGCTGCATCCAGTGCCCCAACCCGCTGTGCATGCAGGGCTGCCCGCTGGCGAACCGCATCCCGGAATGGCTGGCGCTCGCAGCGCAGGGGCAGTTCATCGAGGCAGCCGCGGTGTCGCGCCTGACGAGCAATCTGCCGGAAATCTGCTCCCGGGTGTGCCCGCAGGAGCGACTGTGCGAGGGCGCCTGCATTTTGAACACCCGCACCGAGCCGGTCGCCATCGGCGCGGTGGAGCGTTTCATCAACGATTATGCGCTGGCGCACCATGCGGCGGAGGTCGCACCGGCGCCGTCCAACGGGATCCGGGTCGCGGTGATCGGTTCCGGCCCCGGCGGTCTCGCATGCGCGGATGAACTCGCCCAGCTCGGCTACGGGGTGACCGTTTTCGAATCGCTGCTCATTCCCGGCGGGCTCCTGGTCAACGGCATCCCGGCCTTCAAGCTGGAGAAACATATTGTCGAGCGGCGCATCGAGCTCCTGAGCCGCCGCGGCGTGCAGTTCCGCCTCGGGGTGAAGGTGGGCTGGGACGTAACCCTGGCCGACCTGCAGCGCGACTATGCCGCGATCTTCCTGGGCATCGGCGCGCAACGCCCGAAGCCGCTCGACCTGCCCGGCGCCGCGCTGACGGGCGTGGCGGATGCGCTGCCCTTCCTGATCCAGAAGAATGTGGCCTCGCCTTTGGTCGAGGCGGCGCCGATCGACGTGGCCGGTCGCAGCGTGGCAGTACTCGGTGGCGGCGACACGGCGATGGACTGCCTGCGCACCGCGCTGCGGAGCGGGGCGCGCGAGGCGGTCTGTGTCTATCGCCGCGACTTGGCGAACATGCCCGGCAGCCGCAAGGAGTACGCCAACGCGCTCGAGGAAGGCGCGCGGTTCGAATTCCTGTGCAATCCGGTCGAGATCATCGCCGGTCCGAATGGAGCCGTGGCCGGCGTGCGCTGTGTCCGCATGGAGTTGGGCGCGGCGGACAAGTCCGGCCGGCGCCAGCCACGCCCGGTCCCGGGCACGGAATTCGAGGTCCGGGCTGACGTCCTGCTCGTGGCCTACGGCTTCGATCCCGTGCCGTTCCCGCCGGACAGCGAATTCGCCGCAATCAAGACCGACAAATGGGGCGGTCTGGCCATCGACGAGAACCAGATGACCAGCCTGCCGGGTGTCTTTGCCGGCGGCGACTCGGTCCGCGGTCCGAGCCTGGTCGTGCACGCGGTGCGCGATGCCCGCAAGGCGGCGCGCGGCATCCATTGCTACCTGCAACGCTGAACCGGGTGGCTCGTTGTCAGGGGTGATCTCAAGGCTCGTCTCCTTTCTGCATCGGATCGAGAACGAGAAAGAGAACGAGGAACGAGAACGATTTTAGATCGGGCCAAACGCGTGGGCGCGTCTGTGAGTGGCTCTCCTGCATGAGACGCCTTCAAAACAGGCCCAGCAGCGCCGACGGATTCATTCCGAACCACACGATGAGGGCGGCGGCCGTCACCAGCGCGAGCGTGGCGGCGCGCGGGACCTTGATCGGCGGGGCTCCGTCCGCCGGGCCGGCGACCAGCGCCTGTTTCAGGACCATCAGGTAGTAATACAGTGCGACGGCGCTGAGCGCGATCGCCAGCACGGCGAGCCCGCCCGCGGGGCTCCGGATTCCGCCCGCGTGCAGCGCGGCCGAGAAGACGGTGAGCTTCCCGAAGAAACCCGCGAGCGGGGGAATGCCCGCGAGCGACAGGATGAAAATGGCGAGGCAACCCGCCAGCAGCGGCGAGCGCCGGTGGAGGCCGGCGAGGTCGGTGATCCGCTCGCAGCGGCCCGCGGTCTCCATCACGGCGATCACGCCGAACGCCCCGACCGTGGCGAGGCCGTACGTTAGGGCATAATAGAACAGCGGCCCGGGCCCGGCGCTGCCCACGGCGAGCACGCCCAGCAGCAGGGCACCGGCGTGGGCGATGGCCGAGTAGGCGAGCAGGCGGCGCAGGCTCGTCTGGGCCAGTGCGGCCACGTTGCCGAGCACCAGCGAGACGGCAGCGAGCGCGGCCACGGCCCGGAACCAGCCCGCGCCGCTGTTGAGCCACGTTGCGCTCCCCGCCGCCGCACCGAACGCGGGCCACAACAGGCGGGTGAAGAGTGTGAAACCGGCAAGCTTCGAGGCGGACGCAATCAGCGCTGCGGATGGTGCCGGTGCGCCTTGGTAAACGTCCGGTGCCCAGAGGTGAAAAGGGGCCGCCGCCACCTTGAAGCCGAAGGCGACGAGAACCATTACGAGGCCGACCACGAGCAGCGGGTTCGAGCCCTGCGCGGCGATCTGCCTCGCGATTTCCGTCAGCTCGACCGACCCGGTGGCGCCGTACACGAGGCTGAAGCCGAAGAGCAGGAACGCCGCGGCCATGCCGCCGAAGAGGAAATATTTCAAACCGGCCTCGGCGGACTCCGGCCGCGTGCGGTCAAAGCCGGCCAGCACGTAGAGCGAAAGGCTGGCGAGCTCCAGCGCGAGGAAGGCGAGCAGCAGCTGCTGGGCGGCGGCCATGAGCAGGAGACCGCTCGCGGCCAGCAGCATGATCGCGACATATTCCGCCGGCTGCCGCCGGGCGGGCGAGCCCTGCGTGATCCCAAAGGTGAGCAGCGTCAACCCGAGCACACCGAGGCGCGACGCCATCGCGAGCTGGTCGATTATCAGCACGCCACCGAAGACCGTCCCGGGCTCCGCCCGCCACACCTGGAACCCCGCCGTGAGCAGGGCGAGGCTGCCGACCCACAGCGCGAGTTGCAGGCGCCCACCCGGCGAGTGGCGGCGGTAGAGCGTCAGGTCGAGTCCGAGCACGAGCAGGGCGCCGAGCACCAGCGAAATCTCCGGTCGAAGCGCGGAAAAGAGTCCGGCGTAGTCCGGCGTCACGGTGCGCCTCCCTTCAGCACCGCTTGCAGCAGCGGCGACTGGAGCGCCGGGTTGATCCAGTCGAGCAGAAGGTCCGGCTTCAATCCGACCACCACGGTGGCGCCGACCAGCAGCAATGCGCCGGCTTTTTCCGGCCACGTGATCGGCGAGAGATGCGGCGCGGAGCCGGCGTGCAGCCCGGGCCCGTCAGTCGCGGAGGCCGATGATGGGCCGGTGGACCCGAAAAACCCGAGCTGGATCGCGCGCAGGGTGAAGGCCGCGGCGATGAGCACCCCGACGGTGGCGACGGCCGCCCAGAGTGGAGCCGCGGTCCACGTGCCGATCAGGATCGTGAGCTCGGCGGGAAAACCGCTGAAGCCGGGCAGGCCCATCGAGGCCACGCCGGCAATCACAAACATCGTCGTGGCGAAGGGCACCAGCCGGTAAAGTTTCATCCTGCGCAGGTCGCCGAGCTGCCGCGTGTGCGTGCGGTCGTAAACCATCCGGCCGACCACGGCGAAGAGCAGCCCGGCGATCACGCCGTGCGAGAACATCTGCAGGACTGCCCCACTGACTGCGCGAGGGTTGGCCGCCGCCAGGCCGAGCATGACGAAGCCCATGTGGCTCACGCTGGAATAACCGATGACAAATTTCAGGTCCTGCTCCATCAGCGCCACAAGCCCGGCGTACACGATGCCGGTCACCGCCAGCCACGCGATGGGCGTCTGCCAGTAAGCGAACGCCACCGGCGAAAGCGGCAGCGCCACGCGCAGGCAGCCGTAGGCGCCGAGTTTCATCACGACGCCCGCGAGCAGCATCGAGGCCCCGGTCGGGGCGGCGACGTGGCCGGTCGGCGCCCAAGTGTGCAGCGGGAAGAGGCCGGCAAGCGTGGCAAAGCCGAAGAAGACGAGCGCGAAGACGACGATCTGCCCGGGCCGGGACAGCGTCGCCGCCGCATGGGTGAGCTGGCCGAAGCTGAAGCCGTGCGCCCCGCCGCAGGCGTAGACCCAGAGTAGTCCGGCGAGCACCATCGCGCTGCCGGCGAAGGAATAGAGCGCGAGCTTCATCGCGCCATACTCCCGGTTCGTCGAGCCCCAGGCGGCGATCAGGAAATACTTCGGGACGATTGCGATCTCGTAGAAGACAAAAAACAGCAGGGCATCGGCGCTGAGGAAAACACCGTAGACCCCGGCGACGAGAGTGAGGAACAACGCGAAGAACTCGCCGGTGCGCTCCTCGATGTTCCACGAGAACAACACGCCCGCGGTGGACGCGAGGCCCGTCAGCACCAGCAGCGTGAGGCTGATGCCGTCGACGGCGAGATGGTAGCGCACGCCCATGGCGGGAATCCACGGGACATCGACGAGCGTCTGCAATCCGGGTCCGGGAACAAAACGGGTCGCGGCGAGCAGGGTCAGGATCCAAGTGCCCGCGGCGGTCAGGAGTGCAATCCATCGCGCGGTGCCGGCCGAGCGCCGTCCGCCCGCCAGTGCGAGCAGCGCGCCGGCCATTGTCAGGTAGATGCTCCAGGGCAGCAGGTTCATGGCAGCACCAGGTGGTTGGCCCACGACGTGATCAGCGGGTTGAACAGTCCGGTCAGCAGGTGCGGCAGCACGCCGAGGAGGAACATCAGGGCCACGAGCGGGACGAGTACGGCGAAATCGAGTCCGGAGAGGTCGGCGAACGGACCCGCCGCCGCGCCGGCGCGCGGACCATGGAAGACGCGCTGCCAGAACGTGAGCAGGAACCAGGCGGTGGCGAAGAGCCCGAGGCAGGCGACCGCCGCCGCCCATGGCGCCAGGCCCCATACGCCGCGGAAGATCAGGAATTCGCCCACGAAGCCATTGAGTCCGGGCAGGCCGAGCGACGCGAACAGTGCGATGCCGCACAGGCCGGCGAACACCGGCGCCGCCGAACGCACGCCACCGAAATCATTGAGCCCGCGGCGGCCACCCGCGCGCGATTCGAGCACGCCCGCACAGTAGAAGAGCGCCGCGGCGGAAATGCCGTGGTTGAAGACTTGCAGGAGGGTGCCGCTCAAAGCCGCGGCCGCGGCCTCGCTCGCGGGCCGCGAACTCCCGGTCGCCACGGACACCGCGAAGAGAGCAAGCAGGCAGTAACTGAGGTGGTTGACCGACGAGTAGGCGATCATGCGCTTCAGGTCGGTCTGCCGCATCGCCGCGAAAGCGCCCAGCACGACTCCGCCGAGGGCAAACCAGAGCAGCGGCCCGGCCGCGGCATGCAGGGGCCCGGGGAAGAGCGGCCAGAGCACGCGGATGAAGCCATAGACGCCCATCTTCGACATCACGCCCGTGAGGAACATCGAGACACCGGTCGGCGCCTCGGCGTACGTGGCCGGCAGCCAGGTATGGAAGGGGAAAAGCGGTACTTTCACCGCGAACCCGAGGAACACCCCGAGGAAGACCGCCTGCGGCCAGATTCCGCCGAGGGAGGCCAGCTTGCCCCCGAGCGCGCCAGTCGCACCAAGCGAGCTGAGTTCGACGAAATCGAGCGAGCCGGTGGCCGCGAAGATCGCGGCGAAGCCGAGCAGCAGGAACGCGCTGCCGCCGATGGTGTAGATCACGAACTGGTAGCCCGCGCGAGCCGCGCCGGGGCCGCCCCAGAGCCGGATCAGGAAATAGGCGGGAATGAGGCTCAGCTCCCAGAAGATGAACCAGTGGAAGAAATCCAGCGCGAGGAAGACGCCGAGCGCGGCACCCTGCAGGAGGAGGAAGAGGAGGCCGAAGAAGCGGGCCTCGGCCACCGTCCGCCACGACGCGAGCAGGCAGAGGGGCGACAGCAGCCCGGTCAGCAGCACCAGCAGCAGGCTCAGCCCGTCGAGCCCGAGGTGGTAATGGACATGCAACGCACGGATCCAGTCATGACGCTCGACGAACTGGTAGCCGGTCGTTGCCGGGTCGAACGAGCCCAGTGCCGCGAGCGTGAGGGCGAGGGTCGAGAGACTGAAGCCCAGCGCGAGCGCCCGGCTGGCGGGCGCGCCCAAGCGCGGGAGACAGGCGAGGAGGACCGCCCCGGCCCACGGGACAAAAATGATGAGTGACAGCAGGGGCAGCGCGTTCATCGCACGCCTCCCAAAAGGACGAGGAGCGCCAGTGCGACGAAGGCAATGGCCAGTGTGCGCAAATACCCGTGGGTTTCGCCTGTCTGGGCCCGGGAATAGGCGCGACCCGTGCGGCGAATGTCCTCGCTCGCGGCGTTGAAGCCGCCGTTGAGGGCGCCGTCGTCGAACTCGCTGTTCACGACGCCCGTGAACTCCGCGAAGCGCGCCAGAAAGCCCACCGCGCTGCCCCACACGCGGCGGTCGAGGAAGTCCGCCAGCGCGGCGACAAAGGCGTTGAGGCGCACTAGTGTGGCGGCATAGAGCGAATCAAATTTCATCCGGTCGCCAAGGAAGGCCCACGTCCGGGGTGCGGCCGCTGCGAGCGGGTCGGGCGCGGTGGCGGTGAGTCGCACGCGCCGTCCGTAGAGGGCCCAGCCGGCGCCGAGACCGAGGGCGACCAGCACGATCGAGAGGCCCATGAGGCCTCCGCCTTCGAGCAGCGGGCGGGCGGGAATCGGCGTGCCGGTGAGCCGGGACTGCAGCCACGGCCAAACGGGTGTGCCGAGAAAACCCAGCGCCACGGCGCCGATCGCCAGCACCGCGAGTGGGATGGTCATCACCCGGGGACTCTCGTGGGCATGCGCGGCCGCGGGGGAACGCGGTGCGCCGCGGAAGACTTCGCACAGCAGGCGTGTCATGTAGAAGGCCGTGAGCACCACGCCGATAAGGGTGGCATAGAATGGCAGGTGGGAAACGTCCCACTCTGACGCGGCGTGGAGGATGGCCTCCTTGCTCCAGAAGCCGGAGAACACGAAGGGCACGCCGGCGAGCGCCATCATGCCGACCGCAAAGGTGACAAACGTTGTCCGCATCGACCGGCTCAGTCCGCCGAGCCGGCGGATGTCCTGCTCGTGATGCGCCGCGTGGATCACCGAGCCGGCGCCGAGGAAGAGCAGGGCCTTGAAGAAGGCGTGGGTGAGGAGATGGAAGATCGCCCCGACCCAGGAGCCGACCCCGAGCGCGAGCATCATGTAGCCGAGCTGGCTGACGGTGGAGAACGCGAGGACGCGTTTCAGGTCGTCCTGCGCCACGGCGATGACCGCGCCGAGGAGCGCGGTGATCGCGCCGATCGCCGCCACGACGGTGAGCGCGTGGAGCGGCCCGGCCGCCAGCACCTGGTCGGCCGCAAACAGGGGAAAGACGCGGGCGACGAGGAAGACACCGGCCGCGACCATGGTGGCGGCGTGGATGAGCGCACTGACGGGCGTCGGGCCCTCCATCGCGTCGGGCAGCCAGACATGCAAAGGAAACTGGCCCGATTTTCCGGCCGCGCCGCAAAAGATCAGCAGGCTGATCGCGGTCGGGACGGCGAGTCCGCTGGCGAGCACCTGGGTGGCGAGATCGCCGAGGACGCCGGACTCGAGCACGCCATGGCCGCCGTCGAAGAGCAGCAGCGAGCCGGTGGCATCGTAGAGCCAGACGAGCCCGAGCAGGAAACCAAGGTCGCCGATGCGGGTCGTGAGAAAAGCCTTCTTCGCGGCGGCGGCGGCCGCCGGCTTGTGAAACCAGAAGCCGATCAGCAGGTACGAGGCCACGCCGACGAGTTCCCAGCTGATGAAGAGCAGCAGCAGGCTGTTGGCGACGATCACGCCGAGCATCGCCGCGGCGAAAAGGCTGAGGAAGCAGAAGAACTGCTTGAAGTTCGCATCCTCCTTCATGTACCCGAGGCTGAAGATGAAGATCAGCAGGCTGACGAACGTGACCATCACGCACATGAACGCATTGAGCGGGTCGAGCAGCCACCCGAGCCGCACCGCGCCGTCGCCGAGCTCAAACCACGTGAAATTCGCGTAGAGGTGCGCGGCCGGATCCGCGAGGGCGCGTTGCAGGGCGAGGCACGACAGCAGGAATGCACCCGCCATAGCCGCGATCGCGGCGCCGGAGGCGAGACGCCGTCCGCTCCGGGGCGTGAGCGCCCCGATCCCGGCCGCGAGGAGCGGCAGGGCGGGGATGAGCCAGAGATGGGCGGCGTCGATCATGGTGGATTCACCCTTTCAGGCGCGTCGCCTCCTGGAGCCGGATGCTGCGCTGGTGCCGGTGGATCGCGATGACCAGCGCGAGTCCCACCGCCGTTTCGGCGGCCGTGACGGCGATCGAGAAGATGACAAAGATGACCCCGGTGGCGGGCGCGCTGGCGGGACCGTAGCGCCAGAAGGCGATGAAGTTCAGGTTGGCGGCGTTCAGCATCAGCTCGATGCCGAGCAGCACGAGGATGGCGTTGCTGCGGGCGAGCGCACCCGCCAGGCCGACGGAAAACAGGACCCCCGAAAAAATGAGGCAGAACTGGAGCGGACTCACGGATTGTCCTCCGGTTGGCCGGTCCGGTCGCCGGCGGCGAGCACCACGGCGCCGATGAGGGCGACGGTGAGCAGCACGCCCACCGCAAGCAGGGCCGCAGCGTAGGGCCCCATGAGCTCGGCGCCGAGCTGGCGCACGGTGACGGCCGGCGCGGGACCCGGGGAGGCCGCAAGGGGCGAGCGGAGGATGGCCCCGACCAGCACGCCGGCCACGGCCGCGGCGGCCATGACGGCCGAGAGGGCGCGGCTTTGCCCTGCCGGGCCGGGTGCGGCCTCGTCCCGCGAGCGGCGGGTGAGCAGCACGGCGAAGAGCACGACCATCGAGATGGCGCCGACATAGACCAGCACCTGGGCAAACGCGGCGAACTCCGCGCCCGCCCAGAGGTAGAACGCAGCCACGCCCGTCCACGCGAGGGCGAGCAGGAGCACGCTGTGCAGCAGGTTGCGCCCGGCCATGGCCGCGATCGCGGTGCCGACCGTCACGAGCGCGATGAGGATGAGGACGGCGTTCATGCGTAGCGGTAGGTTCGGGGCCCGAGTCCGGCCGTCAGGCCGCGGCCGAGCAGAAGGAACGGCCCGGCCACGAGGACGAGCGCGACGGCCCACCGCAGCAACTGGAGCGGACCCGACCAGGCGGAGGTGAGCGACCAGAAGGCGGCGGTGCCGAGATTGACGAGCGCGAGCGGCACGAGGAATTTCCAGGCGAGGCGGGTGAGCTGGTCGATGCGGAGGCGCGGCAGCGTTGCGCGGATCCAGATGAAGCCGAGGAGGAGCGTGAGGAGCTTGCCCGCAAACCAGACGTACGAAGGGATGAACTCGAGCACGGGCAGCGGCGCCTGCCAGCCGCCGAGAAAAAGGGTGACGGCCATCCCACTCAGCGCGCACATCCCGAAATACTCGGCCATGAAGAAGAGAGCGTACTTGAAGCCGGAGTATTCCGTGAGGTGCCCGGCGATCAGTTCGCTCTCGGCCTCGGGCAGGTCAAAGGGCGAGCGGTTGGACTCGGCGAGGGCGGAGACCATGAAGATGGCGAAGCCGGCCGCGCCCCACGGGGTGAAGACGATCCAATGGGGGATGAGGTGCCACTTCCAGCCGCCCTGCGCCGCGACAATGCCGGTGGTCGAGAGGGTCCCGGTGGCCAGGACGACGGGCACAAAGGAGAGCAGCAGGGGCAGCTCATAGCTGATCAGCTGGGCGAGCGCGCGCATGGCGGCGAGGAGGGCGTACTTGTTGTGACTGGCCCAGCCGGCCATGAAGATGGCGAGCTCGGTCGCCGCGCCGGCCGCAAAGAAGTACAGGACGGCGGAGTCGAGTTCGACCGGCACGAGGTGGCGGCCATAGGGGATCACGGCGAACGTGAGGATCGAAAGCGCCAGCAGGGTGACGGGCGCGAGAAAGTGCAGCAGCTGGTCGGCGGCGCGCGGGACGATGTCCTCCTTGGTGAGCATCTTGATGCCGTCGGCAAACGGCTGGAGCAGGCCGAACCAGCCGGTGCGGTTCGGGCCGGGGCGGTTCTGGACCCGGCCGAGGATCTTCCGCTCTGCGAGGGTGAGGAACGCGAAGAGCAGGCCGAACACCGCGAGCACTGCGACGATGGAAAGGAGGCTGTTCGCCAGCCAGCGGGCCGGTTCCGGCAGGAAGCCCGTGACCGCGTCGCGCAGCAGCAGCGGGGCGCGTTCGAGGAAGGATTCGCTGGTCGTGGCGGCGGCGCTCATGCAGCGGGAGGGACGGGGGGAGGAAGCGGCACTACCGCCGGAGGCGGTGGCGGGACGGCCGGCGGCTTGGCTGCGGCTGCGGCCTTGGCGGCAGCCGCGGCCCTGGCCTTTTCCTCGGCGGCTTTTCTCTCGGTCGCCAGGCGGTCATCGACTTCGGCGGCCTCGGTGGGATGAAGCTGGTGAAAATAACTGTTGGGCTTGGCCAGCGCGTGCCGATCGAGCATGAGGCCGGTGAAGCGGTCGGTCGCCGCGAGCTCGAACACCTGGTCCATCTTGATCGCGTCGAACGGGCAGACCTCGACGCAGATCTGGCAGCTCATGCAGACCGCCGTGTCGATGTCGAAGACCGCCGGGTAGATCTGCTGCTTGCCGCTGGCGTCGGGCTTCTTGTCCTTGCTCTTCTCGATGTAAATGCACTGCGGCGGGCATTCCTTCTCGCAGATCTGGCAGGCGACGCAGCGCAGCGTGCCCATGGGGTCCTCGGCGTTTTCGCTGACGAGGAAGGGAAAGTTGCGGTAGGCCTCGGGCAGCCTCGTCTTTTCCTCCGGGTACTGTGTGGTCACGAACCGCTTCGGATCGTGGAAGCTGCCCACGAAATTTTTGGCGGTGACCGCGAGACCTTGGAGTAAGCCGGAGCCGAGCATAAATCAGGAGACGGGAAACGGGGGACAGGAGACAGGGGACAAGGGACGGGAGTCGGGAGAGGGGGAACGGCGATGGAGGCGGTCGGGAAACGGTGCGGCGGGGATGGTGTCGTCTGTCTCCTGTCGACTGTCTCCCGGGTTTTTCATGGTGCTAGCGGTCGACCTCGCCGAGGACGATGTCGATGCTGCCGAGGATGACGACAGCGTCGGCGATCGAGTGGCCGAGGCAGAGGTCCTCGAGGATGGTGAGGTTGATGAGGGAAGGCGGCCGGACGCGGTAGCGGTAGGGATTCGGGCCGCCCTCGCTGATGAGGTGGAAACCGATCTCGCCCTTCGGGCCCTCGATGCGGCTGTAGACCTCGCCGGGTTTCGGGCGGAAGCCGCGGAGCTTGGCCTTCGGGTCCATGATGGGACCGGCCGGAATATCGCGCAGCGCCTGCTGGAGGATCCTGATCGACTCGCGCATCTCGAGTACGCGGACCATATAGCGGTCGTAGGTGTCGCCATGCGCGCCGAGCGGCACGCGGAAGTCGAAGCGCGGGTAAAAACCGTAGCCGTCCACCTTGCGGAGGTCGTAGGCCACGCCGGCGGCGCGGAGCAGGGGGCCGGTGACACCCGCGCTGACCGCCAGCTTGGCGGAGAGGCAGCCGATGCCCTGGGTGCGGGCCATGAGAATTTCATTGCCGGTGAGCAGCGCCTCGTACTCGTCGAGGAACGAGCCGTAGCCGTCGGTGAGCGCGCGCGCCGCGTCGAGCCAGCCCGCGGGAGCGTCGACGCGGCAGCCGCCGAAACGCTGGTAGTTGCACATCATGCGGGAGCCGCTGAGCGACTCGAAGAGGTCGAGGATCTTCTCGCGCTCGCGGAACGCATACATGAGCGGGGTGCCGCTGGCGCCGCAGTCCTGCAGGAGAAAACCGGCGAGGCAGGTGTGGTTCAGGAGACGGGTGAGCTCGGCGAGGATGACGCGGAGATACTCGGCTCGCTCCGGCACGGCCTGGCCGGCGAGCTTTTCCACGGCGAGCGCGTAGGCCCAGTTGTTCGTCATCGAGCAGAGGTAGTCGAGCCGGTCGGTATAGGGCATCGAGCCGAGGTAGGACGTGTTCTCCCCAATCTTCTCGTGGTTGCGATGCAGGTAGCCGAAGACGGGCTTGAGCTTCACGACAGTCTCGCCATCGAGCGTGACCATCATGCGGAAGACGCCGTGGGTCGACGGATGGTGCGGGCCCATCGAGACCTCGAGCAGGTCGCCGTGGAATTCATCGTGCACGGCACGGACGCTTGCCCCGGGGGCGGCCGAAAGCGGCGAGGGGTCGGAGAAACTCATGGCTTCGGCTCCTCCTTGACGACAGCGGGAGCGGGCGTCGGGTAGTGCCTTTTCGCCTTGGCCAGCACGTCGCCATGGGGCGTGGGCTCCCACTCGTAGTCGTCGGGCTCGACGTAGTCCTTGCGCATCGGGTGGTCCTTGAATCCGTCCCACATCAGGATGCGCCGGAGGTCGGGATGCCCCTCGAACACGACGCCGAAGAGGTCGAACACCTCGCGCTCCTGGAATTCGCAGGCGCGCCAGACCGGCGTGAGCGAGGGCAGGCTGACCTGGTCGGAGCGGTTGCCCGTGCGGAGGCGGAGGACGACCGGACCGTGCAGCAGGGCGACGGAGTAGAGATGGTAGACCACCTCAAGGCAACCGGGTTGGAGACGCTTGGTCTTTTGCTCGACCACCTTGGCGGGACCGCCCGCGGGATCGGGCGTGGAAGTCCGGGTGGTCTCGACGATCTCGCGGTCGGGCCAGTCGACGCCGGTGACATTGGAGCAGAAATCGAGCTGCAGCCCGGGGTCGTCGCGGAGGAACGTCGCGATCGCCCGGGCGTCGGCGGCATCGAGCAGGAGGGAATGCTGCGCGGCGGGGCCGGGATTGGAGATGAGACTGACGGCGGCCCCGGGAAAACGGCTGAGGAGGCGGTCGCGGATCTGGTCGGGGGTTTCCATGGCGGCCGCGTTTCAGGCGCCCTCCTTGCGCACGATCACGGGCGGCTGCCAGACCGCGGGATTCTGCGGTGGCACGAGGTCGTGCTCGCCGAAGTCGGGCACCGGATACTCGCAGGTCGTGTCCGCCTGCAGATGGCGCGGGGCGCCGGGCCCGGAGATTTTCTGCCCGCGGATTTTTTCCTGCAGCTGCATCAGGCCGTGCAGCAGCGCCTCGGGCCGCGGGGGGCAGCCGGGGATGTAGATGTCGACGGGGATGAAACGGTCGATCCCCTTGAGTACATTATAGCCCTGCTTGAAGGGCCCGCCGGAGATGGCGCAGGCGCCCATCGCGATGCAGTATTTCGGCTCGGGCATCTGGTTCCAGAGGCGCACGACCTGGGGGGTCATCTTCTTGGTGACCGTGCCCGACACGATGAGCAGGTCCGCCTGACGCGGGGACGGCCGGAACACCTCCGAGCCGAAACGGGCGATGTCGAAGCGCGCCATCGACGCCGCGATCATCTCGATCGCGCAGCAGGCGAGCCCGAACTGCAGCGGCCACACCGAGTGGCTGCGGCCCCAGTTGTAGAGCTCTTCCATGCTGGTCAGCAGGATGCCCTGTCGGCGCAGTTCGGCCCGCTCGGCATCCGTCAGGGTCGGGGGGGAGGAAGGCGCGGGCTCGCTCATGTCATTTCCACTCGAGGTGCCCGCGGTGCCACGCCCAGACGAGACCCTCGGCGAGCAGCAGGATGAACGCGAGCATCGCGAGGAGCGCGCCCGCCGGCAGGGAGGTGAAGTTGACGGCGAAAGGCAGGAGGAACAGCACTTCGACGTCGAAGATCAGGAAGAGGATGGCATAGAGATAATAGTGGGCCTTGAACTGGATCCACGAATCGCCCGTCGGCGCGACGCCGCACTCGTAGACGGCGTTCTTGTCCAGCCCGGGCTTCGCCGGCTGGAAGAACCGGAACCACATCCGCGCGACAGTGAGCATGACCAAGGGGAACGCCACGGCCACGACGGCGAACAGGGTGAGAAACGCATAGGGGTGCGGGTGCATGGGACCGACGATGAGACTACAGCAAAGGGGGTGGACTTGGCTCAATGCTTCTTGGCAGAAGCTGCGCATTAATTGCGCCTGGGGATCAGCGGCAATTAAGATGGAACAGCCCGCCGGACGAAGGCGACAGCGAATCGCTGAGAAGATTAATTATTACCGCTTCCTCTCGCCCGAAGCCAAGGCTCTCAATCGGTGCGGGGTAGTTGGGTCAGTTTGCTGACGCTCCTACATTTTCAAACTGATACACCAAGGCACACGATTACTGCAGATAGGGATGGAACCGGCCGACGATTTTGACCTATTGCTATCACCTTTCTTCTGCGGGCGCGTCCCTTACTCCTATGATCAATCTCAAGGGTCGGAATATCTTCATCGCGGGCGGCAGCCGCGGCATCGGGCGGGCCTCCGCCCTGATGGCGGCCGGGGCGGGGGCCAACGTGGCGGTGGGTTATGCCAGCGACGACGCGGCGGCGCAGGAGACCGTGAAGCGCATCGAGGCGCTGGGCTGCAAGGCGCTGGCGTTGCGGGCGGATGTCTCCGATGAGGCCCAGATCACGGGCGCGATCGACCGGGCGGCGGCGGCCTGGGGCGGGCTGGACGGGCTGGTGGTGTCCGCAGGGATCTTCGAGGGCGCCGCGATCGAGGAAATGACGCTGGAGTTCTGGAACCGCAGCCTGCGGATCAACCTCACCGGGACGTTCCTCGCCGTGAAGGCCGCCGTGCCGCACCTCCGCCGGCAGGGCAAGGGCGGCAGCATCGTGATCTACACCTCGACCGCCGGCCAGCGGGGCAGCGACATCTACTCGGCTTACGCGACGAGCAAGGGCGGGCAGATCATGTTCATGCGCTCGATGGCGAAGGAGCTGGCGGCGGACCAGATCCGGGTGAACTGCGTGGCCCCGGCGTGGACGGAGACGGACATGGCGCGCGGCCCGATCGACCGGATCGGCCGGGACAAGGTGGTGGCGGGATTCCCCCTCGGCCGGATCGGCCAGCCCGACGACGTCGCGGGCGCGACGGTTTACCTGCTCTCCGACCTGGCGAAATTCGTGACCGGGATGACCCTGACGGTGGACGGCGGCAAGGATATGAGGGGGTAGAATTCAGCCGGGAGTCTAGAGCTGAGAGTCGAGAGTCCAGAGCCGGGCGGATGAACGGCAGGTGCGGGCCGCCGTGGAGCGATGCGGCCGATCCGCTGAATTCCGACTCTCGACTCTCAGCTCTTGTCCCTAGACTGGATCGTTCCGCCTAATTCCGACGTAGGGGCGTCCCTTGCGGACGCCCGGCTTGGCGATCCATCCGGAGGGCGCCCGCAAGGAGCGCCCCTACGCTCAACGCACCCGGACGCTGACGACTGCGGAAATGCCGAGGCGGAGATGATCGCCGAGCTGGGCGAGGCTTTCGGGATCGAGCGTGATCTTCACGGGTACGCGCTGCACGACCTTGTTGAAATTGCCGGTCGCGTTGTCGGGCGGCAGCAACGCGAACTGGGCGCCACTGGCGGGGGAAAGGCTTTCGACCCGGCCGTGCAGGGTGTGGCCGGGCAGGGCGTCGACGGTGATCCCGACCTCCTGCCCGGGGCTCATGAGGGCCAGCTGGGTCTCCTTGAAATTGGCGACGATCCAGACGTCGGATCCGGCCACGGAGAGGAGAATCTGCCCGGGCAGCACGTAGTTGCCGACCTCGACGGCCTTGTTGCCCACGCGGCCCGCGGCCGGGGCGGTGATGGTTGTGTAACTGAGCTTCCGCTCCGAGTCGTGCAAATCGGACTCGGCGACGGCGACGCTCGCGACGGCGGCCGCAATCTGGGCATAGGCCGATTTCTGCGCGGCCTCGGCGGAGCCCAGGCTGGATTCGGCGGCGGTGACGTTCGCCTCGCTGGCCGCGCGCGCGGCGTCGTCGGCCGCGAAGGTATTACGGGCGACGTCGAGGTCCGACTGCGAGATCACGCCGCCCTTGGCAAAAAGCTGTTCCGTGCGGTTGAGGGTGAGCCGGGCGAGCTCGAGCTGGGCCACGGTTTGGGTCAGCTGGGCCTGGGCCTGCTTGATCCGGGCCCGGGCCTCGGCGACCTGCGCGTCGGCCTGGGCGGTGGCGGACCGCGTCTGGTTCTCCAGCGCCCGGGCCTGATCGAGCGCGGCCCGGCTTTTCTGCACGGCGATCTGGGCCTCGAGCGAATCGAGCTGCACGAGTATGTCGCCCGCCTTGACGGCCTGGTTTTCAGCCACGAGGACCTGCTTCACCTGGTTCTGGAGCTGCGGGCTGATCTGGTAGAGGTGCCCGACAATGTAGGCGTCGTCGGTCTCCACAAAATGGTAGGAGTGGATCATCAGCCGGCCCAGCCAGACGGCGACGGCGAGCACGGTCAGGATGAGCAGGGCCGGCTTCCCGTAGGCTTTAAGGGCGGAGCGGGAGGCAGGCGCGGCGGCGATCACGGCGGTATCGGGCGCGGATGCAATGGGTGTGGACGTGTCGTTCATAAGGTCGGGAAGGATCAATGCGCGGCGGCCGCGGCTTCGCGGTTGCGACCCTGGCCGAGCAGGAAGAGCAGAGGCAGGGTGAGCACAAAGGCCAGGCCGACGTAACTGAACACATCGGCGAAGGAAAGCAGCGTGGCCTGGCCATTGATGGTGTGGTCGACCATCTGCAGCGCCTGGTGCTGGGCCCGGACCGGGTCGGCCGAATGCAGGATGAAGCTGAAGTCGAAAAGCTGCAGGCGGCTCGCGAGGGCCGGGCCGAACGTCTGCATCTGGGTGGCCGGGCCGCCGCCCATGGGTGAGATTTTCTCCACCAGGATCGCACGGTGCACCGCCTCGCGGTGGGCGAGCATCGTCGTGATGAGCGCGATGCCGATGCTGCTCCCCATCTGCCGGGTGAGATTGTAGAATCCGGAGCCGGCTGAGATGTCGCTTTTCGGCAGCGATCCGAGCGTGGCGAGGCTGAGGGGCACGAACATGGTGACGCTGCCCAGGCCGCGCAGGATCAAAGGCCAGAAGAGCGAGCTGGTGCCGGTGGAGGGATTGATATCCGCGAGGAGAAAGGCGGTGCCGGCGGTCATGAGCGCGCCGCAGCCGATCAGGAACCGGGCATCGACGCGCCCGGCGAGCTTGCCCATCGCGAGCATGGTCACGGCGGAGGCGAAGGCACCGGGCATGAGGAGGAGGCCGCTCTGCGTGGCGGTGAAATGCAGGTAGTCCTGCACGAAGACGGGCACCGCAAACATGACGCCGTAGAGCCCCATGCCGAGCACCAGCGAATAGACGCTGCCGGCGGCGAGCGAACGGTGCCGGAGGACCCGCAGGTCGACCGCCGGGTGCTCGGTCGTGAGCTCGCGCCAGATGAACAGCGCGGTGCCGATCACGGCCCCGGCCGCCATGGCGATGATGAAGCGGGAGCCGAACCAATCCTCCTGCTGGCCTTCCTCGAGCATGGTCTGGAAGCAGCCCAGCCCGATGGTTAGGAGCGCGATGCCGGTCCAGTCGATACCCTCGTGCGTGAGTTGGGACTCCTCGTCCCGCGGCAGGAAGATGTACGCCGCGATCACCGCGATGATGCCCACCGGCAGGTTGATGAAAAAAATCCAGCGCCAGCCGAGCGAGTCGGTGAGGTAGCCGCCGAGCACGGGGCCGAGGGCCGGGCCGGCGATCACGCCGATGCCGAAGAGCGCCTGGGCGGCCGGCTGCTCCTTCTTGGGGAAGGTCTCGAACAGCAGCGACTGCGCCTTGGCCAGCAGGCCGCCGCCGCAGAGGCCCTGCAGCACGCGCGCGGCGATCAGCATGCCGAGGCTGCCCGCCAGCCCGCAGAGCACGGAGGAGGCGGTGAAGCCGATCAGCGAGAACAGCAGGTACTGCTTGCGCCCGAAGCGGTCGCTCAGCCACGCCGTGAGCGGGATCATCACCACGTTGGCGCAGGCGTAGCCGGTGGAAATCCAGCCGACCTCGGACAGCGTCGAGCCGAGATTGCCCTGGATGTCGGGCATCGCGACATTGACGATGCTGGTGTCGATCACCTCGAGGATGGCGCCGAGCGCGGCGGTGATGGCGATGACCCACTTGAGGGTCCCCTTGCGGGCCAACGACGCGGCCAGCGGCGAGAGCAGGCGGAGGTCGGACCCGTAGAGTCCGGATTGGGCGGCGGGCATGGCGTTATCAGAGCCGGCGGGAGGCGCCGAGCAGCAGCAGGTCGACGGCGGCGGACAGATAACCCGCCGCCGGGTACTCCTTCTTCACGTGGGGCGAGGCCCGGCGGATGACGCCGGTGAAAACCATGCCATTGAAAAGGTCGGCGAGGATGACGGGGTCCGCGCCCGGTCGCAGCGCGCCCTGCGCGGCGGCGGCCTCGAGCCGGGCGATGAGGGCCTCGCGCAGGGGCCGGAAGATGGCCTTGAACACCTGGCGCTCATGGTCGCCGTGGTGGTGGATCTCGCCGATCATGGCGCGGATCAATGGCAGGTTGTTCTCCAGCAACTCCTCGTAGCGGCGGGCATGGCCCTGGAGGTCGGCCCGCAGGTTGCCCGTGGGGGCGGGGACGGGCGGGCGGTCCTGCGAGGCCTCAGGCCCAAAATTCTGGCCGACGACCGCGTCGAGCAGGCGCTCCTTGGTGCGGAAGAGGCGGAAGAGGGTGACCTCGTTCACGCCGGCCTCGCGGGCGATCGCACGGGTCGTGGCCCCGCTCAGGCCATCGCGCGCGAACACGCGGGCGGCGGCGTCAAGCAGGCGCTGGCGGGCGGGCGGGCGGGCGGCGGACGGCTTCATGTATGCAAGTGGTTGCTTGCATAGAAACCGACAGCGGGTAAAAAAACAAGCCGGTTTGCGTAAAATTTCGCTGCGGCAAAATTTCACGTGGAGACGCAAGCCGCGGGGTTAAGGCAAATTTCACACGGAGGCACGGAAGGACACCGAGATCAATTATCGTCTAACTAATCGGTGTCCTCCGTGCCTCCGTGTGAAATTCCGGGTTCCGGGACCAACATCCTGCCTTGCTCCGCGGCTTGGCGCCTCTTCGCGAAACCGGTGGGGAATGATTAATCTCCGACGCAGCCCCGGCCGAAATGCCGGCCGGTCCGGGCTTCGCTCCCGAACCCGCTCAATCTGCCGCTTGAAAGCCGGCGGCTTTTCATGCCCTTATGGCGGGATGCTCCAGTCGCTTCGCATCCGGAACCTCGCCCTGCTCGAGGAAGTGGCCCTCGATTTCGAGGCCGGCTTCACGGCGGTCACGGGCGAGACGGGCGCGGGCAAGAGCATCCTGCTCGGGGCGCTGGCCCTGCTGGCGGGCGAGCGGGCGGACAAGACCGTGATCCGCCAAGGTGCGGCGGTGTGCGAGGTGGAGGCGTCGCTGTATTTCACGGATCCGTCCAAGGTCGACGCCCTGCTGGCCGAGCTCGATCTCCCGCCCTGCGAGGACGGCCTCCTGATCCTGAAGCGCAGCGTCCCGCGGGAGAAGGCGCCGAAAATCACGGTCAACGGCAGCCTCGCGACGCTGGCCGCGCTGCAGCGGCTCGGGGAGCACTGGGTCGACTTCCACGGCCCGGGCGAACCGCGCCGGCTGTTGAAGGAGAACTGCCAGCTCGAGCTGCTCGACCTCTTCGGGCGGTCGGCCGGCGCGCTGGCGGCGTATCAGGAAAAATACCGGGACTGGCGTGGTCTGCTCGCCGAGCGTGAGCGGCTCACCCAAGAGACGAAGCTCACGCCCGACCAGGTGGAATTTTTGCAGAACCAGCTCGCAAAGCTCGACGCGCTGGAGCTGACCGAGGAGGCGATCGGGGTGCTCGAACGCGATTTCCAGCGCATGAACCGCGCGCAGGAACTGATCGAGCTGTCCGGGATCCTCGCCGCCGGGCTCACGGGGGAGGAAGGCGTGCAAGGCCGCCTTGCCGCGCTGCTGCGCGAGGCGCGCCAGCTGGAAAACATCGACGCAGCGAGCAAGCCGCTGAGCGACCGGCTGTCATCGGTGGCGGTGGAAGTGAACGACCTCGGGGCCGAGTTCGAGTCGCTCGGCCAGCAGCTGCAGTTCGATCCCGAGCAGGCCGAGCAGCTCACGGCGCGGATGAACACCTGGCTGGAGATGAAGCGGAAGCACGGTGGCGAACTGCCGGCGGTGCTCGCGGCGCGCGACGAGCTGCGCCGCCGGCTCGAGGTGCAGGGCGACCTGGCGGGTGCGCTGGAGCGGCTCGACCGGCAGATTGCCGAGGCCGCCCGGGCGGTGAAGAAAGATGCCCAGGCGCTGCGGATGGTGCGCGAGAAGGCAGCGAAGGAGCTGGCGAAGGCCGCGGCGAAGAGCATCGCGCAGCTCGGGTTCAAGAAGGCGGATTTCCTGATCCGGGTCGTGCCGCTGCCGGAGCCAGGCCCGACGGGCGACTGCGGCTGCGAATTCCTATTCTCTCCGAACGTCGGCGAGCCACCGCTGCCGTTGAACCGCATCGCGTCGAGCGGCGAGCTCGCGCGCGTGATGCTGGCACTGAAGACGGTGCTGGCGGACCTCGACGGCGTACCGCTTTTGGTCTTCGACGAAGTCGACGCGAACGTCGGCGGCGAGATCGGCCGCGTGGTCGGCGAGAAGATGGCTGCGATCGCGAAGAACCACCAGGTGCTCTGCGTGACGCACCTCCCGCAGGTGGCCGCGCAGGCGACGTGTCATCTGGTGGTGACAAAGGACCAGACGAAAGACCGCGCCATCGTGGCGATCGCGCCGATCCAGGCGAACCGCAAGGCTCGGGTGAGCGAGCTCGCCCGCATGCTCGGCGACCGCAACGCAAAGAGCGCGCTGGCCCACGCCGAGGAACTGCTGGGACGGTAGCGCGGAGTCTTTAGCCCGCGCTCTTGGTCTCAGCCTGAATCAGGAACCCGGATTTTTTGCCACGAAGAGGCACGAAATGGCACGAAAAAGATCCCGGCAGTTTGGTTTCCGAACCTTCAATCAATTCCGAGTGGTTCCTCTCGTGTCATTTCGTGTCTCTTCGTGGCAAAACGGCCTGAAGATTCGGATTTCCTCTTGCCTCATTGTTCCCGGTTTTTGGAAATCATAGTCGTTTCAACCCGGTCCTTTTCGGCCCGACCAATCTATCATGGCAATCGAACTGCTGCCCCAGGAGACCGAGGAGGTCATCCACTCGTTGAAGAAATATTTCTCGTCCGAGCTCGACCAGGAGATCGGCGACCTGAAGGCGAAGCTGCTGCTCGACTATATCCTGAAGGAGATCGCGCCGCTGGCTTACAACCAGGGCATCAAGCACGCGGAGGAGTTCCTCCGGCTCAAGCTTGAGGACCTGCCGGCGACCTGCTTCGAGCCCGGGCTCACGTACTGGCAGAAAAAGCGGAAGTGAGAAGGTGCCCGACTAACTTGGCTGAACTTCAGACGTTGTGCTGATTATTTTCGATGTGGATGGTACGCTGGTGGGCGGGGAGTCCCATGACTGGACGTCCTTCGACCAGGCGATCGCTGCCGTGCTGGGCTCGGCGCCGGGCGCCGGTTTTTTCGACTCGCTGACCGAGATCACGGCGCAGGCGATTGTCGAGGCCGCCATTCGGGCCTCGCATCGGGAAACGGGTCTGGGCCTGGAGGAACGCATCCGGGACGAGTATCTGCGCCGGCTGGGCCAAGTCCACGCGGCCAATCCGCTCGCGTTTCCGGCCCGCAGCGGAGTCACGGCCCTGCTCCGCCATCTCGGCGGAATTCCGGGCGTCACCGTAGCGATCGCCACGGGAGACTGGCATTCGACCATCGCCCTCAAGCTTGCCGCTGCATGCATTGATGTCGGCGCCTATCCGATGGCGACCTCCTCCGACGCCCGTCGTAGGTCGGAGATCATCAGGCTGGCGGCGCAGCGGGCGAACCGGTCCCTGGCTGATGCGGTCTACGTCGGGGACGGCCTTTGGGATCTGCGGGCGTGCCGCGAATTGGGCGTGCCTTTCATCGGGACGGGATCTCGGACGGACCGCCTCATGGCGGCGGGGGCCGAGCATATTGTCGACGTTCTCGAAATCGCGCCGTTTCTCGCCGCGCTTCGAGCTGCGAGCCGGCCGGTGCGCTCGGTCGGGCCTTATTGAACATTAATCCATAGAAGGGACAGCGAGGGCGTGGAGTAATGCGGTGCTTTAGCTCGCATTTCTGAGGGAGCACACAAGCGGGCTGCAGTACCGCGTTACCCGTTGGCGTTCATCACAGCTTCAAGTCATGCCCGGTCATAAAACCTGCGTAATCAATCTGCGGCTGGTCTCAGCCGACAATCGCTCGGATCGCCCTTGGTCTGTCTCCTGTGAAAAGGTTCGGATCGGAAGGTTTTACAGGAGCCAATCCGAGGGAAACCGAGGACAGCCTGACCGACGATCTCCCTCCCAGAAAGCAGCTTTACTGAGCTTTGCCAAAAGAAGAGGCGCAAGGGATCGGGTTTGGGTGGTGGTCGTAATCGATAGGCGGAAAATTCCGGCTGAAGCCGAGACTACAAACGAGGAGAATGCAGGCGGGTTTCTCGTCCCGGTCCTCCGTCCTTGCTTCCGGGGCGGGGGCGGGTGACAACGGACGCATGACGCTTTTCCCGTTGGGCGATGCGGCCCTGGTGTTGGAATTCGGTCATGCGATTGACGACGCCGCGCTGGTCCGGGTGCAGGCCCTGGCGGCCTCGCTCGGGCGCGATCCGCCGGCTGGAGTGACGGATGTCGTGCCGGCGTTTGCATCGGTCACGGTCTTCTATGACCTCGCCCGCGCCGGCAGCTACGACCAGCTCTGCGCCGAGCTCCGGACCCGGGCCGGCCGGGCGGCCAGCCGGCCGCCGTTCGCGACGACGCGAGTGATCGAGATCCCGGTGTGCTACGGGGGCGAGTTCGGACCCGACCTTCAGCAGGTCGCGACGCAGGCGGGCCTGTCCGCCGAGGAAGCCGTGGCCTTGCACAGCGGCGCGGAATACCGCGTGCATGCGATCGGGTTTGTCCCGGGCTTCCCGTATCTCGGCGGATTGCCGGCCCGGCTGCACACGCCGCGCCGTGCCACGCCGCGGACGCAGGTGCCGGCGGGCGCGGTCGGGATCGGTGGGGCACAGACCGGGGTCTATCCCCTGGCGACACCCGGCGGCTGGAATCTCATTGGCCGCACGCCGCTCGCGCTGTTCCGTCCGGCGGAGGATCCACCGGCGCTGTTGCGCGCGGGTGACACCGTGAAGTTCCGCTCGATCTCACCGGAAGAATTCGCCTCATGGAAATGAACGTTGTCCGCGCCGGCAGGCTCACGACCGTCCAGGATCTCGGACGGCCGGGTCATCGCGCGACCGGCGTGCCGTTGGGCGGGGCGGCCGATGCATTCGCGCTCCGCGTGGCGAACCTGCTGGTGGGAAACACGGAGAACGCGGCGGGACTGGAGTGCACGCTGACGGGACCGGAGCTGGTGTTTTCGGCCGACACGCTCATCGCGGTCGGTGGAGCCTCGTTCGAAGGGCTGCCGGCATGGCAGCCCGTGCGCGTGCGGGCGGGGGAGCCGGTGGTGCTCGGGGCGTGTCGCGGCGGCTGTCGCGGCTACGTGGCGGTGGCGGGCGGCATCGAGGTGGCGCCCATGCTGGACAGCCGGAGCACGTACCTGCGGGCCAAGATTGGCGGCTACGAAGGCCGGGCCTTGCGCGACGGGGACAAACTCACGGTGGGCGACGTGGTGCGTCCGGGATCGATCGAGCACTGGCGCATCGATCCGCGCATCTTGCCGCCGTATTCGGCCTCGCCGGTGCTCCGCGTGGTGCGCGGGGCGCAGGCGGACGAGTTCGACGCCGGATGGTTGCAGGCGGAATTCCGCGTGACGCCGCAGTTCGACCGGATGGGCCTGCGGTTGTCGGGACCGAAACTGGAGCGCCAGAGCCGCCGCGACCTGACCTCGGCGGCGGTGACGCCCGGCACGGTGCAGGTGCCGCCGGACGGGCAGCCGATCATCCTGCTGGCGGACGCGCAGACGATCGGCGGTTACCCGCGCCTCGCACACGTGATCGGCGTGGACCAGTCGCTGGCGGCGCAGCTGGAGGCGGGCGGCACGGTGCGGTTTCGTGAAGTGACGCTGGCCGAGGCGCACCGGTTGTGGCTGATCCGCGAGCACACGCTGGCGATCCTGCGCGAGGGGTTGGCCGAGAAATTCAAATGAAGATGCGTCGGCAATCGGTCAGCCAACCCAAGGCGAAGTTTCGCGCAGAGGCGCGGAGCCTCAATGTAACCAAAAATGATGGGTGGCCTTCCCGATTGTCCTCCGCACCCCTGTGCCTCTGCGCGAAACCCTACTGGAGTTACCGGGCGCAAACTCCAATCGCAGCTCCTTCCGAACTCGGGTGAACTCCATCGACCTCAACTGCGATCTTGGCGAAGGTGCGGGGCATGACGCCGAGCTGATGCCGCTGATCACCTCGGCGAACATCGCGTGCGGCGCGCACGCCGGGGACGAGGCGACGATGCGGGTGACAGTGGCGCTGGCCCAGCGGTACGGCGTTGCGATCGGGGCGCATCCGGGGTTCGCGGACCGCGAGCATTTCGGGCGGCGTGAGTTGCCGCTGTCACCGGCCGAGGTAAAGATTCTCGTGGCCGGGCAGATCAACGCGTTACGGGCACTTGCTCCCGTCCGGCACGTGAAGCCGCACGGTGCGCTCTATAATATGGCGGCGCGTGACGCGGCGCTGGCCGCGGCCGTGGCGGGCGCGGTGCAGGCGGTGGACCCGGCGCTCGTGCTGGTCGGGCTGGCGGGGAGCGAACTCCTGCGCGCCGGACGCGTGCTTGGGCTGCGCGTGGTGAGCGAGGTGTTTGTCGATCGAACCTATCAGGTCGACGGCACGCTGACGCCGCGAAGCCGGCCGGATGCGCTCATTCTCGACGAGGCTGCGGCGGTCGCGCAGGTGTTGCGCATGGTGTGCGAAGGCGTGGTGCGCGCGAGGGACGGCACGGACGTGCCCGTGGAGGCTGACACGATTTGCCTCCACGGGGATGGGCCGCACGCGGTCGCGTTTGCGCGGCGGTTGAACGAGGAACTGCGGCGGGCGGGGATTGCGATCAAGGCGTTTGGATCGTGATCGAAACGGGATTCGTGCCGTTGGAATGAGGTGGACCGCGACGTGCCAGAGGCGCGCAAGGCCTTGGGCGCCTTTGGCGCATCCGGGCGCGATTGGTGTGCGTGTGGTTTTATCCGCCGCCCGGAGGTCGGCGGCCACCTTTCGGACCAAGAAGTGCAAAGGATGCAACCGTGAGACGCGAAGGGGACGGTGCGTCTCCATCGTGATACTCTCTGTCCGGACTTGATCGCGGACCGCAGCGAACAGCGCGTTGGGTCAACGCGCTCCACCCTTGCGGCGGCGCCAGCAGGCGAGGGCGGCGACGAGGCCGGTGAAGATCGCGCCATAGGTGGCGGGCTCGGGGGCGGGCGTAACCTGGTTGCTGTAGGACTGCCACTGGGTCGAGCTGCTGCTGTAGCCGGAAAAAGCGACCTGGTTCACGGGGGCGACGCCCGTGGTATTCTGGACCGCGCCGGACCAGGTCTGCGCATAGAAATAATCCACGGAGTTGGTCCAGCCGGTGACGGAGAGGACCACACCGGAATCGATGATGAAGTTGGAGGCATTGAGGACGGAAGCGCTGGAGCTGCCGAAATCGATGACGGAATTGCCGGTGATGTGGAGCGTGCCGACGTTCAGCGTGTTGCCATTGAGGGCGAGGGTGCCACCGCTGAGCAGGAGCGTGCCGGAGAAGGTGAACGAGCTGTTGAAAGTGAGGGTGCCGGAGCCGGATTTCTCCAGCATGCCGGTGCCCGCGACAGTGCCCCCGAAGACGGAGGAGCCGGAGCTGATGCCGACGTTGAGGTAGCCGGAAGTGCCGAGGTCGATCTTGCCGGTGCCAGCGATGGTATTGACGGACTCGGAGAAATTATTGAGCGCGAGGCGGCCGTCGGCGTTGACCGTGAGAAGCGAGACGTAGTCGGGAATCTGATTGGAGGCGCCGAGGCTGAGGACCGCGGAGCCTGCCGCGCCCACGCCGTCGCCGACATTGATCGCGCCGCCGCCGGTGGCGTTGGTGCCGGCGGACTTGGCGAGGACCACGGTGCCATCGTTGACGTTGAAGCCGCCGCTGAAGGAATTGGCGGAGGAGCCGGACAAGGTGAGCGTGCCGCTGCCGGTCTCGGTGAGGGAGCCGCTGTTGTTGATCGCCCCGCTAAACTCCGTGTTGCCGCTGCCGCCGACGGTGAGGGTGTAGGTCGAGCCCAGGTCAACTGCGCCCGAGACCACGAGGTTGCCCGTGGCGGAGGAAATGGTGGTGTTGCCCGTGAGGTTGACGGCCGCGGCGAGGGTGTTGCTGCCGCTGAGGTTGCTGATGGCGCCGGAACCGCCGCTCCCGGTGCCCACGGCCGAAAAGCTGCCCTCCGTGAGGGTGATGCCGCCCTGCAGCTGCAAAGACGCGCCACTGGCGATGGTGTTGCCGTAGGTCGAACCGCCGAGGGCGGTGCTGCTGGCGGCGACGACGGTGCCGGCGTTGATGGTCGTGAGGCCGCTGTAGGCATTGCTGCCGGAGAGGGTCAGCGTGCCGGTGCCCTGCTTCACGAGTGTGCCGTACGCGCCGCCGTCGGTGATCGTGCCGGAAAACGTGGTCGAGGTGTTGTCGCCGCCGAGGGTGAGGGTGTTGCTGCGGATGTTGATCGTGCCGGCACCGGCGATGGAGCCGACCGTCTCGTTGTTGCCCCAGTTGAGGTCGAAGGTCGCGCCGCTCGCCACGCTGAGCGCAGAGCCGTCGGGAATGACATTGCCCGTGCTGAGTTGGAGGGTGCCGGCGCTGACGACGGTGGCGCCCGTGTAGGCGTTGGCGGTGTTGCCGACGATGAGCGTGCCGGTGCCGGTCTTGGTGAGCCCGTTGCTGCCGGCGATCTGGCTGTTGATCGTGGCGGTGCTGCCGGAAGCGACCTGCACGCCCGCGCCGGCGCCGGAAAAGGTGAGGGTGCCCCCGGTGAACGTGGGCGTGCCTTCCTCCACGATGATGCCGGCGGTGGAGGGTGAGCCCGAAACGGTGACGGTGTAGGTGCCGGTGGCGTCGCTGCCGGCGCTGAAATCCGCGATGGCGCCAGCGGTCCAGGCGGCCGTCGTGACAGTGCCGCCGGAATTCGTGCTCCAGTTCTTGTCGGAGGAACTGGTCGACCAGGTGGCGCTGGGCGAACTGCCGGCGCCGGCGGTGGTGCCGTTAGTGTCCCAGTAGAGCGTGGTCTGGGCGTGCAGCGCTCCCGTGGCGAGAAGGCCGAACGAAAAAACCAAGGCACGGCCCAGCCAACGGCGGAAGAATCCGCGGCATCGGCCTTGGCACGAACGTTGGCAGTCGGGCGTCATGTCTTGGCTCAAACCCTATATCGGCCCGAAGGACTCGCAATTGAAGCGGCCGGAAATGACTACGCAGCCGCGCTACGCAGGATTACGGAGGGTTCGGTGTCACGCGGGCCGACTGCTGGCAGGCGCTCCGGAAGCGCGAGGGAGCTCGCGGCCTGCACTTCGCGCAGAACGAGCCGGCTTGCGGGGGGCATCGTCAAGCAACGCCCCTACCGGGTGGAATCGCTCAGACTAATTTCTGCCGTTCAATTTAGCCACAGATGACACGGATTGCATGGTAGGGAAAATTAACAGGAAATACCTATCCGGCTCCATACAGCTGCCGGGTGAATATCCATGATTCACGAGGGATCGATCATTTGTGCCATCGGTGGAATCCGTGGCTGCAACTGCGTTTTCCGGCTTCAGTTATTGAAGCGGAAGAGCGCGACGTCGCCGTCCTGGAAGACGTATTCCTTGCCCTCGAGGCGGTATTTGCCGGCGTCGCGCGCGGCGGCAACGCTGCCGAGACGGGTGAGATCCTCGTAGGAGACGATCTCGGCCTTGATGAAGCCCTTCTCGAAGTCGGTGTGGATCACGCCGGCGGCCTGCGGCGCCTTCCAGCCCCGCTTGATCGTCCAGGCGCGGACCTCCTTTTCGCCGGCGGTGAAGTAGGTCATCAGGCCCAGCAGGTCGTAGGTGCCCTTGATGAGCGCGGAGACGCCGGAATCGTCCACGCCGAGATCCTTGAGGAACGCCTTCGCCTCCTCGGGCGGGAGGTCGATGAGCTCGGACTCGATCTTCGCGCTGATCGGCACGTAGGCGGCGTCGTGGTGGGTGCGGACGTATTCCGCGACCTTCTGCACGAAGGGATTCTGCCCGGCGGTGGCGAGGTCGGACTCGGCGACATTGCAGGCGAAGAGCACGGGCTTGGCGGTGAGCAGCTGAAACAATTTCATCAGCGCGACCTCCTCGGGCGTGGCGGGAAGGGTGTTGGCAGTCTTGCCGGAGTTGAGATGGGGCGTGAGCTTTTCCAGCAGGGCCATTTCGATGATGGCCTCCTTGTCGCCGGACTTCGCCTTCTTCTGGGTTTTTTCCGCGCGCTTGGCGACGGCCTCAAGGTCGGCGAGCACGAGCTCGGTGGTGATGACCTCGATGTCGCGCACGGGATCGACGCCGCCCATGGTGTGGATGATGTCGCTGTCCTCGAAGCAACGGACGACCTGCACGATGGCATCGACCTCGCGGATGGTGGCGAGGAACTGGTTGCCGAGTCCCTCGCCCTTGCTGGCGCCGGCGACGAGGCCGGCGATGTCGACGAACTCGATGGCGGCGGGCACGACGACGTTGGTCTTGGCGATCTTCTGCAGGACGTACGCGCGCTCATCGGGAACGATAACCACGCCGACGTTGGGATCGATCGTGCAGAACGGGTAGTTGGCGGCCTCGGCCTTGCGGGAACGGGTGAGCGCGTTGAAAAGGGTGGACTTGCCCACGTTGGGCAGACCGACGATGCCGGCTTTGAGCATAAGAGGGTCAGAGAGAGCGCCGGGAGTAGGGGCTTGACAAGCTGATTGTGGAACGGTCATGTCCTCGGCTTTTCCAAGCAAGAACAGCTCCGTAAAAATCTCCGTTATGGCTCTCAAAATCCGTCTCACCCGCGTTGGCGCCGTGCACCAGCCGCACTACCGCGTCGTCGTGGCCGAAGCCCGTTCGCGTCGCGATGGCGATCCCGTTGAAGTGATCGGCACCTATGACCCCCGTACCAAGGGCCAGCAGGTCAATCTCAAGCTCGACCGCGTCGACTACTGGCTGAGCAAGGGCGCGAAGCCCTCCGACACGCTGCACGCGATCATCAAGCGCGCCCGCCGCGCCCCGGCCGCACCGGTGGCCGCGACCGCCTGAGTTTTACCTCGAAGACGCGGAGAGCACGAAGGCTCTGCCAATTTGGATTTTCAGCCTCGGTGCAAACCGGGGCTTTTTAGTTCACGTTTTTCCGCTGCCAGACAGAAACTTTGAGTTCCCCGAGCCTCCGTGGCAAACCCGCCCCCGTCATGCCACTGCAGATCGACATCCTCACGCTGTTCCCGCGGATGCTCGACGGTTTCCTGACCGAGAGCATCCTTGGAAAGGGCCTGGAGCACGGCCTGCTCGGGGTGAAGGTCCACGATTTGCGCAGCTGGACCACCGACAAGCACCGCACGGCCGATGACCGGCCCTTTGGCGGCGGCGCGGGCATGGTCCTGAAACCCGAGCCGGTGTTTGCCGCGATCGAGCAGCTGCAGACGCCGGGCTGCCGCCGGATCTACCTCACGCCGGACGGCGTGCCGCTTTCGCCGGCCCTCGCGCTGGAGCTCTCGCAGCAACAACACCTTGTCCTGCTCAGCGGCCACTACGAGGGCATCGACCAGCGGATTCGCGACGGTGTCATCGACCAGGAAATCAGCATCGGCGACTACGTGCTGACCAACGGGACCCTGGCGGCCGCCGTTTTGATCGATGCGTTGAGCCGTTTTATCCCCGGCGTGCTGGGAGAGGAAAAGTCATTGACGCACGAATCTTTCACCAGCAAGTTGCTCGACTTTCCTCAATACACGCGTCCCGCCGAATTTCGGGGCATGTCCGTTCCAGAGATCCTCCTCTCCGGCAACCATGCTGAAATCGAAAAGTGGCGGCAGGCGCGGCAGAGGGAAAAAACCCGTCAAGTCCGGCCCGATTTACTCAAATAATCCGCTGCATATGAACCAGATCATCAACGACATCACCGCCGCCCAGGTTAAGAAGGACATCACGCCGTTTAAAGTCGGCGACGGTGTGCGCGTCCACACCAAGGTGCGCGAAGGCGACAAAGAGCGCGTCCAGATTTATTCCGGCATTGTCATCGCCCGCAAGGGTCATGGCATCCAGGAGTCCTTCACCGTCCGCCGCATCAGCTACGGCGAGGGTGTGGAGCGCGTTTTCCCGGTCAATTCGCCCAACATCGAGAAGATCGAGGTCGAGCGCGAGTCCGAGAACATGAAGGCCCGCCTTTACTACCTCCGCGACCGCACGGGCAAGGCCGCCGTGGCCGTCAAGGAGCGCGAGAACCGCACCCAGGAAACGGCCGCCGCCAGCTAAGGCGCGGCCCGCCATGGGAGCCATTCCACCCAAGCGGGCCTTTCTGGGCTCGCTTTTTTCATGTCCGAAACTCTGCTCGTGAGCAGCCGTGCCCGCGTGCGGCGCGACCTTCAGGTTAATCTTTCCGCTCCATGAAACTCCAGACTGACATCCTCGCCCAAGCCGCCAACCAAGCCCGTGGTCTCGCCATTGACGCCGTGCACAAGGCGGGCATTGGCCACCTCGGCCTGCCGCTCGGGTGCGCCGAGATCGGTGCCGTGCTCTACGGTCACGCGCTGGCGCACAATCCGGCCGATCCGCGCTGGCTCAACCGCGACCGTTTTGTCCTTTCCGCCGGCCACGGCTCGATGTTCCTCTATGCTTGGCTGCATATGTCGGGTTACGACCTGTCGATCGAGGACATCAAGGGCTTCCGCCAGCTTCACTCCAAGACACCCGGCCATCCCGAATTTCGCGATACGCCCGGCGTCGAGGCCACCACCGGCCCGCTCGGCCAGGGCGTCGGCAACGCCGTCGGCATGGCCATCTCCGGCAAGATGGCCGCGGCCCGCTTCAACACCCCCGAGCACACCATCTTCGACCAGCACATCGTCTGCCTCGCGGGCGACGGCTGCATGCAGGAAGGCGTCGCGATGGAAGCGGTGGCGTTCGCCGGTCACCAAGGCCTCGACAACCTGATCCTGATTTACGACTCCAACTACGTCACCCTCGACGCGATGGCGGACAAGACGCAGAGCGAGAACGCCGCGCAGCGCTTCAAGGCCATCGAGTGGGATGTGCAGACCGTGCAGGACGGGCACGACATGGCCGCGCTTCTGAAGGCGTTCAACAAGGCGAAGAAGGCCAAGAGCGGAAAACCGCAGCTCATCCTCGTCCACACCGTCATAGCCCGGGGCATTCCGGAAGTGCAGGGCACCTCGAAGGGCCATGGCGAGGGTGGGGCGAAGTTTGGCGACGCTGCTCGCATCGGACTCGGCCTGCCGGGCGACAAGCATTTTTATGTGAGCGACGACGTTTACGCCTATTTCGCCGGGCACAAGAAGCGCCTCGCCCGCGCCTACGGCAAATGGAAGAAAACCTACGCCGCCTGGCGGACCGCGAATCCCGACAAGGCCGCGCTGCTCGATTCCGCGCCGGTGCGGCCCAGCGCCGCCGCGCTGATGGAAAAAGTCCCGGTCTTCCCCGCCGATGCCAAGCATCCCGGCACCCGTGGTTCCGCGCGCGAGGTGTTGCAGCCCGTCGCGGCGGCGCTGCCGCTGTTCATGAGCGGCTCGGCGGATCTGCACGGCTCGACCTACAACTATATCAACGCGGACAAGGATTTCGACAAAACCAACCGCGCCGGCCGCAACATTCGCTTCGGCATCCGTGAGCACGCGATGGCGGCGATGTGCAACGGGCTGGCCTACGACGGGATTTTCCGTCCCTCCTGCGCGACCTTCCTCGTCTTCGCCGACTACTCGCGCGGGGCGATGCGCATCGCGGCGCTCTCGAAGCTGCCGGTGATCTATATCTACACGCACGACTCCGTCGGCGTGGGCGAGGACGGTCCGACCCACCAGCCGGTCGAGACCATCTCAGCCCTGCGGCTCATTCCGGGCTTCGAGGTCATCCGCCCGGCCGACCAGGAGGAGACGGTGGGCGCCTTCGCCGCGGCGCTCGAGCGCACGGACGGCCCGACGCTGCTCGCGCTCACGCGCCAGGCCGTGCCGCCGTTGAATGACATTCCCCCGCACATCCGCCGCGCAGGCGTGCTGAAGGGTGGTTACGTGGTGGTGCAGGAGACCGCCCCGCTCACCCTCATCCTTCTCGCGACCGGCAGCGAACTGCAGCATGCCATCGCCGCGGCCGCGACCCTCGGCGCCGGCGTGCGCGTTGTCTCGATGCCCTCGATGGAAATTTTCGACCGCCAGCCCGCCGAGTATCGCGACAGCATCCTCCCGCCCGACTGCCGGAAGCGCGTGTCGATCGAGGCGGGTGTGACCGGACTCTGGCACAAGTACGTCGGTCCCGAGGGCAAAACGATCGGCATCGACCGCTTCGGGCTCAGCGCCCCGTTCCAGCTGGTGATGAAGGAACTCGGCATCACGGCGGACGCGGTGGTGGCGGCGGCACGCGCGTTGTAACGTAAAGCCCGCCTGTCGCCGCGGTCGGGTTGGAGATGGGGATGTGACGTCGTCGTCGCGCAGACGGCGACCGGGACGTCGCCGCCCCACCACAGGCATTCGTCGTCCATGACGGGTGTCGGGATTCCTCAATAAGAATCGATTAGCCCGGACACGGGCAGCATTAGATGCGCGGCAATCTTCAGGAAAATAGGTGGCATACTTGCTATTCTAGTTAGCTTCCTAACTATAAGCCTCCTGATCGTCTGGTCACCTCCTGAAAATCATGCCGCGCCTGTTACCCAAGCACCTCCCGCGCTACGAATGCCTCCTCGAGGCAGCGAAGGCGTTTCCCGACCTCGATCCGTCGGCCTGCGAGGCGTTTTTGCACCTGCTCCGGGCCGGCGATGTGGCTTTCCAGCTGGGGGAAGACTACTTTGCCGGGCATAACATCACCCCTGGCCGCTTTGCGGTCCTGATGCTTCTGCTGCAGAAGACCAAGGACTGCCCCCAGCCCAGTACCCCGGCTGGACTGGCGGAAATGTGCGGGGTTACGCGTGCCACCATGACCGGGCTGATCGATACCTTGGAACGCGACAGCCTGGTCCGGCGCGAGGCCGACACTCATGACCGGCGCATGATGTCGGTGCATCTCACCCCAAAGGGCCATGCCCAGATGTCCGCCATCCTCCCGGGGCATTTCAAGCGCATCGCGGCGCTCATGCAGCCCCTCTCGACGGTGGAGCGCCGTACCCTGGCCCAGCTGCTGGGCAAGATCCTCCAGCAGAGCACCAACCTGACCGATTTTGCGGGGCCCAAGCCGGCGGCTCTTTCCTCTGCCTAGATGGCACGCCCCGGGCTGTTTACCTCATACGCCTTTTCTTCCTTCATTTTTCCCAAGTGAACCTGTTTTGTTTCATTCCAGCTATCTCCTGACACTATTATGCTCAAAAAAATATCACTCACCTTGCTTGTGATCCTAGTGGTCATCGGCGTGCCCGGTGGCGTTAAATTCCTCCAGATCTCCCATTTGATCGCCCAGGGCGCGCCGCCGGTTCCCGCCGAGTCGATCACCACGGCCGCCGTCGTGGCGGAACAGTGGCAGCCGGCCATTCATGTCGTGGGTTCACTGGCCGCGGTGCAGGGCGTGACGATCAGCGCCCAACTCGATGGCAATATAGCCAAGATTGCCTTTGAAGCAGGCGCCGCGGTGAAGGTCGGCGATCTCCTCGTCAGCCAGGATACCACCGTCGAGCAGGCCCAGCTGCGTTCGGCCGAATCGGCCGCGGCGCTGGCCAAGGTCAACCTCGACCGCGCCAAGGAATTGGTCGGAAAGAACTCCATCGCCCAGTCCGACCTCGATGCGGCGGCCGCACAGTTCGAGCAGGCCGCGGCGCAGTCGGATAACATCCGCTCGGTCATCGCCAAGAAGACCATCCGCGCTCCATTCTCCGGCCGGCTCGGCATCCGGCTCGTCAATCTCGGCCAGACGCTCAAGGCCGGTGACGCGATTGTCTCGCTGCAGGCCCTCCAGCCGATCTACGCGAACTTCCAGCTCCCCCAGCAGGAGCTCAGCCGGATCTCGGCGGGGTTTGCCGTGCAGATCACCGGCGACGCGGTTCCCGGCAAGGCCGTGGAAGGCAAGGTCACCGCGATCAATCCCGACGTGGACACTGCCACGCGTAACGTGCGCGTGCAGGCAACGCTGGAGAACGGCGACGAGCAGCTGCGCCCCGGCATGTTCGTCAACGTCGCGGTGCTCCTGCCGCGGAAGGACGATATTCTCGCCATTCCCGCCAGCTCGGTGCTTTACGCCCCGTACGGCGATTCCGTCTTCGTGGTCGAGGCCGGCAAGGACGCCAAGGCCCCCAAGGTGGTGCGCCAGCAGTTCGTGCGCCTCGGCGAGCGGCGCGGTGACTTTATCGCCGTGATTTCGGGCCTCAAGGCCGGCGACACGATCGCCTCGGCCGGGGTCTTCAAGCTGCGCAACGGCGCCACCGTGGTGGTGGACAACTCCCTCGCGCCCGACGCCCAACTCGCGCCCAAGCCCAAGGATTCCTGATCATCCCGGCGGGGCAGGGCGCTTGCCGCCCATTGCCGGCGCAGCAGCGCCCGGCGGCCACGCTGCACACGCCCATCCTCATGAAATTTACCGACCTCTTCATCCGGCGCCCGGTCCTCGCGATCGTCGTCAACCTGGTGATCATCATCGCCGGCCTGCAGGCTTATCGCACGCTCAACGTGCGCCAGTACCCGCGCAGCGACAACGCCAGCATCTCCGTCACCACCGTCTACGTCGGCGCCCCCGCCGAGCTCGTCCGCGGCTTCATCACCACGCCGCTGGAGCGCTCCATCGCCGCCGCCGACGGTATCGATTACATCGAGTCGTCGAGCTCCCTTGGCATCTCGACGATCAACGTCCGCCTCAAGCTCAACTACGACCCGCTCAAGGCGCTCGCGGAAATCACCACCCGCGTGAACCAGGTGCGCAACGATCTCCCGCCCGAGGCCGAGCTGCCCACCATCACCGTCCAGTCGGCCGACAGCCAGTTCGCCGCGGCCTACCTTAGCTTCACCTCCGATGTGCTCCAGCAGAACGAGATCACCGACTATCTCGTGCGCGTCGTGCAGCCGCGCCTGACCGCCCTCGCCGGCGTGCAGCGCGCCGACATCCTCGGCGCCCGCACCTTCGCGATGCGCATCTGGCTCAAGCCCGACCGCATGGCCGCCCTCAACATCAGCCCGTCCCAGGTACGGGCCGCGCTCGCCGCCAACAACTACCTGTCGGCGCTCGGCACCACCAAGGGTTCCCTCGTCCAGGTCAACGTCACGGCCAACACCGACCTGCGCTCCGTCGAGGAGTTCAAGCAGCTGGTGATCCGCCAGCAGAACGACGCCATCGTGCGGCTCTCCGACATCGCCGACATCGTCCTTGGCTCCGAGGATTACAACACCGAGGTTCGCTTCTCGGGCCAGACCGCCGTCTTCATCGGCATCTGGCCGCTGCCCAACGCCAACTCGATCGACGTGATCAAGGGCGTCAACGTCGAGATGGCCCAGATCCAGAAGGAGCTGCCCACCGGGATGAAGGCGATCATCGCGTACGACGCCACCGCCTACATCAACAATGCCATCCACGAGGTGAAGCACACGCTGATGGACACGCTGATCATCGTCGTGATCGTGATCTTCCTTTTCCTCGGCACCTTCCGTTCCGTGCTGGTGCCGGTCATCGCCATCCCTCTCTCGCTGATCGGCGCGCTGTTCCTGATGCAGCTGTTCGGCTTCACCATCAACCTGCTCACGCTGCTGGCGATCGTGCTCTCGGTCGGCCTCGTGGTCGACGACGCCATCGTCGTCGTCGAGAACGTCGAGCGGCATCTGCGCGAGGGGCGCACGCCCTTCGACGCCGCGATCCTCGGCGCCCGCGAGCTGGCGAGCCCGATCATCGCGATGACGATCACCCTGATGGCGGTCTACGCCCCCATCGGCCTGCAGGGCGGGCTGACCGGCTCGCTCTTCCGGGAGTTCGCCTTCACCCTGGCCGGGGCCGTGGCGATTTCCGGCGTGGTGGCGCTGACGCTTTCGCCGATGATGGCGTCGCGCCTGCTCAAGGCCGGCCACGATGACCATGGCTTTGCCCGGGTCGTCAACGGCACATTCGACCGCATCAAGCGCGGCTACGGCCGCCTCCTCGACGGCGCCCTGGCGAACCGGCCTTACATTTACACGATCTGGGTGGTCGTGGGCCTGCTGGGTTTCTTCATGATCGGCGGACCGCTGACCCCCGCCGAACTCGCCCCCGCGGAGGACCAGGGCGTGATCTTCGGCATTGTCGAGGGCTCGGCCAACGCGACGATCGACGAGGCCAGCCGGTTCGCCGTGGCGAGCTACAAGGCGTTCCAGAGCGTGCCCGAGACGGACTTCGTGTTCCAGCTCACCCAGCCGAACTCCGGCTTTGGCGGCATGGTGGCGAAACCGTGGAGCGAGCGGAAGCGAAACATTTTCCAGATCCTGCCGGAGGTGCAGCAGAAGGTATCGGCGATCCCCGGCATCCGGCTGCAGGCGGTCACACCGCCGTCGCTGCCGGGTGGCGGCACGTTCCCGGTCGAATTCGTCATCGCCTCCACTGCCGACGCCGACCAGCTGCTCGGTTTCGCCGAGCAGCTGCAGAAGACGGCGATGGACCAGCACAAGTTCTACTTCTCGCAGATCGACCTGAAGATCGACCAGCCGCAGGCGGAGTTCCAGATCGACCGCGACAAGGTCGCCGCCTTGGGGCTTAACCTCACGCAGATCGGCGCCGACATCGGGGCCGATCTCGGCGGGAACTATGTCAACCGCTTCAACATCGAGGGCCGCAGCTACAAGGTCATCCCGCAGATCAAGCGCGTCGAGCGGCTCAATCCCGACCAGTTGAAAGACATCTACGTGACCGGTCCGAACGGCCAGCTGGTACCGCTCGGCTCCGTGGCCACCGTGATCAACAAGACGGTCCCGCGCTCGCTCAACCGCTTCCAGCAGCTGAACTCGGTGAAGATCTCCGGCGTCCCGTCCGGCACGCTCGACTCCACCCTCCGCTTCATGGAGGACGAGGCCGCGAAGATCCTGCCGAAGGGCTACGTCATCGACTACACCGGCGAGGCCCGCCAGCTCCGCAAGGAAGGCGGTAACGCCAAGTTCTGGGGCACCATGGGGCTCGCTGTCATCCTGATCTTCCTCGTGCTCGCGGCGCAGTTCAACAGCTTCCGCGATCCGCTCGTCATCCTTGCCGGCTCCGTGCCGCTCGCGCTGTTCGGCGCCGGTTTGTTCATGTTCATGAAATTCCCGGTCCTGCAGCAGCATTTCTGGACCGACGGTTTCACCACGACCTTCAATATCTACTCGCAGGTCGGACTCGTGACACTGGTCGGGCTGATCGCGAAGAACGGCATCCTGATCGTGGAATTCGCCAACCATCTCCAGCTGCAGGGCAAGTCGAAGCTCGAGGCCGCGCATGAGGCCGCGCTGACCCGCCTGCGCCCCGTGCTGATGACCACGGTCGCCACCGTGGCCGGCCACTTCCCGCTCACACTCGTCACCGGCGCCGGCGCCGCGGCGCGAAACTCGATCGGTCTCGTGCTGGTCGGCGGCATGACGATCGGCACGACCTTCACGCTCTTTGTGCTGCCGGCGCTCTATGTGCTGATGGCCAAGGACCACAGCAAGGAACGCGCGGCCGCGGCCAGCCCGTCGGACTCCTCCCTGCTTGAGCCGGAACCTAGGTTCGCAAAATGATCCATTCATGAAAATCCGTTCCCAATCCCTACGCCCGCTGGTTGCCGCCCTGGTGGTGGCGGTTTTTTCCGGGCCGGCCCTGCGCGCCGCCGCCGCCCCGCCGCCGGTGCCCGACCAGCTCGATCTCAAGACGGCGATCGGCTTCGCCCTTGAGAACAATTTTGCCATCCGCCAGGCCCGGGAACGCATCCGGCAGCAGGAGGGCGTCGTCGTCCAGGTCAGTTCCCGCGAGATTCCCAATGTCGCCGCCACCGGCTCGTACCAGCGGAATTCCAACGACATCTCCCAGTCGTTTCCCGCCAGCGACCGTAGCTGGTCGATCAACCTCAGCGCGAGCCAGACCCTGTATGCGGGCGGGGGCGTGCGTTCGTCGATCAAGAGCTCCAAGCTCGCCCGCGAGGCGGCCATGCTCGATCTGCAATCCGTGATCAATGACGCGCTGCTCTCGGTGCGCGTGGATTTCTACAACGTCCTGCTCGCCCGCGAGAAGATCAAGGTGCAGGAGCAGAATCTCGCGCTGCTGAAGCAGCAGCTTAAGAACGTGACCGACCGCTACGACGCCGGCACCGTCTCCGCCTTCGAGAAACTGCGGGCCGACGTCGCCGTGGCCAACGCCCAGGTGCCGCTGATCACCGCCCGCAACGATTACCGCCTCGCCATCGAGCAGCTGCGCCAGGCCCTCGGTTTCACGACCAACACGCCGGAAAATCTCCGCAAGATTCCCGATTTTATCGGCTCGCTCGATTATGTCCCGGCGACCTTCGACCTGCAGGCCGCGTTCAATGCGGCCCACGCCAACCGGCCGGACCTCCAGCGCCTCGCCAAGCTCCAGTCCGCCAGCGAGGAGTCGGTCACCACCGCCCGTTCCAACTATTATCCCAAGGTCTCGCTCGTGGGCGGATGGGAGCTGTTCAAGGGTCCGACCAACAGCTTTGGCGACTCCATTGACGGGGTGTACATCGGCCTGCAGTCGCAATGGAACATCTTCGATGGCCGCTCCACCGCCGGCCAGGTGATCCAGGCGCGTTCCCAGCTCGAGCAGGCCCGCCTGTCCCTGACCGATGCGCAGCTGGCCGCGGAGGTAGATGTCCGGAGCGCCTACTCGTCGTTCCAGGAAGCCACCGAGCTCGCCGATGCCTCGCAAAAGGTCGTCGCCGAGGCCGAGGAATCCGTCCGTCTCGCCACCGCGCGCTATGACGCGGGCACCGCCACCCAGCTCGATGTGCTGCAGGCCCAGGTCGACCTGACCACGGCCCGCACCAACCAGCTGCAGGCGTTTTACACCTACAACGTCGCGGTCGCCAGTCTGCGCAAGGCCATGGGGCGGGCCGACGACTTTGTGATCACGAACTGACGTTCTTCCCGTCAGGTTTGATGACGGGCCCCCCGGTCAATTCCGGGAACGGGGGGCGATTCCCGCAGTTTTATCCCGCAAGTCATTTTACCTCAGGCTCGCAACCCGGAGCGAGCCGTGGTGTCTTTTTGAAGTTCATGAAAGTCGTCCGCTTTCTCGTTTTTGGCGTTGCTGCGTTTCTGGCCCTGCTGGTGGTCGTCGTGGGGGTGGCGTTCACCTCCGCTTTTCAGACTTGGCTGGCCCGCCGGGAACTGGCCGCGCAGCCGGGCCTCACCGCCACCTTGGGCCGGGTCAGCGCGGGGCTCGACCATGTGCGCCTCGAGCAATTGCACGTCACCCAGTCGGGGGCGACGCTGGTGATTCCGTCCCTCGACGCTGATTTGTCCCTTGTCTCCGCCGCCGGGCGGAGTGTTCAAATCAAGAAACTCGTGGCCAAGGGCTGGACGGTCGACCTCACCAGTCCCGCGGCAGGTGAGGCGTCCGGCGGTCCAGGATCCGGCCATGATTTGCCGCCGGCCAGCTCGGGAATTCCGGGTGCCTCCGGTCCGGCAGCCGCCCCCGCGCAAGCCGCCGCGGCCGTGTTTCAGGGCGTCTTCAATCAGCTCAGGCTTCCCGTCGACCTCGCGGTTGATTCCGTCGAACTCGAGGGTGAGATCATTTTCCCTGTCACCGCCGGGCAACCGCCCGGTCGGGCGCGGGTGACCCTCACCGGCGGCCAGCTGGGCGCGGGCCACGAGGGCCGGTTCAATTTCACCGCCACCACGGCCCTGGCCCCGACCGCCCAGGTCAACGCCCTCAACGCGACCGGCAGCCTGCTCATGGCCATGGACACGCCGCGCACGTTTTCGCGCCTCGGGGTGAATCTCGAGGCCGAGGCCCGCGGCCCGCAGTTTCCGCAGGGGACCAAGCTTTCCGCTGCGCTCACCGCCGGACATTCCAATGCCGGGGAAAGCTACACCGTCGTGGTCGAGGCGGCCGGCCGGAAACTGCTGACGATCCAGGCGGACTATCCCGCCGATTCCGGCCGCGCGACCGGCGGCCGTTCGATCAAGGGCGCGTGGATGGTCGACACGAACGACGGCGACGTCATGCCGTTTGCGCTCGGCCGCCCGCTGCCGGCCTTTGCGGCCAAGGGGGAGGGTGTCTTTGAGACCGATGCGGCTTTGGCCGGGTATTCCGCCAGCGGCCGATTCACGCTGACCGCGGACAAGCTCGGCGTGGTGCGTCCGGAGCTGGAACCGGTTGGCGCCATCAAGGGCGCGCTGGCCTTCGACCTGATGCACGAGGGCGACACGGTACGCGTGACGAGCCTCAGCCTGGATCTCGCGGGTGCGCGGCCGGTGCTGACGGCGCGGTCGCTGCAGCCGTTTGTCTACAATGTGAAGACGCGCCTGAGTGAGGCCGCCGATCCCGCGAAGGATTTGCTCAGCCTCGAACTGCAGGGCTTGCCCCTCGCATGGGTGCAGCCGTTTGCGGCCGGCGTGGTTTTGACTGGCAACGATCTGCGCGGTTCGTTCGTGGTCGGGGTGCGCAATGACGGGGTGGCCGGTCTCCGTCCGACCGCACCCCTGACGCTGGGAAATCTCAGTGTCGCGCGGGCGGGCAAGCCGCTCATCCGGGCAGTCGATCTTTCCCTCAAACTTTCGGCGGACTACACTTCGCAGGGCTGGCAGGCCGAGCTGTCCGAGGTCACCGCCCGCAGCGGCGGGGTCACGTTGCTCACCCTCGAGGCCAAGGCCGGCCAGCTCGCGGGCAAGGACCAGGCCATCAAGACGACCGGCCAGTGGACGGCCAGCCTGCCGGGGCTGCTCACGCAGCCGGTGGCCGGTGGCATCTTCGCGCTCACCGGCGGCCGCGCCGCGGGGGATTTTTCCGCCAGCCTCGGCGTGACGAAGGAAATCTCGGCGAAACTTGCGTTCACCGGGTTGACGGTTGATCCTAAAATCTCCGCCGCCTCCTTGCCGGCCATCAGCGCCGATGTGCGGGCAGATATTGCTAAGGACGGGAAAATCGTCCTAAAGGCGCCCGTGCTGCTGCAGCGGGACGGCCGCAAGTCGGACCTCACGCTGGATGGCACGCTCACGACGGCCACCGCCGGGGTCGCGGTGAGCGGCCGCATCACGAGCACGTATCTCGCCGTGGATGACGCGCAAGTCCTGGCGTCCGCGCTCGCCGCGCCGCCCGCCGCCGCGGTTCCGGCGACTCCGGTATCGCCGGCGGGACCCGACAGCCTGCCTTTCTGGACCGGCGTCACCGGCGACGTTTCCCTGGCGCTGAAGAAAGTTTCCTACCAGCAGTCGCTGGAGATCACGGATGTGGTCGGGACGCTTCACCTGGAGGCGGGCGCCCTCAAGCTTGACGGCGTCCGGGCCGGGCTGGGCGAGGGGAGCGATTTCAAACTGGCCGGGGGTGTGACCTTTGACGGCAAGGTGAAGGAGCCCTACGCGCTGAAGGCCGATTTCGCCGTGAACAACTTTGATTCCGCGGCGCTCTTCAAGGCGCTCAATCCCGGCAAGCCCCCGACCATCGAGGGCCGGTTCAATGTAACGAGCAAGCTGACCGGCGGCGGCGCGAACGCCGACCAGCTGTTCGCTCGCACGCGCGGCGATTTCCAGCTCTCGAGCAAGGGCGGCACCTGCCGCCTGCTGCAGGCCGATCTGTCGGACAAGATCCAGAAGACCCAGTCGACCGTCGCGACCCTCGGCGGCCTGCTGGCGGCGGCCACGGGCCGGGACAAGATCGCCGACTACGCGAACCGCACCCAGATCGTGGTCGAGGTGGCCAACGACTGGAAGGAGATCCCGTTCGACCAGTTGAACGTGACGGTCTCGCGCGACAACGACCTGAACGTCATGTTGCAGAATTTCACGCTGATCTCCCCGACCAAGCGCATCGCCGGCACGGGGGAAATCCGCCATGTCGAGGGCACGCCGCTGCTGTCCCAGGCGCTCGACCTCCGCCTGCAGCTTTGGGCGCAGGGCAAGACCGCCGACCTGATGAAGCGGGCCAGCCTGCTGACCGGCCAGCAGGACAATCTCGGTTACACGGCATTCCTGACGCCCATCCGCATCATCGGAACCCTGGAAAATCCCGACACCAGCGAATTCCGGAACGCCCTGCTCAAGGCCGCCGGCAGCTCGCTGCTGAACAACTTGCTGGGTCGCTAGGGCCGTGACAGGACTGAAGGCCGGAGCGCCCGAAAGCCAGCCGTAGGGGCGTCCCTTGTGGACGCCCGGTTTGACCTGACTCAAGCAGGAGTTGAAAGCCTGTTTCTCTGTGGAAACACGCCGACCGAAAGGTGGCCGCCGACCTCCCGCCGTCGCTCTCGCTATGGCGGGCTGCAATGGCTTCGCGAGGGCACCGTAGCCTTGGCGAAGGTGGCCGGGCGGCGGATGGAACCGTCCGCAGTCTCACCGCGCCCGGAGGTCACGGCCCACCTCATTCCAACATCACGGCCTCGGCCGAGGCGTTGTTTGGCTCCATCGGCGAGCCAAAGGGCAAGCAACGTTTCAGCACGTTGCAGTGAACCCGCTCCGCCCCTTGCGAACCCAAACCGGGCGTCCGCAAGGAACGCCCCTACAGGGTTGAATTTGATTAAAAATCGTTCTCGTTCTCTTTCTCGTTCCTCGTTCTCGGGCTGGTGTTCTGAAGGGAGAACGAGAAAGAGAACGAGGAACGAGAACAATAAGATCGGATCGGAGGTGAAAGTAGGGCACCGCCCTCCTACGGCGGAAAAGCTTTGAAAAAATCCCCCGGTGGCGCCGGCATGGTGCTTGAATCATGGCAAACCCCAAGCCTTCCCTCTCCGGGCGGTCCTATGTCCCGTGGTTCTTCGAGGTCGTGGTGTCCTTGGTGGCCGGGGTGATGTACCGGGTGCGTTCCCGGGGTGCGGAAAATATCCCGGCATCCGGCGGCGCGCTGCTCATAGCCAACCATCTCTCCTATGTCGACGTCGTGGTGCTGCAGCTCGCCTGCCCGCGGCCGATCCGCTACGTCGGCTACCAGGGCCTGCAGGCCCACTCGCTCTTCGACCGCGTGTTCGAGCTGAGCGGCGTCATCCCCATCTCGGCGGTGCATCCGACCGAGGGCATGCGGACCGCGATCAAGGCCCTGCAGGCCGGCGAGGTGGTGTGCATTTTTCCCGAGGGTGGGATCTCGCGCACGGGCCAGTTGATGGAGATGCGCAAGGGTTTCGAGGTGATGGCGCGGCGCGCCCGCGTGCCGGTGGTGCCGGCGTTCATCGACGGACTCTGGGGCTCGGTCTTCTCCTTTGCCGGCAACAAATACCTCTGGAAGTCGCCCCGGCTCATGCCGACCCCGGTGTTTATCGCCTTTGGCCGGCCGCTGGCACCCGACCAGGCCGACGGCCCGGCGGCGCGGCGCGCCCTGATGGACTTGGGCGCCGAGGCATTTGAGGAGCGGCCCGTGCTGCGCCGGCATCTGGGCCGCGAGGCCGCGAGGGCGCTGGCCAAGCGCCCCGGCCACGTTGAAATCGTCGACCGCACTGCGGGCCGGCGAGAGGTGACGGCCGCGCAGCTGCTGGCCGCGGCCGCCGTTCTCTCCCTCCGGCTGCGCGCCACGGCGGCGGAAAAACGCATCGGCATTGTCCTGCCGCCCGGGGCCGGCGCGGCGATCGCCAATCTCGCGGTGGCGTGTGCGGACAAGGTGCCGGTCAACCTCAATTTCACCGCCGGCCGCGCCTCGCTCGAGTCCAGCCTGCGGCTCGCCGGCATCACCACGGTCATCACGGCCGATGCGCTCCGGGCGAAGGTGCCGGATTTCCCCTGGCCCGAGGACACGCGCGACCTGCGGGCCGAGCTGGCCGCCGCCGGAGGCAAACGCGCCATCCTGCCGTGGCTGGTGGCGGCTTGGGTCCTGCCCAACCAGTGGATTCCCTCCCTGCTCGGCCTGCCGCGGGTGGGCGATCGCGAGGAGGCGGCGCTGCTCTTCACCAGCGGCAGTTCGGGCGAACCGAAGGGCGTCGTACTGACGCATCGCAACCTGCTCGCCAACTGCGCGCAAATCTCGTCGCTCTCGATCTTGCCCCGCAACGCCACGATGCTCGGCTGCCTGCCGATTTTTCACAGTTTCGGTTTCACCGTCACGCTCTGGTACCCGATCCTGCGCGGCTGCCGGGTGGTCACGGTGCCCAGCCCGCTCGAGACCCGCAAAATCGCCGAGGCGATCCGCGACGAACAGGCGACGGTCCTGGTGGGCGCGCCGACCTTTGTCCGCCCGTTCCTGAAGAAGGCCTCGTCGGCCGAGCTGCGCTCACTGGACCTCGTGGTCACCGGCGCGGAGAAATTGTCCGCGGACCTTTACGAAGGATTCCGGCAGCGGTTCCACATCGAGATCCTGCAGGGCTACGGCCTCACGGAAACCACCCCGGTGAGCAATATCAACCAGCCCGACCCGCCGACGGTCACCGACACCGCGGAGTTCCAGGCCGGCAAGCGCACGGGCTCGGTCGGCCGCCTCCTGCCCGGCATGACGGCCCGGATCGTCGATCCCGACACCGGGGTGGAACTGCCGCTGACCGCCACCGGCATGCTGTGGCTGCGCGGCGCGAACATTTTCGGCGGCTATCTCAAGGACGCGGAAAAGACCGGGCAGGCCCTGCGCGACGGCTGGTTCGTCACCGGCGACCTCGGGCGCTTCGACGACGACGGCTTCCTGTATATCGAGGGCCGCCTCTCGCGCTTCTCCAAGATCGGCGGCGAAATGGTGCCGCACGGCACGGTGGAGCAAAAAATCCTCGAGGTCCTTGGCTGGGAGCAGGTCGACAGCCCGCTGCTCGCGGTCGTCGGCATCCCCGACGCCGCCAAGGGCGAGGCGCTGGTGCTCCTGGCCAGCCGGGAAATCACCGCGGAGACGCTCCGCGAAAAACTCGCTGCCGCCGGACTGCCCAACCTGTGGATTCCAAAGATCGTGCGCCAGGTGGACCGCATCCCCCAACTCGGCAGCGGCAAGATCGACCTGAAAGGCTGCCGGCAGGTGGCGCTGGAAGTAATGCGTTGACCGTATCTGGCCGCTGCCTGCCTTCATGAATCCAAGCCCCTATAGGAGCGGCTTTATGCGCGATGATTACGTTGTAATCGCCTGACACCTTTCGGCCCCCTTTGGACCATCCTTGCACCATCTTTGGGCCATCCTGGAACGATCCTTGGGCCATCTACCATCCATAGACCCGGTGCCGGCCTCTGGCCACCCCAGACCGGAAAGCTGACAGGCGCATCAGGCTGCCATGAGTGTGGCTTTCGGCTGTGGCCTTTGTCGGGCAATGCAGGGTCGTTCATCTACCCTGTATAAACGGAACGATTCCCGCCGATCTTTGAGACAAATAGAGACCTATGAAATCTCCAGCATTGCTGGCCAAGGCCGATTCACGTGCTATCAAATCCGTAAAAAGCCACACTCGTGGCGTGTCATACTAATACTGTTAGCCGGAAAAAGATGCCCTCCACCATAGACGCCTCGGTTTTCGAGCAGCTTGGCAGAACAATCTTCCATGCGCAGATACTGGAAAAAACCCTAGTTAGCGAGAATCTAGCTCTGGATCCGCACGCCGAAAAGCTAGACCCTGCAGCGGTCGCCGCTCTGGACGAAAAGTTGCAGAAGAAAAATCTTAGTCAGCTTCTAACCGAGTGGCAGAGTAAAGTTCCGTCGAACAAGAGCTTGTTTGAGTATCTGAGCGACGTGAGAGAAGACAGGAATCTTCTGGCTCATCGTCTATTTCGAGATGCCAGGTTCAAGACCTCGGCGGACTACCTCAAAGAGATTGCTAGGATCAGTGGCCGATTGCGCACGGCCCAATACCTCATTTACGGCCACAATCCCGCCATGACCGCTCAGTTGGATGAAGAATGGGGAATCACAGAAGAAGACCGGAAAGGCTAACCAGGCGCCCGAGCCAACGCGCGGGACCGGCCAGTTTTGTTGTTCAATCTCGCTGGCCGCGTGTGGCTCAGCTTAAACGTTGATCTAGCTGCGTGTGAGCAAGCGGAAAAATAAAGTGTTTGTCCGCGGCGGGAGTGCGGCGGATTGAGTTCCAGCCGCGGAGGCGGCAACGGACAGGGACCGGGCCTGATTACGAGTAACGCGTGCGTGAGTGC
>CAIKHO010000074.1 GCA_903827245.1 uncultured Opitutia bacterium
GGACCGGGTCGATCCCCTTCAGGGCATCAAGACCCACCTGGGCTTTGAACTGGGCACTGTGCTGACGTCGTTTCTTGGACATGGATCGTATTGTTCGGGTTTGGACTTAACGATCCGTCCTGTCCAACTTTTGGGGTCCACCTCACAATGGGGTGATTAGCATGATTGTGATCATATGTGTTATTGCCGAATTGTCAGGGCGAAAATTGTCAAAAATTGGTATGTTCTTGTCGACCGGCTGAACCTACGAAATGACCGCAATCCGGTCGGTTTCCATTTCACGAAAGGTATCGGACGTTCATGACAGTTCTTTAGTGCGAATCGAAACAGTGTGTTGGCCACCGGAGCCACGTTGAGGTATTGTCCGATTGTTACCTTTTTTGTTCCATTTACGGGAGGAGCGCCTCTTCCGGTCTGGAATATTTGACGAATCCGGGGTGCCGAGGATTTCACGGCTTGCCAGCCTGACCGCCAGGCCGATTTCCAGTGTCAATTCTGGGCAATGGGTCAGTTCGAGGAATCTTGATGCGTTGCCTTTGGCAGCGCGGATTCCCGGCGGGCGGCTTATTCGTGCCTCGGGCTTGGATGAACTGCCGCAGCTCATCAATGTGCTTCGGGGGGAAATGCGCGAGGCTCAATAAGCCGGTGCGGTGCGCGGAATAATGCTTTAACCAGCTCGCGATTGATTTACTCAGGAGCGCTGCCCGAGCAGCGCCCCACCCCATGCCGGACCAGCCAAGCCCAAGGTTGTTTGCACGAAGGGATCGCCTCCTTCTAACGCTCCTGGCGGCCGCCGGCTTCATCTTGGGCGTCCGGGGAATCCTTCATTATGGCTACATGGGGCAGGATTTCGCCAGTCATCGCGCTGTCATTCTTTCCTACCCAGAAGGCTTCAGCTATGCCCTGACGAACCCTCCCGGCCTGTATTGGCTGGGCAGCGGTATCCGCCACCACATCAGCACGACGTATTACCTGGAGCTCACAGCGCTCGTTTTTCTGGGGCTGAACACTGCCGGGCTCTGGCTGCTCTACCGATTTTTCTGGCAGAGCATCACCCACTGGCAACTGCGCTATGCCGCCGCGGCGTTCATCACCTTCGTTCCGCTCCGGGTCATTCACTCCATCGTCATTGCCGCCGATGCCTTCACCATCCCCGCCTTTGCCTTGGTCGCCCTGTTCACCCTGAGGCTGGTCGACGATCCGCGGCGGATTTTTTCGTGGATCGGGCTGTCGCTCAGCCTCTCCGCAGCCTTGCTCTGCAAGTATACGTTCGTCGGGCTGTTTCCGCCCCTTGGCCTGATGCTCGCCGTCACCTTGGTGCGGCAACTGCCCAAAGGCCGGCGTCTGCGCTGGGCCATGGTTGGCATTGCTGCGCTCTTAATTCCCGCGGGGATTTTTTCCCACGAGATGCGCGAAAGCGAAAAAGTGAATGGAGCGACCACCTACGGCCACTGGAAGGCCGAGGGCACGCCGTCGGTAATGCGATGGCAGGATATCTTGACGGTGCAAAAAAGCGACATGGCGGTGCTGGCCGCCCCGGAATACGTCAAAGGCGCGCTCTACGGGTTCAGGAAATACAGCTATCCCGCCCTGCTCCATGTAAGCTCCCTGACGGACACCCTGAATTTTTTCCAGAAAGTGCCGCCCGAAATTTCCACTGCTTGGGGGCATCGGACCCAGGATGATGTAGGCCGAACCCGGACCGCCCGGTCCCAGGCTTTTCAGATTTGGGCGGTGCGCCTGGGGCTGCTCTATTCCGTGCTGGCCCTGGCCGGGACGGTGTTCTGCGGCGCGCTCGGGCTCCAATCCCTTTTTTCCCGGAAGCCTCTGCTGCCAAATGCCACCGTTGTGATCACCGCCCTGGCCGCGGGCTATTATGCGGTGATCCTGTTCAATCTTCCCCGCGTCGGAGACCCGTACACGGCTGGCTACTGGTTGCCGCGGCTGGTCCTGCCCGCACTGATTGTTTTTTTCAGCCTGGGCTTCGTGCTGGTCGATTTCACTCTCCAACACCGCGAGCAACCTGGACCGATGGCCAGGGGACTCCTCTACGCCTTCACCGGCTATACCGCGGCGGTCTGCGCGATCTTTGTCGGATTCCTCACCTAGCGGACGCCTCGATCCGGAGGACGATCTTTCCGAACTGCGCGCCGCGTTCCATGAGCGCAAAGGCTTCCGCTCCCTTGATGAGGGGAAACACGTCCGATACGACCGGCTTGATGCGATGCAGTGCGACAAACTCCATCATCGCGATCCAGTCCGCCGGTGAGCCCATGGTCGAGCCCAGCAGGGAAATTTGCCGCCAGAAAACCTTCCGCATCGGCAACACGGGCGGGTTGCCCCGCGTCGCCCCGAAAAATACCACGCGTGCCCCCGGCGCGGCCAAGTCGATCAGCTGCTCAAATCCGGGCCCGCCCGCGCTGTCCACGATCACGTCGAACAGTCCCGAGGCCTTCGCGGCGGCCTCGGCCCATGCCGGGTCGGTGTAATTGAATCCGCCCGCCGCACCCAGCGCGACCGCCCGGGTGATTTTTTCCGCGGAGCTCGACGTCACCCAGGCCTCGGCTCCCTGGGCCACGGCGAACTGCAGCGCAAAAAGCGCCGCTCCGCCCCCGATGCCGGCCACCAGCACGCGCTCGCCCGCCTTGAGCTGCGCCCGGGAAAACAACGCGCGATAAGCCGTCAAGCCGGTGAGCGGCAGGGCGGCCGCCTCCTCCCATGGGAGGTGTGCCGGCTTCGGGGCCAGTTGCATGGCGGGCACGGCGATTTTCTCGGCGAAGGTGCCGGCCCGCGGCAGGCCGAGGATTGAAAAGTCCCCGCCCTGGGCGTGCTCGCTGGGTCCCCAGTCAAACGCGGGATTGATGATCACCTCGCGCTTCAACCACGCCGGATCCACTCCTGCTCCCAGCGCCGCGACCACGCCGGCGCCGTCCGAACCGGGAACACAGGGAAACTTCAGGCCGGCATACTGGCCCTGCTTGATCCAGACATCGCGGTGATTGAGCGCCGCGGCGCGCAAGGTGACAAGCACCTCGCCGGCGGCCGGCTGCGGTTCGGGCAGATCCGCAAGCGCCAACTGATTGATCGCGGTGAGTTGCAGGGCACGCATCATGAAGTCCTTCGCGGCATGATCGCGGAAGCGCGGAGGAACGGAAGCGCAGAAATTCCAATCGACCCTTCGGTAGCGATAAAATTTCGCGCCAAGACGCAAAGACGCAGGGGGGAGACAGGTTTCACACCGAGGCACGGAGGACAAAGCGTAGTTCGCCGATGGGGGATCCTCGTGGCCTCCGTGCCTCGGTGTGAAAATCCGGTTTCCGAGCCCAACAGTTGCCTTGCACCGCGGCTTTGCGCCTCCGCGCGAAACCGGGTTGGAGTGTTTGATCCAAATCGGTATCGCGACCCGCGTTTCCGCACTTCCGCGTTTTCGCGATTCCTGCATTATGCGGTCCTTGCTCCTCGCCCTCCACAAGCCTTACGGCGTGCTTTCGCAGTTCACCCCGGAGCCCGGCTCGCGCTGGCGCACCTTGGCGGACTTCGGCCTTCCAGCGGGAGTCTATGCGCTTGGACGGCTCGATGCGGACTCGGAGGGCCTGCTCTTGCTCAGCGACGAGCCGGGGCTTAACAACCGTCTGCTTGAACCCGCCCGGGCCCACCGCCGTGAATATTGGGCGCAGGTGGAACGCGTCCCTTCGCCGGCGGCGATCGCCCGGCTCGAGCACGGCGGGCTGGCCATCGACAATTACAAATCCCTGCCCTGCCGGGCATCGTTGCTCTCTCCCGCGCCCGTGCTCGCGCCCCGCGATCCGCCCATCCGTTTTCGCAAGAACGTGCCGGACAGCTGGCTCGCCCTGGAGCTCGTCGAGGGGAAAAACCGTCAGGTGCGCCGCATGACCGCCGCCATCGGTCATCCGACCCTCCGGCTCATCCGCGTGCGCATCGGCGAATTCCAGCTTGGCGAACTCACCCCGGGAAAATGGCGCGAGCTCAACGCCAAGGAACGCACCGCGGTATTTGGCTAGGAACGCCGAATAAAACCGACACACCCCGGCGCGTTGCGCCACCCCTCTTCTTAGAGGGGAGCCTGATCAGTTCCCCTCTATCAAGAGGGGTGCCCAACGGGCAGGGTGTGTTGGCTCGGCTTTTTTAGCCGCCCTAAAGCGGATTCATGGAATCGGCGCTAGATCCGCACGATCACGTCGTCGGGCTTGAACCGCACTTTTTTCATCGCGGCGTGCTTGTCATCCGGCGCGCGGTAGCCGGCGGCACAGCAGACGATACTCGCGTGATCCGTGCCCTTGAGCCCGAGGATCTCGTCGAATTTCGCCGGTTCAAAACCTTCCATCGGACAGGTGTCGATCCCCAGCAGCGCGGCACTCGCCATGAACTGGCCCAGCGCGATGTAAACCTGGTGGGACTGCCAGATGTCGAGCCGCTCCTCCGCCCGGGCCTTGTCGAGGTTGCCCGTCACCATCTGGCGAAATTTGGCCAGCGAATCGGCGGGCACCTCGCGTACTTCCACCATGCGTGCGATGTGCCGGTCAACGTGGTCGGGCCCGATGTTCTTTCGCACCGCCAGCACGACGAAATGCGAGCACTCCGTCACCTGGCCCTGGTTCCACGCGGCCGGCCGAAGCTTTTCCTTCATCGCCGAATCGGTCACGACAATGAACTTCCACGGCTGCAGTCCGACCGACGAGGGTGACAGCACGAGCGCCTCCTCCAGGGCCTGCCATTCCAGTGCCGGGATTTTCCGCGTGGGATCGAATTTCTTCGTGGCGTAGCGCCAGTGCAAGGCCTGCAGCAGCGTAGCGGTGGGAATGGAATTCATGGAGTTGAAGCGCCAGGACCCTCACCAGGCGCGGGCGTATTGCAAGGGCGGAGGGACCGCCGCGGCCTGCCCGAGAGTGCGGGCCGCATGCGCGGGCCAGTAGGGATCGCGGAGCAGCTCGCGCGCCAGCAAAACCACGTCGGCCTGTCCCGTCCGGATGATGTCGTGCGCCTGCCGCGCCTCGGTGATGAGCCCGACAGCGGCCGTGGCGATGCCGGCTTCCCGGCGAATCCGCTCGGCAAAGGGCACCTGGTAACCCGGCCCCACTGGAATTTTTGCATGCGGGACGCCACCGCCCGAGCTGCAGTCGATGAGATCGAGGCCGTCCGCCTTCAGGCGACGGGAAAGCTCGACCGATTGCTCGATATCCCAGCCGCCTTCCGTCCAGTCGGTGCAGGACAGCCGTGCCGTTAACGGGAGCCGGTCGGGCCACACCGCGCGCACCGCGCGGGTTGTCTCGATCAAAAAGCGGATGCGGTTTTCGAAGCTGCCGCCATAGGCATCGGTCCGCCGGTTCGAGAGCGGCGACAGAAACTCGTGAAACAGGTAGCCATGAGCCGCATGCAGTTCGAGCCACTCATAACCCGCGGCCAGGGACCGCTGCGCCGCCGCCACAAAATCCGCCTGCACCTGCTCGATCCCGGCGACCGTGAGGGCCTGCGGCACCTTGGTCAGTTCGCCGCCGAATGCGACCGCACTCGGTGCCACCGGCGTCCAGCCGCCGGCACTGTCGGCTAGGTGCGCCCCGCCCTCCCACGGGCGCGCCGCGCTGGCCTTGCGGCCGGCATGCGCCAGCTGGACGCCGGGCACGGCGCCATGCGCTTTGACGAAACGGTTGATGCGGGCCAGTGGCTCGACGTGTTTCTCCGCCCAGATGCCTGCATCGCCCGGTGTGATGCGCCCTGCGGACGAGACCGCGGTCGCTTCGGCAATGACCAGGCCGGCGCCACCGATCGCACGTGAACCGAGATGAACCAGGTGCCAGTCAGTCGCGACACCGTCCTCTGAGGAGTACTCGCACATCGGCGAAACGCCGATGCGGTTGCGGAGCGTGACGGACTTGACGGTGAAGGGCGCGAAAAGATGGGCCATGACGGTCAGAGCAATTTCGCATCGAGCGTGATCTCGGCCTTCAACAGGCGGGAAATGGGGCACCCGGCCTTGGCGCCGGCGGCGATCTCCGCAAATTTAGCGACCGTGATGGCGGGCACCTTGGCCGTCGTATCGAGGTGGATCTTCGTCACCGTCCAGCTGGTTTGCGGATGATTTTCCAGCGTCACCTCGGCCGTGGTCGAGATCGTGTCGGCAATGAAGCCGGCCTTTTGCAGCTCGGCCGACAGGGCCATGCTGAAACAGCCTGAGTGCGCGGCACCGATGAGTTCCTCCGGGTTGGTGCCGGGCCCGTTTTCAAAGCGGGTGCCGAACGAATACTGCGCATGGTTGAGGACGGTGCTCTCGGTGGAGATTTGGCCGCGACCCGACTTGAGGTCGCCCTGCCAGACAGCGGAGGCTTTGCGTTTCATGGTGCAATGATGGGTTGAGGGTTGATCACTGGGTAAAATCGCCTCGCCCATCCCCACGGGCCGGCAGGAGCAGCCGGGCCGCACGGAAGGGAGACGGCGACGATATTCATGTTGAATCGGAATCGCCAAGAGACGCAGCCCTGCACCCGATGCAAGACGGCAGAGCATTTTGCCGAGGAGGCTCGCTTGCCGAACTTCCGCCAGTGGATGACCCATCATGGAAAGTGTCACGTATTGAGTGACACTCAGGACAAACTAAATGGGGGCTATACCGCAGCCTCTCTAGGCCGGTTGCATCGGGCGCCGCGCCCAGCGGCCGGCGAGGATGCCGCAGATCACCAGTTGCAGCGGGTGATAGATCATGATCGGCAGCAGGATCACGCTGAGATGCGGGTTGGTGCCGAAGATGAGCCGGGCCATCGGCACGCCCTGCGCGATGCTCTTTTTGGAGCCGCAGAACACAGTGGTGATCCGGTCCTCAATGGAAAATCCCAGGGCATCGCTGACCGCCCCCATGATCGCCATGACGGCAAAAAACAGCGCCGCACAGCCCGCCAATGCCATGAGGAGTTCGCTCGTGCCGCTCTGGCGCCAGACCCCACCTTTGACCGAGTCGCAGAACGACGTGTAGATGATCAGCAGGATCGTACCGCGGTCGACGACATGGATCACCTTCTTGTTCCGCCCGGCCCAGCCCGCCAGCCACGGGCGGCTCAACTGTCCCAATAGCAGCGGCAGCAGCAGCCACAATATCAGGTCGAGCACCACCTTGCCCATTGGCATAGCCTCACCGCTGCCATGCAGGCGCCAGCCGATCCACAGCGGCGTGAGGAAAACCCCGAGCAGGCTGGAAAGCGTGGCGTTAAAGACCGCCGCCGGCACGTTGCCCCGTGCCGCGGCCGTCAGGGCCACGGAGGACGACACGGTGGACGGCAGCACACAGAGATAAAAAAAACCCTGGTCCAGCTCCGCCGGCAGCCAGCGGTGGGTCAGCCACAGTGCTGCGATCCCGATGAGCGGGAAGAGCAGGAACACGCTGGTCTGCACCACGACATGGAGCGGCCAGCGCAGCGTCCCGGCCTTCAGCGCGGCAAACGACAGGGAAACGCCGTTCAGGTAGAAAATCAGGGCCACGCCGATCTTGTTCAGCAGGTCTGGATGCATCCAGCCGCCGGCCGCCCCCGGCCCGGGGATCACCCAGGCGAGCCCCACCGCCACCAGCATGCCATAGAGGAACCAGTCGAATTTGAATTTCATGTGCCCGCCGGCTCAGCTGTATCCATGCAATGGGAGGTCACCACGAACCACACCAAACACACGAAAGAATACCATGAAAGGAAAGCCATCATCCTTGATGGTCGCGCCATCCGGTGCCTCTTCCGAAAAAATGGATTCTGGTCCAGCTTCATCCTTTCGTGTCGTTCGTGGTTAAATCCGTCGGCATCGTCCCGGCTCAGGCAAACTTGGTCCGGACTTTTGCGAACAGCGCCACAAAATCCTCGCGGCCCTCGATCTTCAAGGCCCAGAGAACGACCCCGTAAACCATCACGCCCAGCGGGATCAAGCCGCCCAGCGCCAGCAGATCCGTCGTGCGTGCGCCCAAGCCCGCTCCCTGCAGCCAATGCCAGCCCCCGGCCACCAGCAGGCCCATGGCCAGGGTGGCCAGCAGGACCTTGCCGACACTCGGCCACAGCGGGGCAAACGTCATCTCGGGCAGCTTGCGGCCCAGCGCACGCTTGAGCAGCAGGGTTTGCACAATGATCGCCGTGGTGCTGGCCAGGACGAGCCCGGGAGCGCCGAACCGGCGCATGAGCACGAGGCTGAGGACAAGGTTGACGACAAAATCCACCGCCGCGATCCGGACGGGCGTCTTGGTGTCCTTGAGGGCGTAGAAGGCCCGGACGGTCAAGTTGACCACGGAAAAGAAAGGCATGCCGATGGCAAACAACGCCAGGATCGGGGCCATTGCGTGAGTATCGTCCGCCTTGAATTCCCCATGCTGGAACAGCACGCCGATGATCGGCTTGCTGAGCAGGGCCAGACCGAGCGCCGCCGGGACGTTGATCACGAGGATCAGCCGGATGCCCTTGCGGTAATCCTCCGCCATCGCCGCGAACTTGCGCTCGACAGCGTGCCGCGCGATGAGCGGATAGACGACCGTCGAGACCGCGATGGCAAAGACACCGATGGGCAGTTCCATGAGACGATTGGCATAAAACAGCAGCGTGGCCGCCGAATCGCTGACGGCATAGGCCAGCACGCCGGCGACAAAGATGTTCACCTGATAGATCGCCGACCCAAAAAATCCCGGGGCCATGAGCGCGGCAATCTCCCTCACCTGCGGCGACAGCGCAAAGTCGAACCGCGGCCGCCAGCCCTCGCGCATCAACACCACGGCCGGCACACTCATCTGGAGGAAGCCCCCCACCAGCACGCCCGCACACAGCCAGTGCATCTCCCCGAGGGGTGTATGCGCGAAATGCAGGCCCGCGCCGCCCAGCGCGGCGATCCAGGCGAGATTCAGCCAGATGGGCGACAAGGCCGGCTCGGTAAAACGCTCGAAGACGTTCAGGGCCGCGTTGAACGCCGCTGCGATGCACACGAAGGCCAGGTAGGGAAACAAGATCACGGTCAGATCCGCGGCCAAGTACCACTTTTCGCTTTGCGCGGGAAACCAGCGCGACTGGCTGAAGATGATCATGGCGAGCCCCACCAAGCCGCACGTCACTACGACCAGCCAGCTCACGACCTTGTTCAGCAAGGCAAACGCCCCCGGCCGGCCGCGCTCATGCAGAGCTTCCTGGAGCGTGGGAAGAAACGCCGCCGTGAGCGATCCCTCGCCCAGTAGGCGGCGAAACAGGTTGGGCAACCGGTAGGCGGTGATAAACGCTGAGGTGAACGCGCCGGCGCCGAAAATTCCCGCCGTCAAACTGTCCCGCAGCAGCCCGAGCACGCGCGACACCACCGTCAGCAGCGAGATGACGCCCATGTTCTTCAGGTGCTTCGACACGGGCGCAGTTCACCGGACGGGCGCGCCGGTTAGCAAGTTCTTAACAGACAGCCACGGGTGCGGCATTGACCATGCTGTACCTCCTTCGCACGCTCCGTCCGCTTATGCCGCTCGTTCCGAAACTCATTGCGAGGCTGCAGCGCCATCCGAAGCGCATCGTCTTCCCGGAAGGGGCCGACCCGCGCATCCTGCAGGCCGCCCGCCAGTGGGTCACACGGCGCATGGGCGCGCCGATCCTCCTCGGCGAGCGCAAGGTCATCAAGGACGCCGCCGCGCGGCTCTCGCTCGATATCACCGGCATGCGCATCATCGAGCCGGCGCGCAGCGAGGATTTCGAGCCCTTCGCGGTCCAGCTGGAGCAGATCCGCAGCACCAAGGTGCTCAAGCTCGGCGATACCCGGGCCACCCTGCTCGACCCGAATTACTTCGCGACCATGATGCTCGCGTCCGGCCAGGCCGACGCCCTCGTCGGCGGCGCCACGGTCACGGCCTCCAGTGCGCTGCGTCCCCTTTTCCAGCTCATCCCGCGCCTGGAGAACGTCCAGACCGCGTCGTCGCTCATGATCCTGGACTGGGATGAAAAAAAGGTCGGCAGCGACGGCTCCCTCTTCCTCGCCGACTGCGGCGTCATTCCCGATCCCACCGCCGAGCAACTGTGCGACATCGCCATTTCCACGGCGATGATCGCCCGCCAGCTCACCGACGAGACACCGCGCGTCGCCATGCTGAGCTATGCCTCGCGCAGCGACTCCCAGCATCCCATGCTGGTCAAGGTGCGCACCGCCACCGAGCTCGCCCGGGCCAAGGCCCGGGCCGCGCAGCTCCCGATGGAGATCGAGGGCGAAATCCAGCTCGATGCCGCGCTCGATGCCGCCGTCGCCGCGATGAAAAAGGTCGAGGGCCCCGTCGCCGGGCGCGCCAATGTGCTGGTGTTCCCCGACCTCAACAGCGGTAACATCGGCTTCAAGCTGGTCCAGATTCTCGCCGGCGCGAATGCCTTCGGCCAGATCATCACCGGTCTCACCCGTCCCGCGGCGGAGATCAGCCGCGGCGCCAGCGCGCACGATGTGTTCGGCGCCGCCGCCATTGTCGGGTGCCAGGCCATCGACCGCCGCCTTCTCTATGGCACTCCCTGAGCGGGTCCGGCCGGCCGCATCCGCGGTTGCCGCGGACGGTCGCGGGCGCCTTTGCCTTTAACTCATGAACAGCAATCCCTTTGTCCAGCCGGCCCTGCCGCTGCTCCGGGCGCCGACCAATACGGCCACCAAGCGCCTGTTCGTCGCCGCGACCCGCATGAATGACGGTAAGACCACCACTTGCCTCGGTCTTTTCGCCGCGCTGCAGTCGATTTATCCCCGGGTCGGCTTCATCAAGCCCATCGGCCAGCGCTTCGTCCAGGTGCACGGCCACCAGGTCGACGAGGATTCCGTCCTGCTCGACACGATCTACAACGTCCACGTGCCCATCGAGAGCATGAGCCCCGTCGCCGTCGATGGCACGTTCACGCGTCGCTTCCTCAAGAACCCCGGCCCCATGCTGGCGGAACTGGAGGACCGGATCTGCCGGGCCTTCGACCGGGTGTCGTGGGAAAAGGACTTCACCCTGATCGAGGGCACCGGCCATGCCGGCGTCGGGTCGGTCTTTGAGCTCTCCAACGCCCGCGTCGCCAAGCTGCTTCGCACCAAGGTCATCCTCGTCACGCCCGGCGGCATCGGCCGGCCCATCGACGAGATCGCACTCAACAAGGCCCTCTTCGACAAGGCGGGCGTCGAGGTCGCCGGCGCCATCCTCAACAAGGTCGATGCGAACAAAATCCCCCTCATCACCGAGTACGCCGGGCTGGGCCTGCAGCGTCTCGGCGTGCCGCTCCTCGGCGTGCTGCCGGTGCAGCAAATGCTGTCCGCACCCAATCTATCCCAGATCGCGGAGGAAATCGCCGGCCGCTGGCTCAACGCGCCCGAGGCCGCGATGACCGAGCGCGTCAACCGCGTCATCGTCGGGGCCATGACCGCCAAGGGCATCGTCGAGTATCTCCAGCCCGGCGTGCTTATCATCACGCCCGGCGACCGCGATGACATCATCCTCGCGGCCATCTCCAGCGCCCGCATCTCCGGTGGAAAAACGATCTCGGGCCTCATCCTCACCAACGATACGGTGCCGACGCCCAAGCTGCTCGAACTGCTCGCCCAGACCCGGATCCCCGTCATCGCCGCGAAGGAGGAGAGCTTCACCATCACCTCGAAGATTCACGGCATGACCGTGAAAACACAGCCGCAGGACTCCGATAAAATTCCCGTGATCAAGCGCCTGATCACCGAGCACGTCGACCTGAAGAAACTGCTGGCCGCCTGCTGAGCCGGAACGATGCCGCATCCGGCCGCTGCGCCGCGCTCACATCGTGAGCTTCAGCGTCTTCCCGTCGATGGTGACGTCGGACAGTTTCTGCCAGGCCGCGGTCAGGTCATCCGGCAGAGGCTGGGCCTCCAGGATTTTCTTGGTGACGAGGCCCTCGATCATCGGCAGCCGGCTGACCCGCAGGGAGCCGACATAAAAATCGTCCGCGGCGAATACAATCCCGGCGCCCGTCTTGGCAAAGGCCCCGGTGGCCATGACGATGACCGGCTGGTTGAACCCCAGCACGTTCAGCGTGCACGGCATGGCGATTTGAATCTGCCCGTCATGCAGCCGGAAGTTGGGGGTTCCGGGAACGATCAGACCTGCATTGGCGGGCAGCGGAGGCGGCGCGGGCGGAGCAGCCGGGGCGGCGGGCGCCGCAGGCTTGCCCTTTTCCGCCGGCGCCGGGGCCGCAGGCTTGCTCTTGTCGGGCGCCGGCGCAAACACGGCGTTAAGTTCGTCATCGGTGAGCGTGACGGACGCACCGGCGGCAAGCTGCTTGCGCTTGCCAGCCCAGGTCTTGCCCTTGGTGGCGTCCTTGGACCCCTCGAGGTAGTAGACGACGCCGTGCACGGGCTCCTTGGGCAGCTCCTTGACCGTTTCCACGGGACGGAGAATGAGCACGACCGCGGCGAAAACGAGGCCGAGCACGAAGCTCAGCGCCGCACCGATGATGACCTCGGCCCAGCTCGGGCCGTACATTGCGCGTTCAACCTTTTTGGAGCTCATGGGGAAATTTATTTCGCGGCGGTGGCGGCCGGCGGCGGGGATTTTTTGCTATCACCGCCCGGGGCCGGCTTGTCGCCGCCTTCCTTCTTGGCGGGCTTGTTCTTGTAATCGGTGATGTAGAAGCCGCTGCCCTTGAAAATCAGGCCCGCGCCGCCGCCGACCAGGCGCTTCAAGGCCAGCTTGCCGCATTTCGGGCACTTTTTCAGCGGAGCGTCCTTCATGGACTGGAAAAACTCAAAGGCATGGCCGCACTTGGTGCAGGCGTACTCGTAGGTTGGCATGGAAAAGCGAGACCGGTTATGGAAAGGAGGCGGTTTTTTTGCGAGACTCTTCTCGCCCGTGCGAAACATCTTTCTCTTTCTTCTTTCTCTTTATCTTTCGTCGGGTCGCCTGGTCAGGAAACAGGAGAAAGATTAAGAGAAAGATTGGCGGATCATACCCGGCAGCCGAAAAGGCGTTTGCAAACCGGCGCACGGACAGGCATTGCGGCGGGCGAAATTCGCGCGGAACCTGATCGCGCGCCCATGGAGTTCACCCATCAACTATCCGGCTACGTCGCCCGCGTGGAGCACGGCATCGACCGGTTGCTGCCCGCGGACGGGACACGGCCGTCGCGCCTGCATTCCGCGATGCGCTACAGCCTTCAGGCCGGCGGCAAGCGCCTGCGACCCGTGCTCCTGCTCGCGGCGGCCGAGCTCTTTCCCGCGGCTGCCGGCGGGCCCGATCCCCTGCCCGCGGCCGTCGCCCTCGAGTGCATCCATACCTACTCGCTGATCCATGATGACCTGCCCTGCATGGACAACGACGATCTGCGGCGCGGGCGGCCGACCGCCCACAAGGCCTTCGACGAAGCCACCGCGCTGCTCGCAGGCGATGCCCTTCTCACGCACGCCTTCCTGCTGCTGGCCTCCAGCTACGATCCGGTCCCCGGTCTCTCGCTGGTCCGCGAACTCGCCTCCGCGGCCGGCAGCCAGCACCTGATCGGCGGGCAGATGGAGGATATCCTCGCGGAAAAGAAGCCGGAAACCACCGCTGCGGAGCTCGAGTATATTCACCTCAATAAAACCGCCGCCATGATCGAGGCCGCGCTGGTCATGGGCGGCCTCGTGGCCCGCGCCGACGCCCAGGCGTTGCTGATCCTGCGCCAGGCGGGTCGTCAGCTCGGCCTGGCGTTTCAAATCATCGACGACATCCTCGATGCCACAGCCGACACCGCCGCGCTGGGCAAGACGGCCGGCAAGGACGCCAAGGCCGGCAAGGCGACATTTGTAAAAATTCATGGGCTCGAAACCGCCCGACGCCTGGCGGGCAAAGCATCGCAGGACGCCATCGCTGAGTTCAGAAAATTGCCGGGCGGAGCGCCTTTTCTCGTCGAACTGGCCGCCGAGATGGCGGCCCGGACGCATTGAGCTAACGATGTAGTTGCCGGTAGCAGCCGACGTGAGGAGGCTGGTTTGAGGTGAATCGCCAAACCCAGCCTCGTCACCTCGGCTGCTACATCGATCGCCGGGCTTGAATGGCATCATTCCGGCCAAGAGCATCCAATAGGGGGCACTCACCCCCAAGTTGACTTGCGTCATTCGTAAGAAATCTCTGAATCACGGTCCCGCAGCCTCCCTGAACTGATGACACCCAGCGAACCCAACGACCACCCGATCCGCGCCATGTTGTTTCAGGGCAAGCACCCTTTTCCCAAGGATATCGAGGACATGCTGCGCCGGCTGCAATTGATGCCGGGGGCCATCACGACCGAGATCGCCATGGATGCTTTCGACTGGGAGCGCGGCGAGCGCCTGGATATCGGCCGCAAGAAGCTCCAGGCCTTGTGCAAGATGCACGGGGTGTAGCCTGGTCCGAAGGGCGCATGGGACCGCGCGTTCAGGAAACCCACATGCCCGTTACCATTCGTCTGGCCCGTGCGGGCGACATACCAAGTCTTGAGGTCCTGATCCCTCATTCCGCCCGTTCGTTGCAGGCAGGCTATTACTCTCCAGAGCAAATCGAGGGCGCGATCGGCACAGTCTTTGGGGTGGATAGCCAGCTGATCGCCGACGGCACCTATTTCGTCGCGGAGCGCGATGGACGCATCGTGGGCTGCGGCGGCTGGAGCAAGCGCCAGGCACTTTACGGAGGCAACCGGGACCGGGCAGGAGCCGACCCACTGCTAAATCCCGCCTGCGAGCCCGCCCGGATCCGTGCGTTTTTTATTCACCCGGATTTTGCGCGCCTCGGGATTGGGCGCCAACTCATGACCAGCAGCGAGACGGCGGCCCTTCAGGCCGGATTCAATTCGATCGAAATCGTCGCGACGCTCGCCGGAGAGCCGCTTTATGCGTCCTTCGGCTATGTTGTGATCGAAAGGTTCCCGATCGTCCTGGCCAACGGTTCGTCTATGCCGGTCGTACGCATGGCAAAGGCCTATGAAGAGCCGCGGTCCAAAGCGGAGGGATGAGATCGCGCCAGCCGTGCAATCCCTTGAGCCACTTGGCTGAACCCTACTTTGCCGCGATGGCCGCGTTGACGAGATCGACAAAGCTGCGGACCTCGAGGCTCGCGCCGCCGATCAAGCCGCCGTCGATGTCTTTCTGGGCGAGAAGCTCGGGCGCATTGGCCGGCTTCATCGAGCCGCCGTAAAGGATGCGGACCTTCTGGGCCGCGGGTTCGCCGAAAAGATTCGTGAGCAGGCCGCGGATGAAGGCGTGCACCTCCTGCGCCTGGGCGGTCGTCGCGACCTTGCCGGTCCCGATGGCCCACACGGGTTCGTAGGCGATGACCAGGGTCGGGGCTTGTTCCTTGCCCACGCCCTCGAGGCAGCGCTCGGTCTGGGTCTGCACCACTTTCAGGGTCGAGCCCGCTTCACGCTCGGCCAGGGTCTCGCCTACGCAGAGGATCGGGCGGAGCTGGTTCCGCAACGCGGCGAGGACCTTCTTATTGATCAACTCGTCGTTCTCGCCGAAATAAGTCCGGCGCTCGCTGTGGCCGAGGATGACGTGGGTCGCGAAGAACGCGCGCAGCATCGGCGCGGAAATCTCGCCCGTGAACGCCCCGCTGGCCTCGAAGTGCATGTTCTGGGCGCCCAGTTTCAGGGTGGAGCCGTCGAGGGCCTTGGCCACGCTTTCCAGGGCGGTGAACGGCGGGCAGACGACCACGTCGACATCGGTCTGCTTGCCAATGAGGCTGACGGTTTCCTGGACCAGCGCGACCGCATCGGCGGCCGTCTTGTTCATCTTCCAGTTACCGGCGATGAGTTTTTTGCGAAGAATCATGTGAGGAGGTTTAACCACGGGGACCCAAAGGACACGAAGATAAGATTGTTCGAATTTTGCGCTCTCCGCGTCTCAGTGGCTCAAATCAGGATCAGGTTTCGAGGTAAGCCACGCCGGGCAGAACTTTTCCTTCCAGGAACTCCAGGCTGGCGCCGCCACCGGTGGAGCAATGGGTGACCTTGTCGGCGACCTTGAATTTTTTGGCCGCCGTCGCGGTGTCGCCGCCGCCCACCACTGTGGTCGCGCCAAGCGCCGTGGCCTCGGCCACGGCCGCGGCCATGGCCTTGGTCGAGCCGGCGAATTTTTCGAACTCGAACACGCCCGACGGGCCGTTCCAGATGATCGTCTTGGCGCGCAGGATGGACGCGCGATAAAGCGCGATCGACTGCGGGCCGGCATCGAGGCCCTGCCAGCCGGCGGGAATGCCCGTGGCATCGGTCGCGGGCTGCGTGTTGGCATTGGGGTCGAACTTGTCGGCGCAGACATAGTCCACCGGGAAGATGAGCTTCACGTTGCGCGCTTTCGCGTCCTCCACGAGTTGCTGGACGATCTTCGCGCCCTCCGGGTCGAACAGGCTGTCGCCAATGGCCATGCCATCGATGACCTTCTTGAACGTGTAGGCCATCCCGCCGCCGATGATGATCTCGTCCGCCTTCGCCAGGAGGTTTTTGATCAGCGGAATCTTGTCGGCGATCTTCGCCCCGCCGAGGATGGCCAGCAACGGACGCTGCGGATGATCGAGCACGGCGGCGAAGGCCTTGAGTTCGGCCTCCATCAGGAAACCGGCGGCCTTTTGCGGAAGGCTGACCCCGACCATCGACGAGTGGGCGCGGTGCGCGGTGCCGAAGGCGTCGTTGACGTAGACATCGCCCAGCTTCGAGAGCGAGGCGCGGAAAGCGGCCACCGCGGCGGGATCGGCCTTCTTCGAGGTGCCATCCTCGAGCTTCACCTTGCCCTCCTCCTCGATGTGATAGCGGAGATTTTCCAGCAACACCACGGTGCCGGGGGCGAGCTTGGCGCAGGCGGCCTCAACCACCGGGCCGGCGCAGTCGTCGAGAAACGTCACCGGCCGGGCAAGCAGTTTCTCCAACTCGACGGCGACAGGCTTGAGCGAAAACTTGGCGATCTTCTGGCCGTCGGGACGACCCAAGTGGCTCATGAGGACGACCGAGGCGCCCTTTTCGAGGGCGTACTTGACCGTGGGCAGGGCCGCGACGATGCGCTGGTTGTTCGTGATCGCGCCGGTGGCCTTGTCCTGCGGGACATTGAAGTCGACGCGGATGAGCACGCGTTTACCGGCGAGGTCGAGATCGCGGATGGTTTTGAACTTGGGCATGGTCGTGAGGAAAATAAGCAAAAAATTACCGCGGATGACACGGATAAACGCAGACGAGGACTGGGTTGTCCGCGATCATCCGCGCCAGCCGCGGCCAATGTTTGGAATCCCTTAGAGGGCGGCGGCGATCTTCTTGGTCAGGTCGACGACGCGGTTGCTGTAGCCCCACTCGTTGTCGTACCAGCTCACGAGCTTGAAGAAGCGGCTGTTCAGCTCGATCGAGGAGCCGGCATCGTAGATCGACGACTGCTTGTCGTGGATGAAGTCGGAGGAAACGACCTCGTCGGTCGTGTAGCCGAGGATGCCCTTGAGGTAGGTCTGGGACGCCTTCTCGAGGGCGGCGTTGATCTCCTTCAGGGAGGTTTCCTTCGTGGTCTTGAAGGTCAGGTCGACCACCGAGACGGTCGGAGTCGGCACGCGGAAGGACATGCCGGTGAGCTTGCCCTTGACGGCCGGGAGCACGAGCGCGGTGGCCTTCGCGGCGCCGGTCGAGGACGGGATGATGTTGATCGCGGCGGAACGGCCGCCCTTCCAGTCCTTCTTCGACGGGCCGTCCACGGTCTTCTGCGTGGCGGTGTAGGAGTGGATGGTGGTCATCAGGCCTTCCTCCAGGCCGAAGCCTTCCTTGAGAAGCACATGCACGATCGGCGCGAGGCAGTTCGTGGTGCAGGAGGCGTTCGAGATGATCGTGTGCTTGGAGAGGTCGAGCTTGTCGTCGTTCACACCCACCACGACCGTGATGTCCTCGCCCTTGGCCGGCGCGGAAATGATGACCTTCTTGGCGCCAGCGGTGATGTGGCCCTTGGCCTTTTCCGCCTCGGTGAAGAGACCGGTCGACTCGATCACGAGCTCGACGCCGAACTTGGCCCAGGGCAGCTCGGCCGGCGTCTTCGCGCTGACCACGTGGATGTCCTTGCCGTTGACCACGAGGACATCGTCCTCGGCCTTGTCCGGGGAGGATTTCTTCGATGAGACCGTGCCCTGGAACTTGCCCTGGGTGGAGTCATATTTGAGCAGGTAGGCCAGGTTGTCGGCCGGGACAATGTCGCCGACGGCGACGACATCGAGGGTCGAGCCGAGCAGGCCCTGTTCGACAAGGGCACGAAAGACGAGGCGGCCGATGCGACCGAAACCGTTGATAGCGACTTTGACTGCCATGGTGGGAGCTCTCCGTTAGGTTCTAAGGTTGATTGCTGAGTTAGATTTGACCCGCGCGGGCGCGGAGGCCTTTGAATGAACAGCCGTGGGCGGCGGATGCAAGGGGGTTTTGGCGGAATGCACGACAGCGCCCTACCCTTCGCACAGCCACAGTCCGCAGCCGAGGGCCGGGACGAACAGTTCCGCCTCGACCGGCTGGGCCGCCCCTTGGCCGTTCAGACCGTAAAAACGCTCGGCGTCGGCCAGTTGCCGCCAAGCTCCGGGGATGAGCTCGGTATCAAGCGGCACGATGGCGTCGTTCAGCGTCGGGTTGACCGCGAGGAGCAGCCGCTGCGGCCCCTGTGAATGATCCGCATTGTAGATCACCGCCGTGGCCGTTGTGTCGGGGGCGAAGCAAAAACGGAAAAAGCCCTCGCTCGCCCGCGTGTAGTGCCGGAGCAGCCGGCCGGTCTCGCTCCGGCGGAATTCGATCCAGCCGGCGAAATACGCATGGGTGCCCGGAAAGCGGAAGAGCCGGCGGTAGTCGAGGGCGTTCAGGTCCCCGCGCTGGTAGGTATTGTTGACCCCCTGTTTCGAGCGCAGGAAATCCTGGCCCGAAGAAATCATCGGGATGCCGATCGAGGCGAAGAGGATCGCAGCCATCAGGTGCGTGCGTCGGCGGTCATTGGAAGTCGGCGACTGCCCGTTGCCGCTGGAGTTTTCGGTGATGATGTCGATCCACGTCTTGTCGTCGTGCGACTCGGTGTAGTTCAGCGTCTGCGCGGGCCATTTGGCATAGTGCCAGGGCGAGCCCTTCAGGAAATACTCGAACTGCTCCCGCGTCCCGCCGCCGCGGACAAACTCCCGCAGGAAATTGCGGTAGCCGTCGTTCCACGAGGCGTAGCCTGTGTCGCGCAGCTCGCCGCCGATGTGCCCGCGGAAACTCCACGGCTCCGCGATCAGCACAATGTCCGGCTTCACCTGCTTCAGCGCGTGCTCGATGTCGCGCAGCACCTCGATCCCAATGAGGTCCGCGAGGTCAAAGCGGAAACCGTCCACGCCATAGGCCTCGACGAGATGGATGAGGCTGTCGACGATGAGCCGGCGTGCCATCGCCGACCCGCACCGCAGGTCGTTGCCGCAGCCGCTCCAGTTCGCCAGCTGGCCCGCGCTGTCCATCTCGAAGTAGTAGAGCTTGTCGATGAACATCAGGTGCGCCGGCTCGCCGACGTGGTTGTAGACGACATCGAGGATCACCGCGATGCCGCGACGGTGGAAGGCCGCGACCAGCGCCTGGAGTTCGCGCACCCCGGAGGCCTTCAGCGGGGTCAGGCTGTAGCTGCCCTCCGGCGCAAAGTAATTGTTCGTCATGTAGCCCCAGTGGTACTCCTCCCGGGTGCGGTTATCGAATTCCTGCACCGGCTGGAGCTCGACGGCGTTCACCCCGAGCCGCTCGAGGTAAAACTCCGGGCTCTCGACCCATTTGGTCAGGCCGGTGAAGCCGAGCCGCTCGTCGCCGCTCGCGCGGACCGGGGCGTTTGCCGCCAGGTCGCGCACATGCGCCTCGGCGACGACAAGGTCGTGCCAGGCGGGGGTCTTGAACCCGTGGTCACCCTGCCCGATCCACAAGCGGTCCAGCACGATGCCCGGGCCGTCGCGGTCCACCGCTGCCAAGGCGTACGGGTCCAGCACGCGCTGCTTCGGCACGAACAGGCCAAAGACGTCCTTCGGACCATCGATCGAATACCAGTAAAACCAGCCGTGCAAATTTTGCTCCAGGGCCAGCTCCCAGGCTCCGCGCCACTCCGGCCCGGCGCCGGCGGGCCCGTCGGCGTCCGCCGTCGGACCGGCCTCAAGGCGGCGCTGGAGTTCGTAGCGATGCGGCGCATCCTGCTCCGACAAATCGGCGCAGACGCACAGCTCCACCCGCTGGGCGCGCGGCGCGAACAGGCGGAACACGGTTTCGTCGCCGTTGACGATCGCCCCCAGCGGCAGATCGGTCTTCAGCTCGTGGAAAAACGCCCCCGGCCTCAGCGGCACATCCGAATCGGCGCCCCGGTCCGCCCAGCCAAACTTCCACGCCTGCGTCAGGTCGAGCGGCGCCGCGAGGGTGAAGGTATAGAGATGCCGGCCCGTGCGGTCGGGATCGTACTGGTAGTTCGTGTTGCCCAGGTCGTCGCGCACGGCATTGGGCGCGTCGGCGGGCACCGGCAGCCAGCGATGGTCGCCAGTGGCGAACTTGAAGCGCTGGACCGAACCAAACTTGGCCGCCGGACCGGACCACAGCAGGACCGGATCGTCGGCGATCTTGCCGGGAACCAGGCACCATTCCTCGCGGCCCACGGCCTGCTGCCAGTCGTTGAAGTCACCCGCGACGTAAAGCACGTCATGGGCCGGGTCGATGTCGGGATGGCGGTCGAGCCGGACGAAAAAGAACAGCTCGTCCTGATCGTTGACGAAATAGCCGCTTTCGGCGCCAAAGGTGTAATCAGGCACCCGCGTGAGCGCGGCGAGCACAGTGCAGGCAGCGCCGTGACAGAGGGCGAAGGGCGGCGGGGCCTTCCCCCGCCAGTCGTGGGCCAGCTCGATCACGCCCGAGACCGGAGTCTCGAGCCAGGCCTGCACAATCTTGGGAGAACGCGGCGCCATGCGGGATGTTCAGCATTTGCCGCGCCGCAGTCGGGACAAGGCGGAAACGCAGCGGTGCCGGGGCTATAGGGAAGAAATGATTCCCCTTAAGGCCGAATTTTTGGCCACGAAAAGGCACGACATGACACGATAGGAACCTTCCGGAAGGGATCGAGGGCCCGGATTCCGAACCGCTTGGATCCTTTTTCGTGTCATGTCGTGCCTTTTCGTGGCCAAAAATTCGGGGCTGCCGGCCGTTTCACCGTCCGCCGATCACGTTCGTTTGACAAAGCGGCGCGCGCCCGCGTCGTTGGATGAAACGTGTCCACCCGCGAAAAAGTCCTCGTTGCCCTCTCCGGCGGAGTCGACAGCTCCGTCGCCGCGCTCCTGTTGAAGCAGCAGGGGCACGATGTCACGGGCGCGTACATGAAAAACTGGATCAACGAGGACAACATCATCGGGGACTGTCCCTGGCAGCAGGACATCGCCGACGCCCGCGCCGTGGCGGAGCGGATCGGCATCGAGTTTCACGTTGTCAACCTGATGCAGGAATACCGCGAGCGGGTCGTGGCCTACCTGCTCGACGGCTACGCCCGCGGCCTCACGCCCAACCCCGACATCATGTGCAACCGCGAGGTGAAGTTCGGCGTGTTCCGCGCCTGGGCGAAGGACCACGGTTTCGCCGCCGTGGCGACGGGGCATTACGCCCGGCAGATGGAAATGAATAAGTTGGAGACGCGACCTCCCGGTCGCGTTAACGGCGACCGGGAGGTCGCCGCCCCACCGGTGCCAGCGGGGGAATTCTCCCTGCTCGAAGGCGCCGACAAAAACAAGGACCAGTCCTATTTTCTCGCCCTGCTGAACCAGGAGCAGATCCGCGACGCCCGCTTCCCCATCGGTCATCTCGCAAAACCTGAGTTGCGCCGTCTCGCCCGCGAGGCCGGCCTGGTCACCGCTGAGAAGAAGGACAGCCAGGGCATCTGCTTCATCGGGGAGGTGAAGATGCAGGATTTTCTCCGGACATACGTGCCCGACGCGCCCGGCCCGATCGTGCGCGCCTCGGACGGCCGGGAACTCGGCCGGCACCGCGGCCTGCATTTCTATACCCTCGGCCAGCGCCGCGGCATTGGCGTGCCGTCCAATGCCGATCACGAGGCCTACGTCGTGGTGGGCAAACGCGCCGCCGACCGCGCCCTGCTCGTGGCGTTCGACCATCCCGAAGCGCCCGGCCTGTTTCAGCGCGAGGTGCGTGTGCATTCACTGAGCTGGACCGGTGTCCCGTTCACCACGCCGCGCTTGCTCGAGGGCCGCGTGCGCTATCGCGATCCCCGCGTGCCCCTGCAATTCACGCCCGAGGGCGGTGGCACCGCCTTGGTCCGTTTCGATGAGCCGCAACGCGCACTCGCCAGCGGGCAGGTTCTTGCGCTCTATGCGGGCGAGCAACTGCTCGGGGGCGGCATTTATGTCTGATCCCGGGAGTGCGCAAAACCCGTGACGTCCCCCGCGGCAAGCCCACACTTCCAGGCTGAATGACAGCGATCTTGCCATGGCACAGGCTCGGCCGCCTCGCCGACCATGAGTCGCTGCAGCCGGATCTCGGCCGGGCGATCCGGGCGACGATCGCCTTCATGGTGCCGCTGCTGCTCGCCGCCGCCGGCTGGCTCCCGTGGGAGATGACCTTTGTAGCGCTCACCGCGCAAAATATCGCGATGGTGGACGTGCGCGGCCCCTATGCCCTGCGCTTCGGGCTGCTGCTCGCGATGGCCGCGATCCTGACGGGCGCAGTGGGGCTCGGCGCGCTGGCGTCCACTCATCTGCTCGCGGCTGCGGTGGGCATGGGATTCATGGCGGTCTGCGGCGGCTTGTGGCGGCATCTCAACAGCGACTACGGCCCGTCGATGGCGATCTCCTCGATCCTGGTGTTCCTGCTCGCGCTCAACACTCCGGCCGGCGCCCCGGCCGCCGGACACCACATGGTCGCCGCCCTGGCCGGCGGCGCCTGGGGCGTGATCCTGCAAGTCGTGAACTGGCCTTTCCGCCCGCAGCATCCCCTGCGGCGGGCCGCGGCGGACAGCTGGCTCGCTGTCGCCGACCTGTTCGCGGCCATGGCCCCGGGCGAACCGGCGGACAGCGCCCGCCGGGCGCAAAATGTCGCCGAACGCGAAGCCGCCCTGCGGACCACGCTCGATAAAACCTATGCAACGCTCGCCGTCGCGGGAGCCGCCCGGGCCAGTCCGCTCCTGGCCCGGCTCGAGCGCCTGAACCTGGCCGCCGCCCGGCTGGCCACGCGGGTCGTGGCCTTCAACACCGCCTTCGAATCCCTGATGGCCGGGCCGGAATTCGCCGGGTTGATGCCCTCCTTCCTGCCGGCCCTGGCCTCGCTCACCAACACGTCGCGCACCGTGGCGCTCGCGGTGGTGTCGCGGCAACCCGCGCACCTCGCCACCGCCGACGTGCGGCTGCGACGCCTGACGAACCTGCTCCGCGTGTTGCGCGCGCGGGTGGCCGCGCAGACCGGCGCCACCCACGCGGGCGGCCAGCTGCTTGAAATTCTCCGCCAGATCGAGCTGCTGCTGCCGGAGATTCGCGACGCGCTGCGCGCCACGATCGACCGGGCCGACGAACGCGCGGCCTTTTCGCTGGAACTGTTCGACCTCGATACCTGGACACTGCGACCGCTCGCCTCCGCCCTGAACCTTCGCTCGCGTGTCGACCCCGCGCTCGTGCGCTACACCTTGCGACTTGCCGCCCTGACCATCGTGGGGGTGCTCATCTTCAAGGTGTATGCCCTGCCCCATGGTTACTGGCTGCCCTTCACCATGGTCGTGGTTCTGCAGCCCGATTATGGCTCCACCCGCCAGCGGGCGGCGCAGCGCGTCCTTGGCACCCTCGCCGGCAGCCTGCTCGCCAGCCTGCTGCTGTGGCTGCACCTGCCCTTTGTCGTGCTGGCGGCTGCCACTGCCGTGACGATCTTCATCTTCGGTTTTCTCGTGAAGCGGAACTACGGCGTGGCCGTGATCTTTGTCACGTTGTTCATCGTGCTGCTGACCGAGGCCAACGGGCCGGTGACCATCGCCTTCACGGCCGAGCGCATCGGCAGCACGCTCGCCGGCGGCGCGCTGGCGTTACTCGCCGCCCTGTTTTTCTGGCCGATCTGGGAGCGCGACCGCTTTCCCCCGGTGCTCGCCCTGGCGCTGCGCGGCAACCGCGACTACCTCCGGCTGCTCACCGCCCGGCTCGCCGGCGGCAGGGCCTACGACGAGGAGGCGGTCGCGGCCAAGCGGCGTGCCGAGTCGGCCAACAGTGCCGTTTTCTCCTCGTTGCAGCGCATGATCGGCGACCCAAAGAATCAGCAGGACGGGATCGAGCAGGCCGCCGCCCTGGCCAACGGCAACCAGCGGCTCACGCGGGCCCTGACCGTGATCACGCTGCACCTCACGCCCGGCACGCCCATGGACCGGCCGGAGCTGGCGCGCTTCGCCTGGCTCGCCGGCCACACCCTCGAGGCCCTGGCCGGGGCTGTCGTGGCGGACGAGACCGCCGCGACCGGCCTCGCGGCGTTGCTGGCAGAGCTCGAGAATTTCCGCTTTCCCGCACCGGGAGCGGAGGCCGGCACGGCGGCCGCCCAGCGCGACCACTGGGTCTTCGCGCAGCTGAACCAGGCATCCACTGAGCTCAGCGCCATGATCCTCGCCGCGGACCGCCCGGGTTCCGACCGGACCGCCGAAGTTGCTGCCGTCTGAGTGCTTGAGGCAGGAGCCTGCTTGCCGGCTTCTCCAACGGTCTGGCTCAGCTCAGAGTGAGATTTCCCTGAAGGCAGGGTCGCTGTGCAATCGTTCCAGCCACTTCGGGTCGGTCGCGACCCGGATGCGGGCGTCGTCGGGATGTGCGACAGCGGCCTTCTTCATGAGTGTCAGGGCCTCATCATTGCGGCCGAGGAGGGCAAGGATCCAGGCCTGCTGGAGCAGATCGCCGGGATTTTTCTGCAATTTGTAGCGATCGGCGTGCGCCTCGAGCGCCTGGCGATACGCCGTGCGCGCGCCGGCGAGATTGTTCATCCGCCGCTGCGTGACCCCGAGGCTTTCCCAGTATTCCGGCACGTCGGGACAAAGCCCGGTCGCCTGCTGGTACAGGCCCTCCGCCCGCGTGAAGTCCTTCAGGGTGAGCGCGAATTCCGCCTCACTCGCCAGGCTCGCAGCCTGCTTGCGCTGCAGCGGGCTGATTTCCTTCGGCTTGGGCTTGCAGGCGGGGCAGAGGCACAGCGTCAGGCCAAGCAGGACGGCGGTCAGGCGTTTCGTGATCACGCCCTAATAGCGGTATTTCGGACCCCAGCCGTCAACTCCGTCCGCCAGCAACGCAAAAAAATGCCAGGCGCTGCAGAACGGGTCGAAGGGACCGAAGGGAGCAGACGCCACGCGAAAAATCTTCCCGCGGACCAGCCGGAAGGTCGACACGCCGGGCTGCGGATTGTCGCCGTCCATGAAACCCATGTCGGTGATGAAGGTGGAGCCGTCCCCGGAATAAAACGGAAAGTTCCAGCCGCGGCTCCGGGCGAATTTTTTCTGGGCCGCCGGGGCGTCGGGCGAAACCACGGCGAACGCCGCCCGGTCCGCAAGGTGCGGCAGCAGTCCGTTGAAGCCGTCGGCCCACAAGGTGCAATACGGGCAGGACCGGCCCATGTTGTGCACAACCACAAGGTCCCGCTTGTCCCCAAAGAGGGCCGAGAGCCGGACTGGGCCGCGCGGGCCAGCGAGCACATAGTCTTCCACGGCGGTCCGCGGGAGGCGGCGCTTGAGCGCGGCGAGGGCCTGGTGCTCGCGCACCAAGCGGGCCTCAAGCCGGCAGATTTTTCCCGTGATCGCCTTGGGGTTCATCGCGATCAGCTCACATGTCCGGCGGAACGGTGGCAATGGCGTCCTCGATGGTGGTCAGGCCTTCCTTCACCTTCAGCAGGCTGTCCTGGTGCAGGGTCTTCATGCCGCCGCGCATCGCGATTTTCTTCAGCTCTGCGGTCTCCAGCTCCTTGTTGATGCCCTCGACCAGCTCCTCGTTGGTGATCATCAGCTCGTGGATGCCCACGCGGCCCTTGTAGCCGCTGCCGCCGCACTTCGGGCAGCCCTTCGGGTTGTGCTTGTAGATCTGTCCGCTCCAGCCGATGCCCTTTTCCAGGACTTCCTTTTCGCGGTCCTTGGCCTCGTACACGAGACGGCAGGTCTTGCACACCCGCCGCATCAGGCGCTGGGCGCAGACGCAGAGCAGCGAGGAGGACACCATGAACGGCTCGATGCCCATGTCGGCGAGGCGCGCCACCGTCGAGGGCGCGTCATTGGTGTGCAGCGTGCTGATCAGAAGGTGGCCGGTGAGCGCGGCCTCGACGGCAATCTGGGCCGTCTCCTTGTCGCGGATTTCGCCCACGAGGATGATGTCGGGATCCTGCCGCAGGAACGAGCGCAGCGCCGCGGCGAAGGTCAGCCCGATCTGCCGGTGCATCTGCATCTGGTTGATCCCGTTCAGCGTGTACTCGATGGGGTCCTCGGCGGTGCGGATGACGATTTCGGAGGAATTGATCTCGTTGAGCGCGGAGTATAGCGTCATCGACTTGCCGGAACCCGTGGGGCCGCAGTGCAGGATCATGCCGTAGGGCTGGCGGATCACCGCGCGGTACCGGGCGAGATTCTCCTAGGTGAACCCGAGGGCGGGCAGCGGCAGCGTGCTCTTCTGCTTGTCGAGGATACGCATGACCACGCCCTCCCCGTGATTGAGCGGGGCGGTCGAGACGCGCAGGTCGATGTCGAGGGACTTCTTGGTGTACTGCTTGAAGACAATGCGACCGTCCTGCGGCAGGCGCCGCTCGGAGATGTCCAGGTTGCACATGATCTTCAGGCGGGCCACCAGCGCGGGGCCGACCTTGGCCGGGAGGCGGAGCTTTTCCTGGCAGACGCCGTCGATGCGGTAGCGGACGATGATCTCCTTCTCCTGCGGCTCGATGTGAATGTCGCTCGTCCCGGCGTAGTAGGCGTCCTCGATGATGCGGTTGGACAGCTGGATGATGGGGCCGGACTCCTCGTTGACATCGTCATCCTTGAGTTCGCCCTCACCCTCGGCCCCGAATTCCGCGCCGATCTGGAGCACGACATCGTCAAAGCCAGCCGGCCGTTCATTGCCCTTGCTGAATTTTTCGCGGATGTCCTTGTCGCGGCCGAGCAGGCGGATGACCCGCTTGCCGGTCATCTCCTGGATCTTGGTCGGGATGCTCAGCTCGAACGGATTGGCAAAGGCGACAAGGAGGAAGTCGCCCACCTGGCCCACCGGCAGGACCAGGTTCTCCTGGCAGAATTCCTGGGGGATGCGCTCGAACGTCTCGTTGCCCACGCGGTAGCGGGAGACATTGAAGGGCGCGAGCCCGAGGGCGCGGGCCTTGGCCACGAGGCACTGGAAGGGCGAGACCGCGTATTCCTACTGCAGCAGCTTGTCCAGGGCATCGCCGCTGAGGTCTTCGGGGACCTTGATGATCGTCAGCCGCTGCTCCGTGCTGAGCCGGCCCATTTCCTCCAGCTTGGTGACGATCTGCGTCTGGACTTTTCCGAGCGGCATGGTTCAGGCGGCGGGAGCCTTGGCAGTGGCCGGGGACGAAGCGGGGGCGATCCCGGCCGGGAAGGGCGCCTGGCTGTCGGGCGCGGAGAAGGGGGAACGCGTTCCGCCGGCGGCAGCCAGGGCATTGGCCTGGTCGCCCTCGAGTTTCTCGAGATAGTCCGCGATCACATCGAGCGTGGTGCCGTACCAGATGATCTGGGCGCCGAATTGCTTCTCCCAGAACGAGCGCACCGCCGGACTAAGGTAATAGGCCGTGGCGACAAAATAAAATTCCTCCTCGCGGTCGAACGGCACCGACCAGGTCGCCCAGCAGGCACCCACGTCGAGGCTCTTCCTGATCTCGTCCGAGGTGTCGTAGTTGCGCAGGTCGACCAGGCCGGCGCCCTCCGACTCCACGATGAACTGCAGCACATCGTCCTCGCGCACGACCTTCATTTCGTAGGCCAGGATGCCGAGCACCGTGCTCTGGCGCGGCTGGTTGGCGGCCAGCACTTCCAGCAGGCGCTCGTTCGCCTTTTCCAGGTCCTCGAGCTTGACGAGGTTGTTGTCGACGAGGGCCGCGCCCAGCAGGCGGTTGGCGCGCATCAGCAATGACCGGTGTTCCGTGGACATTTTGAAGGGCGCCAGCGTGGCTCAAGCTGGCACGGCTGGCGACATCTTTTCGTGACCGCGCAGCCGGGTGACCCGCTTTAACAATTCTTTTTTGAGCTTCTCGAGTCCGACGCCGGTCAGGCAGGAGATCTCGACGATGTCCACCTTGTGGCGGCGCTTGAATTTGGCCAGGTTCGCGCCGGCCGCCGCCAGGTCGACCTTGTTCGCCACGACGAGTCGCGGCTTCTTCAGGAGCGCCGGGTCATAGAGTTTCAGTTCGCTCAGCAGGGTCGCATAATCCTCCCGGGGGTCACGGCCGTCGACGCCGGCGAGATCCACGATGAAAAGCAGCAGGGCGCAGCGCTCAATGTGCCGCAGAAAGCGGTGCCCCAGCCCGCGGTTATCGCTGGCTCCCTCGATGAGGCCGGGCACATCGGCCAGCAGCAGCCGGCGCGGCGCGCGCAGGTCGTTGTATTCGATGACGCCGATCTGCGGGTGCAGCGTGGTGAAGGGATAGGCCGCGGTCTTCGGCCGGGCCTTGGTGATGGCATTCGTCAGCGACGACTTGCCGGCATTCGGAAAGCCCACGAGGCCGACATCGGCGATGCTCTTGAGCACGAGACGGTAGACACCGTGTTCGCCCAGCTGGCCGGGATTGGCCCGCTTGGGCGCGCGATTCGTGGAGGTCTTGAAATGCGTGTTGCCCCACCCGCCGTTGCCCCCCTTGCAGAGGACAATGAGCTGGCCGTCCGCGATGACCTCGGCGACGGCCTTGCCCGTTTCCAGATCGGTCACGACTGTGCCGAGCGGCAGCTTGAGCACCACCGGTTTGCCGTCCCGCCCGTGGCAGTCCGCGCCCAGCCCGTGTTCGCCGCGCTCCGCCTTCCAGTGCGGCTTGTACTGGTAGTCGACCAGGTTGTTCGTGTTGACGTCGCCCTGCAGCACGACATCGCCACCGCGGCCGCCGTCGCCGCCATTGGGTCCGCCCCAGGGCTCGTATTTTTCCCGGCGGAACCCGATGCAGCCGCGTCCACCGTCACCGGCGTACGCCTTGATCACACATTCGTCGACAAACATGCGCGCAACCATGCACAAGCCGCCAGCTTTGCCAAGGGGTGGATTGAACCGCCCCGGTTCTGTCACCGCTCACAGGACAATCTTGATGCCCTTACGCAGATAGGTCGGAACATCGAGGTCCTGGCCTTCGAAGAGGTTCCGGTCCGTCTTGTCGAAGTGTCCGCGGCTCTCGATCTCGCCGAAACTGAACTCGTTCTGCTCGGCCTTGGCCGCCTGTACCGCCGCGGCGTGCGTGGTCGTGGCCGGCTCGTTGGCCGGCAGGTGCGCCGGCGTCACGGCCGCGGTCACCACTGCGGATTCGGCCGGGCGGACCGGCGGGGTCTTGGCGCGGGCGGGCAGCGGCGGCCGCCGCACGGCGCCGCGGCCACCCATGTCGCTCGTGCCGAGCACGCAGACCTCCACCCGGCCCTGCATCTGCTCGTCGATCACAGCGCCCATGATGATGTGCGACTCCTTGCCGAATTGCTCGGCCACCGCGGTCATCAGCTCGTTGACCTTGGGCAGCGTCAAGTCGGCGCCGCCCACGATGTTAACCAGCAGGCGATCGGCCTTGCGCGAAAATTCCGGGGTGGCAAGCAGCGGGCAGAGCTTGAGGCTGGCCACGGCATCCGCCACGGCGTTCTCCCCGGCGCCGTCGCCGAGGCCGAAGAGGGTCTTGCCGCCGCGCGTGGCGAAGGCCTGCCGCAGCGTGGCGAAATCGAGATTGATCAGGCCGGTGCGGAACAGCATCGCCCAGATGGACTTCACCCCGCGGCCGATCCACTCGTCGGCGCGCGCGAAGGAATCGAGCACCGTTTCCTGGTCCGCAGCCTCCTGCAACAGCATGTCGTTGGGCAGCGGAATCACGGCGTCGCACACGCGGCGCAGCGCGAGGAGCCCGTCCTCCGCCTGCTTGAGCCGCCGGCCACCCTCGAAGCTGAACGGCATGGTGACAAACGCGATGACCAGCGCCCCCTGCTCCGCAGCGATCTCCGCCACCACGGGCGAGGCGCCGCTGCCGGTGCCGCCGCCCATGCCGGAGAGCAGGAAGACCAGGTCGCAACCCTTGACCACCGCGGCGATCTTCTCGCGGTCGGTCTCCGCCGCCTCGCGGCCGAGCTCGGGATCGCCGCCGGCGCCGAGGCCGCGGGTGACGCCCGAGCCGATCAGCACCTTGTCCTGCACCGGCGAGGAGGACAGCGCCTGAAGGTCGGTGTTGATGACCGCGAGCTGCAGGCGCTCAAGGTTCTCCATCTTCAGCCGGTCCACGGCGTTGGAGCCCGCGCCGCCGACCCCGACCAGCTTGATCGCGATGTCGCGGTCGGTGAGAATCTGGTGCTCGAGTGGAAGTTCGGAGGGAGTCATGGAAGCGTTGAATTCAAAAGGTGGCCCGCAGAACGCCCAGCCGGACAGAGACGCAAGCCGGGGTCCGGGATATTTTTTTTCCGCGGATATCGCGGATCAGCACGGATAAGTTCAGGGCATCCGCGTCGATCCGTGTCATCCGCGGGAAAAAAGCGCCGGTAGAATTTTTTAGCCGGAAAAGCATGATGAGCGAAATTGTCCTGCAGAAGAAGGGAAGTTCGATTTCAGCGGTGGGTGGCGGCCATGACCAAAATGCGCCTTAGGCCGGGGCGAAAAGTTTCTGGAGGAAGCCGCGCTTGCGGCGGGCCGGCGCGGCGCGTTCCGCCTGCGAGGCGAGGCCGTAGTAGAGCAGGCCGAGGGCGGTGCTGAACCCGGGGTCGCGCAGGTTCTCGTTCACCCACGACGGCGTCTCCCCGAGGTGCGCGGGCACGCCGAACACCTTGGCGGCGCATTCCGCGATGCCGGGCAGCTTGGCCGTGCCGCCGGTGAGGACCACCCCGGCGGAGCACGTTTCCGGCGTGAACGCCGGGCCCAGTTTCTTCTTCACCACCTCAAGGATCTCCCAGGTTCGGGCGGCCGTGATCTGCTCGATGGTCTGCTGGGGAAACTGGCGATCGCCGATCGTAAAGTTGCCGTCGAGCCACACCTTGTCGGCCTTGCTCCGCCCCTGGACCAGCGCGCGCCCATGGCGCAGTTTCAATTTTTCCGCCTGCCCCTCCGTGAGGCGCAGGCCGAGCGAGAGGTCGTTGGTGAGATGCGAACCGCCCACCGGCACCACGCCCGTCGCGTACGGCCCGCCATCGCGGTAAAGGACGAAATCCGTGACCCCCGCGCCAAGGTCGATGGCCAGCACGCCGTGCTGGCGTTCCTCGGCGGTCGTGACCATGTGGCCCGACGCCAGCCCGGACAGGATCAGCTCGCGCACCTCGAGGTTGAAGCCGCGGATCACGTGGATCGTGTCCGCGAGCCGGCTCTCCTGGCCGTGCACGGTCCAGTAGCCGACCTCCAGGCGCTGGCCGACCAGGTGCTCGGGATTACCCGGCACGAGGCGGCCGTCCACGCGGAACGGCCGGCGGATGTTGTGCACCACCATGCGGCCGGCCGGCAGTTCCTTGGCCGTGGCCAGGCGGCAGACCGTGTCGATGTCGAGCGCACTGATCATGTTGTCGGCCGACTTCACATTGACCGCGGCCTCGTTGTAGAAGCCCTCCAAATGACCGCCGCTCTGGGCCAGATAGACCAGGTCGATCTGCTCGCCGGCACTCTGCTCCGCCGCCTGCATCGCCGCATGGGCGCACTCGCTGGCGGCCTTGTAGTCGACCACCACGCCCTTCATGACGCCGCGCGACTGGCATTCTCCGTAGCCGATGATCGCGAGCTCGCGGCCGGTGAACTCGCCGACGAGGACGGTGACTTTGGAGGTGCCGATCTCGACGGCGCCGATGAATTTGGTGCTAGAGGTCACGGTTGGGCCTGCTGCTGGTTGAAAGATTCGGGAACGCGAAAGGGTGCGGCACCACGGGCGATTTCACCGCCGGCACGGCCGGGCGGCCGAGCGGAGCCGTGGCATCGTAATCGACGACCACCTGCGAGCCGAGCCCGAGATTGACTGATTTCAGCGCGGCCGGCTTGGCCTCCCGCACATAGTCGAGCCGCGCGACCTGGGTGTCGAAATCCAAGGCCGTGCTGAAGGTGATCCTCGCGATCTCGCTCGAGCGGACCTCGATCTCGCCATCGCTGTCAAAGCGCGCCAGATCCACCACCTGCCAGGTCTGATAGAGCCCCGGGGCCTCGTTGCGCGCGGTAGCGAGCAGGTTGGCGACCGTCTCCATGCCCGCGATCGGGGCGAAGCCCTCGCCCGCGCGCACCACCTTGACCCCGGCCAGCCACGGCAGCGAGTCCGTCATGGCCTGGTCGTACCCGATCCCGTTGAAAATGACCCCGTCGCGTGCGACGATGAAATCACGGCCGTTCTCCGCCCGCAGCCGCGCGACCGGCGAACGCTCGGTGATCTTCACCGTGAGGGTGGCCGGAAAGGACTTCGTGAGCACCACGCTGCGCACCTGGCCGTTGGCCAGCAGGCGCTGCTGCAGCGGGGCCAGGTTCAGTTCCATGAGCGTGATGTTGCGCGGCAGCGCCAGCGCGCCCTCCACCCAGGCCCGGTCGATCACGCCATCGGTCACAAGATCAATCCGGCCGACCGGCGCCGTGCCGACGGCCAAGGCGATCCGCTTCGGTTCCGACTGCCAGGTGTTGGTCATTTCGACCACGCCCCAGCCCACCGTGCCGGCCAGCACAACCAGACCGCCCGTTTTCAGGACGGCGAAGGCAAACCGCTTCCGGCCCTCGCGCGACATCGCGCGCGGCCGCACCGGCTGCGGGATTTGCCGCCAGGTGCGTGCATTGGGAACGGGATCGAGGGTGTCTTTCATGGGCGGAGCAAGGCAGCGACCGTCTGAAAACGCTGCAACGCAGGCCCGACCATCTCCCGAACCAACGCCGTGAAATCCATCCCCGCGCAGCACGCACTCATCGGCAGCAAGCTGGTCTCCTTCATGCCGGGCAACGGGTTTATTTCCAGAAAAAACGGAATATTTTCCAGCCCGAGCATGAAATCCACGCGCGCGTAGTCCCGGCAGCCGCACGCCGCAAACGCCGTCTCGGCCGCCTGCTGCACCGTGCGCGTGAGCGCGTCGCCGAGCGGCGCGGGCGCGAGGTACTCGGTCAGCCCCTTCGTGTACTTGCTGCTGTAATCGTAAACGCCCGACTTCGGCCGGATCTCGACCACGCCCATCGCGCGGCCGTGCAGCACGCCGACGGAGAGTTCGCGGCCGGTGATCCGCTGCTCGACCAGCCAGTTGCCCGCCTGCACCTCGCGCAGGGCCGCCTCGAGCGCCGCGGAACCATCGATCATATACAGGCCGACGCTGCTACCCTGGTCGTTCGGCTTGAGCACCAGCGGCCCGGGCAGTTGCGCCGCGAGGGCGGCGGCCGCAGGTTTCCGTTCGGCCGTGAACGCGAGCCCGGGCGAAACCTGCACCCCGGCGGCGGCGACCGCCGCCTTGGTCTGCGTCTTGTCGATCGTGAGGGCGCTCGCCGCAACGCCGCAGCCCGCGTACTCGATGCCCGCGGCTTCCAGCGCCCGCTGCATGCCGCCGTTCTCGCCGAACCCGCCGTGCAACGTCGAAAAAACCACCTGCCGCGCCGGATCCAGGCCGGCCGGCACGGCATCGGCGGTCACGTCGATCTCGCAGGTCGGAAACGACCGCGCCAGCGCCAGCGCGCAGGCCCGGCCGGAGCCCAGGGAAATCTCGCGCTCGGAAGAGGTGCCGCCGAGCAGGACCGCGATGACCGGCGTGCTCACAGGACGTCCTTCCATTCCTTGCCGTAGAGCAGCACCTCGGGCTCGAGCTCAATCCCCTTCGCCTGACGCACGCGGGCCCGCACACGCCGCACGAGCTCCAGGACATCGGCACCGGTCGCCTGCCCGCGGTTCACGATGAAATTGGCGTGGACGGTCGATACCTCCGCGTCCCCCACCCGCTCGCCCTTGAGGCCGCTCTCGTCAATCAGGCGGCCGGCCGAGTTGCCCGGCGGATTCTTGAAAATGCAGCCGGCGCTCGGCTCCCGGGGCTGCGACTCGTGCCGTTTGCGCCGGTAGACATCGACCTGGCGGTTGATTGCCTCCAGGTCGGCCTGCGCCGCCGGCCGGAGGAGCGCGCCCAGCGCAATGGCGTGGTGCAGTTCCGCGCAATGGCGGTACTCCACGTGCATCTCGGCCTTGCGCAGCGTCTTCACCTCGCCGCCCGCCGTCATGAGCTGCACCTCGTCGACCACGTCAAATATCCATCCGCCCATCGCGCCCGCATTCATGCGGAGCGCGCCGCCGACCGAACCGGGAATGCCCTCGAGAAATTCAAAGCCGGTGAGAGCCGCCTTGGCGGCGAGGCCGCAGAGATTCTTCAGCCGCAGGCCGGCACCCACCCACAGGCGGCCTTCGGGCCGCGGCTCGAATTCCGCCCAGGCCGGGTGCACCAGCGCCACCACCAGGCCGTCGACGCCCTCGTCCGGCACGATCAGGTTGGAACCGCGCCCGAGCCAGAAGACCTCGACCCCGCGTGCCTGCGCCTCGCGCCACAGCACCCGCAGGTCCTCGATGCTGGCCGGCTCGGCATAGACCCGGGCCGCGCCGCCGACGCGCATCGTGGTCTTCGGCCCCAGCGGCTCCTCGCGCTGCAGTTTGGCGGCCGACGAGAGCCGCGGCCGGACCGCCCCGGCAAATTCATCCCAGCGCTTCTCTTTCATGGCCTCCCAATCCAGCAGCACCAGCCAGGCCCGCGCCTTCTGGTCGACGTCGCCCGCGCCGACAAAGGCCACGAGGTCTCCCGGCCGGGCGTCGCGCGTCAGCGCCCGGAAGAACTCCGCGTCGTCGCCGGGCAGATAACTGACCGGCAGGGCCGCCGCATTGCGCTTCAGCTCGGCATAGATGTCCGCCGTGGTTCCACCCGCGATGGGCGCCTCGCCGGCGGCGTAGACATCCAGCAGGTGCACGCTGTCCGCGACGGTGAGCGCCGCGGCAAACTCGGCCTTGAACTGCGCCGTCCGGCTGAACCGGTGCGGCTGGAAGACCACGATGAGCCGGCCTTCCCCGCCCGTGCGCGGACGCAGGCTGGCCAGCAGCGCGCGGATCTCCGAGGGATGGTGCGCATAGTCCTCGATGACCGTCAGGCCGTTCACGGCCGGCAGCACGCCCTGGCGGCGGCGGACCCCGGCATACTCGGCCAGCAGTCGCGGCGTGAGCACCACGCCCATGAGCTGGGCGGCGGCGAGCGCGGCCGTGGCGTTGGCCGCGTTGAATTCGCCCCGGGCCCGGACCACTGCCTCGGTCGTGCCGAAGCGGCCCCCCAGCTTCAGGTTCATGCTGTCGGCGCCTTCCTCCCGCGTCTGGCCGGAAAAGTCCCCGCTGCGGCCGAACGAAAAACCTGCACCCGCCGGCTGCGGGTCCCGGCCCGTGATCCGCTGCGACAGCGGGCACGCATCGTTCACCAGCACCGGGCCGTGCGTACGGGCGAAGAGCGCCGCAAAGGCGGCCTCGAGGTCGGCCTGCTGGCGGTAGTAGTCGGGATGGTCCCAGTCGAGATTGACGGCCACCGTGATCTCGGGCGCAAAGCGGTCGATCGTCCCGTCGCTCTCGTCGATCTCGGCCACCACCCAGTCGCTCGATCCCGTCCGCGCGGGCGAAACCTCGTCGTTGAACAGGCCGCCCAGCACGTAACCCGCGGGAAAATTCGCCCGCCGGAGGATGGTGATGAGCATGGCCGTCGTGGTCGTCTTCCCGTGCGAGCCGCAGATGGCGACGAGTTTCTTGCCGCGCACGATCTCCGCCAGCATTTCGCCGCGGCGCACGAGCGGCAGCCCGCGCGCGACCGCAGCCGAGTAGGCCGAGTGCGTCCGGGCGATGGCCGAGGAGTAGACGACGAGGTCGCACTCCTCCGGGATCGACCGGACGGTCACTCGCTCGCGGTCCAGCAAGGACCGCATGGTTGCGGGCATTGCATCGTCCTCACCCGAGACCGTGAACCCGGACTGCGCCAGGTAGATGGCCAGGGGCGCCAGGCCCATGCCACCCACCCCGACGCAATGGATGCGGCGCACGTCGCGATCGAACAAACGGGGCAAGGGCGCGGGTCTCATGGCCGGAAAAAATCGCTCTCGTTCCTCGTACTCTTCATCGTTCTCGTTCCCCGATTGGAGCCCGGTCCGACCGGGCTCGAGAACGAGGAGCGCGTGTGATGCGAAACCGGTCTCATGCGGCGGTCGGTTGCACGGCGTCCGGGATCGCAGCGAAAGGTGGCGCGGTAGGTTTCTCCAGGTCGTCAAGCATCAGGTCGAGCGCGTTGGCCCGGTCCATCCGCTGCAGGTTCGCGCGGAACTGGCGGAGCAGCCAGTCGTTGAAAATGACATCCAGCACCTCGGCGTGGAGCCGCCCGAGGGCGGACTGCTCGACCACCATGCCGGCCGCCTGCCGCTCGAAAAAGGCCGCGTTGGCCCGCTGGTGGTCATCGGCCGCATGCGGAAACGGCACGAGAATGGCCGGGCTCACACATCGGATAAGCTCGGCGAGCGTGCCGGCACCGGCGCGGGAAATCACCAGGTCGGCGGCGGAAAGCAGGTCGGCCATGCGGTCGCAGAACGGCGCGAACACCGCCTTGATCGGCGCGCCATTGCGGGCCTGCAGCGCGTGGGTGACCGGCTCGCCTTTGCCCAGGCCGGTGACGCAATAAACCTGGATGCCCTCGGCGGCGAGGGACGGCACCTCGCGGCGCGCCCAGTCGTTGAGCGCCGAGGCGCCCTGGCTGCCGCCGAGGATGGCGATCACCTTCTGGTTCGGCTCCAGCCCGAGTGCGGCCCGGGCCGCGGCCTGCGGGAGTCGCACCATTTCGCGGCGCAGCGGCAGGCCCACGTGGCGCGTGGCCGCGGCCCGCACACTGTTGAGATGCACGCCCGGCGGCAGATAGACGCGCCGCGCAAAACGGCCGAACGTCCGGATGGCCAGGCCGGGCACGCGGTTGGATTCGTGCAGCGCCACGGGCACGCCGAGGATCCGCCCCGCGACCACGATCGGCGCCGAGGTGAAGCCGCCGAAGCCCACGATGCCGTCCGGCTTCGACTCCCGGACGAGCCGCAGGCAGAAAATAAAACCGCGCACCTGCGTGACGAGGCACCGGACCAGCTTCACCGGCTGCCAGGAAAAGCCCGTGCCGGGCACGCGGACAAAATCCAGATCGGGGTATTTTTCGCTCAGCCGGGCGTCGACCTTTTTCTGGCTGATCAGCAGCGTCACCTGGTGCCCCCGCGTCCGCAGGCCCTCCGCCAGCGCAATGCCCGGCGAAAGGTGGCCGCCGGTGCCCCCGCAGGAGATGAGGATGCGTTTCACGGCAGTTCCTCCTGCCGTGCAGTCGCTTCTTTCTCTTTCCTCTTTCTCTTTATTTTTCTCCCGGCCGCGTCCGGTGGAAACGAAGGGAGAAAGAGGAAAGAGAAAGAGGAAAGAGAAAGAGCCCCGAGTGAATGCGGAACCGGATTCACGCCACCACCTCCCGCAGCGTGCGCGTCCCCGCCGGCAGCGTCGCCCGGCCCCACGTGCGCTGGGAATTGAGGATCACCCCGAGCAGCAGGCCCATGAGCAGCAGGTTCGACAGCCCCGCGCTGATGAAGGGCAGCGACATGCCCTTGGTGGGAAATACTCCCGTCACGACTCCGAGGTTGATGATCGCCTGCAGGCAGATGAGCAGGAGGCTGCCGGCCACGAGGAGAAATTGAAACAGGTTGGGCGCGCGCCGCAGATGGAGGAGGCCCGCGATGAAGATCGTGGCGAACAGAGCCACCACCCCGAGGGTGAACCACAGCCCGAGTTCCTCTCCGATCACGGCAAAAATATAATCCGTCTGGGCTTCGGGCAGGAAGTTGAGCTGCTGGCGGCCCTGGCCGAGCCCGGCCCCGTTCACACCGCCGGCGGCAAATCCAAGGAGTCCCTGGTAGAGCTGGTAGGTGCCGCCCTGCTTGTTGCCCTCGACATCGAGGAAGGCGAGCAGGCGGTGCAGGCGATTCGGGATCAGGTAAACCACCAGCCCGAAGGCGAGGATCACGAAGAGCAGCGCGGTGAGAATGTAACGCCAGGGGACTCCGGCGAGGAACAGCATGAGCATGCCAACCGCGACGACCAAGGCGGAGGTGCCCAGATCGGGCTCCTTCGCGATGAGTCCCGCGAAGGCCACGACCAGCCCCATCGGGTACAGGAAGCCACGCTTGAGCTCGTGAATCCGCGTCTGGTTGACCGCCAGGTAATGCGCGAGGCAGAAGACGAATCCCACCTTGGCAAATTCCGACACCTGCAGGCGGGCGGAACCGTAGCCCAGCCAGCGCCGGCTCCCGTTGACCGCAATGCCGAGGTGCGGCACCAGCACGAGCAGGAGCAGCCCGGCGAACACGCCGCCAATCCACCAGGCATAGCGGCGCGCGTAGTCAAGGTTGAGGCGGCTCGTGACAAAGCAGAGCACCCCGGCCAGGACCACCCCGATGACCTGCTTGTGCAGGTAGAAATACGGGTCCTGCCGCATCGAGGCGCTAGCGCTGAAAAGGACGGACAGCCCCAGCAGCGTGAGGGCGATGGCGCTGACGACGATGAGGTTCGCGGGGTGAAGGGCGAATCGGGCGCGGGGCGTCTCGGCAAACGGGTCGCGGGCCATGGTCGGGGGCGAGGGCTGCGTTCAGGGCTTCGTCACCGGGCTGGCGGGAGCGTCCTCGATCTTGATCACGGGAATCTCGACCGCGGTCGCGGGCTTGAGGCCGGCATCGAGATCCTGGTCCGGCGCCGGCACCTTGGAAACCGGGGCCGCGGCTGTCATCGCCGCCGGCTTCGCCGATTTCGGCGCCTTCCAGCCGGGGATGACCAGCGTCATGCCCGCCCGGACTTTCGCCGGATCGGTGATGTTGTTCTCCTTCGCGATATCGCCGGACCTAACCTCGAATTTCTTGGCGATGGCACTGAGGGTCTCCCCGGGCTTGACCGTGTAAGTGACGGAGTCGCCGGACGGCTTGGCGGCCGGCAGCGCGGCATCGGACGCGGCCTCATGCATCACGGTGCCGGCGGGCAGCTTCAATTCCTGGCCGGCCCGCACGGTGTCGGACTTCAGCGCATTGAGCTCCTTGAGCGCGGCAGTGGTCGTGCCCGCGCGCCGGGCGATGACCGATAATTTGTCGCCCGCCTTCACCTTATAGACGGTCGTGCCATCGGCCGCGGGCATGCCAGCGGCGGTCGCACCGGCGGCCTTCGCCGGGATGATGAGCTTCTGGCCGGGCTTGAGCTTGGCGTCGGCCTTCAGGTTGTTCGCCGCGACCAGTTCCGCCACGGTGAGGTGATTTTTCTTCGCGAGCGTCCACAGGCTGTCGCCACTGGCCACGGTGTAGGTGGTGGCGGGCAGGACATCCGCAACCGGTTGCGCCTGCACCGCAGTCGCCGCGGGAGTGCCGGGACGCGTGGGACTGTAACGCGCGGACGATGCGACCGCCGGGGCATTGGGATCGAATCCGACCAAATGCGCTGACGCTGTTTCCCCGCCTGAAATCGGGGCGGATGTGATCGACGGCGCGTCGCCGCCGGTTGAAGCCACCGCAATGACCGGAGAGGGAGTCGCGGGCTCCGGCGTCGACACCACCGGCGTGGCCTTGTTGGTGGAACTGCAGCCGGGATTCGCAAAAATGAGGATGAAGGCGAACGCGTGGATGCCGACCACGATGCCGAAAATTTTCAGGATTTTCATAGGAGAACTAATGGTTGGAGGCGGAAGGGAAAGCTATCTCAAAGTGGCGGTTACTGCCAAATTATTCACAAGGGATTCGAACTGGTTTCCGCGGTCCTCGTAATTGCGGAATTGGTCGAAACTCGCGAAGCCCGGACTGAGCAAAACGTGGTCGCCGGGACGGGCGGTTTCGGCGGCCTGCCGCACGGCCTCCGCCAGGCTGGCGCAGACGGCATGCGGCACCTGTGCCGCGGCGCAAAGCGCGGCCAGCTGCCCGGCGGTCTCGCCCAGCAAGAAGACCCTCCGCACGCGCGGGGCGATGCGGCGCACGAAGGCCTCGAGGTCTCCACCCTTGGCCTTGCCGCCCGCGATCAGCAGCACGGGTGCGGCTTGGGCGGCCAGGGCGGCCTCGACCGCGTGGAAGTTGGTCGCCTTCGAGTCGTTCCACCAGGTCACCCCTTCGATTTCCGCCACGCGGGCGAGCCGGTGGCGGCCGGTCTGGAACGTGCGCGCAGCGGCGAACAGCGCCTCCTCGGAGAGCCCGGCGTGCCGCCAGCCGGCAGCGGCCAGCAGGAAATTCTCATACTGGGGATAACGGGCGAAAACGGTTCCACTGAGCCGAGAATCGGGCGATTTCCCCTCTGAAAAAAGCCCGGCGTGCGGCGGGAGCACCCGTCCGAACTTCTGCGCAAAGCGGATCACCGACGCCCCGGCGAAAAACCCGCCGGGTGTCGTGCGGCCGGCCAGGACCCACTTCGCGGCGAAGTAAGCCTCGAGGCCCGGGTGACGTTCCAGATGGTCTTCCGCAAAGTTCGTCCAGAGCGTCACGTCCGCGTGGAAATGCCGGAGCGTCTCCGCCTGGAACGAGCTCACTTCGCAGACCGCGACCTTCTCGGCGGCGGCCAGAACGCCGGCCTCGGAGTCGGCGACCAGCTGCGAGAAGGGATACCCGATGTTACCCGTCGCGACGGCGTCGTGGCCGATGGAACGCAGGGCATGCGTGAGGAATTCCGTCAGCGTCGTCTTGCCGTTGGTGCCCGTGATCGCGACGACGCAGCCGCTCCAAAACAGCGAGGCAAAGTCGAGCTCGCCGAGGCATTCGCAGCCGGCGCCGTGGGCGGCCTGCAACCAGGGATGGTCGGGGCGGAAGCCGGGGGAAAAGACCACCAGCCGGTGCATCCGGGCCTCGGCGGCGCCAAAGTTATTAACACGGCCTTTACCCTCGCCTTTTTCGTCAAAAACGACCCCCGCCACCCCCAGTTTGCCGAGGAGCGCAAGCACGCCCCGACCGCTCGCCCCCGCGCCAAACACAGCCACGGGCGCGGTTAACCACGGCCGGAGGATTTCTGGGGCGGTGAGCGGCATGGTCAGCGGAGTTTCAGCGTGCCGAGACCGGCCAGCGCGCACATGAGCGAGAGAATCCAGAACCGCAGCACGACCTTGGTTTCCGGCCAGCCCTGCTTCTGGAAATGATGATGGATCGGGGCCATCAGAAAGAATCGGCGCCCCTCGCCGTGACGCCGGCGGGTGAACTTGAACCAGCCCACCTGGATGATGACCGAGACCGCCTCCCAGACAAACACGCCGCCCACAATGATCAGCGTGAGCGGCTGCTGCACCATGAAGGCGATCACGCCGATGAGGCCGCCGAGCGCGAGCGAGCCGGTGTCGCCCATGAAGACCTCGGCGGGGTGCGAGTTGTACCAGAGAAAAGCCATGCCCGCGCCGACGAGCGCACCGCACACCACCGTGAGCTCGCCCGTGCCCGGCACGTGGCCGATCAGAAGGTAGCTGGCGAGATTCACGTTGTCGGCCACGTACGCCATGATGCCGTAGACCAGCGCCACTGTGATCGTGCAGCCCATGGCGAGGCCGTCGAGGCCGTCGGTGAGGTTGATCGCGTTGGAAAAGCCCACGACCCAGAAAAACATCGTCACGAACAGCGCGAGCAGCCCGAGCCCGCCGCCAAAGACCCACACGGGGTACTTCACGAAGGGCACCCACAGCTCGCGGATTTTTTCCCCGCTCAGGGGATGCAGGAGCAGCACCCCCAGCGCCACGAGCGTGATCACCGTCTGCCACGCCATTTTTTCGCGCGAGGAAATGCCCGCGCGGTTTTTCTTCACCACCTTCAGATAGTCGTCGCGAAACCCCACCGCCGTGAGCGCGCTGTACACGAACAGGCTGACGACCACCCACACGTTCGGCTCCGCCCAGAGGAGGGACGAGACAAAGACCGCGATGAAGATGAGGAGCCCGCCCATCGTCGGCGTGTTCTTCTTGTCGAACCGCTGCGCGAGGTCGCCCGTGCGGTCGTCGTCATAGTGCTGGCCGAATTTCAGCTTGCGCAGCCGCGCGATGAGCCACGGCCCGATGATGAAGCCGATCAGCGTCGCGGTCACCACCGCGCCGATCGTGCGCACGGTGATCTTGCTCAGCAGGCGGAGCGGCCCAAAGTAATTCTCGAAATCGGCGAGGTAGCTGAGCATGGCGTCAGTGGGCGGCCGCCGGGGCCGCGGGCTCCAGGACTCGTTCGAGCTGCCAGCGCCGGCTGCCCTTGATGAACACCGCGCCGCGGAACTCCGCGAGCCGCTCGGCCACGGGCTCGAGGGAGGTGACGACCTCGATCTGGGCGGCCCGGCCGCCGCGCATGAGCGCGCCCGCGCAGACCGCCGGGGCGTTGTCGCCGATCACGAAAAGAAAATCCTCCAGCCGGAGCGGCAGCGACTCGCCCAGCGCGTGGTGATACTCCGCCGCCTGCGCGCCCAGTTCCTCCATGCCGCCGAGCACGAACAGCCGCGGCTCGCCCGCCGGGGCCACTGCGAGGAAGGTGGCCAGCGCATCGGCCATCGACGCGGGATTCGCGTTGTAGCAATCGAGGAAAAGGCTCCGGCCGGCCTCGTGGCGCCACTCGCCGCGCAGCGCCGCCGGGGTCCAGCCCGCGAGGCGGGCCTGGATAAGTTCGCGCGGCACGCCGAGCCAGAGTGCCGCGCACAGGGCGAGCGCGGCGTTCTGCGCCATGCCGTCGGTCACGCGCCGCAGCGTGAAGACCAGCGGGGGCGGCGGGCCGTAGGCCAGCGCGATGGCGGTGCTGTCGCCCCGCTGGGTGACGGCGAAGTAAACCTTGTTCTTGGGCGGCTCGGCCGGGCGGATAACCTCGGCCGGCTCGACCACCATGGTCCGCACGCCCAGCTCATGGAACGCCGCGAACCCTTCGCATTGCTTCGGGAAAATGGCCACCCCGGCGGCACGCACCGCCGCGGGCAGGAGGGCTTTCTCGCGCGCCACGCCCGCGAGCCCCCCGAGTTCCTCGAGGTGGGCCGGGCCCACCAGCGTGGTGATCGCGATGTCGGGCTGGATCATGTCCGCCAGCGGCTTCATCTCGCCGGGGCCGCCGATGCCGGCCTCGATCACGGCGAACTTATGCACGGCGGGATCGAGCCGCGTCAGTGTCAGCGGCACGCCGAGGTGGTTGTTGAGATTGCCCTCGGTCGCCAGCACCTCGGGCGGCCCGCCGAGCAGCAGTGCAAGCAGGTTCTTTGTCGAGGTCTTGCCCGCGCTCCCGGTGATGCCGATCACCAGGCCGCGAAACCGGGCGCGGTGCTCGCGGGCGATCGCCTGGAAAGCCGTCAGCGGCTCGGCGACGACCAGCTGCGGCAGCTTCACGGCGGGATCCGGTCGCGCGACCAAGGCCGCGCTCGCGCCCGCGGTCTGCGCGGCGGCGAGGAAATCGTGGCCGTCGCGCTTGCCGGTCTTGAGGGCAACGAAGACCTGGCCCGGGCCGAGCTGGCGCGTGTCCATCGTGAAGCCCGTCATGGGCGAGGCCGGCGCCGTGGTCCAGCGACCACCGGTCCATCGCGCGAGTTCGTCTGGAGAGAAGACGGGCATGTCAGTTATCCGCGCGCCGCAGGTTCGGAGACACACCCCGGCGCTGCGCGCCACCCCTCTTTTTAGAGGGGATCCGGCAGATCGGGTCCCCTCTAAGAACAGGAGCTTGTCGGCCGAAGCCTTGGCGAAGGCTGATACCCACAGGGCGGGATGTGTGGATCGTTTCCGCGTTCATGGCTTCAACGCCTTGATTCCGATCAGTTCGCGCACGACCTGCCGGTCGTCGAAGGGGATGACGGTGTCGGCGAATTCCTGGTAGCTCTCGTGCCCCTTGCCGGCCACGAGCAGGCAGTCGCCCGGCCGCGCACCGTCGAGGGCCACACTAATCGCGCGGCGGCGATCGTCGATCCAGGTGATTTTCTCCGGCGCTGTGACGCCGGCCTTCATGTCGGAAAAGATCTGCGCGAGCGGTTCGCCGCGCGGGTTGTCCGCGGTGGCATAGGCGAAGTCGGCGAACTCCTGCACCGCCTGCACCATGAGCGGCCGCTTGGCGCGGTCGCGGTTGCCGCCGCAGCCGAAGACGACCAGCAGCCGGCCCGGCGTGATGGCGCGCAGCATGCGGAGCGCGTTACGCAGGGCGTCATCGGTGTGCGCGTAGTCGACGAGCACGTTGAACCCCTGCCCTTCCTCGATGCGTTCCATGCGCCCGGGCACGCCCTTGAACGCCGCCAGCCGGGCCAGAAAGACCATGGGATCGCGCCCGAGGCTCCACGCGGTGGCGATCGCCGCCAGCAGGTTGCTCACATTGTAACGCCCGATGAGCGGTGAGTCGACCGATAGCGTGCCGCCGGGCCAGACCAGGCGGAAGGTGCTGTTCTTGAAGCCGAGCGTGACGTCCTCGGCCCGCACCATGGCCTGCGGGTTTTCCCCGTAGGTCACTTTTTTCACCCCGGGCGGCACGATCGCCGCCAGTTTTTCGCCATACGAATCGTCCAGGTTGACGACTGCGACCTTCGGCCCGCCACCGACCGCGCCGGTGAACAGGCGGCTCTTCACCTCGAAGTAGGCGTCGAGCGTCTTGTGGTAGTCGAGGTGGTCGCGGGTGAGATTGGTGAAGACGACCGCGCCGAACTGCAGGCCGAGCACGCGCTGCTGGTCGATGCCGTGGGAGCTCACCTCCATCACCGCCTGCCGGCAGCCGGCGTCGCGCATCTGGGCGAGCATGCCATAGATGTCGACGGACTCCGGCGTCGTCTTGAAGGAGGGCACGCTGCGCGTCCCGAGGTCGTAGCTGATCGTCCCCAGCAGGCCCACCCGCTGGTCGCCGTTGAGGAAATGCCGCACCAGGTGGGTGATGGTGGTCTTGCCGTTGGTGCCCGTGACACCGACGACTGTCATGTCGCGGTCGGGAAAACGATAATAACGCTGCGCCACCCGCGCGAGCATTGCGCGCGGATCGGCTACATGGATGAAAGTCACGCGAGCCGGGGTACTGACCGACAGCCGGGAAGTGATGACCGCGACGGCGCCGCGGTTGACCGCCTCGTCGATGAACGAGGTGCCGTCGGTGCGGAGCCCGGGCAGGGCGAAGAACAGGTTGCCCGGGACCACGCGGCGGCTGTCCATCACGAGGCCCGAGATCGGGCGGTCGAGCGAGCCCCGCACGGCGATGATCTCGTCTTCGTGGATGAAATCGGAAAGTTTGGGGGCCATTTTGAAAATTCGGTTGCGAACGACGGTTTCACCACGCGTGGCCCCGCGCGCGCGGGGGGCAAAGGCATGGATGAGTGGATAGTTCTGGGAAAGGTAGCCGATCACCGCCGGCCTCCTTCCGTGACCAGCAGGCTGCGCCCGGGTTCGTAAACCGGCTTGATATCCCGGTACTGGATGAGCTGCTCGCCGATATGCTTGAACGCCGGCGCGGCGATTTTCGCGCCGTAGGCGACCCCGCCCGGAGCGTGAGCATCCGCATCGTCCACAATCACGGAAATCGCGATTTCCGGCCGGCTCGCGGGGAAGAACCCGACAAAGGAAGCGACGTGGTGCCGGTCCGAGTACTTGCCGTCGACCAGCTTCTGCGTCGTGCCGGTCTTGCCCGCGACCTGGAAATTGGGGATCGCCGCCTCCGGGGCGGTGCCCTCGGGCGAGGCCACGCCCATCAGCAGTTGCGCCATGGTCTGGGCCGTGCGCTCGGAAATGACCCGCCGCACCACCGCGGGGCGTTCGTAATGGTCGATGATCTCACCCGAGGGATCGCTGATCTCGCGGATGATCTGGGGCCGCAGCAGCAGGCCGCCGCTGGCGATGACACCCATCGCCTGGTGCATCTGCATCACCGTGACGCTGACCGACTGCCCCATCGGCATGCGCGTGATGGACATCGAGTCCCAGTCCTTCGGCGCCTTGAGCCAGCCGCCGACTTCCCCCCCCAAGGGGAAACCGGTCTGCTGACCGAAACCGAACGCGCGGGCATAGTCGTAGAATTTTTGATCGCCCAGAGCCATCGCGAGCTGGGCGGCTCCGCGGTTGGAGGAGTGTGCGATGATCTCCGCCACGTCCAAGCGCTGGAAATCATGGTCCTCGCGCGGCAGCCGGCGCACCAGCCCCTTGTACTCGATCCGGTCGATCGAGCAGTCGAACGTCGGCGAGGTCGGTGTCACCAGATGTTCCTCCAGTGCGCCCGAGGCGGCCACGATCTTGAACACCGAGCCGGGATCGTACACATCGGTCACGGCGATGTTCCGCTGGGCCGCGAGGTCGGCCTTGCCGTAGTCGCTGAGGTTGTAGCTCGGATAGTTGGCCAGACCGAGGATGAAGCCGGTTCGCGGGTCGCTCACCACGATGGTGGCCTTCAGCGGCTGGTATTTCGCGACAATCGCGGCGAGTTCGTCCTCGATGATGCTCTGTACGTTGGAGTCGAGCGAGAGCTTCACGTTGTAGCCGTCGGCCCGCGGCACCTCGCGCGAGCGGAACTGCGCCAGCTCCCGCCCGCGGCCGTCGCGCTCGCCCTCGCGCCAGCCGTTCCGGCCGCGGAGATAAAAGTCCGCGTAGGCCTCCATGCCCGTCGCCGGCTCGCCCCCCTTGTTCACATAGCCGATGACATGCGCCGCCAGCCCGTCGTGCGGATAGGCGCGGCGGAAGACGCGCGCGCCATAGACCCCCTTGATGCCGAGGGCCGTGATCTTGTCGTTCGTGGCCTCGTCGACATGGTCGCTGAGCTTTGCCCACTGAATGAGACGGTAGCCGTTCGCGTCGGCCGATTCATCCAGCACGGTGTCGTCGGCCTCCCCACCCTCAGCCGCCGGAACGGCCGCTTCGTCCCCAGGCACGGCCGGCTTGAAATTAAAGACCAGCGGCCCCTCGGGTTTGGCCAGCGCAGCGGCGGGCGGACGGACGGCTTCCTGCGGATTGGCGCCCAGGGCCAGCACGATGGCCGCCGGGCCGGCGACCGCGAGCGGGCGCGGCTCCACCTTGCGGGTCTTGGTCGTGAGGATTGCGCGCAACTCCGGCAGCGGCAGGCCGAGCAGGCGCGCGAGCTCCGGCCACTTGGTTTCGTCCTCGGGGCGCAGCACCTGCGGATCCACCCCGAGCACCACCTGGGTCCGGCTCGTCGCAAGGAGCCGGCCTTGCGCATCGAAGATATCCCCGCGCTTGGCGTTATCGACGATGATCTGGCGGCGGGCCTTGACGACGAACTTCATCAGCACGTCGCGGTCGAGCACGTGCAGGCTGACCAGCCGGACGGCGAGGCCCGCAAAACTCAGCAGGATCGCTCCCGCCAGCAGGGCGATTCGTGGGCTGGAGGTGAAACCTTTCGACATGGCATCATCAATTCCCGGGAAGGTGGAACAACACCGGCTTCAGCTCCGCATCGGCGAAGATGTCCCGGTTTTGCTTGGCGGCCAGCAACTGGACGGGATCCTGGCTGACGCGGCTGACCTGCGTCTCGCGCGGGGCCACCAGTCCGAGGCGCCACTCGGCGTTGCGCTGCTTCAGCTTGTCGGGCCCCTTCTCGGTCTCGACCGCCGCCTGGGTCTCGGCGAGGTGGCGCTGCACATCGGCAATGCGGGCCTTGATCGTCTTGCTGCGGTTCGCGGTGAGGGATATCTGGTGCCGCAGCCAGACCGTGCCCAGCCCGACCCCGCCGCTGAAGCAGATCATGACCAGCGTGTACACGAGCAGCTGGTTCACGAAGGCGTGGGTGCGATTCTGGTTCATGGCGGGTTGCCTTGGGACGGGGGAAAGGGACGAAGGGCGGAAAACGTTGGCCGACGCGCTAGAGTTTTCTGAGCGCGCGGAGTTTGGCGGAGCGGCTGCGGGGATTGGCCGCGATCTCGGCGTCGCCGGCGGTCACGGGGCGGCGGGTCAGGGGCTCGGCGACCTTCACGCGCAGGTCCTGGGGCAGGCTGTCGCCGGCGTTCTCCGGCTGGCCGCACCAGCGGCGGAAAAGCTGCTTCACGATGCGGTCCTCGAGGGAATGGAAGCTGATCACGGCGAGCACGCCGCCCGCGCGGAGCTTCGCGAATGAAACCGGCAGCGCGCGTTCCAGGGCGCCGAGCTCGTCGTTGACGGCGATGCGGATGCCTTGGAACGCGCGAGTTGCCGGGTGAATTTTTGACGCATGCCGGTCGCGCGGCGGAATGGCCTCCGCGATCACGGCCGCGAGCGACGCCGTGCGGGCGAGGGCTTCCGTGCCGCGGGCGGCCATGAGGGCACGGACCACGCGGCGCCAGTTGGGCTCCTCGCCGTAGTCTCGCACGGCGCGCACCAGCATTTCCTCGGTGGCCGTCTCCAGCCAGCGGCCGGCGGGCACGCCGGTGCGCGGGTCCATGCGCATGTCGGCGGGCGCGTCGGCCCGGAAGGAGAAGCCACGCCCGGAGTCGTCGAGTTGGAACGACGAAACCCCGAGGTCGAAAAGAATCCCGTCAAATCCGTCGTGCGGCAGGTCCGCGAGCCGGCCGAAATCGCGGTCGAGCAGCGCAAAGCGTTCGCCGAATTCCGCCCGCAGCGTCTCAGCCCGGCCCTGCGCCTCCGGGTCGCGGTCGAGGGCGACCACCGTCACGCCGGGCGCGGCCGCGAGCAACGCCCGCGTGTGGCCGCCGCCGCCGAACGTGCAGTCGAGGTAGTGCCCGCCAGCCCGCGGCGCGAGGAAGCCCAGCACTTCGGCGGGCAGGACCGGCTGGTGTCCGGACGTCATGGAGGGCTCAACGCAGGCGGCGCGCATCGGACGTCTTGCGATTCAGGGTGACGGTCAGGGCGGCCGTGATCACGCGCCGCAACGGCAGCGCGGCCCGGACGCGGGGCAGGACGACCGTGCGGCCCACGGTGAGGGCGGGCACGCCGTCCTCGGGCTCGATCCAGGCCGGAAAATAGCGGCGGGGTCCGACAGTCGATAGCGTGAGGAGCGGCATATGCGTCGGGGAGATGCGGGCGATTCGGCGCATGGGGATCAGATGCCGATGCGGCGCATGAGGTCGCCCAGGTGCTCGCCCGCGGTGCGGGTTTCGAGCTTCTGCCAGCGGACAGGCGACCAGATCGCGAACTTGGTGAGTGAGCCGACGAGGACCGCGTCCTTGCCGATGTCAGCATGCGTCAGGAGCTCGGCGCCCACGCCGAAGCGGCCCTGCTTGTCGAAGCTGAACGAAAGGGCCTGCGAGAAAAACCGCGCGAGCGCATCCTGCGCGTCGCGGTCGGTCAGCGCCTTCTGCGCGACCTTCTCGTAAAGTTTTTCGACCTCGGCCGGCGGCAGCACGGCGATGTACCCGTCCGGATGCGGTGTCGCGAGAAACGTCTCGCTCTCCTCGTGCGCATACCGCCACACCGACGGAATCGTAAGCCGATTCTTGTCGTCGAGTGAGTGCCGAAAAAGGCCGGTATAGAAAGTTTTGCCGAGTTGAGCCATGGGAGTGCGCCCCGAGTTGCCCCAAAGTGCCCCATTTCTCCCCATTTTCACCCACTTGCGTCAAGACAAGACCTGTAAAAATGCTGAAAAGTTATTCACCACTCCCTCCCAATGAATTTCCGAAGGGATCGCGCGGGTTCAGAAGCTTGAAAAGCCGCGGCTTTTCCACGTTCTCCCAACCGGGGCATGAAACGGATTCAAGGTCGCTCATCGTCATGGCGAGGCGACGGCCGGAGAAGGCCTGCAATCCAAGGCTCGGAACGTAACGGCGCAGGGCAACCTGGCCTTTGGCCTCACTTCAGCGAACGCACATAAGCAATGAGCGCGGTGATCTCGGGTGCGCCCAGCTTCTTGCTGAAGGACGGCATCTCGTGCGGAATTCCGTGCGTGATGATGTTGCCGATGTAGCGGTCGCTCACCTGCACATCGTGCAGGTCGGGCCCTTCATCACCCCGCGCGTCCGCCCCGTGACAGTGGGCGCAGCTGTCGAGGAATAAGGTCCGTCCGTGCGCGACCAGCGCCGCGGACGTCGGCGTCCCGGAATCAAGCCACCGTTCCACCTCCGGCTGCTGCCGCGAATCGCGGGTGGCCTCGCGCCGCAGGACGGCACCGAGGGTGAAGGCGGACGTCAAGGCCACAACGGCCGCGAGTGCCGCGCAGCCCAATGGTTTGATGGCAGCGGAGATTTTCATTTCAACGCGCGACCATCATCTCTCCGCCCCAGTAGCCCGCGACGGACATCAAGCCCGCTGCGAGCGCCACGGCGAGCAAGTAGCCTGCAAACATCGGCCGGGTTGAACGCCGCCCGACGGACACCCGCCACGTCGCGAGCGCCACGAGCAGCGCAAACGCCGGCCACACAAACAGGTGGTGGAGGCGCAATGCGCCGTGACCGAGCAGGCTGCCCTGAGTCATCAGCAAGCCGGAGGCCACCGCCGGCACGGCACCGAGCGCGCCGAGCAACATCGTCCAGTAGCCGGCGGCATGCAGGTCGCGCACGACCGGCCGGCCGGCCAGCGCAAATCCCGTCGCGTCGAGCGCACCGGAGACCAGCGTCAGCGCGAATGGGAAATGCGTGGCGGCGCCGTGCGCCTTCGCCCAGTAGGCAGAGTCCATGGCGCGGGCTCAGCCTGCGGCCAGCGTGGAGTCCACGATGGCGAGGGTCGGATGATTCTCGACGTACGACACGCTGGTGAGCCCGAGAAACGAGCGGAGCTTCGCCGCCTCGACCACCATCGGTCCCGGTTTCGGCGCGGTGCCGGCCTCGGGCTGCGGGAACGCCGTCGAGCGCGCGGTATGGAAGGTCATGTTGCCCTCGATTTTTTGCAGCGCCTGGTGGATGTGGCCGTTGAGGACCGTGACGGAGCCGAAGCGCTTCATCAACGCGAGCGCCTTCGTACCGTCGTCCGTGCCCCAGCCCCACTGCGGATAAACCATCCACAACGGTACGTGCGCGAAGACCACCAGCGGCGTGTCCGCGGAAAGCGGCGCGAGATCCTTCGCCAGCCAGTCGAGCTGCTCGCCGCCGAGCACACCAAGGCCGCCCTCGGTGACGCCCTGCACGTTCACCAGCCCGACAAAATGCACGCCCTTCTGGTCGAAGCTGAACCAGCCCTGCCCGCGCGTGCCCTGGCCGAAACGCTCCCGATACAATGCGCCGTTGTCGTTGAGGATGTCGTGCTCGCCCGGCACATAAAACACCTGCCGGGTGCGGCAGTTCTTCAGCATCTGCCCGAGCTGGTCGAATTCCTCCGCCTCCGCCAGGTGCGTGAGATCGCCCGTGTGCAGGATGAACTCGGGCGCGACCGGCAGCGCATTGATGCGCGCGATGGTCTCGCGAAACGTCGCCGCCACGTCCATGTTCGCAGGCTTCTGGAACCCGATGTGGCTGTCGCTGATCTGCACGAAGTTCAGCGTGCCCGCCGGCAGGGCCGGGGCGATGGCCTGGCCGAGGGCGCGGGAGCTGAGGATGCCGCCGTCGATAGTCCAGAGCACGCCGGTGCCGGCCCAGGCCATGCATTTCAGAAAGCCGCGGCGGTCGATCCCGTCGTTGCTGTGGTCGTGGACGATGTGATTATTCATGTACGGATGTTTTCAGGTTGTTCGCGGAGCGCGGGCGCAACGGCCCTTTGCCATTGAATACTCCCGGCGCGCCGGGAATATTCCGGCGTTGCGCGGAAAAAAACTTTTCCGCGATTACGGGAATAAAACGGCCCCCGCCGGCGTTATCATCCAGATGGAAGCCTCCGCACCCCACGTGCCGCCGACTTTCGAACAACTCATGCTGCCTCACCTCGATGCCGCCTACAATCTGGCGCGCTGGCTCCTGCGCGACGGGCCCGACGCCGAGGACGCCGTGCAGGAGGCCTGCCTGCGCGCCTACCGCGCCTTCGACCGTTTCCGCGGCGGCGACGGCCGCGCGTGGCTGCTCACGATCGTGCGCCACGTCTGTTACTCGCACCTGCGCCGGAACCGCCGCGAGCCCGTGGCGGAGACCTTCGACGACGAAGCGCATGGCTCGATGCACGACCCGGGAGAGGCCAACGCGCTCGCGTGGCACGAGGTCAAGAGCGCACAGCTCCGCGACGCGCTCGACCGCCTCCCCGCCGAATTTCGCGAGGTGATCGTCCTGCACGAGCTCGAGGGTCTCGCCTACCGCGAGATCGCCGCCGTCGCGGAGATTCCCGTCGGCACGGTCATGTCCCGCCTCGCCCGCGCCCGCCGGAAACTGCAGACCGAGCTGCTCGCGCTCGCGGGAAAGGAGCCAAGCCATGGACTGTAACGAAACCCACCGCCTCCTCGAGGCCGGCACCGACGGCGAGCTCGACCTCGTTCACCAGCTCGAGCTCGAGGCCCACCTGCGGACCTGTCCGGACTGCGCGCGCCGCGCCGCCAGTTTGCGCGCGCGCCACACCGCGCTGCGCGAATCGCTGCCGCGCTTCACCGCGCCGCCGCAGCTCACGGAAAAAATCCGCGCCACGTTGCGGGCCGAGGGCGCACCGGGTCCAGCCCGGCGGCCGGCCCCGCGCCGTTCGCCGCTGCTCTGGCCCATCTGGAGCATCACCGGACTCGCCGCCACCCTCGCGTTCGTCCTCTTCGCCGGTTACGCGTGGGGCCACGCCCGGGCCCGGGCGGATCTCCTGGTGGACGACGCCGTCTCCGATCACATCCGCTCGCTGCAGGCCGGCCACCTCACCGATGTCACCTCGACCGACCAGCACACGGTGAAGCCGTGGTTCGCCGGCAAGCTCGCCTTCTCGCCACCCGTCACCGATCTCGCTACGGATGGCTTTCCGCTGGCCGGCGGCCGGCTGGAAACGATCGGCGGTGGGCCGGCCGCGGCCCTCGTCTTCCATCGCCGCCAGCACGCTATCAACCTCTTCATCTGGCCCGCCACCGGTGGCGCCCTCGCCGTGCGCCAAGCCGAGCGCAGCGGCTACCATGCCGAATCCTGGTCGCAGGCTGGCTTCAACTTTCTCGCCGTGTCGGAAATTCCCGCCGACGAGCTCGCCCAGTTTGCCGGGATCTTTCGCGCAAAAATGCCTTGAGCCGACGGCTTCAAAATCTGATCAGGATTGTTTCATGATGAAACGACTGATCATCGGTCTCATTGGCCTCGGGGTCGTCGGCGGGGTCGTGTTTTGGGCGACGCGACCGGGCGGGCCGACGCCTCCGCCCTCGCAACCGGCCGCTGCGCTGTCGCGTGACTCGGTTACGGTGGCGCCTCCCTCCCCGCCCGATGACCCGGGAGCAACAAAGCAGAGTCCCAGCGTGCCCGGGTCGCGCACCACGGTGACTGAAAGCCCGGTCGCGCCCCCGACTCCCGTCGAGCCTAAGATGGAATTGCCTGACCCGCTCCGCCAGACCATCGAGTTGCTTCTCTCCCGTCAGACCGGTCTCCAGCAAAAGCGCGCAATGTGGGCCCAATTGCGCCAGGACGGCCGGCTGGACCAGGTCATCACGGACCTCGAGCGGCGGGCGGCCGGCGATCCGACTGCGCCCGAATATCCCACGGCGCTGGGCGAGGCCTATCTCTACAAGATCGACACGGTCGAGGATGCCCGGGACCATGCGATCCTCGGGTTGAAAGCCGACCAGAGCTTCGACGCGGCCCTGAAGCTGGATCCGGCCAACTGGGAGGCGGGTTTCTACAAGACCGCCGCCCTCGCGCGCTGGCCGGACAACTTGAACAAGGGTGCCGAAGTGGTCCAGCGGTTCAGCGACCTGATCCAGCTTCAGGAGACCATGGCACCGCGGCCGGAATTCGCCGCCACCTACGTGCTGCTGGGCGAACAATATCTCAAGGCCGGCCAGCCGGACAATGCCCGGCAAGTGTGGGTGCGCGGCGCATCCTTGTTTCCGAGCAGCCCCTCGCTGCAGGCCAAACTCGCGCCCGGGCCTTAGCTGACTCCATGCCGTTCAGCGCAGCAGCCGACGTGACGAGGCTGGTTTAAGGTGAGTCATCCAACTCAGCCTCGTGACCTCGGCTGCCACACCAGCCGCGCCAGTTCGAATGCATGATTCCGGCCCGGGCCGCTTGCTTATTTCTCGAGCTGCTTCCGGATCGTCTGCAGCCCCGCGCGCTGCTCCTTGTCCGTCCGGGGGTACTTCATCGGCAAGGCATCGAGGGTATCGAGGATGACCTGCGAAACGATGAGGTGGGCGTTCGCCTTGTCGTCGGCCGGGACGACATACCACGGGGCGGCCTTGGTGCTCGTCGCGCCCAGGCACTCCCCGTACGCCTTCATGTAGTCCTTCCAGCGCTTGCGCTCCGCGATGTCCGACTGGCTGAACTTCCAGTTCTTGTCCGGGTTGTCGATGCGCGCCAGGAAACGCCGGCGCTGCTCCTCCTTCGACAGGTGGAGGAAAAACTTGATGACCCGCGTGCCGTTGCGCACGAGATGCCTTTCCAGGCCCGCGATGGATTCATAGCGCTCCCGCCAGAGGTTTTTTCCCTGCAGCGTTTCCACGGGCAGGTTCTCGCCCCGGAGTATCTCGGGGTGCACGCGGACAATCAGCACCTCCTCGTAATACGACCGGTTGAAGATGCCGATCTTCCCGCGCTCCGGCAGGCAGCGCGTCGTGCGCCAGAGGAAGTCATGGTCCAGCTCCTCCGCGCTCGGGTGCTTGAAGCTGAACACCTGGCAGCCCTGGGGATTGACGCCCGACATCACGTGCTTGATGGCGCCGTCCTTGCCCGCGGCATCCATCGCCTGGAAAATCAGCAGGAGCGAATAGCGGTTGTGGGCATAGAGGAGATTCTGCCGCTTGCTCAATTCCCCGACGTGTTCGGCGAGAATCTTTTCGTAGTGGTGCGAGGACTTGTAGAAGGGCCGCACCGCTGTCGGCCACTTCTTCAAATCAACCTTTTTTCCCGGCAGCACACGGAAATCATCCGATTCAATTTTTGGCTTCATGAGTTGGTCTGGTCTAACGGACCCGGCGAATGGCCCGCTGTGCCGTCGTTAAGAAATATCCTGGCGCACGACGGTGCCCGGTGTCACGCATCCATGACCGGCTCCGCTCCGGCGGGCCACCGCCCGAAAATTTTCGGGACTACTGGTTGCCTTCGTCCGGTCCGAAGTTTTCGCTTTCCGCCTTGATCGATCCAATGTCATTGGTCCCGCCGGGACTGGTCGCGATGGTGTCCGCGGGAATCGGCGAGGTTGGCCTCGGCGCAGCCGCCGCTGCGCTGCCCATCCCTCTTGATTCGTATCAGGAACCCGCCGGCGCGGGCTTGTGGGCCGTGCTGGTCCACCGGGCGACGGTCGATCCGGTCAACCTCGCAGCGCTCGTGATCTTTGTCTGCGCCATCATCCACACCTTTCTGGCCGCCCGGATCCGGCACTGGGCGGACGAGGTCGAGGAACGGCACCAGGCCCGGCTGAACCGCGGTGCGCGATCCACCGGCCCCCGGGCCGATGGCGAGGGAGCGGAGGTGAGTTTCGCCGCGCAGGTGCTGCATTTCCTTGGCGAGGTGGAGGCGGTGTTTGGCCTCTGGGTGGTGGTGCTCGCGGGCGCAATCACGTGGTTCAAGGGATGGGATGCGGTCGTCGGCTATGTCAGCGGGCAGGTGAGTTACACGGAGCCGCTCTTCGTGGTGATCGTGATGGCCCTCGCGGCGACGCGCCCGGTGCTCGGGCTCGCGGAGCGCTGCCTGCGCACGGTGGCGGGCCTGGGCCGGGGGACGCCGGGAGCGTGGTGGCTCACGATCCTGCTCGTTGCGCCCCTGCTCGGCTCGTTCATCACCGAGCCGGCGGCCATGACCATCGCCGCGCTGCTGCTGGCCCGGCAGTTCTATGAGCTGAAGCCAAGCCGGCGACTGGGCTATGCCACGCTGGGCTTGCTCTTCGTGAACATCTCGGTGGGCGGAACGCTCACGCATTTCGCTGCGCCGCCGGTGATCATGGTCGCGCGGGCCTGGCACTGGGGCCTGCTCCATATGCTGGTTAATTTTGGCTGGAAGGCGGCGCTGGGCATCCTCGTGGCGACGCTCGCCTACTATGCCGTCTTCCGTCGCGAGCTGGCGAAACTCGTCGCGCCCCCGGAACGGCTCGTGGAGAAACGCCCGCGGAAACCGGTGCCGGCCTGGATCACGCAGGTGCATCTCGGCTTCCTCGCCTTCACCGTCTGGCAGGCACACCACCCGGCGATGTTCATCGGGGCCTTCCTTTTCTTCCTGGCGTTCGCCCAGGCCACGGCCCACCACCAGAACCCCGTGGACCTTCGGTCGCCTGTCCTGGTCGGTTTCTTCCTCGCCGGGCTGGTCATTCACGGTGGGCTGCAGGCGTGGTGGATCGAGCCGATCCTCAGCCGGCTGCAGCAGGGACCGCTTTTTGTCAGTGCCACCCTGCTGACCGCCTTCAATGACAATGCGGCCATCACCTATCTCGCCTCGCTGGTGCCGGGCTTCACCGATCCGTTGAAATACGCGGTGGTTGCCGGCGCGGTGACCGGTGGCGGGCTCACGGTGATCGCCAACGCGCCCAATCCCGCCGGCCAGGCCATCCTCGGCCGCTATTTTCCCGGCGGCGTGGCTCCTTTGAAGCTCGCTGCCGCCGCCCTGCCCCCGACGCTCATCGTTGGCCTGGGTTTTGTCCTGCTCTAAAAACCATGAACCGACTTGCTGAATTTTTCGCCCGCTGCTGGCCGCCGGCCTGGTCCCGGCGGGCGCCCGTCGCGCTGCAAATCGCGCGGGACTGCCTCCTCGGCCTTGCCGCCGGGCTGGCCGCGGTCCTGTTCAGCGCGCTGACCGACCGGATCTTTCACGGCACGCTCGGCCGGCTGGCCTCGGCCGACCGCACTACGTTTGTCATCGGCAGCTTCGTCACGGTGATCGGAGCGAGCCTGATCTGCGGCTGGCTGATCGCAAAGGTCTGCCCGGAGGCGGCGGGCAGCGGCATTCCGCAGCTCAAGACCGCTTTCTGGAAGGATTTCGGCTATGTCCCTTGGCGGGTGGCCGCGGTCAAGTTCGCCGGCGGCGCGCTCAGCATCGGCAGTGGCGTGAGCCTCGGGCGCGAGGGGCCGAGCGTGCAACTCGGGGGCGCGCTCAGCTCCGGCCTCAGCGGGTTGATGGGCACGGCAAAGCAGCAGCGGCGCGAACCCTGTGCGGCCGGTGCGGCCGCGGGACTCGCCGCCGCGTTCAACACGCCGCTGGCGGCCATCACGTTTGTGCTGGAGGAAATCATCGGCGACATGAACAGCCGCGTGCTCAGCGGCGTGGTGCTGGCGGCGATCATGGGCGCCTTCGCGGTCCACGCGATCAACGGCCCGCAGCCGGCGTTCGCCGTGACGGTCAACGGGGACGCCCGCTGGATCGGCTACGCGGTTGCCCCCGTCGTGGCGGCGCTCGCGGCGCTGGTGGGCGTCGCCTTCCAGGCCTGCTCGCTCGGGATCCGGGGACGTTCCCGCCGGTGGGCCGCGGTTCCCCTCTGGCTGCGGCCGGCCATCGGCGGGCTCGCGGTCTGGGTCCTCGGTGCGGGCGTATGGCTGTGGTCGGGCCGGCTGGGCGTTTTCGGTCTCGGCTACCAGGATCTCTCCGAGATCCTGCGTGGCAATTTCCCGTGGCTGCTCGCCCTCGTGCTGCTGGGTGCAAAATTTGCCGCCACCGTGACCGCCTACGGCACGGGTGGTCTCGGCGGCATCTTTGCGCCGTCGCTCTTTCTCGGCGCCACCGTCGGCGCAACGGTCGCGGGCGTGGCGGCGCCGTGGCTGCCGCTCACGCCGGACGATCAAATCATGCTGATGCTGGTCGGCATGTGCGCGACCCTGGGTGCGCTCGTGCGGGCCCCGCTCACCTCGATTCTCATTCTCTTCGAGATGACGCACAACTTCTCCGTCGTGCCGGGCCTCATGCTGGCCACGCTGGTGAGCCAGGCCGTGGCCCGGCCGCTGCTGAGGCATAATTTCTACGAGGCCATCCTGGAGCAGGACGGCGTGCACCTTGAGAATCTCATGCCGCCCCGCGATCTCAGGCGCTGGCGGCAAACCCCCGCGGCGACGATGGCAAGCTTCCGCCCGGTCGTCGTCGAGGCGGCGGACCCGGCGGCGCTGGGCGCGCTGCTGGCGGCGCATCCCTACCAGTGCTTCCCGCTGCGCCATGGCGGACGGGTGACCGGGGTGGTGACCCGCCGGCACCTGGAGGAGGCGATTGCCCGGGGCACGGCACCGGTGGTCGCCCCGGCGAAATGGCTTTCGCCGAAGGCGCCCGTGCGCGAGGCTGAAAAAGCGCTGCTGGAATCGGCGGAGCACTTCCTTTGCCTCGGCGACGAAGCCTCGGGCGAGTTGTCCGGCGTGCTCACCTTGCACGACCTCCTACGCGGGATTCAGGACGCGGATTCGGAGGTTTGAATCCAGCCGCGTGCTATCGCCCACCCTCCCGCATCACGCGCCGGGCAGGATCAGACTGAAGCTGCTGCCGTGCGGCTTCACCGGCTGGAACTCGAGCCTGCCGCCGAGGACGCCCATGTAGGCGTTGGTCAGCGCCAATCCCAGCCCGAATCCGCCCTTGCTGCGATCGCGCGAGCTGTCGGTCCGAAAAAAACGATCGGTGATGTAGGGCCGGTGTTCCGGGGCAATGCCGGGGCCTTCATCCGCGACGGTCACCCGGCAGCCGTTTTCCGCCCGCTCCACCCGGACGCTGATCTTCGCGCCTGCCGGGCTGTACTTGATGGCATTGTCGACGAGATTTTTGAAGGCCTGCCGGAGAACGAAGGGATCCGTCACGATATTGCAGTCCACCGTTTCAAAAACGATCCGCTGCTGCTTGTCCTCCGCGAGAATACCGAGTTCGCCCACGCAATCGACGACGAACCGGTCCAAGTGGATCAGGCTGTGATGGACTTTTTCCTGCCCGCCCTCGGCCCGCGCCAGCTCCAGCAGTCGCTGCACGAGGACCTGCAGGCGCTGGGCCTCCTCCAGCATGCTCCCGATGATTTCCCGGTACTCCTCCTCGGTGCGGCTGCGCTTGAGTCCGACCTCGCCCACGCTGCGCAAAGTGGTGAGCGGCGTGCGCAGCTCGTGCGAGGCGTCGCCTACAAAACGGTCCAGGGTCACAAACGATTTTTCCAGGCGGTCCAGCGTCACGTTGAAGCCCGTGGCCAGCCGGCCCATCTCGTCGTGGGGATTGTTGACCGGCAGGCGCCGGTCGAAATCCTCCGCGGTGATGCGGTTGGCTTCGTCCACCATGTCGTCCAGCGGCTTCAGCCAGCGGCGGGTCACGCTGTAGCCCCCGAGCACCAGCAGGGTGACCACGATGGGCAACGCGACGATGATGATGAGCAGCAGGGCACTCAGGGCATCGTCCGCGGACTTGTGGATGCGCATCACGCGCAGCATCCAGCCGGGGCGGCCATTCGGCCCGTCAAAGGGCACGGTGAGGGCGCGCAGCGGGAGTTCGGTGGTGACATTGAAAACCGAGATTGCCTGGTGATCCTTCGTCGGGGCCATGGGCAGCTGGTCCAGCCGGGCGTCCTCCAGCGGCCAGAGCCGGCGGACGAGGTGTCCGTCGGCATCCCACAATTCCAGCCAAGGGTGCGGCCAGTTGAGAAAGGCACCGGACTGCACCGCTTTTCCATCCCAAAGCACCTGGCCATCCGGCTGCACCCTGAGCCGGGCCTCGATTTCCACCAGATCCTGGCGCAGCTCGTGGTCGAGCGGTAGTGCCATCCGCTCCAGCACATAAAAATAAAGCGTGGAACTGAACGCCGCCAGCAGCAGCGTGCCCACCACCGCGTACCAGAGGGCCAGGCGAAAGCGCAGCGTGCGCCCCTGCCACCATTTGCTCACTCCGCTTCCTTTGCCAGGCGGTAACCTTGCCCGCGGTGGGTCTGGATGAGTTTCCCCGCTCCCTCGCCGTCGACCTTGCGTCGCAGCCGCATGATCTGGACATCGATCACGTTATCCAGCGAGGAGAACCGGCTGGACTGTTTCCAGATGTCGCGCTCCAGCATCTCCCGCGTCACGATCTGGCCCTGGTAGCGCAGCAGGTATTCGAGAATGTCGACCTCGCGGGGCGTCAGCGGAATCTGCCGGCCGGCGCGCATGGCCATGCGGGCCTTGGTATCCAGCTGCAAGTCGCCGCAGCGCAGCAGATGTCCCCCGCCGGTTGCCACGCGGCGAAGGAGCGCCCGGCTCCGCGCCACCAATTCGGCAAAGGCGAACGGCTTCGCCAGGTAATCATCGGCCCCGCTCTCAAGGCCGGCCACGCGATCATCCACCGATTCGCGGGCCGTCAGCATCAGGACCGGCGTCTGCTTGCCGCGCTGGCGCAGGTGCATCAGCACCTCGAGGCCGTCGCGCCCCGGCAGCATCCAGTCGAGCACCACCAGGTCGCAGATCTCGCCGTCGAGCACGCTGATCGCCTCGTCGCCGGTCGCGGCCGTCTTCACGCTCCATCCTTCCAGCTGCAAGCCTTCCTGCAGGGAAGCGCGGGTTTTGGCCTCGTCCTCGACGACGAGAATGCGGGAGGCTGGCGTAATTGGGTTCGTGGTGTTCACGGCTGGTGGGTGACTGCTGGGCAAACGTAAGGGTGAAACGGGATTCCCCGGCCGTGACACGGGCCTTGGCCGGTCGCGCGAGTTGTCCCTAAGAGGGGAAAAGACGGACCTTCATGCAATCTATCTCGGGATCTGTTTTGGGCGGGGCATAATGAGTGCCCCGATGAACCAGGAATGTGGATGAACGGGAGCTGCATGGTTAGAAAATTTGCGCATGATACCCCCTGCAACGAATTTTCACCTCTGACATTGTTGTAAGACTACCCTGCCGAACACCAGCTCGCCGTCTTGTTCAGGCCAACCAGCGGTATCGGGGGCGCGATAATTTCAGCTCAGCCGGAACGATGCAGTTGAACCGCAGCGATCAGTGCAGTAGCCGAGGTCACGAGGCTGGGTTTGGTGACTCACCTCAAACCAGCCTCCTCACTTCGGCTGCTACTGGCGACTGATCGGTTCGGCTCAGGCCGAGCCTGCTGATTTTTCGCCGGACAATCCCGTGATGATGCGCGCGCCGCGCTTGTAGGTGAAATACGAATAGATCCATTGGGTGAGGACCGAGAACTTGCTCCGAAATCCGACCAGAAAGAGCAGATGCACGCCCAGCCACGCCAGCCAGGCGGGGAATCCTGTCAGTTTCAGGCCGTGGATGTCGGCCACCGCCGAGGAGCGGCCGATGGTCGCCATGGAGCCCTTGTCGCGATAGGCAAAGGGCTCGCGGCCAGCCGGGCCAGGTTTCTCGCCGCGCAATTCCCGCTCGATCAGTTTCGCCGCGTGCCGCCCCATCTGCATCGCGCCCTGCGCGACCCCGGGCACGGTGACCCCGTTGATGTCGACCAGCGTCGCCATGTCGCCGAGGGCAAAGACCTCGGGATGTCCCGGCACGCTCAGGTCGGGCAGGATTTTCACCCGCCCCGCGCGGTCGGTCTCGACCCCGAGTTTCTGCGCGATCGGCACCGCCGCCACCCCGGCGCCCCAGATGATATTGTCCGCGCGGATCGTCTGTCCGCCCACGACCACCTCCCCCGCCCGGACCATTTCCACCCGCGTCGCCGTGCGCACCTCGACGCCGAGTTTCTCCAGCTGGCGCTGGGCGCTCGCCGACAGCTCCGGGGGATAGGTCGCGAGCACCCGCGGGCTTCCCTCGATGAGCAGAACCCGCACCTTGGCCGGGTCGATATGGTCAAAGTCCTGGTTGAGGACCGTGCGCGTCAGCTCGGCAAACGCCCCCGCCAGCTCCACCCCGGTCGGGCCGCCACCGATAACCACAATCGTCATGGCGGCGTCCCGTTTCACGGGGTCCGGCTCGGTTTCCGCATGTTCCAGCGAGCTGAGAATCTGGCGCCGGATGCGCAGCGCATCGTCGAGCGTCTTGAGCCCGGGGGCGAATTGCTCCCATTCGGGATGCCCAAAATAGCTGGTCTGCCCGCCCGCCCCGAGGACCAGGTAGTCGTACTCCAGTGTCCCGCGCTCGTGCAGCACCCGGCGCCCGGCCAGGTCGAAGCCCGTCACCGCGCTCATGATCACGGCGAAATTCGGCCGGGCCCCGAAGATCGCGCGCACGGGCTGCGCAATGTCCACGGCCGAGAGGCCCGCCGTCGCCACCTGGTAAAGCAGCGGCTGGAAAAGGTGGTGATTCTGCCGGTCGATCACCGTGATCCGCGCCAGCCCCGCCGGCAGGCCGTGCACAAAATTCAGGCCCGCAAATCCAGCCCCCACCACGACAATGTGCGGCAGCGCCGGATCGTTTTGCGAGCTCATGGCATCACGCTGCCCGCGCCTTCCGGTTTGGCAACGGGACAGGCGCATAAATTTGCTGTCCTTCCACCCGGGATCGCACCTAGCTCGGCCCCGACCCCGTGCACGCCCCCACCAATATCCAGATCGTCGGCTCTGAGGTCGCCATTGCCTGGGATGACGGCGCGGAAAGCTACCTGCCTTTCGCCCGGCTCCGCGCCGCCTCGCCCAGCGCGGAAACCCAGGGGGAACGTGACATCTTCGGCCAGCAGCATGGTGGCCACGGGCCGCGGAATTTCGACGGCGTGGCGGTGACCGGTTGGGAGCAGGTCGGAAATTATGCGGTGCGCTTTACGTTCAGCGACGGCCACGGCAGCGGGCTTTACACCTACGATTACCTGCGGAAACTGGGCGCTGCCCAAGGCTGAGGAATTTTTTGGCCACGGATTGCACGGATGGGCACACATAGAAACCCGTGCATCCAGTCCATGCTGTGTTCCTTCCATCTGTGCCCATCTGTGTAATCAGTGGCCCAAATCCAACTTCCTGTTAAGGTACATCTGCCTTTAACCTCTCCCTTCCCATGTCCTCCTTCGTCTTTCCCGCCCGCACCACGACCGCCGAGGTCGAGCTCGGCACCACCCTGCAGCCGAAATTCGGCGCCGACGGCCTGATCCCCTGCATCACGCAAGATGCGACCAGCGGCGAGGTCCTGATGTTCGCGTTCATGAACGCCGAGTCGCTCGCGCACACCCTGAAGACGAAAAAAGCCACCTATTGGAGCCGGTCGCGCAACAAAATCTGGGTCAAGGGCGAGGAATCCGGCAATGTGCAGGTCGTGAAGGATGTCCTGACCGACTGCGACCAGGACGTGATTTTGATCAAGGTCGACCAGACCGGCTCGGCCGGCGCGGCCTGCCACAACGGCTACAAGTCCTGTTTCTACCGCAAGGTGGCCCCGGGGGCAAACGCCGGCGACAACGCGTCCCTCAAGCTCGAATTCGCCGCCCAGCGCCTCTTCGATCCGGCCACCGTCTACAAGAAAAAGTAGATTGCGAGCATCCTCCATTGAGGTTCGCGCATTAAACTCATGAAGAGGTCCGGCACCTTCGCCAGTCTGATGCGCAAGACTCTATAAGCGGGGTCCATGCAGCCGCGGGTAGCAGCCGACGTGAGGAGGCTGGTTTGAGGTGAGTCAGCAAACCCAGCCTTCTCACGTCGGTTGCTATCGGCATCACGATGGCTCAGCTATCAGGAAACAGCCCTTATTCGTCGTTCCATGGAGGGAGCCGGGCGGGGTATTTTTTCCGTCAGGTTGCGTAAATGGGCCGACAATCGCGGGTAAATTCGACGCAAGAAGTTCGCGGGCCAATGTCATAGGCAGGTTAGTGTTATTCCCCGCCGAAGGGTAAGGCTAAGCCCCGTGGAAATGGTCAGTGAATGCGCGCAGGCCTTTTGCGCGTATCGCGACCGACACCTTTCATGGAGCCACCATTTTCCTCTTTAGCGCCCGTTCCTCCGCCCGCAGCGACGCCTTGGATCCTGATCGTTGACGACGAAGCAGCCCTGCTCAACCTCATCGAGACCATCCTCCAGGCCGAGGGCTGGACCACGTTCCTGGCCGACAGCGGCGAAAAGGCCTTGGCCGCCCTCAAGGCCGCAAAACATCCGCCCGCCGTCTTCATCTGCGATGTCATGATGCCGCGGATCGATGGGCTGGAATTGACGCGCCGGATGCTCACGCGGGTTCCAAAGCTCAAGGTCATCCTCATCAGCGGGCATCTCACCGATCTGTCCTGGTGGCCCACCGACATGCGCGAGCACCGCTTTCTGTCCAAGCCGTTTTCCAACGGTGACCTCGTCACCGCCGTCCAGGAGGCGCTGGCCGACGACCAGCCCATCCGCTGAGCCCTGCTGCCGCCATGGACCTCAATCTCATCCTTTCGGCCCAAACCCTGTGCCTGCCACCCGAATTCCAACTCAGCCAAAAGATCGACGGCCTGCTGGTGATCAAGAACGTCCCGGCGAAGACCTATCTGCGCGTGACGCGCGAGCAATGGACGATCCTGAAGCTGTTTGAAAAGCCCCGGACCGTGCCCGCCGTGCTCGGCGAGGCCATTCAGGAGCGGCAGTGCCTGCCCCTCGGTGAATTCTTCGAGCTCATCCTGAAGGCGTTGCACGCGCATATCCTGCTGGAACCGGGAGCGGGGCCCGCCCTGGTGCGGGCGCACGACTGGCACTGGACGGTTCGCCCGGAAGTGCTCGCCCGGCCGCTGATCGTTCTTTTCTGCGTGGGGATGATCCTGACGCTCGGCTTCCGCCCGCAATGGCCCTCGTCGTTGGGCGCTGGACTGGGCGGCCTAGTGTCCTTGAGCGCGGCGCTCAGCGCGGGTGCGTTCCTCGCGGCCTGCATGGTCCGCGGTGGCGGCGGCGAGGTCTACCGCCCGCGGTGGCGGTGGCTGGCGCTGCCCCCGTGTTTCACGACGGACGCAAGCGATGCGATCATGCTGCCGATGAAGGCGCAGGTGGCGGTCGGCCTGGCCCGGCCCACATTGCTCGCCACCACTGCGGGAATCCTGTCCTGGCATCGTCCCGAATGGGCGTTCTTCCCCATCATCGGGTTGATGCTCACGCTGCGGCCCTTTTTCGGCGGGCGCCTGGCCGCGCTCATCCATGCCGGCCGCCAGCGCGGCCCGAGCGATGCGGAACAAGCCTATGTCTTTCCGTTCAACCGGCGGCCCAGGGCCCGCGTGCAGCTCCTGAGCCGCGCGCTCCGGCAGTCGACCACATGGGCAAGGCTCGGCTATGGCGTGATCTAGACGCTGGCCATCATCTATTGGAGCGCGCGGCTGACCGAAACGCCGCCGTGGAGTCTCACGTTTTGGGCGGTCAACGGGACGCGAATCTCACTGGGGATGGGCGGTTCCCTGCTGGCGCTCGCCGCGGGTTATGCGGGCTGGGAGATTTATCATTTCACCCGCGAACGCGCACGGGCGCGGCGCAACACCCTGCGCCGGTGGCGCGCGCGCTGGTTTGGCGGGGGCAAGATGATCCTGGACGAATCCACCCGCGCCAAGGCGGTGGCGGCCTCCCCCCTGTTCGCCGTGTTGCTCCCGCCGCAGCGCCAGGAACTGGTGCGGGCCATGGCCATCACGCGCCACGGCCCATGGAAATCGTTGGCGGAGCATTCCCGGGTCCCCACCCATGTTTCACTGATCGCGAGCGGCAAGGTCAGCGTGCGCCGCGAACTGTCCACCGGGCGGACGGTCGAGGTCCAGGTCCTCAGCGAGGGCGATGTCATCGGGCTCCACGACCTCGCCGACCCCAAGTTCCCGGACTACCGCCTGCGGTCGTTGACCCCGCTCACGCTGCTCACGGTGGACCGGGCGACAGCCGAGGCGATCTTCGCCCAGCGCATTCAGCGGCCCTTGCTCACGGACGTGGTGCTGAAGCTGCCCTTCCTCCGGAGAATTTCACTCTGCCAGAACTGGCATCTCCAGGCTATCGAGCGTTTCGCGCGGTTGTCCGTGATCACCGACTACCCCGCCGCGAATTCTATCCTGGTCGAAGGCCAGAGCGTGCAGGATTTCTTCATTATTTTCCAGGGCGATGCGCAGGTCAGCCGCCGGGCCCGCCGGCTGGCCCAGATTCACGCCGGGGAGTTCTTCGGCGAAATCGGCCTGATGCAGAACAGCGCGCCCAATGCCACCATCACCGCGCAGCTGGACACGCGCTGCCTGAGCATCCCGCGCCTCGAGTTCCTGCGTTTCGTCACGCACAACCACACGGTCGCGCTGGAACTCGAGCGGGTGAGCTCGCAGCGGCTGGGCCATCCGCTCTTTCCGCTGAAACAGGGCGACTTTCGCGTCAACTGAGCCGGGATGATGCAGTCGCCGGTAGCAGCCGACGTGAGGAGACCGGTTTGAGGTGAGTCGCCAAACCCAGCCTCGTGACCTCGGCTACTGCACTGATCGCTGGCGGTTCAACTGCATAGTCCCGGCTGAACCAGAAGGGTGAAACGCGTTTTTCCGGTGGCCAGCCCGGCCTCCGTGCGCTTGGTGCCTTCGTGGTTTATTGAGTCCCGCGCACCCGCACCGCGGCGGGTCAGCTTCCGGCCGGGGCCAGGCCGCGTTCGCTTTGGCGGGCAAACTCCAGCATCCGCGCAAACTCGGCGCTGGCTGCTTCCTCCTGCGCCGCGAGCTTTTCCAGCGCCTGGGTGCGGTTGAGCCCGTCGCGGTAAAGAATCCGGTGGATCTGCTTCACCCGCTCGATCTGCGCGGGCGTGTACCCGTTGCGTTCCAGCCCGACGCGATTCAGCGCGCGCACGGTGGCGGGGGAACCGTCGGCAATGAAGAACGGCGGCAGGTCCTGCACGAGCTTCGCGCAGGCCGAGAGCATCGCATGCGTGCCCAGCCGGCAGAACTGGTGCACCGCGCCGTAGGCGCCGATCACGACGCCGTCCTCGACCACGGCATGCCCCGCCAGCCCCGCGTAGTTGCTCATGATGATGTGCGATCCGAGCACGCAGTCGTGCGCGACGTGCGTGTAGGCCAGCAGGTTGTTGTCCGAGCCGATCACCGTGAGGTTTCCGTCGCCCGTCGCCGCATGCACGCTCACGTATTCGCGGAACACGTTGCGGTCGCCGATGCGGACACCGGTAACGCCGCCCTTGTATTTCAGGTCCTGCGTCTTGCCGCCGATGCACGCATAGGGGAAAATCTCGCAGCCGGCGCCGAGCACCGTGTTGCCCTCGACCGTCGCGTGGTGGTGCAGCCGCGTGCCGTCGCCGATCGCGGCGTTGCCGCCGACGTAGGCGTAGGCGCCCAGCTGGACGCCGCGCCCGAGCTGGGCGCCGGGTTCGACGATGGCGGTCGGGTGGATGAGCTCGGCCATGGGCGGGCGGTCACTCCGGGGCGGCCATGTCCATGACGCTGAACATCAGCTCGCCCGAGGAAACGACATTGCCGCCCACGGTGCAGGTGCACTCGGCGACGCCGATCTTGTTGCCGCGGTTTTTCGTCAGCTTGGCGTTGATCACCAGCTGGTCGCCGGGGCGCACCGCCCGGCGGAACTTCACCTTGTCGGCACTCATGAAGAAGGCCGTCTTCCCCTCGCTCGAGGTCTTGCGCAGCATCAGGATGCCGGCCGCCTGGGCCATCGACTCGATCTGCAGCACGCCCGGCATCACCGGCTCGCCGGGAAAGTGGCCCTGGAAATACGGCTCGTTGATCGTCACATTCTTGATTGCGACCAGCTCGTCGGCCCCGATGAACTCGATCACGCGGTCGATCATGAGGAAGGGATAGCGGTGCGGCAGGGTCTCGAGGATCCGCTTGATCTCCAGCGTGGTCTCGGTCGCCAGCACGATCTTCGACGCCGCGGCGGCCTTCTTTTTCGCCCCGCCCCTTTTCCGCTCGAGGAGCTTCTCGTGCAGCGCCTTGGTCAGCTCGGCATTGATGGCATGGCCCGGGCGCGTGGCGACGATGTGCGCCTTCAGGGGCAGGCCGAGGAGCAGCACGTCGCCGATGATATCGAGCATCTTGTGCCGGACGAACTCGTCCTTGAAGCGCAGCGGCTCCTTCGAGATGATCTTGTCACCCTTGATCACGATGGCGCAGTCGAGCGAGCCGCCGCGGATCTTGCCGAGCTTGATGAGCTCCTCAATGTCCTCGTAGATCGTGAACGTCCGCGCCGCGGCGATCTGCGTCATGTAGACCTCGGGATCGATCGTCAGCGAGAGGTGCTGCGTATGGATGCCGCGGTCATCGGCCGAGGTGCAGGAGATTTTGAACTCGTCCGACGGCAGGGCGATGATCGAGGAGTTGCCCTTCGTGACCGAGACCGGCTCGTCGAGCGTGAAATACTCCCGCTCCTTGTCCTGCTCCACCGGTTCGCCCTGGAGGATCAGGTTTACAAAAGGCCGGGCGGAGCCGTCCATGATCGGGGGCTCGGACGCGCTCATTTCCACCACCACGTTGTCCACGCCGCACCCATGCAGCGCGCTGAGGACGTGCTCGACCGTGTGGATCTTGGCGTGGCCGCTCTGGATGGTCGTGGCGCGGACAAGGTCGGTGACCAGGTCGATGCGCGGCTTGATCTCGGGCGAACCCGGCAGGTCGATGCGCTTGAACACCACCCCATGGTCAAACGGCGCCGGCTTCAGGGTCAGCGTGACCGCCTCTCCGGTGTGCAGCGCGCTGCCACTGATCGAGACTTCGCGCGCAAGGGTGCGTTGCTTCATAGGGTGTTGCACCTAATCTCGGCAACCCGCGCCATGGAGCGCAAGCGCGATGTGACAAACCGGGCCTGCGCGCCAAAATCGTTCTCGTTCTTCGTTCTCTTTCTCCCTCCGGACACCATCCCGGGAGCGAGGAATGAGAAAGAGAACGAAAACGATTTTGAACCAAGCGCAGTGAAACCCCGTCCCGCCCGCGGCTTGACAGCGGTTCCCCCCGTTCCCCACTCTCAACCTTCCGCACTCAAAACCCACCCCGCAAGATCCTCCCGCCATGCCCGCAGCCAACGACATCCGCAAAGGCCAAGTCATCAAGTTCAACGGCGAGCCGCATCTCGTCATGGAGACCCAGCACCGTACGCCGGGCAATCTCCGCGCCTTTGTGCAGGTGAAGATGCGTAATCTGCGCTACGGCAAGGCGCTCGACCAGCGGTTCGCGTCGACCGACACCATCGAGGTGATGCCGACCGAGAAGAAGAGCCTCGAGTTCAGCTACGCCGACCGCGAGGCGTTCGCCTTCATTGACCCGGAGACCTTTGACCAGATCGAGCTCAGCGCCGAACTGCTCGGCGACAGCAAGAATTACCTCACGGCCGGCGGTAAGGTCGACGTTCTCTTCGTCGATGACAAGCCACTCACCCTCGAGCTGCCTTCCACCGTCGCGCTGAAGGTCGTCGAGAGTTCCGAGGGCATCAAGGGCGACACCGCCAGCAACGTGCAGAAGCCCGCCAAGCTCGAGACCGGGCTCATCGTGCACGTGCCGCTCTTCATCAAGGAGGGCGAAATCATCAAGATCAGCACCGCCGACGGCAGTTATCTCGGCCGCGTCTGAGCCAAAGGTATAGGGGCGTCGCTCGACGACGCCCGTTTCGCCATCGCATGCCGGGCGCCGTCAATCCGCGCCCCTACCCCTGCAGCGCCGCCACGGCGGCCTTGTAGCCGGCCCCGGCTTCCTTCGGATTGTTTGCCGTGCAGTTCAAATCACGGAGCAATCCGTCGCGGAGCCCGTAGATCCAGCCATGCACCGTGAGCTCCTGCCCGCGCTCCCATGCGTCGCGCACGATGGTCGTCTGGCAGACGTTGGCCACCTGCTCGATCACGTTGAGCTCGCACAGCCGCGCGCTGCGCGCCGTCTCGTCCGGCAGCCGGCAGAGGCAGTCGTCGTGCTTCTCGCGCACGTCCTGCACGTGGCGCAGCCAATTGTCGGCCAGACCCACCCGCTCGCAGCGCAGCACCGCGCGCACGCCGCCGCAACCGTAGTGACCCACGACCATGACGTGCTTCACCTTCAGGACATCGACGGCAAACTGCAGCACCGACAGGCAGTTCAGGTCGGTGTGCACCACCACGTTCGCGATATTGCGATGGACGAACACCTCGCCCGGCAGGAGCCCGATGATTTCGTTCGCGGGCACACGGCTGTCGGAACAACCGATCCAGAGGTGCTCGGGATGCTGCTGTCGGGAAAGCTTCTCGAAAAATTCCGGGTCACGCTGGCGGATGGCGGCCGCCCAGGCTTTGTTTTGCGCAAAGAGATGGTTCAGGGTATCCATGCGAGCGGCGATATTTTCGGGATTCCGGTGCGATGTCGCCTTTTATTTTTCACGGTTCCAAACGGCCGCTGGAGACCGCAGCAGGCAGCCGAGCGGCGGCCTGCGATTCCAAGCAGCCTGCGGGCCAAACCGTCAAAACATTGATCCGATCGCATAAAGCCGCTCCCATGCATCCGTGCGCCCCCGCCCCCGGCTCGTTGTGTCCTGTGTGCTGCTCGGTTTTCTTGCCGTCATCCGCCTGATGGCGGCGGATCCGGTTGTCCGGTTCGACCCGGGCCCGTGGCCGGCGGGCTCTTCCCCCCGGGAAGTCGGCCGTCGCATCACGGCCAATTTCCTCGCCCGCCCCCACCGCCTGCTCGAGCCGAACCATGTCGTTCACTACGCCGAGATCTGCGCCTGGTACGGCGCACTCACATTCACCCGGCTGGCGGGCGAGCAGGAACTCAACACCCGGCTGGTCGCGCGCTTCGAGCCTTTCTTTGGTCCGGAGGCCGCGCTCATTCCCCGGCCCGTGGATGTCGATTGCGCCGTGTTCGGTGCCGTCCCGCTCGAGCTTTTTATCCAAACCCGCGATCCGCGGTATCTCGGCCTGGGGCGCCCCATGGCCGACCAGCAGTGGACCGCGCCGGCCGTGACCGGCGAACTCAGCCCGCAGATGCGCGCCCACCTCGCGGCCGGCCTGAGCTGGCACACCCGGTTCTGGATCGATGACATGTACATGATCACGATCCTCCAGACGCAGGCCTTCCGCGCGACCGGGGACAAAATCTATCTCGATCGCGCCGCGCACGAGGCCGCCACGTATCTGCACAAGCTCCAGCAGCCCAACGGCCTGATTCCACACGCCTCCGACGTGCCCTATTTCTGGGGACGCGGCGACGGCTGGTTTGCCGCCGGCATGGCCGAGTTGCTCCGGTCGCTGCCGGCCGACCACCCTGACCGCGCCCGCATCCTCGCCGGCTACCGGAAGATGATGGCCACCCTGCTCAACACGCAGGATGGGGACGGCATGTGGCACGAACTCATCGACGATCCGACCGCCTGGGCCGAGACCTCGTGCACGGGGATGTTCACCTTCGCCTTCATCACCGGCGTGAAGAACGGCTGGCTGGACGAAAAAATCTACGGGCCAGCCGCCCGCAAAGCCTGGCTGCGGCTGATCACCTACCTCGATGCCGATGGCAACATTCGCGAGGTCTGCGCCGGGACCGGGGCGAAGAACGACCGGACTTATTATCTGGAGCGACCCCGGGTCGTCGGCGACTTCCACGGCCAGGCCCCGCTCCTTTGGAGCGCCTCCGCCTGGCTAAGGTAGGGCAGGTCTCCGACCTGCTCTTTCATCCCGGAAGAATTTGGCCACAGATGTCCGCACGCGTTATCACTGCCCATCGGTGTAATCAGTGGCCGAACACTCCGAGGAATCCATTGGACGGGTTGAAAACCCACCCCACTCACACCACCCGCGCCCAGAGCACTTTGAGGTACCTGCTCTCAAGGCAGTTCGAGTAGACTGGATGATCCACGCCCGGGCCGGTGCGGTCGAAGAACTGCAGGCGGCGGTTCTGGCGGTGCGCCGCCTTGATCACGTGCGCCTCGAAATCTTCGAGGCTCAGCAGGCCGGAACAGGAACAGGTCACGAAGATGCCGCCGTCCTTCACCAGCGAGATCGCCAGCAGGTTCAGGTCCTCGTATTTCTGGCGGCCTTCCCAGTTGCCGTGGTCGTCGCGCGTGAAAATGAACTTCGGCGGGTCAAGCACCACGACGTCCCACTTCTCCCCGTTCTGCTGCATCTGGCGCGCGTAGGCAAAGGCGTCGGCATGCACGAACTTGAGCCGCACCTGATTGAGGTTGGCGTTACGCTTCGCCTGCTCGAGCGCGACCTCATCGAGGTCCACGCTGGTCACCTCGGCGGCGCCACCCAGCACCTTGGCATTGAGCGAAAAACCGCCGGTGTAGCAGCAGAGGTCGAGCACACGGGCGCCCTTCGTGAAGCGGACGACCGCCTCGCGGTTGTCCCGCTGGTCGCAGAAAAATCCGGTCTTGTGCCCCTCCGCAAAATCCACCTCGTAGCGCACGCCGTGCTCCCGGATTTTCACCGCGCGAGGCGCCGCGGCGTTGGTCTCGTTGAACGCCGACGGCTTGATTCCCTCGAGGCTGCCGAGGTCGTGGTCCACATGCACGCGGGCGAACTTGGTGCCGGCGAGCTCGTGCAGCAGCGGCAGCCAGCGCGGCAGGCGCTGCGCGATCCCGAGGCTGTACACCTCGCAGAGCAGCGTCTCGCCGTAGCGGTCGATCGTCAGGCCGCTAAGGCCGTCGCCGTCCGAGTTGATGAGGCGGTAGGCGTCCGTGGACTCGTCGAGCTTGAACAGCCCCCGGCGCAACTCGACCGCGCGGCGGATGGCCGTCTCGAAATAAGCCTCGGTGACCGGCTCGGTCGAGTGGCAGACCACCCGGAGCGGGATCTTCGCACGCGGGTTGAACAGGCCGCCGCCGGCCAGGTTGCCGTTCTTGTCGTAAACATTGACGAAGTCGCCGGGCCGCGCGTCGGCCGAGCACTGGCCAAGAAGCCGCGGAAATATCGCCGGCTGGAAGGTGAAGTATTTCAACTGGGCCCACGGCTTGGCCCACCCCGTGCGGTCGATCGGCGCGCGCGGGGCTGGCTCGGCTTTTTCCATGGGCGGTTGGTCGGGCATCGCCCTGATTGGGAGGCAGAGGCCCGCCCCGGGCAATTTTTATCCAAGGAATTTGGCTGTGTATCAGTTTGAAACGGTAGGAGCGGCATTACGCCGCGAAGCTTGGAGAGGCCGGGCAAACCACCGCGTCGTAAAGCCGCTCCCACCGTCGAGCATGGGAAAATTTAGGTACAGCCGCGATTTTGAATCCGCCCGCGCCGGCGCCACCCGCTGCCAGCCGCACCGAGTCAGGGAGCCGGCTCCATGACCCGGACCTCGCGCACCGCCGTGAAGATCCGGCCGGAAGGATCCGTGGCACTCACTTCGATCTGATGCTTCCCCACAGCGAGGTCCGCCGGCAGATAGCCGCGCCAGAGGTGGTAGCTCACTGTGGGATCGGGCAAGCGCCGGCCCAGCCGCGGCACGGCCAGGGTGTCCTGGGCCAGATAAAGTTTCGCGTAGGCGGGATCCCACTCGATCACGCGGCGCAGATCGCCCCACGCCCGGTCATCGAGCCGCGCCTCGACTTTCCAGCCGTCGTGGCCGTTGAACACGTTGGCGAAAAACGAGACGTAGCCCTGGTGCACCGCCGCCACCGCCGGGGCGTACAGTCCGACCTGGTGGTCGGCCGGCTCACGCGCCGGGCGGTAGTCGGCCACCGGGGCGGCCACGCCGTTGAACGAGAGGATCGCATAACCGTGCGGCGTGCCATCCCACATCGTCGTGATCGGGATGCCGCTGGCATCTGGCGGCCCGCCCCAGAAGCTGCCGCTGGCCGCGGCGACGTTGTACTCGTGCAGGGGCTGGGCCCCCTGCCATCCGTCGGCGGGACCGTAGAACACGTGGCGCTGGTAGTGGGTGTGGCCCGAGAGCCAGAAATTATTCGGCCGGTCCTTCAGCAGGGCAAAGAGCCGCGCCCGGTCGGCCGCCCGGAAGGTCTCCGCGTTCGAGGGGTTCGGATAAAACCAGGGGATGTGCATCATCAGCACGACCAGTTCGTCGCGCGGGGTGACGCGCAGGAGGTTTTCCAAAAAGGCGAACTGGTCGGCGCGAAGTCCTCCGACGTAGCGCGGGCCGCCGAGGAACCGCACGTCGTTGAGCGCGACAAACAGCACGGGGCCATGGTGGAAGGCATAGGTCGAGGGCCCGTAGACCGCCTCGAAGCCGGCGGTGGCGTGACGGTCGTCGGGCGCGTCGAGGTTGAGGTCGTGGTTGCCGTTGAGATTGTACCAGGGAAGGCCGAGGCGGGCCACCTCCGCATTGAGCGGGGCAAAAAGATCGAGCCGGTCGCTCACGATATCCCCCAGCGTCACCCCGAACGCCGCATCGTGGCTGCCGGCCACGCTCGCGATGACCGTGCGCTTGAAGTAGTCGACGTCCTCCGGCGTCGCGGGCTGCGGATCGGTGAACACGATCGCCCGAAAGGCGTCGGCTTCCTCGCTGCGCTGGAGTGGAAAATCCGCCGCCACGGGCAACGCCGCGCCCGGAATCAGCCGGTGGTAGAACTGCGGCAGGTTCTGCGCGTCCACCGGTGGCCGCCAGCCGCGGGGCTTGATCACAAAAACCGTGGCGTCGTCCGCGGCCGTCAGCTCGTAGGCACCCTGCGCGTCGGTGAGGACGACATCCGTGCCGTTCGAGACTGCGACACCGGCGATGCCGGGCTCGCCGGGACCGCGGACACCGTTGCCGTCGCGATCGTCAAAGACCACGCCGTGCATGGTCGCGCCGGAAGCGGCGGCCAGGCAGCCGAGCGCAAGTCCAAGCGCGACGCAGGTACGAGGCGAAACCATGGCGCGGAGCAAAAACCGCGGATTCGACCGGGTCGAGACTCGATCGGGCGCCTTGCCGTCGGCCCGACCGAATTCACGCGCAGAAGGTAGCAGTCGGGGTCACGAGGCTGGACCGCAAGGCCATCCGGTCGGGGATGCGGCGTCCCCGTCGCATCGAACCGCGACTAGGAGGTCGCGGCTCCAACAACCAAAAGCCTCGTGACCCCGGCTGCTACTTCCTGGCGCGAGCCACCTGCATCATTGGCTCAGACGGCATTCTTGCGCCCAAGGAGAAAGTAGAGGATCGAGCCGAGAAACGGCAGCAGGATGATGACAATGACCCAGACGACCTTGTTGGGATTGCTGCTCTTCACGCAGTCGACGAGGGCCACGATCCACAGGATAAACCACACGACCGAGAGGATATAGTTCAGGTTCGTATTCATATCCGTCATCGTATCCTCCCGCGCACCGGGGTTCCGGATAAAATCCGAGGCTGTCGCAACACGGTCGTATCCGTGCTGGCCGCGCCGAACGCTGGCCTCCAGCTTCCGCCAACAAAAAGGCCGGCCGGAATAAATCCGGCCGGCCTGGAGAAATCGGAATCGTGCGCTTACGCCACGCGCTCGACGATCAGCGGAGGGGGCGTCGGGCGCTTCGGCGCGAGACGGTAGGCGTTCTTGAAGTATTCCAACGCCTGCTCGAGCTTCGCCTCGTCGTTGTAATGGATCATCATCAGCGGCTCGCCCTGCTTCACCTGCGTGCCGACCTTCTTGATCTCGGAGACGCCGACGGAATAATCCAGCTTGTCGTGCGCCTGCTCCTTGCCGGCCCCGAGCAGGTGCACGCCGCGCGCGATCATCGCCGCATTGATGGTGTGCACGTAGCCGCGCTTGGGGGCGGGCAGCTTGCGGATGTGCCGGGCCTGCGGGAATTTTTCCGGGTGGTCGATGTACGAGACGTCGCCGCCCTGCGCCTTGACGAGATCCTTGAACTTCTCGAGGGCCGAGCCATCCGTGAGATGGCGCTGGACCGTCTGCTTGGCGGAAAGCGTGGACCCGGCGACGCCGGCGAGCCGGACAATCTCCATGCCGAGCTTGAGTACCAGTTCCTTCATGTCCTCGGGACCCTCGCCCTTCAGGAGCTTGATCGCCTCCTTGACCTCAAGGGACGTGCCGACGGTGTCGCCCAGCGGCTGGTTCATGTCGGTCACCAAGGCGACACAGCGGCGTTTCATCGAACGTCCGACCCGGGTCATCGAACGGGCCAGTTGCTTGGCCTGTTCAAGATCCTTGATGAAGGAGCCGTTACCCCACTTGACGTCGATCACGAGGCCTTCGGAACCCTCGGCGAGCTTCTTGGAAAGGACCGACCCGGTGATGAGCGGAAGGCTGGGAATGGTGCCGGTCTCCTTGCGGAGCTCGTAAATCTTGGCGTCGGCCGGGGCGAGATCCTCGGTCTGCTCGATGATCGCGCCGCCGATGCGGGCGAGCTGGCTGGCGAACTGCTCGTTGGTCTGCTGGCTCTTGAAGCCGGGAATGGAGCCGAGTTTCTCGAGCGTGTTGATCACGTAATCGTGCTCCACGCCGCACATCATCGGGACAACCACGCCCGAGGCCATCGCGAGCGGCACAAGGACGAGGGAGGTTTTGTCGCCCACGCCGCCTGTCGAGTATTTGTCGATCTTCGGCTTGGCGATGTGGGAAAGGTCTATCACCTCGCCGGACAGCATCATTTCCTCCGTCAGATCGGCCGTTTCCTGGGCGGACATGCCTGAGAAGTAAATCGCCATGGCCAACGCAGCAAGTTGGTGCTGAGGCATTTCGCCATCAAGCGTGCTATCGATGATATAGCGGATTTCCTCCTGGGTGAACTCACCCCCATCGCGCTTCTTTTCGATCAGGAACTCGAAAGTCGGCTTGATGAAACGACGGGTCGGAATGTTACGTTTGCTGCTCATGGGTGGTTTTGTGCGTAGCGTGAGGAGAACACGGGCCGATGCCCGCAGGCGGAAAAGTTTGTGAGCCAAACGACTCCCCAATTGAAGTCGAGCCAAAACCGCCCACCTCCGGCCCGGGTTTCCCTCTCAAACCACCAGGCCAGCCAGGCCTCCCACGCCTGGTTATTTGGCCGGCGCACCCGCCGCGATCCATGCCGCGACCACCGCGCGCTCGTAGTCGGTGATGTGCGTGACATTGCCGAGCGGCATGATGCGGGTGACCACGACCTGCTGGTAAAGGCGCTGGGCGTTCTGCGCGATGGCCGCGGGGGTGTTCAAGAGCACACCCGCCGGCGGCTGCGTGATCCCGGTAAAGGTCGGCACGGGTGAATGGCAGGTCACACAACGTTCGCCCACGATGGCCCGTACCTGGTCAAACGTCACCGGACCCTCCACCTTCGGCAGCGGCACCAAGTGGGGCGTGGTCCACCAGCCCACAGTAAACAGCAGGGCGGCACCGATGGCCGGATATTGCCACGCCAGCACGCCCTTGTGCTTGCGGTTGAAGAAATGCCGGATCGAGACACCCGCGGCCGCCATGAGCATCAGGATCGCCCAGTTGTAGGGGTGCGAATAGGTCGTGGCGTAGTGGTTGCTGATCATGATGAACAGCACCGGCAGGGTGAAATAATTGTTGTGCACGCTGCGCTGCTTGCCGCGCTTGCCGTCGAGCGGGTCGGGCATCAATCCGGCCCGCATGGCGTCGACCATCTTCTTCTGCCCGGGGATGATCACAAAAAACACATTGGCCGCCATGATGGTGCCGATCGAGGCGCCCACCTGGATGTAGGCGGCCCGGCCACCGAGCTCGTGGGCCAGGCCCCAGGCCAGGGCCGACAACAGCACGAACACGATCCCGCCCAGCAACGCGTCGCGTTTGCCCAGCGGCGAGCGGCACAGGGCGTCGTAAATCAGCCACGAGCCGACCATGCTCGCCGCGCCGATCCCGACCGCCTGCCACGTGGTCAGGACGGCCACGGTCGGATCCACCATCATCACCTGCGCCTTGAGCCAGTACACGACCACCAGCAGGGCCGTGCCCGTCAGCCACGTGTAGTAGGCCTCCCATTTGAACCAGTGCAGGTTGTCCGGCAGCGAGGCCGGCGCGACCGCGTATTTCTGCGGGTTGTAGAAGCCGCCGCCGTGCACGGCCCACAGTTCGCCCGCAACCCCCTTCTTCGCGTTGTCCGAGCCGGGCTCGGGCGGCTCGAGCGTGTTGTCGAGCCAGATGAAATAAAACGAGGAGCCGATCCACGCGATGCCGGTGATGATATGCAGCCAGCGCAGCAGCATCTCGACGATGTCGATCCAGTGTGAAGCCATGGTCTAGTATGGGCATGTCAGCCATAATGGTGCCAAGATGATATCCAACTCCACGCTTGCCCGGCGGGCGGGGTCGGCGATGAAGTGACCCGATGCACGTTTCGTTCAACCTCGCCTCCGACCTGGAAGCGGCCCTCAACGCCGCGGCCGCTGCCGCCGGCCTGGAAGCCGGGGCTTTTGCGCCCGAGGTGCGCACCGCCGATCCCCGCCACGGCGATTTTCAGGCCAACGGAGTGCTGGGCTACGCCAAGGCGCGCAAATTAAACCCGCGCGCCGTGGCCGAAAAACTTGTGGCCGCCCTGCCGGCCGGCCTGCTGCAGGCCTACTCCGTGGCCATCGCCGGGCCCGGCTTCATCAATTTCACCCTCCAGCCCGGCACCCTTCTCGCCTGGATGCGCCTCTACGCCACGCGCGAAGCCCTCGCCTCCGGTGCCGCGGCCGCCTCGCCCATCCGCGGCCAGACCTGGGTGGTCGACTACAGCTCGCCCAACACCGCCAAGCAGATGCACGTCGGCCATTTACGCTCCGCCGTGATCGGCGAGGCCATCAGCCGGCTGGCGGCCTTCGGCGGCGCCAAGGTGATCCGCGACAATCATATCGGCGACTGGGGCACGCAGTTCGGCAAGCTCATCTGGGCCTACAAGCACGAGCTCGACACCATCGGGCTCGCCCGCGATCCGCTGGAGGAATTCGAGCGCCTCTACAAGGCCGGCAATAACGCCGCCGAGGCCGATGTCACCGTCATGGACGCCGCCCGCGCCGAGCTCGTGAAGCTCCAGGGCGGCGACCCCGAAAACCTCGCGATCTGGAAAAAAATCAACGACGTCAGTCTCGCCGCCTTCCAGCAGATCTACGACCAGCTCGGCATCCGCTTCGACCTCACCCTGGGCGAGAGTTTTTATAACGACAAGGTCGACCAAATTTACCGCGAGCTGGCCGCCTGCGGTCTCGCGGCGGAAAGCCAGGGGGCGCTCGTGGTGTTTCACGCCGACCATCCGCGGTTCAAGGACCAGCCGTTCATCATCCGCAAGTCCGACGGGGCCGCGAACTACGCTTCGACCGACCTCGCCACGATCCTTTACCGCAGGGACATGCTCAAGGCGGACGTGGCCGTCTATGTCGTCGACACGCGCCAGCGCGATCATTTCGACCAGCTGTTCATGACGGTCAACAAGTGGTTCGCCGCAACCAACCGGCAGCCGCCGCGGCTGGACTACGTCGACTTCGGCACCGTGCTCGGCGAAAGCGGCAAGCCGCTCAAGACCCGCAGCGGCGAAAACATCAAGCTGAAGGACCTCCTCACGGAAGCGGCCGATCGCGCCTATGACCTCGTCACCGGCAAGAGCCCGGACTTCCCCGAGGCCGAGCGCTGCGCCATCGCGGCGGTGGTGGGAGTCGGCTCGGTGCAGTATGCCGACCTCTCGCAGAACCGCTCCAGCGACTACGTGTTTGCCTGGGAGAAGATGATCTCGCTCGAGGGCAACACCGCCGCGTACCTCCTGTACGCCATCGCCCGGATTCATTCGATCTTCCGCAAAAACAATCTCACGCCCGGCGCGCCCGGCACCGAGCTGGCCGCCGGCGCGCCCGAGACCCCGGCGGAGATCGCCCTGGCCCGCAAGCTGGTGAAATTCGCGGATGCACAGCGCCTCGCCATCGAGACGCTGCGGCCGCACTTCCTCGGCCTCTACCTGTACGAGCTGGCCGGCGAGTTCAGCTCGTTCTACAACGCCGACAAGGTGAACGTCGACGATGCGGCCGTGCGCGCCCGCCGCCTGATGCTGTGCGCCCGGACGCTGCTGGTGCTCGAAACCGGCCTCGATCTGCTCGGCCTGCGGCTCTTGACGCGGATGTAGACCGCCGACCAACCGCGATGGAGACGCGCCCCTTCTCCGCCAAGACTTCGCAGGGCAGGCCGGGAGGTCCCTGCTCCAATTCACGGCCAGGTGGCCGCCGACCTCCCGCCGTCACTCTCGTTCTGGCGGGCTGCAATGGATTCGCGAGGGCACCGTAGTCTTGGCGAAGGTGGCCGGGCGGCGGATTCCGGGTGGACCTCGGTATGACTCGTTCTCTTTCCCGCGCTCGCTCCAAGCCCGGTGGAGAATGACGAATGATTACGAGAATGAGAACGAGAACGATTAACCGGAGCCGGAGCACAAAATCCAGCCACGATCCCGGAGCGACAAAACGCTTGCCGCTCCCCTGCCCCACTTGCACATTCGCGCCTTATGGTCCCCCAGGAATTCTACATCCGCAGTGAGACGGAAACCGAGGCCCGGGGCCCGTTCAGCCTCGATCAGGTCGCCTCGCTCGCCGACGCCGGCCAGGTGACCGCCGAAACCCTCTATTACGACGCGACCACCGAGGAGTGGGTCGCCGTCGGGGCCAACGCCGAGGTCAAGGCGGCGGTTTTTCCGGAAAAAAAGAAGCTGACGATCAAGCGGGACACCAAGGTGGCGACCCTCAACAAGCAAACCGACAGTGCCGCTCCCATCTCGGTCAACGACATGCTCGCCGCCGCCGAGGGCCGGACCGACGAGACCAAGGACAAGTCCGATCCCGCCATCGCGATGGCGCGGTGCGCCAAGATCGGCATGTGGTCCGCGGTGGCCGCGTTGCTGCTCGCCGCCGTCGGCGAGGTCCTGCCCGTGGCCGACATCCTCACGAAGCTGCAGCCGGCCCAGCTGCTCGATCATCCTCTCGTGGTGCTGGGGGCCCTCGATGTCTTCCTCGCGCTGATGCTGATCCTCGGCGTGGTCAGCTTCTACCCGTTTGTCCGCTTCCGCGCCGCCCTCGGCCTTGGCTTTATCGGCCTCATCTATTGGACCCAGGGCATGCATACCCCCTTGCTCGCGCTCGTCGCCGGGTCTGCCGGGCTCTACATGAGCACGATCTTCGTGAGCTACATGCCGATCTTGATCGCGACCGGCCTCTCGCTCGCGGGCATGGGTGGTTTTGCGTGGCTGGCCCTCACGAACTGAACGCCGCCGGCGCCCCTGGCGCCATCCAAGCCCCATGATATCGCGGCTGGCCGAGGCCTGGAAAAAATCCGCCGGGTTTTATCACAAGGAAATCTGGCTGCCGGCCCACCTGAGGGATAAATCCCCGCGCGGCTGGTTCTTCGCCTTCTTCCGGGTGATCTCCATCACGTGGACGGTGTTTTTCGAGACGAGGGCCGCGAGCCGCGCCGCCGCGCTCAGTTTCAGCACGCTGCTCGGCCTGGGTCCGCTCGTCGCCATCGCCGTGCTCGTGGGCGGCTTCGTGCTCGGCAACAACCAGAACCCCCACCTCGTCGCTGACAAGCTCAGCCAGCTGCTGCATTTCCTCGCCCCGCAGGTCAACACCCTCGAGGCCCAGCACGACGCGGCCCTGCGCGCGGCGGCGGACGCCGTCGGGCCGGCCGTCACGGTCGCGCCCAGTCCCGAGCTGGTCGATCTCCTGAACGGCTTCATCACCGGCGCCCGCTCCGGCTCGGCCGGGGTCTTCGGCGCGCTCTCGCTGATCCTGATCGTGCTGCTGCTCTTCAAGACGGTCGAGGACGCCTTCAACGAGATCTGGGGCGTGCGCACGGGCCGTTCCCTCATCATGCGCGTGGTGTTCTACTGGACGATCCTCACCCTCGGCGCCGTGCTGTTCTTCGCCGCGATCACGCTGCTCGGCGCGGGCGCATTCGTGAATGTGTTCATGGAAAAACTCTCCGGCCGCCTCCCCTACGGCAGCGAGGTGCTGCGCGTCCTCAGCTGGTCGCTGCCCGTGGCTTCCCTGACGCTGCTGGTCGGGTTGCTGACGATTTTCTACCGGGTCATCCCCAACACCCGTGTCTTCTGGCGCGCCGCCTTTGCCGGCGGGGTGACGGTCGCGACCCTGCTCATGCTCAACAACTACGTGGCCCTCTTCTATGTCCGCCGCGTGATGCTGACCCAGAGCCTTTACGGTTCCCTCGGCGTTGTGCCGGTCCTAATGATCGGCCTCTACGTCTTCTGGCTCTACGTGCTGGTCGGCGGCATCATCAGCTACGCCGTCCAGAACGTTCATTTCCGCAACAGCCAGTCCGCCTGGAGCCGCCTGGCCGAGGCCATGCGCGAGCGGCTGCTCCTCGTCGTGTTGCTCACGATCTGCCGCCGTTTCCAAGCCTGCCTCCCGCCCCTCTCCGCCCTGCAGCTGAGCACGATGATCAAGGTGCCCACCCAGATCGTCAACGAGTGCCTCGGGCGCCTCGTGGACATGAAGCTCATCAGCCCCGTGCCGGCGGACGGCGGCGACAGCTCCCGGGCGGACTGCCTGTACCAGCCGTCGCGGCCGCTCAGCCACATCACGCTCTTCGAGTTCAAGACCCTCGATGACAACCTCGGCGAGGATCCGATCGGCGACACACTGGAGCGCATCGATCCGATCCTGGTCCATTACAACGACGCCCTGAAGGACCTGGGCAAGCAGGCGTTCTTCAAAAAATCGCTGGAGGACCTGCTGGGCGAGCACCCGTTCGACGAATCGCGCCCGCCGTTCCGCACGGCCGGCGCATCGTGAGCCGCCGACCCTCGGTCGTGGCCGGTTTTCCCCTCCGTGCGTTCCAGCATCGTTCTCGTACTTCGTTCTCATTCTCGTTCTCGCTCCGGACCACGATGAGAACGAAGAACGATTAATCGGAGCCGGCTGGTGCAATCTAAAGATGCTACTTATGTCGGAGCTTTGTTTTTTGCCGAAAGGAGCCCGCTACTAGGAAACCCGACAGAATTAGAAATTAAATATCACTGCATGCTAGCCACCGATATTCGGGATGAATATTTTAAAGTCTGGAATCCTTATGCGGAAGGCCATGCGGAAGAGGAGGCTTATTCTTGGGACCGCTGGTCTGAATGGATGATGCACGGTCTAATTTTAGACAAAGCCTAGAATACGTGCCTCTTGCTGGGCAACGATAAGGGAAAAATCGCTCAATTTGTTCTGGAGTGAGATTCTGAGGGGGATTCATTTACTGATTACTGTTTTCCACGGCATCCGGTTCCAAACGTACATTTCACGCGCAATCTTACTAATGGGATGTTGGTCCCCGGTGCGGTTCTGAACCAACGCCACCTTGGGCTTGGGCAACGGTGCCCAGACCCACTCAACCCTCTCTTTGGTCCGCCCAGTTATGTCCCCGAAGATGGTAGCGTAATTGTGACTAGTACGGCCCTTCTCTGGCTTGTGGGACGGCTTTAACGGCTGTCCCGGTGGCACCCAGAGGGCTTTCCCCAGTTTCGCCCGGAGACGGTCCCGGATTAGCTTAGCTCTGCTTTCCTTGGTCACGTTTACGGGCGGCTTGACGTTTAAGGAGGGCGGCGAGGACGCCTTTTGGGGCGGGCTGGCCGGTGAGTTTGGCTACCGTAGAAGCGGCCTTTTGGTTGGTGTCCTTGGGAGGAGATTTACGGGGTTTGGTGGATTTGGATTTCATGATTGGAAATTGTTTAGGTGAAACGTAGTTAGAATAGCACTCACATGGTCAGAGCCCTATTGAGAACAGCTTTTTTAGTAGCGTTGATTTACGCTGTCTGGCTTGGATTTGGACAAAAATGGGACTACGGATCGATTTACAGACTTGGTTTGGCGATCCTCGGCTTGGTCACATTGTTCGTCTGGGGGCAAATAAGTGTTACGGTAGAGCCCGGAAGACCTTGCCGGGTTAAGGTGGCAAATACGGGAGCCCTTACTTTGAAGGACGTGAGAGTATTCCCGTCTCCAAATCTAACGCATGCGGCTTTTGGTTTTGCTGGTTTGCCCAAAACGTTTGGCGCATACGAACATTATTCTGTTCCAATTGGGATAACTGACGAGATACCCGTTGAATTTGAGATTCAAGTCTCTTGGCGTTCTGGTCTTCTAGGTACGAAAGTACGGCCAAAGATAGTAAAACTATCGACGCAAATGCCCCCAGCGGGTGCATGGGCGTGGTGCAGAAAAATTGGACGAATTTTCCTAAAAAAGTGATAGGTTCGGATTCGTGTGCCTCCGGGTCAGGAAGGTATTTCGGGTCAATTTTCACAGGAAAAATTTAGCCCCGCACCATTTGAGCGATTTTCGCTCCCGGCGAGGCTGGATTCAAAAGGAGACAGTACCCGACCCACTTCGCCCTTGCCTCATGCCGGGGCCAACCTAGCTTCGCCGGTTTCTCCCCATGATCTCCTGGATTCAGCGCACCTTCCAGCACCACTTCCGCACGATCTTCGCCGTGCTGCTGGGCCTTCTCATCATCTCCTTTGTCGTCACCTACGCCCCTTCCTCCGGCATCGGCCGCGCCGAGAACCGCGTGCTGACCCGTCCTTTCTTCGACCTCAATCTCGCCTCGCAGGAGGACCAGACCCGTCTCGCCGGCGACGCCGCCTTGAGCGTCAATCTCCAGGCCGGCTACATGGGCCTCGAAAGCGACCAGTTGCAGCAATACGCCCTGCAGCGCTACGCCGCGTTGCACATGGCCGACCAGCTCCACGTGCCCGCCCCGACGTCCGACGAGCTCGCCGGCATGGTGAAAACCCTCCGTGCCTTCGCGGGTGACGACGGCCAGTTCGATGCCAAGCGCTACGCCACTTTCCGCGACTCGCTGAAGACCAATCCCCGGCTCACCGAGGCCGACGTGAGCCGCGTCCTGTCCGATGACTGGCGCGCCAGCCGCGTCGAGCAGCTCCTCGGCGGCCCGGGCTACGTGCTCCCGGCCGACATCAAGACCCAGCTCGTCCAGGCCGATTCGACCTGGACCGTCGCCGTCGCCACCGCCGACTACACGGGCTTTGCTCCGTCGATCAAACCGACCGACGCCGACCTGGCCAAGTTTTTCGAGGAAAATGCCTTTCGCTACGAGATTCCGCCCCGCGTGAGCGCCACCTATGTGGATTTCCCTGTCACCGCCTATGCCGCGCAGATCAACGTGACCGACGCCGACGTGAAGGCCTACTACGACGCCAATCCCGCTCGCTTCCCCAAGCCGGCCGATCCCAAGGCGGCCACACCGGCCAAGGATGAAAAACCCGATCCCGCCGCCGACTTCGCCGCCGTGCGCCCGCAGGTCCTCACTGCCCTCAAGTTCGAGCGCGCCCAGCGCCTCGCCGTCAAGGCCGCCTCGGATCTCGCCTATGCGCTCTTCGACGGAAAGGTGACCTCCGGGCCCGCGCTGGATGCGCTGCTCGCCGGCGGCAAGCTGGTCCGCAAGCCGCTCGCCCCCTTCACCCGCGAGGCCGGCCCCGCCGAGCTCGGCGGCTCGCCGCAAATCGCCGACGCCGCCTTCAAGCTCGACCGCGACCGGTTTTACTCGGATGCCCTGACGTCCCCGACCGGTGCCGTCGTCCTCTTCTGGCAGGACACCCTGCCCTCCCGCAAACCGCTCTTCGCCGAGATGCGCGAAAAAGTCTCGGCCGATTATATTGAGAACGAAAAGCGCCGGCTGTTTGTCGAGCTGGGCAAATCGCTCCGCACGCAGATCGAGGCCCGCGTAAAGGCCGGCGAGGTGTTCGACAAGGCCGTGGCCGCCGTCGCCGGCTCGACCGTCAAGGTCGAGACGAAGTCCCTCCCCGCGTTCACCCTGCGCCAGCCGCCCCAGGACATCGATTACTCCGTGCTCGGCCCGCTCGAGCGCCTCGAAAAAGGGCAGGTCTCCGAGATGGTCATCGCCCAGGACAAGGGCACCTTCCTCTACGTGATCGATAAAAAACTGCCCGATCTCGCCGAGTCCAGTCCGGCCTACATCGCGGCGCGCACCCAGCTCGCGTCCTCCATCTCCCGCTTCAATTCCGATTCCTACCTGCAGGACCTGGTCGCCCAGGAGCTGAAGAAATCCGAGCCGGTCGCCCAGTGACCGGGCACGGGATGGCGGGTAGCGCATCCGTTGGCCCGCGGTCGGCTGTAGGAGCGGCTTTACGCCGCGATGATTCGCTCGGCTGTCCCCATGATCGCGGCATAAAGCCGCTCCTACAATTTCGAACCGATGCACTGCCGGAGGGTGTTTCTCGCCCCACGGTGAAATTTCCGCACCACCGGCTCGCCACGGCCTTGCCTTGGAGCTTGAAGGCCGAAGGGGTAAACGGAATGCGTGACCCGGTCCCGCACCCTGACCGGAACAGCGCCCACCCCGTCCTCGCTCCGCAAACTCCGAATTCATCGCAACTTTCCAAGCCCCGGGCCGTCTTTTCCGCGCAGCAGGCGGGTTTCATTCCCCAAGTGAGGCGCCCTGCCAACATCGACCCTGAAAAGCTGTAGCTTTTCGCCCCTCTGCTGTGTACTGCTTTTTGCCGATCTTCATTCCATGCCACGTTTACTCCCCCGCTCCCTCCTCTCCGTCCTGAGTTTCTTCGCTGTTGCCGCCTTGATTGCGCGGGGCGAGGACGCCGCGAAGCCGGCCGCGCCCGCGCTCTCCCTGGAGGCGGTCATCGCCCGCGCCGTGGGCCGGAACTTCGACATCAAGATCCAGGATTACTCGGTCGCAACCGCCGTCGAGGCGCTCAACGTTTCCAAGGCCGGTTTTGAGCCCACCTTCACCGCTTCCAGCACCCGCCAGGTTTCACAGGCGGCCTCCTCCATCAACACGCTGGATGGCTCCGGCAAGGTGGGCCCACGCACGGACAACACGCTCAATACTCTCAGCGTCAACCAGCTGATTCCTCAAACCGGCGCCAACGTCACCCTCAGCACGAATCTCAACCGGACTGCCACCAACTCGAGCTTTTCCACGCTCAATCCCGCCTTCGCGAACCAGGTCACGCTGAGCGCAAGCCAGCCGCTGCTCAAGGGTGCGGGCTCCCGGGTCGCCCATGCCAATGTTGACACCAACAGGCTCGGCGTGGACATCGCCAACCTGAGTTTCCGCAGCCGCGTCCTGCAGGTCGTGCATGACACGGAGGCCGCTTATTACAGCCTGGTCTTTGCCCGTGAGGACCTGATCGTGAAGCAGCACAGCCTCGAGCTCGCCCAGAAGCTCTACGACGAAAACCTGACAAAGAAGAACACCGGCGTGGCCACCGATCTCGACGTTCTCACCGCCGAGGTGGGTGTCGAAAATGCCCGCCGCGGCGTCATTCAGTCCACCCAGAGCGTCCATAATTCCGAGGATTCCCTGCTGAATCTCATCGGCCCGGCCGACTTCAACGCCCCCATCGGCAACGTCACTTTTCCCAGCCTGGCCGATACGGGCATTCCGTCGTTCGGGATTTCCTACAAGCTCGCCCTGGATAATTCGCCTGATTACAAAACGTCGCTGGCCACCATCAAGCAGCTCGATATCGCCCTCGCCGTCGCCCGGCAGAACCGCCTCCCTTCGCTGAATCTGAACGGTTCCCTCGGCTACAATGCCAGCGATGCGTCCTATGGCGATGTTCTCGCCTCCCTGCCCAATAATCATGGCAACAATTGGACCCTCGGCCTGACCTTGACGGTGCCGTGGGGCCTCCACGCCGACCGGGCGCGCTACCGGAGCGCCCAGGCCAGTCTCGACCAGCAGAAGGTCCGGCTCGACCAGTTTGAACAAACCCTGGTCGTGAACGTCCGCTCCGCCGTCCGCGCGGTCGAGGTCAATATCGCCGTGGTGGGCATTGCGGCCAAGGCCACCGAGCTCAGCGTGAAAAACTACGAGCTCGTCAAGGCCCGCTTCGACGCCGGCCTCGCGACCAGCCGGGAGGTGCTCCAGGCCCAGGACGATCTTGAGGCCAACCACGAGAGTGAACTCCAGGCCCAGATCACCCTGCGCAACGCCCTTTCCAATCTGCACCAGCTCGAGGGCAGCTCGATCGAGCGCTACAACATCAAGTTGACCCAGCAGTAAGCCGGTGGCCCCTCTCACCTGTAGGAGCGGCTTTACGCCGCGATGATTGCGGATCGGGCAAACCTGTCGCGGCGTAGAGCCGCTCCTACAGGTTCCACCGTTCCGTTCGAGCGCTGAGCCGGAACAATGCAGTCGCCGGTAGCAGCCGACGTGAGGAGGCTGGTTTGAAGTGAGTCACCAAACCCAGCCTCGTTACCTCGGCTGCTACATCGGTCGCTGCGATTCGACTGCATTGTCCCGGCTGAAGACCACGCTCAATCCGCGAACAGCGCCGCGAGAGTCGCACTTTCAGCCGCCACGACCCGGTGCACGGGCAGTTGCGTGCGAAACCAGGTGCGCTGCTTCTTCACCAGAGCGCGGGTGTTCCTGACGATCTCCGCCGCCAGTCCCGTCTCGGGCTGCCGCCCTTCGATCACGTCGATCGTCTCGCGATAGCCAATGGCGCCAGCCGCACTGGGATTGGCCTTGAGGCCCGCGGCCAGCAGCCGCTGCACCTCGTCGACCAGCCCGGCGCCCATCATCCCCTCCACCCGCGCCTGGATCCGCTGTTCCAGTTCCGCCAAGGGCCGGTCCAGCACCGTGAGCCTGGTCTCCCAGCCGGCAAACGGTGCGGGCTGGTTCATGAATTCCGCGGTGAGCTGCGCGAGCGACCGGCCCGACGCGCGGCAGCGTTCGAGCGCCCGCGACACCCGGCGCGGATTGGCCGTGTCCAATGTGCCGAGGCCCGCGGGATTCATCCGTCGCAATTCCTCCACCGCCGCCCCGGGCGCGAGCTCCGCCACCGCCGCCCGGATTTCCGCCGGCACCGCCACGTCATCCGCCACCGGCGCAAAGAAGGCCTTCAGGTAGAAGCCGCTGCCACCCGTCACCAACACCGGACGGCCGCGGTCGGTAATTTCCTCCACCGCCTTCTTCGCCCGCGTCACGTAATGCGCGATGTCCATCCGCTCCGTCAGGCCGATGATATCGATGAGGTGATGCGGGACGCGCGCGCGCTCCGCCAGGGCCGGCTTGGCCGTGCCGATGTCCATGCCCCGATAGAACAGCAGCGAATCGCAGGAAACAATTTCCGCTCCGCGGGCCTCCGCCCAGCGTAGCGCCCAGTCGGTCTTGCCGACCGCCGTGCACCCGGTGAGAACGTGAATCACGCGATCCATCGGGAGATTCAAAACCCCTTTCCCCCGCCGCGCGAGGCGAAGAATCAAACAGGACCGGAACCGGACAATTGTAGCCGGGGTCGCTGACCCCGGCCCGGCCTCAACGAGGCCGGCTACAGCTCCGCCCCGGAAATCAAAAACAAATCGTGAGGTAGGGCGGATTATCCTTAATCCGCCGGGCTTGGCAGTGAGCGCCCCTCCTGAACAGCGCGTTAAGGATAACGCGCCCCACCTTTTTAGCCGCCCTCTTAAAGATCCCCAAAGGCCAGCGCCCGGTCGCGCCCGGCCGCCTTCGCCGCATAGAGCGCCTTGTCGGCGGCGGCCACGAGGGATTTGCCGTCGGTGGCGTCTCCCGGCATTACCGCCACCCCTGCACTCACCGTGACCGGCAGCTCGATGTCGCCGGCCCGGAACGGGCTGCGACGCATCTCGGCGCAGATTCGGCGCGCGGTCTCGAGCGCCATCGCCCGGTCCATTTCCATCACCACCAGCGCAAATTCCTCTCCACCGAAACGGGTCACGCGGTCGACCGAGCGCATCAGGGCGCCCAGCCGCCGGCCCACTTCGCGCAGCACCTCGTCGCCGGCCGGGTGGCCGTGCGTGTCGTTGACGCGCTTGAAATGATCGATGTCCACCAGCACCAGCGCCAGCGGGCGGCCGAACCGGGCCGCGCGCTCGCTTTCCTCCGCGAGGATGCGGTCGAACTCGCGGCGGTTGAGCAGGCCGGTCAGCTGGTCGCGCGTGGCCAGCCGGCGCAGCGCCTCCAGGGTCTCGCCGAGCTTGAGGGCGTAGCGCAGGGAACGTTCCAGCGTGCGCGGCGTGATTTCACCTTTGACAAGGTAATCCAGTGCCCCGGCGTTCATCGCCGCAAAGTCCACGCGCTTCGCCGTCTCCGCCGTCAGGAAGACAATTGGCGTGCGGCACCCCTGCCCCACCGCCTGCTGGATGAGTTCCAGGCCGTCGCGGTCGCCCAGCCGGTAGTCCAGCAGGCACGCGGCGTAGGCCCCACTGAGGAGTTTCTCCAGACCTTCTTCGTAGGTTTCGGCCCATTCGAGCTCGTAGGCCTCCGCGCGGATTTTGCGAAACTGCGCCTGCGTCAGCCGGAATTGCATCCGGTCATCGTCGATCAGCAGGATCTTGAGGGCGCTCTTGCTCATGCCGGCACCCCGCGCCCCACCCCGGCGGAAAGATCCGCGGCCCGCGCGGCCAGCGCCGCAGAGATGTTGGCCCGCTCGCCCAGATGCTCGCGGATGATGTTCACCAGGGCGCTGCCGACAACCACCCCGTCCGCATACGCGGCCACCTGCGCCACCTGCGCCCGGCTGGAGAGGCCGAAGCCCACGGCCACCGGCAGTGCCGTGTGCCGGCGGATGCGGGCCACCGCCTCGGGAATGTTGCCCGCCACCCGGTCTTGCACGCCCGTGACGCCCTCGCGCGAGACATAATAAATGAAGCCGGAGGCCGCAGCCGTGATCACGGGAATGCGGGACTCCGGCGTAGTCGGCGCGATGATGAAGACGGTGTCCAGTCCGTGGGTCCGGCAGGCCGTGACCACCTCGCCGGCCTCCTCCGGGGGCAGGTCCAACGTGAGCAAGCCGTCCGCGCCGGCCCCCTTGGCCGCACGCACGTAGGCGTCGACGCCACCGGAAAAGACCAGGTTGTAATAGGTGTAGAAGATGATCGGGGCGTCGCTGGTCTCGCGCAGGCGCCGGACCAGCTCGAAGACCCGCGCGGCCGTCATGCCGCTTTCCAGTGCGCGCTGCGCGGCGAGCTGGTTGGTCAGGCCGTCGGCCAGCGGGTCGGAAAAGGGCACGCCCAGCTCAAGGATGTCGACCCCACTCGCCAGCAGCGCGCGGCACGCGGCCAGCGACGTGTCGAAGTCCGGGTCGCCCGCGCAGAGATAGGCCACGAAGGCGGCGCGATCCTGGGATCGGGCACGGGCAAAGGCTTGGGCGAGGCGGGACATGCGGAGCTAGAGGAGTGGGAGGCGAAAGCGCCGGGTGGCGAGTGAATTTTTCCGGGCGATTGCTTTCCCGGGGAAACAGGCCAGATTAAAGGTGCCAGCCGCAGTATCCAAGCCCGCAGTTGCTCCCCGCCCCGCCATGAAAATCCCGACCCTGATCGTGACCCTGTTTCTCGCCGTATTCCTCGTGGGATGCGTGACCGCCGACAAGCTGAACAACGTGCGCATTGGCATGACTAAGGAGCAGGTGACCAGCCTGCTCGGCCAGCCCGACAGCATGAGCGCACAGGCCAATATCGAGTATCTCACCTACTATCTCGCCGCCGAATCCGGCAACGGCCGGGACCAGCCTTATGCCGTGCGCCTGGTGGACGGCAAAGTGGAGTCGTTCGGACGATTCGCCCAATTGTTCGACATCTACAACCGTCCCGTCGCGGGTGCCCCCCAGGCGGTCCCCGGTGCGCCGATGCCGTATCCGACGACCCCGGCCGGCGGCTCCGACCTCGGCAGCGAACTTGAGAAGATCAAGATCCTGCGGGACCAAGGCGCCCTGACCGACCAGGAATTCCAGTTGGCCAAGCAAAGGCTGCTTTCCGGCCAGCGCTGAGCCAAAAACTGAGGGTGGAACGCATTGACCCCAACGCGTTGCGGCGCAGCCGCTCCGATCCAGCGGGTTGGGGACAACTCGCTCCACCTTTCAATCCGCCGTCTTCGCTGCTGGATTTCTGCCAACTGCAGGAATCCGACTGAGTCAAAAGCTCAATACAGTTGGATCGCCTGCGGTAGGATAGCAGCCGGGTGACGAGGCTGGTTCGGGCGAGGTATCTACCGAGCGTTACCCAAGGAGGAGACGGCGAAGGCTTGGAGTAGTGCGGTGCTTCAGCCCGCACTCCCGCGACCAAAGACGCGGGCTGAAGCACCGCGCTACCACAGGTGCTCGTCGTATCTTCAGGCAATCTTCAGTAAATCCAGCGTCGTTGCCGCAGCTGCTACGCTTAACGGCTTAGTCCGTCCCGCTTGCGCCCCGCCTTCATGGAACCGAAAATTCCACCCGCACCGGCCGGTGGTCCGACAAAAAGCACCGCACGATCTCGCTCTTCACGTCGCGGCAGCCGGCGGGCAGGAACACGAAATCTAGCAGGCGGCCCGGCAGCGGCGAGGGAAACGTTCGGCCGGTCAGCGGGTGCAGCGCGTAATCCCCGTAGTCGGACAGATGGCTCAGCAGCGAGGCCGTGGCGTCGGAGCGGTGCCCCGGGTTGTTGAGGTCGCCGCACACGATCGGCGTCGTGGCCCAGCGCCCGCCTTGCTCGCGCTGTTTCTCGCGGAGCCAGGCGAGGAGCCGGTCCGTCTGCACGAAGCGGTGCTCCCGCGAGCGGTAGTGCAGGTGGAGGTTGACCAACGGCACGCGCCGGCCGGCCACGTCGAGCTCGACGAAGAGGAAGCCCTTTTCACCGACGCGGCGCTGTCCGAAGACCACGGTCTCCGACTCGACGATCGGATGGCGGGAAAGAAACGCGTTGCCGTACTTGAGGTTCAGCAGGCCGGCACGCTCGTTGTTGATGCCGAAGACGGCATGCGGATAGCCCGCGTGCACGCGCAGGTATTCGAGGTGGTCGAAATTGCCCGCCCAGCGCGAGCACTCGTCGATCTCCTGCAGGGCGACGACATCGGGATCGAGGCGCCGGAGCAGGTGCGATATTTTGAGGAGGTTGGCGCGGATCTTTCTCGCCGACGTGAGACCCTGGATCGGGGTCAGCCCGCGTCCATGGGCGATGTTGAAGGTGACAAGACTCAGCCGCGGCATGGCGACAAGGTGAAGCGCCCCCGGCCATGTCGAGGCAACGGCAAAGGGCGGGAAAGAAGGCATTGACGCCGAACGGAAAGCGCGGAGCGATGCGCATAGCGCGCCCGATAGATCCCGGGCCAACCTGGCCGGCAGGCGCATCCGCCGGGGCACTGCTCCAATTTCGCCGTGCTTGGTTAAAAATCGTTCTCGTTCTCTTTCTCGTTCCTCGTTCTCGGGTTGGTGTTCGGAGGGGAGAACGAGAAAGAGAACGAATAACGAGAACGATCAGATCGGATCGGATGTGAAATCAGGACAGCACCTCCGCCCGGTCGAAGATTGACGGTCCGGGCGCAACGGCCAATCCTGCGGGCCTCATGTCCTTCCCGGGGCAGGATCTAAACGAAAAGTGCGGGCGCAAGCCCATCGCGACGGCCGTTCTGGCGGCCGGGGCGGGCATAGTCATCGTGCTCGTCCTGGAGCGACTCTTTCATCCCCTGCGGCTGCTAAGACATCCGGAGTTTGTCCTCAAGGAATGCGCCATCGCCGCCCTTGTTGGCTTGGTAGCCCTACTCGTTCTCCACGGGGTGAAAAGGCCTTGGGACTGATCAATCCCAGTTGCCACGCTGCGAGAACCAAGGACGTCAGGCCAGAACTTGAGACCAGAGCTGTGCAGTGGCCGCGCCACCGACCCCGCGAGTCTTCACTTTCGTCCTGGGATCCAAAATGGGGCGGCCAACGGGACTCGAACCCGCGACCCCAAGATTCACAATCTTGTGCTCTAACCAACTGAGCTATGACCGCCGTAAAAAATGGAACGCGAAATGTCTCCAGCCCCCCCGGCACTGTCAATCCCTTGTGTGGGCGGGTGGTGTCCGGATCCTCTAGCGCCAAAGGTCCGTCGGCCAGTCGTAGCTGCCGGGCTTGATCGACACGATGGGGGCCGTCTGCCCAAACGGCCGCAGTGTGCCGATGCCGGGCGCGGCGACCTCGCAGGCGCATAGCCGGGTCCACCCGAGTTCCCGCACGACGGTGGCTGCGGTGGCGCCACCTTCGAGCAGCAGCCGTTCGATGGACATTCCGCGAAGCACCGCCGCGCCGGTCCGAGCCAGCTGCCTGATCAGGTCCGAAGGCGCCTTGCCTTGCGTCAGCGGACCTTCGCCGATTCCGATCAGGGCGCAGCGGTTCGAACGCAACGCGCCGGTGATTTCCACGACATCGTGCGGCAGGCTGAAGGCCGGGATTTTGCCCTCCCGGGCCTGCTGCTGCCGCTTACTCCACGCCGCCGCACTGCCGCAGACCACCAGGGTGACCGGGGGTGAAATTTCCTCGCCCGGTCTCGCGAGCCGACGGGCGTCCCCGAGCGAACCGTTCGCTCCGGTCACCGGCGCCGAGCCGTGCTTCGTCAACAATGCATCGAAAAATTCCACGCCGCCGCCGGCCAGCATGCCGTCATCCGCCAGCCCCGCCTGGCGGACGAGATCCGCTTCGCCGGCCACATCCGGCACGGTCACGCCGTCCAAATCGTGCCCGAGCAGTTCCGCCACCCGCGATGTCGTTCGCGGATGCTCCGGATCGCGGGCAAAGTCCGTCGCGTGCAGCGGCTGGCCGTTCACCAGCAGGTGGCCGCCGCGAATCACGCGGCCACGCGAGGGATTCGCGGGAACGAGCATCGTCCGCACATGGCCCGAGGCGGCCATGATCGCCCGGAGTTCCGCCAGTACGTGGCCGCGCAGCACCGAGTCGCATTTCTTGTAAATCCAATCGGGTCGGACCTCGGCCACGCGCCTCGCCGCTTCGCCGGCTGCCTGCGCGGCTGCCGTCGCGGTCATCGCGCGCGAATCGGTGTCGACGCAGATGACGTCGGCGTCCGTCCGGGGATCGAACATGGTCTGAACCTCCGCACGCAGGCCATGGCGCAGCGCCGCGCCGGCAAGTTCCGCCGCACCGCTGATGTCGTCGGCGATGACCGCAATCATTGCTCAGGGCCGCTGAGCTTCACGGCGAGCTTTACCGCCGCGAACAAGCTGTTGGCACTCGCCCGGCCCTGCCAGGCGATGTCGAAGGCGGTGCCATGGTCCACGCTGGTGCGGATCACCGGCAGGCCAAGGGTCGTATTGATGGCCGAATCAAACGCCAGCGCCTTGAGCGGGATGTGACCCTGGTCGTGGTACATGCAGATATACGCATCCGTCTGCCGGCGCCGCGTCGCGAGAAACGCTGTGTCCGGCGGCAGCGGACCCTCGATCTCGCAGCCCTGCGCGCGCACCGCGTCGATCGCAGGCACGATGAATCGTTCCTCCTCGCTCTGGCCGAAGAGCCCGTGCTCGCCCGCGTGCGGGTTGAGCCCGCAGACCGCCAGCCTCGGCGCCCGGCCGCGCAGGCGGCGCATCGCCGCGGCCGTGAGTTCGAGCACGTCGCGGATCCGCTCCACGCTCAGGAGGCCGGGCACATCGCGGTAGCCGACATGGACCGTGACGAAGCTGCAGGTAAGCTCGTCGGAGGTGAGCATCATGCAGGAGCGTTCCGCGTGCATGCGCTCGGCAAAAATCTCCGTGTGGCCGGGATAACGGTGCCCGGCGGCGTGCAGGGCCTCCTTGTTCAACGGCGCGGTTGCGACCGCATCCACCTCCTTCGCCAGCGCCGACTCGATGCTCGCGATGACATAGCGAAACGCAGCATCCCCGCACCGGGCGCTGACCCGCCCCGGAACGAAATCCTCCACCCCGATGCACCGCAGATCGAGCAGCACGGGCCCGCGCACCGCCGGGCCCGCGGTGCGCCATTCTTCCAGGCTCATGACCGGTGCCGCGAAGGGCAGCGATAGCTTTTCGGCCACCCGGCGCATCACGCCGGCATCGCCAAAGACGACCGGCGTGCAGACGGCGGTGACATCCGCCTCAGCAAGCAGGCGCAGGCAGATTTCCGGCCCGACTCCGGCGGGGTCCCCCATGGTGACGGCGATGCGCGGCGGATTCATCGGACTTTCGCGAGTCTCCCCGCCCACCAGGCGGTGACCAGCGGCGTGGTCAGCGCGGTGACCACGACACTGGCCGACACGAGCAAGGTTGCCGAGGCCGCGGCCGGGGCATACGCGGGATTCGCGGCGGCAATGAGCATGGGCACCGCCGCGGCATTGCCTGCGGTCGAAGAGGCGGCAAGGCCGGAAACGCCGGTGCCGCCGCCCAGGCGGTCGACGATGAAGAGCAGCGTGCCACTGAAGGCGGTGACCGAGAGTCCCAGCAGGAGGCCGAGGACGCCCGCGCGCCAGACATTGTGCAGATCGAGGCCGGCCCCGAGGGCAAAGGCGAAGAAGGGAATCAGCACCATCAGGGCGCGGCCGAGAAATTCGCGCATCTCCGGATCCAGATTCCCGAGGATCATGCCCACCACGAGCGGCAGGACGGCCCCCAGCATCACGGGCCAGGGAAAGGCCGACAACCCGGCAAGTCCGAGGGTGATCATCGTGAGAAACGGTCCGGTTTCCAGGGACATCACGGAGTACGCCGCGACATCGCGCGGCGAGCCGTATTGCGTTACCAGCGCCATGTAGAGCCCCCCATTGGTGTCGTTGACGGCGGCGACGAGCGCGAGCGTCGAGATCCCGGCGAACACTCCACCGACGACGGGGGCCTCGCCGAGCAGGCGGCCGGCCACCAGACCGACCAGCACGCCGCAGAGCACCTTCGTGCCGAGCAGCAAACCGCCCTTCCGGAGAACGGCGGGCGCCGTCCGAAACTCGATGTTTGCGCCGAGGCAGACGAAGAACACCGCCAGGATCGGGATCGCACCGGTGAAAAGGGCACCGGTGAACGAGCCGAAAAACGCCGGCAGGCGCGGGAAGAAACTGGCGATCAACGCCCCGAGCAGCAGCGGCACGATCATCATGCCGCCGGGAATGCGCTCGAGGGTACGCTTGAGGGGTAGGCTCATGCCGTTGGGTGGCGCGGGCGGCTTATTTTTTGCGCTCCGGGTTGCATCGCGCGGTCCGTGAAAACAAAAGGAGCTCGGCCGGGATGGGGGAACACGCGCAAGGGTAACTTCTCCACTCGGCACTGAACCGGACGGGCCCGCCCAGGTCAATTGGGTTGTGCACCCGGCCGTGTCCCGATTTCCGATCCGATTCGATCGGTCTCGTTCTTCGTGCTCTTTCTCGTTCTCCCCTCCGAACGCCAAGCCGGGAACGAGAAAGAGAACGATTTTAAGCCAAGCCCAACGAAATCAGGACGCTACCCGTACGCCTGTCGCCATGCCTGCTGGCGGGACTGCGAACAATCGCCGTTTCCCAGGGGTCGAACCGCAGCGATCGGTCTAGCAGCCGAGTTAACGAGGCTGGGTGGGGTGACTCACCTCAAACCAGCCTCCTCACGTCGGCTGCTACCGGCGACAGCCTCGTTCGGGCTCAGGCGGAGGCCAGAGCCAGTTGCGGCTCCGGGGCCTCGGGAGCCGGCGGCGTCGCGTGCAGCACCTCGGCCACTGCGTTGAGCAATTGTCCCGGGGTGGCCGGCTTGCGCAGCAGGGCGACGGCCTCATCCTCCAGAGTTCCCAGCAGAGGATTCGTCCGCTCGCCCGCGCTGAACGCAAGGATCGGCAACCCGGGGTTGATTTTGCGAAGCGCGTGGATGAGGGCTCGACCGTTCATGATGGGCATCATGATGTCGGTGAGCACCATCGCCGCCTGCTCCCGGTGCTGGACATACACTGCCAGCGCCTCGGCGCCGTCGTTGGCCAGCAGCACGCGATAATTGTGGGCCTCGAGCGTCAGCTTGGTGATCTGCCTCACCGTGTGGTCGTCGTCGGCCACGATGATCAGTTCGCCGTTTCCGGGCGTCAGACGCCGGGCGACGGGTTCCGTGCTCGCCTCCGCCGCCTCGCACCGCGGCAGGTAGACGAGAAACCGGCTGCCGCGCCCGACGTTGCTTTCAACCTCGATGAATCCCCGGTGGGCCCGGACAATCGAGGCCACGGTGGACAGGCCCAACCCCGTGCCCTTGCCGATTTCCTTCGTCGTGAAGAACGGCTCGAAGATCTTTTCCCGCATTTCCGGCGGCATGCCCATGCCCGAGTCGGCCACACCCAGGCGCACATAGCGCCCCGGCTTCACGTCGCCTTTTTCCCGGGCCTTATCCTCGCCGACCGGGATCTCGTCGACCGTCAGGCGCAGTTCGCCGCCGTCCGGCATCGCGTCGCGGGCATTCACGCACAGGTTGACGAGGACCTGGTGAAGCTGGGTCGCATCGCCGAGCACCAGGCCGGTTTCCTTGCCCATCATGGAGGTCACCCGGATCGAGCAGGGCATCGTTTGCTGCATCAGCCCGCGCACCTCGTTGACCAGAAAGTCGACGGCGGTGGGCTGCATCTCGCTTTCCCCGCCGCGGACGAACATGAGGACCTGCTTGACCATCTCGGCGCCGCGCCGGGTGGTGGTCCGGACCATGTCGATGATCCGCTCGCGGTCGGCGTCGGGTGCATCGGCCATTAGCTCGGTCGCCATGAGGATCGGGGCAAAGACGTTGTTCAGGTCATGCGCGATGCCGCTCGCCAGCGCGCCGACGCTTTCCAGCCGCTGCGTGCGCATCGCCTGCTCGGCATTCTTCTTGCGCTCGGTGATGTCGGTATTGACGACCAGGATGGTCTTGGGTGTGCCGGCCTCGTCGCGGACCAGCGTCCAGCGCGACTCCACCGTCAATTCCCGGCCCATCCGGGTCCGGTGCCGCAGTTCCCCCGTCCATTCGCCGTCCCTCAGCGTGTCCTGCTCGGCCGGTCCCGCACCGGCCTCATTTTCCTCGCCGAGCAAATCCGACTCCCGCCGCCCGATCGCATCCCGCTCGGGGACGCCGTAGAGGCGCTCGGCGCTACGATTCCAATAGCTGATGACGCCCTGCAGGTCGCGGACATAAATCGCATCGCGTGCCTCGGCCAGGAGGTCGGCCTGTTCGCGCGCCTGCGCCTCCGTCCGCTTGCGGATGTCGATCTCGATCCGGAGGGCGTCGTTGGCGCGGCCGAGTTCCGCCGTGCGCTCGGCCACCCGGTGCTCCAGGTTGTCCCGCGCCGCCTGCAGTTCCACCTGGAGGCCGTGGTTCAGCAGCGCCATGTCGATCGCAATCTGGAGTTCGCGCTCCTTGAAAGGCTTCAACAAATAGCTCGACGGCCGGGAAAGCTTGGCCCGCTTCAGGGTCATTTCGTCCGAATTGGCCGTCAGGTAGACGACCGGGATGTTGTGGCGCTCCCGGATGGTCCCGCCCGCATCGATCCCGTCCATGCGCCCGCGCAGGCAGATGTCCATCAGCACCAGATCCGGCTTCAACTCGGTGGCCTTCGCCACCGCTTCCTCGCCGGTCGCTACCATGCCGCAGACCTCGTAGCCCAACTTCGGCAGGCGGCGGCTCAGGTCGAGCGCAATCAGGCTCTCATCCTCGACGATCAGGATCACGGCGGGGCGGTTCATAGTTGGGCGTATTCGTGCTCGTGGACCGTTACATCCTGCAGGGTGAGATCGAAGGTGGTGCCGCCATCCGGAGGAGATTTCACCTCGATCGTACCCTGGAGCTGCTGGACCAGCGTGAAGACCAGCTGCATGCCCAGCGACTCGGTCTGGCGAAGATCCAGGCCGGCGGGAATGCCGCAGCCGGTGTCCGCCACCTGGAGGAAGAGGCGGTCGTCACCCTGGCGCTTGAACGTCACGGTCAGCCGGCCTTTGCCGCCATCGGGAAACCCGTGCTTGTAGACATTGGAGATGAGCTCGTTGATGATCAGGCCGCAGGGCACCGCGGTGTCGATGCCCACGAAAACCTCCTCGGCGTCGAGGACGAACTCAATGTCACGGGCCGAGGAGCTGAAGGAACTCACGATGTTCTCGGTCAGCTCGTGCAGGTAATCGGTGAAGTCGATCCGGGCGAGGTCGACCGACTGGTAGAGTTTCTCGTGCACGAGCGCCATCGCGGCAATCCGGCCCTGGGTGTCGGTGATGATCGGGCGGGCCTGGTCGTCGGGCAGGTAATCGAGCTGCAGGTTCAGCAGGCTCGAAACCACCTGCATGTTGTTCTTAACCCGGTGGTGCACCTCCTTGAGCAAGGCGTCCTTCTCCTGCAGCGAGCTGCGGAGGGCCACCTGGGCGCGCTGCCGTTCATGCAGCTCCACCCGCAGGCGCTCGTTGGTCTCGGTCAGCGCGGCGCGCGACCGCAGCAGTCCCTCGCGCGCGCCCTCGAGACCGCCGGCCGCCCGGCCGATCCCTTCCTGGAGCAGGTTGAAATTTCGCGCCATCTCGCCGACCTCGTCCCGCGAGTTGAGCATGATCGGGCTGACCTCGAACCGGGCCTTCGCCGAGTCGAGGTCGCCGGCCGCGAGAGCCCGCATCGCGCGCTCGAAGTCCGCCATGGTGCCCTTGACCAGCTTGCTGGCCGCGGTGGAAACCTGAACCGCGGAGTGCGCAATCATGCCGGGCAGGATCAGTCCGACGCAGATCGTCAGCAGCGCGACCACGACAAAGATGTCCTCGAGCGCGGCGATCAGCGCCGTGTCATGCTGGGAAATGGAGGTCACGGCGATGAGGTAGCCGACGGCGTCGAGCGTCAGCACGATGAGCATGGCTCCCGTAAGCTTGACGTGCAGCGTATGCGCGATGCCCGGGAGCCCTGCCTTGCTGCGGTCGGTGAACTTGCGCCAGGCGTACGCGGCTGCGCCGGAATAGGCGAAGGCGAAGCCGACGATCACCGTCAGGAGGCCGAACTGCTCGAAGCCAAGGACCACGGTGAGCCCCCAAATGGCGGCCGCGATCAGGCCGAGGACGATGGTCCCGCGCGGCGCCCGATAGGGTCTCTCCATGTCCGGTTCGCTGCGCCGGAGTAGCCAGACCGCCACGTTGGGCATCGCGATGCCGATGAGATAGGTGAGATTGGCCGCGGCAATCAGCCACACGGGGTCACCGATCAGGAGAAAGACGATCGCCACGAACGCAGTCAGCAGGGTTGCTGCCCACGGCGCGTCGGTCCGCGAGCGCTTGGCGAGGAATTCCGGCAGGAGCCCGTCCTCCGAAAGCTGCGCGAGCGTCCGGGACGCCCCGGCGAGCGGCGCGATCGTGCCGTGAAACATGTTCATCATCATGAACCAGATCGCCGCACCCTTGGCCACACTGCCCAGCAACGGAGCAAAGGTCGGTCCCAGTTCCAGCGCGAGATCCTTGCCCAGCGGTTCCGGCCCAAGCGTACCCAGCCAAACGACCGGCAGGATCACGAAGTAAAGCGTCGCCATCGCCGCGCTGGCGAACATGGCCCGGGGCACGTTCTTTTTCGGATCGATGGTCTCACCGACGTGACATGCCGCCTGCTCGAAGGCCGGCGCCGCAAAGCCCACGAGATAGAGGCCGGCCATGATGCTCGTCACCTGGCCAAACCAGCCGGAAAACGGGACCGTGAGATGATAACTGAAGGCTTGGTGCCAGTCGACGGTGCCACGCGCGATCGGGACAAAGGCGGATAGAAAGGCAAGCAAGGCCGAGACCGTCGCGAACGGCATGGCCAGCCGCATGACCCACTTGACGCCGCACAGGTTGACGATGGTGAAAAAGACGACGATGGCGGATGCGAGCAGGGGCACGGAAATCCACGGCAGGTACCATTGCTGGATGGCGGAAGCCGACAGCAGAGCCGTCAGGCCGCAGGTCGGCACCCAGCCCCACCAGTAACAAACGCCGGTGAGGTTCGCGAGGACCGGACTGAGCGGCCGAAAGGCCTCCGCACACGTCGCTGCAATCCCACCCACGCGGTTCGGGTACATCAGGATCAGCTCTGTCCATCCGGGAGTGGCCGCCCAGCTGAGCAGCAGCCCGGCAATCAGCAACGGCACAGCAGCGCTGCCCTGCCCCGGAATCGCACCTTGGCCGATGAAGAGCGCCCCGATGAGGAACAAGCTCTGGTTGATGCCGCCCATCGCGACGCAAGTGGTGCCGAACCAGCCTATGGTGCGGGGGTGCGAGCGCGGAAGGGCCTGGTCTTCCCCGCTAGGTGATGCCTTCAGATTCATGAGGTGAATTTCCAAACATCTCTTTCGGTCCCACTTAAGCCGGACTTAAGGCAAGACAGGCGACGTAGTAGAACCACTTACTGGCATGACACATTTCGGCTGGGCATCTTTCAAAACCGCGATTTGTCCTGTTTTCGTTCTTCTCGCCGCGCAATTGCGGTGTTTGAGACGCGACCAAGAGAACGATAATTTCGGATCGGAGATGAAATCAGGACAGTATCCGGCCGGCAGCCGGCTTGTCATCCCGCAAGGAATGGGATCGCATTTCCGCGCCCATCCCGGGCCAATCCCACCGCAAACCCATCAGACCTCGTGGCATTCTGGCTCAAAAAAGCGGTTTCCTTCTTTCTCATGCCGCTGCCCGTGTGCCTGCTGCTGATGTTCGCCGGCCTGTGGCTGCTGGGCAAACGCCCGCACCGGAAATCCGGGCGGCGACTCCTGGCGGCCGGCGTGATTCTGCTGCTTCTCGTCAGCAATAATCTCGTCAGTACCTGGCTCATCCTGCCCCTGGAGGGAAGTTACCCGGCCATGACCGAGCTGGCTTCTGACCAAGCGCCGCCCACCGCCCTGGTCCGTTGTCGCTACGTGGTCGTGCTCGGCGGCGGTCATGGGGACATGGAGGCCCTTCCCGCTGTCAGCAAACTCAGCCCGTTTGCCCTTGCCCGCCTCACCGAGGGCGTCCGGTTGCTCCGCGCCCTGCCCGACGCGCGTCTCATCGTGAGCGGCCCCGGCATCGACGACCATCCCACGCACGCCTCCGTGCTGGCCGCGGCGGCCGTTTCACTCGGGGTCGCGTCCGAGCGCATCATCAGGATCGAGACCGCGCGCGATACCGAGGACGAATCGCAGGCCGTGCGCCAGATCGTCGGCGACGCCCCCGTCGCCCTCGTCACTTCCGCCTGGCACATGCCGCGGGCCGCCGTGCTTTTCCAGCAGGCCGGCGTCGACGCCCTGCCCTGCCCGGCCGACTTTCTCGCCAAACCCGTCCCCGGCTGGCACGCCTCGGACTTCAATTGCGAGCCGGACGCCCTCAACCGCAGCACCTACGCGGTGCGCGAGTACATCGGCCGGGTGTGGCTCTGGCTGCGGGCGAAGGCGTGATTTCCATGACCGGCGGGAAAATCATTCCCGTTCCCGGCAGTGCATCAGGTTGCCGGCAATCCGATGGAGGAGCGGCTTTACGCCGCGAAGCATTGCTCGGCCGGCCCGATCCTCGCGCGTAAAGCCGCTCCTCCATTTTCAACCGATACTCCGGCCCAGAATTGTTTCGCCAACGTCACGCCGTCCATTACCTCAGACGAACCCATGTTCTCCCTGAGAAAGCTCTTCGGCAAAGAGGAAAAGTTCTTCGACCTGCTCGAGGCCAGCGCAGAGGAAGCCCGGGTGAGCATCACCCTGCTTTCCCGCTACGTCCAGACCCTCGGTCCCGGCGGGCCCCCGGCCAACCTCGACGAGTTCATCCAGAGCCGCCGCAAGGACAAACGCATCACCCAGCAGATCACCGAGCAGCTCAGCCGCACCTTCGTGACCCCGCTCGAGCGCGAGGACATCGAGGCGCTCTCCTTCGCCCTCTACCGCATCCCGAAGACCGTGGAGAAAATCGTGGAGCGCCTTTCCATTTATCCGGGCCGCGCGCCCCAGGAGGGCTTCCAGCGGCAGGCCCAGCTGCTCGAGCAGGCCGCCAGTGAGGTCGTCTTCATGGTCAAGCAGCTGCGCGGCGGCACCCACATGGAGAAAATCCGCGAGGCCCAGGACCGGCTCCAGTTCGCCGAGGGCGAGGCCGACAAGGTCATGCTCGGCCTGATCAAGGAACTTTACCAGGGACCCTGCGACGCCAAGGAGCTCGTCATCCTGCAGGACCTCTACGAACTCGTGGAGAAGGCCGTCGACCGCTGCCGTGACGCCGGCAACGTGGTCGTGCAGATCGTGCTGAAATACTCCTGAGCCCGGCGCCGCCATGACGCTGTTCCTGCTCGTCCTGCTCGCTGCGTTTGCCTTCGAGTACATCAACGGCTTTCACGACACCGCCAACGCGATCGCGACCGTGGTCTCGACCAAGGTGCTGACCCCGCGGCTGGCCATCGTCTGGGCGGCTTTCTGGAACCTGCTCGGCGCCCTGATGGGCACGGCCGTGGCCACGACGATCGGCAAGGGCCTGATCGATACGAACGCCGTGACCATGGTCACGGTCCTGGCCGCGCTGCTCGGCGCCATCCTCTGGAATCTTTTCACCTGGTGGCTCGGTCTGCCGTCGAGCTCGAGCCACGCCCTGGTCGGCGGCCTCTGCGGCGCGGCCTTGGCGACGGCGGACGGCAACTGGAGCGTGTTGAAGTGGTCGTTCGTCGACGCCCACGGCGCGAGTGGCGGGCTCTGGCCCAAGGTGGTGCTGCCGATGTTCACATCCCCGCTGCTCGGATTTGTGCTCGGGGCGGCCCTGATGTTTCTCCTCACCACCCTGCTGCGCAAGGCCCGGCCCCGGCACATCAGCCTGTTCTTCGGCAAGGCGCAGCTGATCAGCGCCGGCTTCATGGGTTACGGCCACGGCTCGAATGACGCCCAGAAGACCATGGGGATCATCGCCCTCGCCCTTTTCACCGGCACCCAGTCGGGCGCGTTCAAGGACCTGCCGCCCTGGCTCGCCTTTTTGCGCACCCCGGAGTTCGTGGTGCCCTATTGGGTGATGATCGCCTGCGCCGTGACGATGTCCGCAGGCACGGCCGCCGGCGGCTGGCGCATCATCCGCACGATGGGCCACAAGATGGTGAAACTGCAGCCGATCGACGGCTTTGCCGCCGAAACCAGCGCGGCCCTGATCATTTACGGCGCCTCCACCATGGGCATCCCGGTCTCCACGACCCACGTCATCTCCACCTCCATCATGGGCGTCGGCGCCTCGAAGCGCCTGAGCGCCGTGAAATGGGGCGTCGTCGAGCGGATCGTCTGGGCCTGGGTGCTCACCCTGCCCGTGACCGGCCTGCTGGGCTACGGCTTGGTGCGTTTGATGAAACTCGCGATGTAGGGGTCCTGTAGGCCAGGTCGCTGACCTGGCGCCGCCTCAGCGAGGCGGCCTGCAACAGAGGGACAGTCACAAGGAACGCCTCTGCACGATCCAAGGCAACGCGTCGCCCGCCAGATCCACCAATTACCAACTCCCAATTCCTCCGCCGCCCCGCGGCGGCGGCGCCTCACCCCACCCCGCCGTTTTTCTTGACCTCGTCCGTGTGCCGGACGTCCCGGCCTTTCGCGAGGTAGATCATCTCCTCGGCGATGTTGGTTGCGTGGTCCGCGATGCGCTCGAGGGACTTCGAGATGAACATGAGCTCGATCGCCCGGCTGATCGTGCCGGGTTTCTCGATCATGAAGCTGGTGAGCTCGCGGTAGAGCTGCTTGTTGATCGAGTCGACCTCGGCGTCCCGGCGGCAGACCGCCAGCGCCTTCTCGGTGTCGCCGTTGAGGAAGCAGTCCAGCGCGTCGCGCAGCATCTCGAGCGCGATGTTCGCCATCCGGGGAATGTCCACGTACGGCTTGAGCGGCAGCTCGGCGCTGAGACGCACGGCGCGCTTGGCGATGCTGGTCGCCTCGTCGCCCACGCGCTCGAGGTCGTGGCTGGCCTTCATGCCCACGATCACCAGCCGTAGCTCTGAGGCCACGGGGGCGCGCAGGTTCATGTACCGCATGGCCTCCTCGTCGATCTTGATCTCGAGCTGGTCGATCTCGTCGTCCGCCGCGATCACCTGGTCGGCCAGGGAGGTGTTGGACTCAACGAGGGCCTTGATGGCCGAGCGCACCTGGCTGGCAGCGGTCTCGCCCATCAGGATCAGGTTGGAGCGGAAACTTTCCAGCTCGGCGTCGAAAAAGCGTTTCATCGGGGCGGGAAATTCTGGCACGGGTTCGGTGGTCATGGTGGAGGAATCAGCCGAAGCGACCGGAGACATAGGCCTCGGTCTGGGGGTTGCCGGGATTCATGAAGATGGTCTGCGTGTCGGCGTACTCGATCAGGCGGCCCATGTAGAAGAAGGCGGTTTTGTCCGAGCACCGCGCGGCCTGCTGCATGTTGTGCGTGACAATGACGATGGTGAACCTGGTCTTCAGCTCGTGGATCAGTTCCTCAACCTTCGCGGTCGCAATCGGGTCCAGTGCCGAGCAGGGCTCGTCCATCAGGATGACCTCGGGCTCGACCGCGATGGCGCGCGCGATGCACAGGCGCTGCTGCTGGCCGCCCGAGAGTCCGAGGCCGCTGGCGTGCAGGCGGTCCTTGACCTCGTCCCACAGCGCAGCGCCACGGAGGGACTTCTCCACGATCTCGTCCAGCCGGGCTTTGTTGGAGACCCCTTGAAGGCGGAGGCCATAGGTGATGTTCTCGTAAATCGATTTCGGAAAGGGATTGGATTTCTGGAAGACCATGCCCACCCGCTTCCGCAGCTCGATGACATCGACATCCCGGCGGTGGATATCGATCCCGCGGATCTTGATGGAACCGCGCGCGACGCGCGTGCCGTCGATCAGGTCGTTCATGCGGTTGAGGCAGCGCAACAAGGTCGACTTGCCGCAACCCGAGGGGCCGATGAAGGCCGTCACCTTCTTGTCCTCGACCTTCAGGTTGATGTCGTGCAGCGCCTGGGAGGCGCCGTAGAAGAAATCAACATGGTCGATGTCGATGAGGATCTGCCCCGCGGGAGCCGCCGGTGCAGCCGGGCGGCCGGCCTCGGCGGCGGGCAGCGTCGGACGAAGGTTGGGCGCGGGGGAGCGGGTTTCCATGAGGGTGGAGGCGGTCACCATTTGTAGCGGTTGCGGAGGTGGTTGCGGAGCACAATCGAGGTCGTCGCGATCAGGGCCACGATGAGCAGGAAAACGAAGGCCGTGCCGTATTGCACGCGTTCCGTGTATTCATTCTGGGGAATCTTCGAGCTGACAACGTAGATGTGGTACGGCAGCGCCATCACGCCCTGGAAGAAAAAGTCGCTGAACTTGTCGACGTCCCACGGCAGCTTGTCGCGCACGACATAGGCCGCGGTGAACATGATCGGAGCCGTCTCGCCGGCCACGCGCGCGATGCCGAGGATGGAGGAGGTCAGGATGCCCGGCAGCGCATAGGGCAGCACGTTCTTGCGGATGGTCTGCCACTTCGTCGCGCCCAGCGCGAGGGAGCCCTCGCGGAAGCCCTTGGGCACGGCCTTGAGGGATTCCTCGCTGGCGGTGATGATCACGGGCAGGACCATGAATGCCAGGGTGAACCAGCCGGCGATCAGCGACACGTTCCAGTCGAAGAACAGCACGAACATCCCGAAGCCGAACAAGCCGAAGACGATCGACGGCACGCCGGCAAGGTTGAGGATCGCGAGACGCACGAAGCGGATGAACGTCCCGTCCCGCGCGTACTCGTTCAGGTAGACGGCCGCGCTCACCCCGAGCACCAGCGCGATGGTCATCGAGCCCACCACCAGCAGCACGGTGCCGACGATGCAGGGGAAGATGCCGCCCGCGGAGTAGACGTAGTCCTCGGTCTTGATCTTCGCGGCCTCGGGATGCTGGGCGACAAAGGCACGGTGCTCCCTGTCGCCCATCTCCATTTTTTTACCCTGCCAGACGAAAACATGGAGCGACTCGGGCGACTCGGTGAAAAACGCGGTGTTGATGAACGGCGCCGTGGGCTGGAAAACCGTGCGCGAGCCCTTGACGAAGATGTTGAGGAACACCACCGCGCCGCACAGCAGCACGAGGTAGGTGGCGCCACGGAAAAGCCAGAAGCAGGCCTGCTCCCAGCGCTGGGCCAGCGTGACCCGGGCCTGGAAGACGTGGCCGGCGGAAAGTTCGGTGCTCATGGGTTCAACCGATGGAAATCCGGTACCGCCGCACCACGCGCTGCGCCAGATAGTTGATGAGGAGCGAGAGGAAAAACAGCACCATGCCGACGACGAACAGCGCGCGGTAGTGGATGCTGCCATGCACCACCTCGCCCATTTCCTGCGCGATGATGCCGGTCATGGTGTGGACCGGCTGGGTGATCACCGCGAGGCCGGCCGTGAAATCAGGAATGGCGATCCGGTTGCCGGCGCAGAGCAGCACCACCATCGTTTCGCCCACCACGCGACCGAGGCCGAGCAGCACGGCGGAGATGATGCCCGAGAGGGACGCCGGGACGATGATCTTGATGATGGTCTGCAGCCGGCTGGCCCCGAGGGCGAACGACGCCTCCTTGAACGAGCGCGGCACGTTGTTGAGCGCGTCCTCCGCCAGCGTGAAGATGGTCGGCACTGCGATCAGGGCCAGCAGGCAGCCGGCCGTCAGGATGTTCAGCCGTTCGCTGAAGGGAAATCCGGGCACCCAGGCCAGCCAGGTCACCTGGGACAGCGCACGCAGCGCCTGCCCGAGCACCGCGATGCCGAAAAAGCCGAGCACCACCGACGGAATGGCCGAGATGAACTCGATGCCGGGCTTGATGAAGCGCTGCTCGGTCGCCGTGGCGATCTGGTTCACGTAAATGGCCGCGCCCACCCCGAGGGGCACCGCCAGGACCAGGGCAACGGCCGACACCATCAGCGTGCCGATAAACAACGGTATGACCCCGTACCAATCCTGCCAGAAGCTGGCCGTGAGCCATTCCCGGCCGAAGATGAACGAGGTGAAGGCCTGGTACCAGGGAACGGGGCGGGTATAATCCCAGGCCGCGAGCTTCTGCTCCACCACCGGAAAGCCCGCCAGATACTCGCGCACCAGCTGCTTGAACCGTTCCATGCGGACCTGGAGTTCCGCCGCGGGCAGCACCGGCGCGTCAGCCAGCACGGCGGTGAGCTGGCGTGAAAACTCGGCATTGGCTTCCTTGTAGGCCGGGAGGGTGGCGAGGAGGGGTTTCAGCTCGGCCGAGAAATCGACGTTGTCGATCACGACCGCGGCCGCGGCCGCCGCCTTCCCCGCGGCGAGCAGCTGCCGGCGCTCCTCCTTGTGGTTTTCCACGTTGATGAACTTGTCCTTGATGGCGGTGGCCGCCTCCGTGAGGTCGGAGACGATCCCGCGGATGGGTCCGACCGCATCGCCAAACCGGCCGGCAAAATCGTCGAAGCCTGCCAGCGCCTGGTTGGCGGCCGCCGGCGACAGCTTGCCCGCCCCGACCATGGTTTTGAACTGCCGCACGCGCAGGTCGGAGAGATACCGGGTCAAGGCCGTGTGGTCGTCCTGCTGCGCCCGGATGATATCCACATACTCCAGCCCGGCCTGACGGTAGACGCGCAGGTTGCCCTCGTTTTGCCCGAAGAAACCAAACCCTTCCTTGAACAAAAAGATCGTGATCAGGGCGAGCACCACGACCGACACCACGGCATTGCCCCCGAAGAAGACCCGGATGCAGTCGTCGAGCGTCAGCCCCAGCAGGTGGAATTTGCTCTTGTTGGCCAGGAACCCTGCTGATGTCGCGGCGCTCGGGACGTCCATGTGGGCGGATACTGTAAGAAGGAGCGGGGAGGAAAAACGAGGGAGAAACAAAAGCCCGCCGACTTTCGGTCAAGCGGGCTGGTGGATTCGACGGCCGGGAATCCTTACTTCGGCGGGGCGACAAAGCCGATCTTTTCCACGATCGCCCGGCCCTGGTCGCTGAGGGTGAAATCGACGAACTTGGCCGCCTCGCCCGTGGGCTCTCCGTTCGTGTAGTAGAACGTCGGGCGCGCATAGGGATATTTCTTCGCCAGCACGCTCTCCTTGGTCGGCAGCGAGCCGTCGATCGACACCGTCTTGATGCCGTCCGCCCCGAGATAGGCCAGGCCGACATAGCCGATGCCGCTCGGATTCTTGCCCACCTCGGCCGCGATCTGCTCGTTGCCGGCCATCTTCTGGGAGGACGACGCGTAGTCGCGCTTGTTCATCGCGAGGTCCTTGAAGTCCTGGTAGGTGCCGGAGGAGGTGTTGCGGGTATAAAGGGAAATCGGGCCCGGGTTGCCGCCGACCGCGGACCAGTCGGTGATGTCGCCGGCAAAGATCTGCTCCACCTGGCGCTTGGTGAGCACCTTGATCGGGTTGCCGGCGTTGACGATCACGCCGATGCCGTCGAAGGCGACAATGGTCGGCTTCATGTTGACGCCCTTCGCCTGCGCGGCGGAAACCTCGGTCGGCTTCGCGCGGCGGGAGGACATCCCGATCTGCGCCGTGCCGTCGATGATGGCCGCAATGCCGGTGGTCGAGCCCTCGGCGGCGATCTCGAAGGAGACGCCGGGGTGGGTCGCCTTGTATTCCTCGGCGAGGGTCGGGACGAGCTTGGCCCCGAGGGTGTCGGAACCCTTGATGACGAGCTTCTGAGCCTGGACGGAGGAAGCCGCCGCGAAGGCGGCGAGGAGGAGGAGATATTTCTTCATGGAAAAAAATTTACGGGTTGATGGCTGGGATTAGAATGACACCACGAGGTCCACGAGCAACTCATGCGAACGGTCGAGGTTGCCGAGGGAGAAGGTCATCCCGGACTGGATGATCTGCGTGTCGAAATAGGTGAGGTTGAACTTGGTGAAGTCGGTCACGTTGTAGCCCAGGGCCAGCTTCAGGCCCTTTTGGTTGGTCTTGCTGAAGCCCCAGTCGGAGTCGTTCGTGTTCGGGTCCGTCGCGGAGACGCCGACGCTGCGGTAGTCGAACTTCGCGCTGTAGTCGCCTTGGGTCTTGCCCGTGCCATAGCTGTAGCCGATGCCGGCGAGCCAGGCCGTGGCGCCCTTGTTGAAGAGGGTGGGATCGAGGTTGTAGACTTTGAACGCGCGGGTCGCGCCGGTCAGGTTGTAGGAGGAGTCCCAGTAGACCTTGAACGCGGTCCCGGCGCCGTTGATGTTGGCCCAGTTGACCTCACCCGCCAGCGACGCGTAATCCTGCGCCCGGACCGATCCGGTGAAGGCTGCCGAATTGAGCGGCGCAGCCGTGACGTTGGATTGGTTGTAGGCCGAATAACCGGCGGCGATGATCAGGCTGCTGAGATTCTCGGGCTCGAACCAGTGGGTGTAGACGACTTGATTCTCGAACATCCAGGCGTCGCGGCCCGAGGCGCTGGGAATCTGCTCGTTGTTGTCCGCCATTGCATGCTGCATCGCGCGCACCTCGAGGGTGTCCTTCGAGCCGATGAACTTCTTGTACTTCTCGCTCACGCCCTGCGGATAGATGTCCGCGTCCCAGCGGAGATCCGTGCTGTACATGATGTTCGTCTGCTTGCCGATCACGAAGGCCCAGTTGAGGTTCGGCTGCCAGCCGATGTAGGCCTTGGTGACAAAAACCCCGTAGTCGTCCGCGAAGCTCGTGAACGTCTGGTTCGCCGAGTCGCTCGACTGGCCGGTCTCGAGGCCGAAGCCGGTCGTCCAGCCCTTCTGCAGCGCGAGGTCGGTGTTGAACCGGAAACGGAAACGCTGGCGGGAGGTCTCGTTGGCCACCTGCTGGGCACCCGTGGATAGCTCCGGGGTCTGGGAGTTGTATTCGTACCGCATGCGCATGTCGCCCGAGATCTTGAACTCGGAGAGCGAGGAGCTGAGGTTGAGTTTGCCCGCGGAGGTGTTGGCCGCGAAGTCCTTGACCAGCGAGACGCGCAGGTCCTCGGCCTCCTGGTCGGTGACAAGGCCTTTCTTGACCAGCAGGTCGATCAGCGGACCGCTGTCCTGCGCCAGCGCGGAGCCGGCGGCCATTGTCAGTGCGGCGAACAGCGCCAGCCATTTTGATTTCGAAATAAACATAGGGTGTGTCGTTCAGTTCAGGTTTTAACGTTTGCTTGAACGCCCATGGTTTTAGCGGGTCTTTGTTACGGTTCCGTGACGGCATTGTGACATCACGGCAAAAGCCCCGGACCCGGGCCGAACCCGTTCTGCCGGGTGCCGCGGTCGTGACGGCGGACCCGGCGGGCCGCGCCCGGCGATTTGCATTGAAAAATCAGGGGCATTTGCACGCATTACCCCGCACGTTTCCTCTCTTCCTTTCACCGTCGCCGGTCCAAAAAAACGGGTTGTGCACCGCCCCAACATGAATGGCGCCATCCTTTCCCCCGGCGTTTCCGGCGGGTCCCGCACGTCGTACGCCTGGCTGTTGATCGGTCTGGTCGGTTTTCTGCCGGACATTCACGCCCAGAGCGGCGCCTCGGACAACGGGGCGCTCGTCCAAAGCCCCGCCTCCGCTGAGCCTCCCGGCGGCGCCCCTTATTTTCCCTCCTCCGGCTACAACGATTCCGGCAATTCCGAGCGGTTCCAGTTCCGCCGCCTGCCCGTCTTTTTTCCTCCCCTGCCACCCCGGCTGGAGGAGCCACTGGACCCGCCCGCCCTGTCGCAAAGCCGCCGGGCGGCGCCCGCCGAGCTGGCGGCCTTCGTCAATGAGCCTTTTTATGCACCCCTCGGCACGCGGCTTTTCCAGAACGACCTGAAACCCAAGCTGCGCGCGCGCCTCGACGCCTACCGCGCTGCCAAATCCGGCCTGCAAGGCGAACTCCGCGTGCGGCTGGCGGCACTCGAGGGTGCGGATCCCGGCGTCCGTGAGCACGAACTCGCCGCCTTCGCCCTCCAGCAGACCCCGCGCATCGCCGCGCTCGAAAAGACGGCGGAGGAACTCCGCTCCGACTTGATCGCGGGTGGTTTTTTCGACGAGACCGTCGACTGGAACGACTCCCGCCCGTGGCAGCTCGGGGTGAGCCGGTTCCGGACCCCCACCGAGGCCATGCTGGCCCAATACCAGGTTATGCGCGCCGCCACCTTCTATCAGAAGGGCCTGTCCCCGGCCCAGCGCCGGCTGGTGCGGGAAGTCGCCATGGAGCTGGCGGAAATCGGGGGCCAGCTGATCGAGTCGGGCGAGGCCACGACCAGCCCCGCCGCCTATGCCGACTCGAACCCGCCGCTCTTTTTCTCGCCGGAGACCGCCCGCATCCGGCTTCCCACCGGCCTGCCCTCGGATCTCGCCCGGGCTGTCGCCGCCTACGAAAGCGATAAGTCCAAGCTGAAGCAGGAGCTGCGCGAAGCCCTCTACGCCGGGGATAGCGCCCACTTTGATTTCCTCCGCACGCGGGCCTTGGAAAATCTCGCAAAACAGCAGGAGCCCCGGATCGCCGCGCTGGAAGCGCAGGCCGAGGAAATCCGCCGCGGGCTGTCCTTCCTGCCCGAAGCGATGCGTCCGCCCCCGGCGCCGCCGTTGCCGCCCACGCTGGTCGCGCGCCTCGCGGCCCTGCTGGAGGACAAAAGGACGGCGCATAATAACGTCCTGTCCCTCGTCCAGCAGATCAAGCGCCTCATCTCCGTGACCCGGGTCGATGCTACCAAGGACGACGGCGGCCGGCCCAAACTGAGCGTCGTCGTCAGCCCCGAGGACCGCACGGAGGCCAAGCTCAAGCCCGTGCGCGAGCTCGTGGCCCGCTACAACGCGGAAAACCTCAGCCGCCTCGATGCGATCGACAAGGAGAGTTCCGCCTTCCACGAGGCCCTGGTCCAATTCGTCAGCACCAAGACCTCTCCCGACGAGGTGGAGAAGACCACGAAGGACCTGCTGGAACAGGCCACGGCCTCGATCGAGCGGCAGCAGGAATGGGTGCGTTACCATGACTACCGGGCGGCCGTGCTGGAACCCGGACTTTCGCCGGAACAGCGCCGCCTGCTCTACGACGGTGCGCTGGAAGCACTCGAACTGCCTCTGCCCGGCTCGGAGCGTCCCGTCGTGGGCGTGAGATAGCCCTCATGATCGGCGGTAGGAGCGGCTTCAAACTGAGCCGGAACGATGCAGCCCCGGCCGCAAAACGTGGTTTTTGCCCATGATGGGAAGAAACCGGACTGCAGCGTTCGTAGTCCCGGCTTCAGCCGGAAGGTTTTTCGGATTCCGGCTGAAGCCGGGACTACGAACAAGGGCTGCTCCCCAGGACTTTAGAGTGGAACGCGTTGACCTCAACGCGTTGCGGCGAAGCCGCTTCAATCCAGCGCGTTGGGGTCAACGCACTCCACTTTTCAGTCCGGCCTGTTTCGCCGCGAAACAGGACTTCAACGGCATGATCCCGGCCGACACTCTGCCGGGAAACCTATCGGGCCGCGGCCGGGCGGCCTTTTTCGACCAGCGTGAGCAACAGGTCGCCCTTGGCCAGACTGCCCAGCAGTCGCCCGCCCGGCTCCACGACCGGCAGCCGTTCCGCCGTGATGCCCAGGAAGGCCCCCAGCGCCTCGCTCAGGGTCTGCTCCGGCGCCAGCCGGGGAAAATCCTCGTGCAGGATGTCCCGCGCCAGCACCAGCCCTGCCACCTCCGGGTCGCCCAGGTAGGGCTTGATGTCATGCAGCGACACCACGCCCAGGAAACGCCCGGCCTCGTCGATCACGTAGAGATTGTTCACCCGGACCGACAAAAACACCCGCGCGATTTCCGCAAACTGCGCCGTGGCCGCGAGCACGGGCGGATCGGACTTCATCAGGTCCGCGACGCGGCCGACCGGCAGCGCCGGCGCCGGCTCCTCGGCCGCCTTGCGCTTGAGCGACTCGCTGTAGAGCGACTGGTCCTCAATCCCCTTGGCCGTGTAATACGCCAGGACACTGCACAGCATGAGCGGCAGGATGATGTCGTAGCTCAGCGTCATCTCGAACAGCATGATCACCGCCATCAAGGGCGCCCGGCTCGCGGCGGAGAGAAACGCCCCCATGCCCACGAGCGCGAAGGCCCGGGGATCGGCGGCGCCCTGCGGCCAGACGTTGTGCACCGCCGTGCCAAACAAATAGCCCGCGCTCGCGCCCATGAAGAGCGAGGGCGTGAACACGCCGCCCGGCGCGCCGGACCCGAACGACGCCGCAGTGGCGATCCACTTGCAGGCCATGATAACCAGCACAGCGAGCCAGATGTGACGGAAGCCGAAGACATTGATGCCGCGGATCGAGCCGTTGAGGATGTCCACCACCACCGAGTAGCCGTTGCCGCACACCTCGGGCCGCCACACGGCCAGCCCCCCCACCATCAGACCGCCAAGCACGAGACGCAGCGTGAGCGGCAGCTTCGTCGCCACGAAGAGGCGTTCCGCCGTGCGCAGGGTGCGCAGGAACCAAGGGGCGACCGCCCCCGCGAGCACCCCGAGCAGGATGTAGGGGCCCATTTCCCAGGGCGATCCGAGGCGGAAGGCCGGCACGTGGTATAGCTGGGCCGCGTTGGTCAGCACGCGCACTGTCAGCGCCGCCACCAGCGCCGCGACAATCAGCGGGCCGAGACTCTCCATCGCAATCGTCCCGAGGATGATCTCCGCCACGAAAAACGAGCCGGCGATGGGCGCGTTGTAGGCGGAGGCGATGCCCGCCGCCGCGCCGCACGCCACCAGCAGGCGCTGCTGTGGCGGGGTGAACCGCCGCCAGCGCCCGAGGAACGAGGCCACCACCGCCGCCAGCTGCACCATCGGGCCTTCCCGCCCGATCGATCCGCCCGAGCCGATGGCGAACAGCGCCGCGCCGCTTTTCACCAGGCTGGCCCGGATCGGCAGGTGGCCCGAGCCGATCACGATCGCCTCCATATAATCCGTCGAGCTCTGGTCGCGCGTCAGCCTTTTCCCGAACTGCAGGACCAGCCCCGCCATCAGCCCGCCGCCGGCCGGCACCATCAGGCAGGCCCACCAGGGCAACTGGCGCATCGACTCGACCACGCCCGCGCTCGAGCCCGTGAGGAATTCGTGCACGCCCTCCGACAGCGCGCTGAACACCAGCGAGACCAGCGCGCCCGAAAATCCCGCCAGCGCCGCCCAGAGGAGCGTCGCCTGCCAGTCCGTCGGTTGCAGTTTCTCCGCCAGCCACAGGCGCCAGCGCAGCAGCCGCAGCACGCGCCGCATGAACACCTGCGCGGGATCCGCGTCGGTTTTCATTCCTGCAGGCCGCGCGCCAGCACCGCGCGAAAATCCGCCTCGGTCGGCGCCGCGAGCAACGCGGCCCGCACCTTGTCCTTTTTCAGGAGCCGCGACACCCCCGCGACCAGTTGCAGGTACTCCGTCACCTGTACCTTGGGCGTCCCGATCAGGAAAACCAGCCGCACGCCCGGGTGCCCCGCATCGAACGCGACCGGGCCCGCGGTGCGGCCCACCGCCAGCATGAGCCGGCTCACCGCCGACGTGCGCGCATGGGGCATCGCCACCTCGGGGGAAATGCAGACCGAGGAAACCGCCGCCCGCTCAAGCAGGTCCCGCATGAAGCCCGCCGCGTCCGTCACCGCCGGCAGGTCCTTCAGCCGCGCCTGCAGCGCCTGCATCACCGCATCGCCCGAGCTGGCCGGCAGGTCCAGCACCACCGCATCGGGCCGGGCAATGAGATCGGTCGGCGAATTCACGTCACGTCACGTTACGGCTGATGCCGCGCAAAACAAGTCCGCGTGTGATCGCCCCGCCCCCGGGAGGTAGTGTCAACTAATAGCTGACACTACCTCCGGGCACGGGGCGGCCGGTTTTGACTCGCCCGGTGTCCCCGCGCGGCCAAGCATTCCGCCTCGTCGGATTTTTCCGTCATGAGCAAAAAGAAAAAGGCCGCCCCCGCTTCCATGCCCAGTGCGCGTCCGCAGACCGCGGCGCCCGTCTCGGCTCCCGCCGCTGAGCCGGCCGATCCCCGGCGCCGGCTGATCGCCAACGTCACACTCGCGGTCTTCGGACTCTACGTGGCCATGATCTACCTGCTCGCCCTCGACCAGCAGTTCCACTGGGGCATCTTCCAGCCCTGAGCCGGCCGCAAATGTGCAGGGTGTAGGGGCGTTCCTTGCGGACGCCCGTTTCGGCCCTGTCCCAATTTCACCTCCGATCTTCTCGTTCTTCGTCATCTTTCTCGTTCCTCCTGCGAACGCCAACCCGAGAACGAGGAACGAGTAGGAGAACGAGAATGATTTTGGATCGAGCGCAGCGAAATTGGGATGCCACCCCGGCTAACGGGCGTCCGTCCACAAGGGACGCCCCTACATTCGCCAAAGCTGTCCGCCTCAGGCTCCGGGCGCCGGCTCGGCCGGCTCCTGGTTCGCCGGCGATTGTGGATGCTCGTTCTCCTCGTGCGCCGTCAGCTGCACCAGGCTGTGCAGGGAGGAGAAATGCTGGCTGAGGTCAAAGTCCCCGCCGAGGCCGCCGATCAGCTTGTCGAACAGGTCCTTTTTCGAGGCCTTCAGCGCCTGGATGCGTTCCTCGATCGTGCCAACCGTGACCATCCGGTAGACAAAGACCGTGTTCGTCTGCCCGATGCGGTGCACGCGGTCGACCGCCTGCGCCTCGACCGCGGGATTCCACCAGGGGTCGAGCAGGAAGACATAGTCCGCGGCATGCAGCGTGATCCCGGTGCCGGCCGCCTTGAGCGAAACCAGCATCACCGCCGCCCCTTGGGCGCCCTGGAACGCCTGCACGGGCTTCTGCCGGTCTAGCGTCATGCCTGTCAGCTCGTAGCGCGGTAGCTCCGGGAAATGCGCCGTCAGCGCCGTCCGCACGCGGTCGAGCAACATTACGAATTGTGAGAAGATAACCACCTTGTGCCCGCTGCTCACGATCTCGGTGAGTTTTTCCATCAGCAGGTTGATCTTGCCCGAGTCCGTCAGCGGCGACTTGAGCCACGGCAGCATGTCGGGGTCGCAGCAGGTCTGCCGCAGCCGCGTGAGGAGCGCGAGGAAGCCGAACGACTTCTCGCGCATCGCCGCGCCCACGTCGTCGCCCAGGCGCTGCAGGCCCTCGGTGCAGATGCGCGCGTACTCCGTCCGCTGCACATCGGTCAGCGGGCAGAGCAGATCCATCTCGACCTTGGGCGGCAGCTCGGTGGCCACCTCGTTCTTCGTCCGGCGGAGGATGAACGGCGCCAGTTGCGCCCGCAGGCGCGCCAGCGTGCCCTCGCGGTCGGCCGTCAGCGCCGCCTCGAAGGAGCTGCGCGATCCCAGCAGGCCGGGCAGCAGAAACCGGAAGATGCTCCAGAGGTCGAGCTGCCGGTTCTCCAGCGGCGTCCCGGTGAGCACGAGCCGATGCCGGGCCCGGACCGCAAAGCAGGTCTGCGTCACTTTCGCATCGGGATTCTTGATGAACTGGCCCTCGTCGAGCACCGCATAGCCGAATTCATTCTGCGCGAGCAGGTCGCGGTGCTTGCGGAGCTGGGTGTAGCTCGCCAGCCACAGGACGGGGCCGGTGCGGGTCGTGAAATCGTGGCCCGACTTGAGCACGTCGACGACAATATGCGGGAAAAACTTGGCGATTTCCTCGCGCCAGACCGGCACCACGCTCGCCGGGCAGACAATGAGACCGGGGCGGTCGGTGATCGGGCGCGCCGCCAGCAGGGCGATCACCTGGAGTGTCTTTCCCAGGCCCATCTCGTCCGCGAGCAGGCCGTGGCAGCCGACGTCGCAGAGATGGTACAGCCATTCGACGCCTCGCCGCTGGTAGGGTCGCAGCAGGTCGGGCAGCGCCTCCGGCGTGGCGGTCGGCGTCAGCACTTGCTGGCGCCAGGCCTCGATCTCGGGCGAAAGCGTGAGCTTCAGCCGCGAGTCGTTGAACAGGGAGAAAATCAGATAGGGCGAAAGCGCGCCCTCGCCGTGCGTCTCGGCCACGTTGCGCTGCCAGGCGTTGAAGGATTCCCAGCGGACGGCGTCGAGTGCGACGATGCCGAGGTTCGGCAGGATGACCGGCGCGCCATGGCGCTTGAGCAGGGAGCTGACCTCCGCATCGGTGAGCAACCGCTCGCCCGCGCGGAAAATCCAGCGCAGGTTAAGCCCTTCGCCGTCCCCGGCCGGATTCGAGCCGCCCGAGACCGTCCCGCCCGGGCCTTTCTCCGCGACAGCCTCGATCTCGATGATGCGCGTGCCCTTCAGGAGGTTCGCGCAGCGGTCGTCCAGCTCGACGGCAAACATCCGGCGCCATGCCGGCAGCACCGTCTTGAGGAAATTCGGGATCTCGACGAGCGATTCCATCAGGTAGACGCCGGTCTCCTGATGATAGAAGAAGTGCGCCTTGCGCGCATAGGCCGCGAGCCCGATAAGCTTGGCCCGTTCCCCCGACGTCACGTGGCCGTTGCCATTCGCATGGGCCGCCACCCCCAGCGCCGGGTGCCGGGTCCGCCCGTCGGTATCGAGCCAGAAGGCCTGGAAAGTCAGCCCCGCCGTCTTCGTCTTGAACACCAGCAGCAGGGAACGGATGGTCCCGCCGGCCGCAGTGCCCGCCCCGTCCTTGTGACCGTTGGACCCCTGGCCGTTCGTTCCGGCCCCATTTGTGCCATTTCGCGCGGGTGCCACCGCGGCGGACGCGGCCGTCAGTTCGCCCGGCAGCACGGGAATCTCATCGGCCACCAGCTCCTCGATCTCGTGCAACCCGGCCACGGCGAGCGCGCGAGCGACATCCAGGTCCGTCGAGGATGAGCGCACCGCCAGGCCGCCCTCCGCCTCGTCCCACTCGATCACAGCGTACTCGTCGCGCTTGTCGATGCGGCGGTGGACGATGGCATCCTTGGCCGTCAGTTCCAGCTCGCGCACCTCGCCGTCGCGATAGATCCGGTGTCCTTCCTCCAGCTGGGCCGCGCTGAACGAGTTCTCCCAGTCGATCTCGAGCTTGCCGAACCAAAACTCGAGCGATTGGGGAGTATAGACGCGCTTGGCCCCGTGCGATTGCATTCCCGTAAAAGAGGCGACCGTAGAAACCGGGCGGAATGGTGCAACAACGAATTGCAACTATCGGCCGGCCGGGGGATTTGCCGCGATCGTCACCGGATCGCCACGCGTTCGACACCGGCATCAGCGTACTGTGCGGCGCGCCATTCCACCGCACCTTGTCCCAACGCCACCGCCCAACCCGCCCGATATCAATCAGTGAAGCTCGCCATCGTCACCGAGACGTTCCCGCCGGAAATCAACGGCGTGGCCATGACCTTCGGCATCATCGCCCGCGAACTCGGGCGCCGCGGGCATGCGGTGACGGTCTACCGGCCCCACCGGCCCGATCTGCCCGGCGATTCCACCCACCCGGAATTCCGCGAGGTCACGATGGCGGGCGCCCCCATCCCGGGCTATCCCCTCCTCCGCCTCGGGTTTCCCGCCTGGCGCCGGTTGAAAAACCTCTGGCGCCGCGACCGGCCCGACCTCGTGCATGTCGTCACCGAGGGTCCGCTCGGCGCGTCCGCCGTCAGCACCGCCCGTGGCCTCGGCCTACCGGTCACCTCCAGCTTCCATACCAATTTCCACGCCTACACCGGCCACTACGGCTTTGCACCGCTGCGTCACGCGGCCCTCGGGTGGCTGCGCCGGGTGCACAATCGCACGCGCCGCACCTTTGCGCCCACTGCCGGGCTCTGCACCGAGCTCGCGGGCCTGGGCTTCCGGGACCTGCGCGTGCTTTCCCGCGGGGTCGACACGCGCCATTTCTCGCCGACGCGCCGCTGCGCCCGGCTCCGCGCCGACTGGCAGGCCGGGCCGGACAATCCCGTCGTGATCCACGTGGGCCGGATGGCCCCGGAGAAAAATTACGAGCTGCTCTTCCGCGCCTACGCCGCCATGCGCGCCGCCAACCCGCGCCTGCGCTTCGTCCTCGCCGGCGACGGCCCGCTCAAGGCCCGGCTCGTCCGGGAAAATCCCTCCGCCATCTTCGCCGGGTTCTTCTCCCGCGACGAAATCGGCCGCTACTACGCCTCCGCCGACCTCTACGTGCACGCGAGCCTGACGGAGACATTCGGCAACGTCTTCACCGAGGCCATGGCGAGCGGCCTGGCCGTGGCCGGCTTCGACTACGCCGCGGCGAACCAATTTGTCCGCGACGGCGAAAACGGCCTGACCGTCCCCTGCGACCGCCCCGACGCCCTCGTCGCCGCCGCGGTGCGCCTGGCCACGGACGAAAACCTTCGCACCCGCCTCCGGACCGCGGCACCGTTGTCCCTGGCCGGCCAGTCCTGGGAAAACGTCATCACCTATTTTGAAGCCGATCTGGCAAGCGTCGTTCATAGCGCCCCCACCCCGACATGACCAAGGTCCTCATCCTCACGGCCAGCTACGGCGAAGGCCACAATGCGGCGGCCCGCAACCTCGCCGCCGCCTTCGATCAAATCCTCGGTCCCGGCCAGGCCGGCGTGACCGACCTGTACGCCCTCGCCTCACCGCGGCTCAATGCCGTGCTCCGCCGCGGCTACCTCGCGCTGATCAACGGTTCGCCGCGGCTGTGGAGTTCGGTGTACGCCTGGACCGACCGCTCCCGGCTCCTGCCAGGCGGCCTGTGGATGCTCCGGCGCGAAACGCGGCTGCTCGCCGATCTCATCGCCCGCGAACGGCCTGACGTGATTTGCAGCACCTTCCCGGTGTACGCCTTCATGCTCGAGCGGCTCGCGCTCGAGCAGCGCCTCAGCGTGCCGCACTTCAACGTCGTCACCGATTCCATCAGCATCAATTCGCTCTGGTGGCGCGCCGCGTGCACCGGCTGGTTCGTGCCGAACACCGACTCCGCCGAGGTGCTGCACCGCGCCGGCGTTGAGTCGACACGTGTGCATGCCCGCGGGTTTCCCACGCCGGCCTTCATCGCGGAAAACCACCACCTCGCGCCGCCGGATCTTGCCGGACCGCCCGCCGCTGGCGTCCACCCCCGCGTCCTCTACATCATCAACTCCGGCACGAGCCGAGCCGCCGAGACGGCGCGGCTGCTGCTCGCCGAGCACGACTGGGAAATCACCTGTGCGGTCGGGCGCGACGAGGCCCTGCGCCGCCATTTGCTGGAGATCGCCAACCGCCGCACCCGTGACGCCGGGCCGGGGCGCAGCGCCCCCGTCCACATCCTCGGCTGGACCGATCAGATTCCGCGCCTGCTGCTGACCCATCATCTCGTCGTGAGCAAGGCCGGCGGCGCCACCACGCAGGAGGCCATCGCCGCGCGTTGCCCGATGATCGTGAACCAGATCGTGCCCGGCCAGGAGGAGGGCAACTACGAGTTGCTCCGCCGCCACGGCGTGGGCGCACTCGCTACCACTCCCGACGCGGTCGTCGGGGCCTGCCGCCGGGCCTTCGCCTGGCAGGGCGCGGTCTGGCGCGACTGGCGCGCGGCCCTCGCCACGCTTTCCCAACCCCATGCCGCCCGCGCCATCGCCGAGCACGTGCTCACGGAGATCGAACCGGCGACCGGCGCAAAGACCAAGGTGGCCGCCGACCTCCCGCCGTCGCTCCCGCTAGGGCGGGCTGAAACGGATTCGCGAGGGCACCGTAGCCTTGGCGAAGGTGGCCGGGCGGCGGCTAGCTCTTCAACATGCGCATGAAAACGCGCTTCATCTTCAATCCGCACTCCGGCCGCAACCGCCGCAATCCCTGGCTGGTCGCGGCCATCCATGCCTTCATCGCCGAGCATCGGCTCGATGCCAGCCTGGTCTCCACGTCCGCGCCCGGCCACGCCACCCGGCTGGCCCGCGAGGCAGTGGACGCCGGTTGCGTCCGCGTCGTCGCCGTCGGCGGCGACGGCACCATGAACGAGGTAGCCCAGGCGCTCGTCGGCGCGCCCGCCGCGCTAGGCCTTGTGCCCTGCGGCTCCGGCAATGGCCTGGCCCTCCACCTCGGCATTCCCACTGCACCGCGGAAGGCCCTGGCCTTGCTCGCCAGCGACGCGAGCCGCATCGCTGCGATCGACACCGGCACCGCCAACGGCCACCCGTTTTTCAACGCGATGGGCCTGGGCTTCGACGCCGAGATCAGCCGCCGCTTTAACCTCCTCACGCGGCGCGGTCTGCCCGCCTACGCCGTCACCGGCTACGCCGCATTCCGGGGCCACCGGCCCGAAACCTGTGTCATCCACGGCGCCGGCCGGCACGAGGAGATCCCGGTCTTCGTCATCGCGATCGCCAACTCCGACCAGTACGGCAACCATGCCCTCATTGCCCCGGGCGCCCGCGTGGACGATGGTCTCCTCGATCTGGTGGCCGTGCGCCCCGTTAATTTTTTCACCGCGCTGCCGCTTGTGGCCCGCCTGTTCGCCGGCACGCTCGACCGCAGCCCGCGGGTGCTCCGCCTCCGCGACCGGCGCTTCACCATCGAGCGGAGTGCGCCGGGGTTTATTCACACCGACGGCGAAACCCACGCCACGGCTGCAAGGATCGAGGTCGCCGTGCTCCCTGGCAGCCTCCGCATCCTCGTGCCCGCGGCCTCGCGGGCAAACCCTTCGCCACCCGAACGTGAAGCGCCCCCGTCCGCCTTGCCCGATCCCGCCCCAGAACCGCCCCCGCTCATTCTCACCCCGGACAACCGGACCGGCTCTTTTCGCGCCCAGCACCCCAAGCCGGTTTGTCACCTATTCGGTGACAAACCGGCTTGGGCCGAATCTTACTGATCAACCCATGGAAAAGAAACGCCTTCGCGTCCGCTCCGTGATCATCTCCGACGTGCACCTCGGCACCGCCGAGTGCAAGGCCGCCGAGGTGAATCATTTCCTGCGCACCGTCCGGTGCGAGAAGCTCATCCTCAACGGCGACATCATCGACGGCTGGCAGCTCAAGCGCACCGGCCAGTGGACCAAGGCGCATACGCGCTTCATCCGCATCATCCTCAAGAAGCTCGAGAAACGCGGCACCGAGGTGGTCTACCTGCGCGGCAACCACGACGACATCCTCTCGGCGTTTCTGCCGCTCGAGTTCGAGAATCTGCGCGTCGTCGAGGACTACGTCCATGACAGCCCGCGCGGCCGTTACCTCGTGTTGCACGGCGACGTGTTCGACACGGTGACGAAGAACTTCGTCTTTCTCGCGCATCTCGGCGACTGGGGCTACCGCGCGCTGCTCAAGCTCAACCGTTTCTACAACGCGTGGCGCGCCTGGCGCGGGAAGGAATACTGGTCCCTCAGCAAGGCGATCAAAGCCCGCGTCAAGGAAGCCGTCAGCCACGTGTCCAACTTCGAGGCGCACATCGCCGATCTCGCCCGCGCCCGCGGGTGCCGTGGCGTGATGTGCGGGCACATCCACACGGCCGCCGACAAGATGCTCGGCGACGTGCACTACCTGAATTCCGGCGACTGGGTCGAATCGCTCACGGCCATCGTCGAGCATTACGACGGCACCTTCGAGCTCATCAATTTCTCCCGCTTCGTGCAGGATTTCCCGATGGCGGAGGAAGAGACCGCCGTCGAGCTGCTTGAGGCCTGAGAGCACGTCTAAACCAGAACGACGCAGTCGCCGGTAGCAGCCGACGTGAGGAGGCTGGTTTGAGGTGAGTCACCGAGCCAAGCCTCGTTACCTCGGCTGCCACATCTTGGAGTAACGCATTGATTTCAGGGCCATCCCGCCTTCAATGCCGGCGTGCAGCCCGCCACCCCACCGGCCCACACAAGCGAGAGAACCCGTCGGTTCGCGCTCTGGCCGATGGTCTGTCTCCTGGTCATTTCGGTCGCGATCAACTACATCGACCGCTCCAATCTCTCGATCGCCGCGTCGTCCCTGAAGGAGGAGATGGCGCTCTCGCCGGCCCAGCTGGGCCTCCTGTTGTCCTCGTTTTTCTGGAGCTACGCGCTCTGCCAGATTGTCTCCGGCTGGGTGGTGGACCGCTGGAATGTGAACGCGGTGATGATCGCGGGCTTCGTCCTCTGGTCCGGCGCGACCGCCGCCACGGGTTGGGCCGTGGGCTTCGGCATGCTGTTCGCCTTTCGCCTCTTGCTGGGCATCGGGGAATCCGTGGCTTATCCGTGCTACTCAAAGATCTTCGTGCAGCGGCTGGACGAACGGCAGCGGGGCGTCGCAAACGCGTTGATCGACGCGGGCTCGAAGTTCGGACCGGCGCTGGGCACGCTGGTCGGCGGACTGCTGGTGGCGCGGTACGGCTGGCGCTTTCTCTTCGTCGCCCTGGGATTCGTCGGTCTGCTCTGGGTGCCGGCGTGGCTCAAGTGGATGCCCCGCGGCGACACCGCGGACACCGACGAGCGGCCTGAAACGCGGCCCGGGTTCCGGGAGATTCTTCGCCACCGTTCCGTCCCCGCTACCTTCATCGGTCATTTTTGCGGCAACTATTTCTGGTATTTTCTCCTGACCTGGCTGCCGTACTACCTGGTCCACGAACGGCACTTTTCCCTCCAGACCATGGCGGTGATCGGCGCCGTGCCCCCGCTGCTCTCGGCCGGCGCCACGATCGTCGCAAGCTGGTTGTCCTATCGCGCCCTGAAGGCGGGGGCCACGCCGACGCGCGTGCGCAAGACCTGTACCGTAACGGGCCTCACGCTGGCCACGGTGGTCGTCTTCGTGCCGATGGCGTCTGACACCACGACGGCGATGGCCGTGCTGATGTTCGCCAGCATCGCCTACGGGGTCTTCGCCTCGAGCCACTGGACCATCACCCAGACCATCGCCGGTCCCCTCGCGGCGGGCCGCTGGTCCGGGCTGCAGAACTTCGTCGGCAACCTCTCCGGCATCGTGGCACCCGCCCTCACCGGATTCGCGGTCGACCGGACCGGAAACTTCCTGTGGGCCTTCGCCGCGGTCGGCTTCGTCACCCTGACCGGCGCCGCGGCCTATCTCTTCGGCCTCGGCCCCGTCGAGCCGGCAATCTGGAACTCTTCGCCGCCGGGACCGAAAGAAAGCGCCCGGGACGAGCCATAAACCTGGATTCGACCGTCGGATTTGAATCACGGAGACGCCAAGAGCACAGAATGGAAATTTTAAGAAGCCAATCGGGACGGAGAGATTTTCACCTGCGGGGCGAAACGCGTTATCACCCGGTGGTAATGCATCAATTGACCGATGATTGAATGTAGGAGCGGCTTTGTGCCGCGAGGGTTGGGCCTGCCGCGCGCTCCATCGCGGCATAAAGCCGCTCCTACATTTTCAAGCAATCTTCAGTGAGACATGCCCGGGCTCAGCTTCGCCAGCTCCTCGCGGATGACGACCAGGGTGCGCGCCACGGCGCCTTGGTTGGCGCGGTGCCAGGCCTGCGCGGCCGCGGCCATGGTCGTGCGCCGGGATTCGTCCTGCAACAAAGCGACCGCGCTGGCGGCGAGCTCACCTGCATCGGGCACCGTCCGGGCCGCACCGCCGGCCACGAGATCCCGCGCGATCTGGCGGAAGTTGCCCATGCCAGTGCCGAACAAGATCGGCTTTTCCAGCGCCGCTGCTTCCACCGGGGTCTGGCCTTCGGTGTGTGGCGGCAGGCTCTTGCCCACAAACACGAGGTCGGCGAGCTGGGTCAGCTTGCGCAGCTCGCCGGTCGTGTCCGCCACGGCCACATCGACCGGGCCCGCCGCGTTCCCCTGCGAGCGGAAATGAAACGAATAGCCCGAGGTTTTCAGCCGCGCCTCGATCTCACCGCGGCGCTCCGCGTGGCGCGGCACGATCAGGATCGTCACCGCTAGCCCCGCCGCCCGGGCCTGCCGGAGCGTCCCGACCAGCGCCTCTTCCTCGCCCCGCCAGGTCGAGGAGCCCAGCAGGACCAGCCCGTCGCCGAGGCCGAGGTCGCGCCGGAGCTGCGCGCGCTCCGCCGGATCGAGCGGCGCGATCGTTACGTCGAGCTTGATGTTGCCCGTCACGGTGAGGCGCGCCGCCGGAAAACCCAGCTCGAGGAAACGGGCCTCGTCGGGCGCCGAGCAGGGCAGAAGTCGCGTGATGCCGCCCAGCAGGGGCCGGACGAGGAGCCGCATCCGCCCCAACCGGCGAAAGCTGCGGTCGGAAAGCCGGGCGTTGATGCACACCACCGGCACGCCGCGCACCCCCGCCTGGTGAATGTGCTCCGGCCAGCGTTCCCCCTCAGTGAGGATGACCAGGTCGGGCGCGATGCGCCGCCAGGCCCGCGCCGAGCAGGGCCACCAGTCGAGTGGAAAATAGCCGATCTCGATCGTCTGTCCGGCGTAACGGTCCCGCGCCAGGCGATAGCCCGTGCTCGTGGTCGTCGTGAGATAGACCTCGACCGAACCCTCGCGCTTCAAGGCCTCAAGCACCGGGGCGATCGCCAGCATCTCGCCCACGCTCACCGCCTGCAGCCAGATCCGCCGCACCCCCGGGCGCTTGGGGGGCAGCCGCGGCACCGCGCCGAGCCGCTGGGTAAAATTTCCCCGGTAGCCGCCGCGCCGGCGCATGCGCCACAGGTAGCGCGGCGCCAGCACCACCAGCACGGGTAAAAACATCAGGCGATAAAACCAGAGCATCACGGCAAGGAGGCCCATCCAAAAGGCCCCGAACGGTTTTCCGAGCCTTTTATGCTTTTGCCGGGCCGCGCGCTCGCTCACGCTCGGCCCACCATGATGAAGCTGCTCCGCCCCGCCCTTCTCGCCCTTGTCCTCCTGTGCCCCGGCCTGCGCGCCGCGTCCGCCCTCCCCTTCGCCCAGGAGGCGAGCGACCTCAAGCCCGACCCCGCCGCCCGCTTCGGCACGCTCCCCAACGGCCTGCGCTACGTCGTCCTACCCAACCATGAGCCCAAGAACCGCGCCTCGCTCCGCCTCCTGGTCCAGGCCGGCTCGCTCTTCGAGACCGAAAGCCAGCGCGGACTCGCCCATTACCTCGAGCACATGGCCTTCAACGGCAGCACGCACTACGCGCCCGACACCCTGGTGAAGTTTTTCCAGAACATGGGCATGAACTTCGGCGGCGATACCAACGCCTACACGTCCTTCGACCGCACGGTGTACATGCTCGAGCTGCCCGACACCAAGGACACGACCCTCGCGGAGGGCCTGCAGGTCTTTGCCGACTACGCCGGCGGCCTGCTGCTGCTCGACAAGATGGTCGACAAGGAGCGCGGCATCATCCTCAGCGAGAAACGCACCCGCGACTCCGTGGAGTACCGCACCTTCGAGGCCCAGTTCAACTTCGTCCTCGGCAGCACCCTCTTCCCGCACCGCATGCCGATCGGCCAGCAGGAGATTATCGAGAAGGCGGACCGGACGCCCTTCCTCGACTTCTACAACACCTGGTACCGCCCGGAGCGCATCGCGGTGATCGTCGTGGGTGACATCGACCCGGCGAACGTGGAAAAACTGATCACCACCGCGATGTCCGGCGTGACCGATCGCGCTCCTACCCGGCCCCTACCCGACTACGGCAAGGTGGCGGTGCCGACCGGCCTCCGCGTCGATTTCCACCCCGAACCAGAGGCGGCGGCCACCACGGTCTCCATCGAGACCGTCACACCCTACGCCCATGAGACCGACAACACGGCCAACCGCCTGAAATACCTCCCGCGCGAACTTGCCACCGCCATGCTCGACCGCCGCCTCTCGATCCTCGCCAAGACGGAGAACGCCACGTTCACCGAGGGCCACAACAACGTCGGCGAACAATACGACTTTTATCGCGAGGCCTCCATCGACCTGACGTGCAAGCCCGGGCAATGGTCCTCTGCGCTCGCCACCGCCGACCAGGAACTGCGGCGCGCGCTCGAATTCGGCTTCCAGCCCGCCGAGCTCAAGGAGGCCGTGGCCAACTACACCAACGGCCTGGAGCAGGCGGCCAAGACCGCGGCGACCCGGCACTCCAACCAACTGGCTGGCGAAATCCTCGACTCGCTCGCCGAGAACAACGTCTTCACCACCCCCGCCGACGACCTCGCCCTCTTCGCCCCCGCCCTCGCCAAGGTCACGCCCGAGGACTGCGCCACCGCGCTGCGCGCCGCCTGGGCCGCGCCACATCGCTACCTGCTGGTGGCCGGCAACGCCGCGATTCCCGGCGACGCCGTCGCGGCCATCACCTCGACCTACTCGACAGCGCACGCCGTGGCCGTGACGCCGCCGGAAAAGATCGCCGACTCCGCCTGGGCTTACACCGATTTCGGGGCGCCCGGCGTCGTGAGCAAGCGCGAGCATATCGACGACCTCGACATCACCCTGGTCACGTTCGCCAATGGCGTCCGCCTCAACCTCAAGAAAACCGACTTCGAGGCCAACCGCATCCGCGTCAACGTGCGCGCCGGCACCGGCCAGCTTACCGAGCCGCGCAACCAGCCGGGCCTGGCGTTCTTCGCCAGCAACACCTTTTCCGCCGGCGGCCTCGGCAAGCACAGCACGGACGACCTCCAGACCCTGCTCGCGGGCCGGACCGTCGGCTTCGGCTTCCGCGCCGGCGTCGACGCGCTCTCCTTTGGCGCCACCACCAACCGCGAGGACCTGCTCCTCCAGCTCCAGTTGATCACGGCCTACATGACCGATCCCGGTTATCGCCCTGAGGCGCTCCGGCTCGCGCAAAAGGGCATCGACCAGCTCTACACCGGGATGGAGCACACCACCAATGGGCCGCTCCAGACCGAGGTGCCGCGCCTCCTGGCGGACGGCGACACGCGCTTCGGTCTCCCGCCGAAGGCCGTCACCCTCTCGCGCACGCTCGACGAAGTGAAGGCGTGGCTCGCGCCTCAGCTCGCCAGCGGCCCCGTCGAGATCGCGCTCGTGGGCGACCTCGACATCGACGCCACCATCGCCGCCGTGGCCCGGACCCTCGGGTCCTTGCCGTCGCGGACCGCCCGCCCAGCGCTCACTGCGGAACGCCAGGTCAGCTTTCCCGCCAAGGCCTTCACCAAGGACTATGCCGTGCCGACCGAGATCCCGAAGGGCGTGATCGCGATCTACTGGCCGACAACCGATGCCAACGAGATTCACCGCACCCGACGCCTGACCCTGCTCGGCGAAGTGCTGAGCGACCGGCTCCGCGTGAAGGTGCGCGAGGAACTCGGCGGCGCCTACAGTCCTGGGGCCGGCAGCCTGCCGAGCGACACCTACACGAACTACGGCTACATGCTGGCCAACGTGACGGTTGACCCGGCCAAGGCCGCGCAGATTGCCGACGTGGTGGTCGCGGTCGCCACGGACCTCTACAAGAACGGGGTCACCGCCGACGAACTGCAGCGCGCCAAGCAGCCCGTCCTCACGAGCCTGCGGGAAAGCGCCCGGACCAACGCCTACTGGATCGGCAGCGTGCTGGGCAAGGCCCAGGAAAAGCCCGAGGTCCTCGACTGGTGCCGCTCCCGCTACAACGATTTCGAGGCGATCACCAAGGCCGACCTCGACGCCCTCGCCCAGACCTACCTCACGCCCGACCGGGCGTTCCGCGTAATCGTGCTCCCGGAAAAGAAGTAGGCAGCGTATTCTTGCGCTTGCCTCGCCCAAGGGGCTTTGCCGCGATAGGGAATGGTGCGCCGCTGGTGTGTTACCTTTCTGGGCTGGTTGGCGATCTGCCTGAGCGCGAGCGCGTCGTCTTGGTCCGCCGTCACCAGCGACTTGCCTCCCGATCCCGCCGTGCGCTGGGGCGCCCTGCCCAACGGCCTGCGTTATGCCATCCTTCCCAACCCGGTGCCCAAGGGGCGCGTGTCCCTGCGGCTGCTGGTGTCGGCGGGCTCCTTGCACGAGCGCGATGACGAACGCGGCCTCGCCCACTTCATCGAGCACATGGCGTTTCGCAGCACCAAGGCCTACCCGCGCGGATCGCTGGTGCCGAGCCTGGAGCACTCCGGCATCGCGCTCGGGCCGGACAACACCGCCTTCACGACCTACAACTACACCATCTATCATCTCGAGCTGCCCAACTCACTCGAGCCCACGCTCCGGCTCGGGCTGGGCGTGTTCCGCGAGTACGCCGACGGCATCACGTTCGAGCCCGACCTGATCATCCTGGAGCGCGGGGTGATCCTCAGCGAAAAGGCCACGCGCAACACCCCCGACCTCCGGATCGGCCAGGCCAACCAGGCATTGCTCTGGCCCGCCATGCGCGAGCTGCAGCGCGCACCCATCGGCACCGATGAGATGGTGAAAAACTTCACCCGCGACCGGTTTGTCGGGTTCTATAACGCGTGGTACCGCCCGGAGCGGATGGCGGTGATCGTCACCGGGGATGTCCCGCCGGACAGCGCCGCCCGCCTGATCGCGGATATCTTCGGCTCCCTCCAGCCGCGCGCCCCCGCCCGCGAGGAGCCCGCCGACCTCGTCACGCACGAGGCCTCGCCCCCCAATGTGGCCGTCGTCCGTGACCCGGGCTGGACCGGCGTCACGCTGACGTTCGAGCATCCCTTCACCCTGCCGGACGGCAACGACACCCACGACCGCCGCGTGGCCGCGCTGCATCGCGAGCTGGCCTTCGCCATGTTCCAGAAACGGCTGGAGCACGCCACGCACGAGGCCGTGGGCAACTACGTGGCGCCCGCGGCCGCGGTGACGAGTTCCCAGCCGCCCTGGCTGCTCAGCTCGATTACCGTCTCGGGCAACTCCAACAACTGGCAGCCGCTCGCCGCCGAGATCGAGCAGCAGCACCGGCGAGCCTTTGTGCACGGGTTCATCGGGGAGGAATTGCGCGTGGCCAAGGCCCAATTCGCCGCCGCCTACGAGAACGCCGTCCGCACGGCCGGCACCCGCGCGTCGCCGTTCCTCGCCGAGCAGCTCGCCGGTGTCATGCTTTACGGCGGCACGTTTGCCACCCCTGCCGCCCTGCAAGCGGATCTCGCGGGGGACCTGGCCGACGCCACCACGGACGAATGCCTCGCCGCGTTTCGCGAGGCATGGAGCGCGTCCGCGCCGCACGTTTTCCTCGCCGTGAATCCGCAGGCCCGGATCGCCCGGACCGACGTGGCCAACGTCCTGAACCAAAGCCGCAATGTCGAGGTGCACCCGCCCGAGGAAAAGGCTCCGGTCACCTTTGCCTACACGGATTTCGGCGCGGCGGGCGCCCTGGCGCACAGCGAGCACCTCGATGACCTGGACATTCAGCTGGCCCGGTTCGACAATGGCGTGCGGCTGAATTTCAAGCCGACGACCTACGAGGCCGGCAACATCGACATCTGCGTGCGGGTCGGAAGCGGCCGGCTGGTCCAGCCCAAGGGATTCTCCGGGATCGATCTCTTCGCCAACTCGGCCCTGATGAGCGGGGGCCTGCACCGGCACACCGTCGAAGACCTCAACGCCCTCTTCGCCGGGCGTAATTTCAACGTTACGTTCAACGTGGTCGATGACGCCTTTATTTTTTCCGCGCGTTGCTCCTCCCGCGACCTCCTCCTTTGCCTCCAGGTCATCACGGCCTACCTGACCGATGCAGCCTACGATCCAGGGATGATCCGCGATGTGCGCGCCTCGCTGGCCTCGATCTACACGTCACTCGCAAACACCCCCGCCGGACCGATCCAGGCCAAGGCGGAGTTTGTGGTCACCGGGGGCGACCGCCGTTTCGGCCTGCCGGACGAGAACGACCTCCTTTCCCGTGATTTTGCGGAGCTGCACCAGTGGCTGGAGCCACAGTTCCAGCATGGCCCCATCGAGCTGGGCATCGTCGGCGACGTAAAGTGGGACGAGGTGCTGGCGGCGACCAGCCGCACGCTCGGCGCCCTGCCGGCACGCGACGTGCCAGCCGCATCGAGCCCCGTTCCCGGCGTGCAGTTCGCCAAGCTGCGCAGCGCCCTCACCTACACCACCAGCAGTGCGCTCACCCAGTCGTCGCTGGCCTTTTACTGGCCCGCGCCCGATGTGACCGATGCGCATCAGGAGCGCCGTTGCACCCTGCTCGCCGCCGTCCTGGCCGAGCGCGTGCGCGAACGGCTGCGCGAGGAACTCGGCGCCACTTACACGCCGTCGGCGGATTTTGTGCGGCGTGACGCCTTTCCCGGCCTCAGCTATTTTGCCATCGCGGCCGATGTCAGTCCCGCCGTCACCAACCAAGCCGCCCAGATCGTGGCCCAGGAGATCTCCAAGCTGCGGACCAAGGGCGTCGACGAGGACACCTTCGTCCGCGTCCGCCAGCCGCTCCTGCGCGCCCGCGAGGACGACGTGCGCACCAACGCCTATTGGCTATACACGGTGATCAGCGACGCCCAGCAGCACCCGGCGCGCATCGCAGCCGCGCGGGACCGCCTCGCGGACTACTCGGCTGTCACGCGGGCCGAGATCGACGCGCTGCTGAAACGCTATTTCACCGCGGACAATGTCTTCCTCTTTTCCACGCATCCTTCCACCGGGGCTGCTGGACAACTTGTGGTGGGGCCGCCGCTAAAGCAGGCCGCGCCGCTGGCCGGGAATGCGGTCCCGCGGCCCATCCGTCAGAATTACCCGCAATACCCGGTGGCGCTACGAGCCAAAGGAATCAAGGGCACGGTCACCGTCGAATTTCTCGTCGGGGCCGACGGCCGGGTTTCCGGCGCCAAGGCCATCAAGTCGCCCGATCCGGCGCTGTCCAAGGCGGCGGAGGACGCCGTGATGACCTGGGAGTTTGTCCCGGCCGTGAAGGACGGGAAAAAAACCGGCGCCCTTTTGCGGGTCGATTTGGTCTTCGATCTCAACGCCAAGAAATAGATTCCAAGCAGGGAATTTTGGAGGAGCGGCCGCAGGACGGTTTTAATTTTTCGATTGCAGGCGTTGCAGAATCAGCTCCCGCAGCGGCGCCTCGATCTGGCCGCCGTTCTCCCGGAAAAGCGCCGTCAACTCCGCCCAGGGTGCCGCGCCGTCGGGCCGGAGGACCGGCGTCTCGTTCTTGAAGGGGGTCGTGTCGCCGGTGTCGACGCGGTCGTAGGCAAAACCGACGGCGGGCCGCCAGGTCAGGGCGTGCTTGCCATCGGGCCGGTCGTGGCAGAGTTGGAATCCTACCACCTCGTCCGAGGAACCGTACCAGACAATCAGCTCCAGCCCCTCGGCCTCAAACCAGCGGCGCCGGCTCCCCTGCTCCTGCTTGACGTTGCGGTTCTCGATCAGCACCCCGCCAGCGTGCGGGAGAACGGCCCCGCTTCAAGCCGCGGAATCCCTGAATGTTTCGCGCAGAGGAGCAGGGACGCAAAGCGGCAAGGGATCGCAGAATCCCAATGGCCATTGGTTTTAGCCGGAACGATGCAATTGAACCGCAGCGATCGATGTAGCGGCCGAGGTAACGAGGCTGGGTTTGGTGACTCACCTCAAACCAGCCTCCTCACGTCGGCTACTACAGGCGACTGCATCGTTCCGGCTTAGACCCATGTCTCGCCAGGTGGCCGCCGATAACTGAAGCAGCCTCCTTCCGGCTCGGCGCCTCTGCGCGAAACCTTTGCTCAAATTGCGGACCCGTACGGGCCCGTCAGACCCGGCCCACGACCAGCGACGCGTTCGTGCCGCCGAAGCCGAAGCTATTGGCGAGGGCGAAATCGACCTTCTTCTCCACTGCCGTGTTCGGGGTGAAGTTGAGGCCCAGCGCCGCACAGGCGGGATCGAGGTTGTCGAGGTTGATGGTCGGCGGAATCACCCCGTGGTGGATCGCCTGCACGGCCGCGAACGCGCCGAGCGCGCCGGCGCCGCCGAGCAGATGCCCGGTCATCGACTTGACGCCGCTGACGTGGAGACGGTCCTTGCCGGCCGCGAAGACCGCGGCGATGGCCGCGGCTTCCTCGCCGTCACCGCCCGGCGTCGACGTGGCATGGGCCGAGACGTAGCCGACCTCCTCGGGCCGGATGCCCGCATCGGCCACCGCGAGCGCCATCGAGCGCCGTGAGCCCTCCGCCTCGGGGGCGAGCGAGGAAAGATGATAGGCATCGGCCGTCGCGGAATATCCGCGCAACTCCGCATAAATCCGCGCGCCGCGGCGGCGGGCGTGCTCGTATTCCTCGAGGACAAACACCACGGCACCCTCGCCCATCACGAAACCGTCGCGGTCCGCATCATAGGGCCGTGACGCCTTCGTCGGGGCGTCATTGCGGGTGGAAAGCGCCCGCATCTGGGCAAAGGCTCCGACCGCCAAAGGGGTGATCACCGCTTCGGATCCGCCGGCTATCATCACGTCGGCCTCACCGCGCTGGATCACCCGCAGGGACTCGCCGAGGGCGTGTCCACTGGTCGCGCAGGCCGAGGCCACGCTCATGTTGGTCCCGCGGAAATCCAGCAGGATGGCCGCCTGCCCGGAGAGGATGTTGGGCGCGATCTGGAGGATCAGGAACGGCGAGATCTTTCGGTAGCCGCCCGCCAGCCAAATGTCCTGCATCGCGATGATCTCCGGCAGGCCGCCGAGTCCCACGCCGAGGTTCACCCCGATGCGCTCGGGCGCAATTGATGCGCGATGGGCGTCGAGCCCTGAATCCGCATAGGCATCCACCGTCGCCGCCAGGCCGAGATGCGTGAACCGGCCCAGTTTCTTGACCTCCTTGGGCGAGACCACGCAGGTGACGGGATCGCCCTGCGGCCCGCGCGGATGCAGCGGGCTGGCCAGCGCCGCCGAGGGCTCGAAGCCCTTCACTTCACCGGCGATCTGCGCGGTGCAGCCCGTGGGATTGAACCGCGTGATCGGCCCGATGCCGCTGCGCCCTGCCGTGAGGGCGGCCCAAGTGGCGGCGGCCGTGTTGCCGACCGGTGTGATGGCGCCGAGGCCGGTGATGACCACCCGGCGGCGTGGAGTCGTGTCAGTGCTCATGAAATGGAAGGTGTGGCGGCAATCGCACACAGGAAGTCGTTCGCGGGCGCGGCCGGAACAGCCGCGCTCGTCGCTGGCTCCGGCGCCGGCCGCTGCGGAGTGCGGGCCTTGTCGGAGAATTCCGCGCGCAAATGCCGGCGCATCGAATGCAGGATCGCATCGCTGCGCGCCGGATCGTCAATCGCGCGCGCGAACAGCAGCGCACCGACCAGCGAGCTCATCAGGTGCGTGACAAGATCGCGGTTGGCCACCGGGTCGGGCGACAGTTTCAGCGCCGCACCCAGGCGGTCGAGATGACCGGTGAACCCCCGCGAGTAACCGGCCCGCACGCTGCCGCGCAGCCGCGCCATGTCCGCGCCCACCGCCACGACCACGCAGCCCGAGCCACGGTTGTCGCGGTGATGCGCGGAAAGGTAGCTGTCGATCAGCATCCGGGCGCGGCGGGCCGGCGTGGGTTGTGCGGCGATGCGGTCGAGATTGATGACCGCCGCATCGAAGGTCGCCGCGCAGGCCTCGGCCACCAGCTCCGACTTGTCGCGAAAATGGGCGTAGAACCCGCCATGCGTCAGGCCCGCCCGCCGCATCACCTCATCCACCCCGGTTTCAGTCACCCCGCGCTCCCGAAAGGCCTGGCTCGCCGCATCCAGGATGCGCCGGCGGGTGGCTGGCTTGTGGGCGGGTGAATAGCGCATGGCGAGGCTCGGTTAGGTTGGATGACGTTCGTCATATAAAGCCGCAAGCGCTAAATTGCAGCTGTAGCCGGGGTCGGCGACCCCGGGGCCGGCCGCAGCGGGGCCGGTTACAGCCCGCCCACGAGGCGGCGAATCAGGAAAGCCCCTTCCCGAGCGGTTTTGACTTTGCCCGCAATGTCCCTTCTCCTCGGCTTTCCCACCGACATGCAGCAGCTTCATCCTTACTGGCGCATGGACTATATTGAGGCGCCACGTTTTCCGGCCACGAAGCGGCCGTTCACCGAGCTGCCTGCCTTGGGCGATGATGAAACCGCGCTGATCGTCCATCGGTCGCACCTATCCTATCTTATCCTCAATCGTTTCCCCTACAATCCCGGCCACCTGCTCGCCGTGCCGTTCCGTGCAGTGGTCGACGTGGAGGAACTCGATCCCACCGAGCGTGCGGACCTGATGGAAATCATCGTACTGGCCAAAAGCCTGCTTCGCTCGACCCTGAAGCCCGACGGCTTCAATATCGGCTTCAACCTCGGATCGGCGTCGGGTGGAAGCATCGCCCACCTTCACGCCCACATCGTTCCACGGTGGAACGGCGACAATAACTTCATGCCCGTTATCGGCCACACCCGCATCCTCCCGCAGGCCTTGAACGAGACTTGGAAGCGCTTGAGCGCCGCCGCTGGCGGCCGGCCGCAGAAACCGGCGTCGAAAAAAACGCCGAAGCCGGCTCGCAAGTCGTCCGGACGGAAATCCCGCTGACTGCAACCCAGCCCGCGCGGCCGTCCACTCCTCTCCATGTCCAATTCCTCCGCCGTGCCTTCGAAGACGCTCTATTTTCCGAATCCACGCCATCTCCACCAGCTTTACGGCGGCCGCGATGAAAACCTGGGGTTGGTCGAGAAGTCGCTCGGCGTCAGGCTGGTCACCCGCGAGGAATGGCTGAAGATCGACGGTCCGGCCGATGCCATTGCGCGCACCGAGACGCTCTTCGGCCATCTGAGTGAGGCGCGCGGCCAGGGGGTGGTGATCCGCACGCCTGATTTCACGCGCATCGTCGAGACCTTCGCACATGGCGACGGCGCGGAGCTCAGGGAACTTTTTGGCGAACCGCTGGTGATCACCACCAACCGCCGGACCGTCGTCCCCAAGACCCTCGGCCAGAAGCTGTACCTCCAGTCGATCCAGAAGAACCCGATCGTCTTCGGCATCGGTCCCGCCGGCACCGGCAAGACCTACCTCGCGATGGCCGCCGCGATCTCCGCCCTGCTGCGGAACGAGGTCCAGCGCGTCGTCCTCACCCGGCCCGCCGTGGAGGCCGGCGAGGCGCTCGGCTTCCTGCCTGGTGACCTGCGCGAGAAGATCCTTCCCTATCTCCGCCCGATTTACGATGCGATGCACGACATGCTCGATGCCGAGGATGTCGTCCGCCTCACCGAGAAGGGCGTCATCGAGATCGCGCCGCTCGCCTACATGCGCGGCCGCACGCTTTCGAACGCCTTTATTGTCCTCGATGAGGCGCAGAACACCACGCCGGAGCAGATGATGATGTTTCTCACCCGCCTCGGCGAGGAGTCGCGCATGGTTATCACCGGCGATGTCACGCAGGTCGACCTGCCCCGCTCGAAGCAAAGCGGCCTGATCGAGGTCAGCCGTATCCTGGGCAACGTGCCGGGTATCGATTTCCATTATTTCAGCGGAGCCGATGTCGTGCGCCATCCGCTCGTGCTCAAGATCATCGAGGCCTACGAACGCTACAAGAACCCGATGGGCGACGGCGCCCCGCCCGCCTGAGCGGGCCAGGCCCGCATCTTTCACCCTCACCATCCGATGTCACTCCGCCAAAATCTGAAGCTCCTGCGCGGCGGCCTGCTCGGGCCCCGGCATGCGCGCAAGACGGCGGAGACGTCCGCCGCGATGACTTTTCTCGAGAAGAGCCGCCTCATCGCCGGCCTCATCTTCATCGCGACCGTCGCGGCTATCGTGCTGATCAGCTTCGTCGGCGTCACCACCATCGACCTGCCCGTCCTGCCCGGGCAGCTGGCCACGGTGCGCGTGGCGGCCAGCAGTTCGTTCAGTTATCTCAGCGAGGAAAAAACCCGCGCCGCGCGTGAGGCCCTGGTCCATCGCGTGCCGCCGGTCTACCGGCTCGAATTCGTCCCGCTGCAGCAGTTCGAGTCCAATATCCGCGACCTGATCGCACAGCTGGAGCGCTTCGAGCATGATTTCCCCGCGAATGCCCCCACCCTGACGAACCGCCACGAGGCGCTCGCGGGTATCGTCGAGGCCTTCAACGTCCGGGGCCCCTACAATGTCAGCGTCGACGATGTCGCCGCGCTCCTCGCCGCCGGCGATGCCAGGCTGCGCTTCAACCTCGTGGAAAACGGCCTCGCCGCCCTCCGCGAGATCTACGCCGAGGGCGTGCATGACAGCTCGCTCGAGCAGTCCGGCGAGGTGAACAGCGTGACCGTTTACCAGATCCTCCGGTCGAACGGCGAAATCGCGCAGCGTCCCGTCCAGTCCCTCGAGCAGGCGCTCACCTTCCTCCGCATCAATCTCGCCGCCGAGGGCACCGGTCGCGACCTCGCGGGCGTGCTCTTCCGCATCTTCCGCAGCGGCGTCACGCCGAACATCATGTTCGACCAGGCCGCCACCAACCTCCGAGAGACGGAGGCCCTCCGGGCCCTCAAGCCCGTCACCGTCTCCGTCGAGCGCGGGCAGACCCTGATCGAGCCGGGCACCCGCGTCACGCCCGAGCAGTACGAAATGCTGATGGCCCAGCGGCAGTTCCTGCTCGATTCCAACGACACCGCGGTGGACGAGGGCCTGCGCCTCTTCGGCCGCATCCTCCTCGTGCTCGCCATGGTCATGGCCAGCGTCATCTACATCTGCATCGAGGACCGCGAGACGCTCCAGAGCAACGGCCGCCTCGCCCTGCTGGCCCTCGTGGTCATCGTCAACCTCGCCCTGGTCCGTGTCACCTATTCGCTGCTCACCTTGGAATTTTTCCTCCGCGACAGCCCGTGGGCCTCGACGCTGCCCTACATCGCGCCCACCGCGCTCGCGCCGCTCATCGTCGCCATCCTCATCGACGCCGGCTCGGCCATCTTCATGGCGCTGCTCATCTCGATTTTCACCGGCGTCATCTACGGCAACCGGCTCGACCTGCTCGTGCTCACGTTTCTCGCCTCGATGGTCGCCATCTTTGCCTGCCGCGATGCGCGCAAGCGCGGCCGCGTCGTCCGCGCCGCCGGGCTCGGGGGCCTCACGGTCGCCGCCTTCGCCCTCCTGATCGGCATCGTGGACAAGACCCCCCAGCTCGTGCTGCTGCAGGAAATGGGCGCCGGGCTCCTCACCGGGCTCCTCACCGGCGTGGTCGTCGTGGGCGTGCTGCCCGTGCTCGAGAGCCTGTTCAAGCGCACGACCGACATCACGCTGCTCGAGCTGACCGACTTCAACCACCCGCTTCTCCGCCTCATGCAGCTCGAGGCGCCGGGCACGTACCACCACTCCCTCGTCGTGGCCCAGCTCGCGGAAAACGCCTGCAGTGCCATCGGCGCCAATCCGCTGCTGGCCCGGGTCTGCGCGATTTTCCACGACATCGGCAAGACCGTGAAGCCGGAGTTCTTCACGGAGAACCAGCGGGGCGGCACGACCAGCCCGCATGACCCCGCCACCCCCGCGGTCTCCGCGCTCATCATCAAGAACCATGTGCCGGAGGGCGTGGCCCTCGCCCACAAGCACCGGCTGCCGCGCGCCGTGGTCGACGTCATCCAGCAGCACCACGGCACCTCCCTCGTGCGCTATTTTTATGACCGGGCCGTGGCGGCGTCGCGCGCCCCCTTCGGCGGGGGCGAGGCGGCCACAGTGCCGGTGGCCGATTACCGGTACGACGGCCCCAAGCCGCAATTCAAGGAGAGCGCCGTGATCTCGCTGGCCGACGCCGTCGAGGCGGCGTCGCGCTCGCTGCGCAAGGTCACGCCCCAGCACCTGGGCGAGCTGATCGACACCATCTTCCGCAACCGCATTGCCGACGGCCAACTGGACGAAGCCCCGCTCACGTTCGCCGAGCTGGCCCGGGTCAAGAGCAGCTTCACTTTCACCCTGCTCAACATGCTGCACGCGCGGGTGGCTTATCCGGACGGCGACGAACCGGCCGCCGAGGCCAAGGCGTGACCGGCTCCCATCGTTCCTCGTTCTCTCCCTTCCGATCAGAGCCTCGAGAACGAGGAACGATAACGAAGAACGAGAACGATTCTGAAGATGCCCGCCCGCACCCTCGCCCTCGCCAACCGCCATCCGCGCCTGAAGCTGGACCGTCCCGGGCTTGCCCGCGCCGTCGCGACGCTCGATGCCCACGCCGCGAAATTCCGCGGCGGCTGCCCGCCCGGCGAGCTTTCCATCGCCTTTCTCACGGATGCCGCGCTCGCGCAGCTGCACGCGGACTTCCTGGACGATCCCGCCCCCACCGACGTGATCACCTTCGCCGGTGACGCCAGCCTCGGACTCGCCGGTGAAATCTGCGTCTCCGTCGACACCGCCGCGGCCTACGCCCGCGCACATGGCGGCGATTTTTCCGCCGAGCTCGCGCTGTACGTGGTCCACGGCTGGCTCCATCTGGCAGGCTACGACGACCTGCAGCCGACGAAAAAACGCGCCATGCGCCGGGCCGAGACCCGGGCCCTGCGGCTGCTCGAGGCGGACAAGGCCCTGCCGCGCTTCGCCCGGCGGCGGTAAGCGCTCTTCCGTCTTTCAGTGTGGTACGGTTTCACCTCGGGCCCCGGAGTTTTGGCCACAAAAAGGCACGAGATGACACAAAAATGCCCAGTCCGTCTGGAGTCCGAACCCTCAATCCATTCGGAACGGTTCCTGCCGTGTCATGTCGTGGCTTTTTGTGGCCAAAACTCCGGGGCTTGCAGTTAGCTGTGCCATTGCCGGTTTTTCCGTGCGTTGACCCGGGGCTGTCTGCTAACGTTTCCCCGTACCATGCCCGCTGAACCGCCCACCTCCCGCACCGTCACCGTCCGCAATGCCTTTTTCTCCGGCTTGCTGCTCGTGGCTCCGCTGGTGGTCACCGTCTGGGCTTTCAGCACCATCATCGACCTGGTCGGGGGCAAGTTTCATCCGCTCTTCATCCGCTTCCTGCCGGAGAACCTCCGCGACATCGAGGCCCTCTGGAAAATCCTCGCGACCCTGATCGTCGTCGTCCTCGTCACCCTGCTCGGCTACCTCTCCCACTATGTGTTCGGGAAGCTGTTCTTCGAGGTCGGCGGCCGTTTCATCCAGGGCATTCCCGGCGTCGGCGCCGTCTACAACACGGTCAAGCAGATCGTGGACACCTTCAACACCCAGAACCGCAATCTCTTCAACAAGGTCGTGCTGATCGAATACCCCCGGAAAGGCGTGTGGACCATCGGCTTTCTCACCAGCAAGGAGCCCAGCGAGGTGCAGAGCCGGATCGGCGGCGAGGTCTGGACGGTCTTCGTGCCGACCACCCCCAATCCGACCAGCGGCTTCCTCCTCATGCTACCCAAGGCGGATATCGTCGAACTCGAAATGTCCGTCGGCGAGGGCATGAAGATGGTCATCTCCGGCGGCGCCGTCGTGCCGCCCTGGCCGGCCGGCAGCAAGCCGCCTTACCGCTAAAAAAATCTTTCTCTTTCCTCTTTATCTTTCTCTTTCTCCCTTCCGCATTCGGGTTCCGGGCTTACTTCGGCGCTGACGAACGAGAAAGATAAAGAGGAAAGAGAAAGATTTCTGTCCGCCATGCCCGGCCGCATTCTCCAGACCGACGCGTTCGTGCTGTTGCGACGCCCGCCGGCCGACACGTTCCAGTTCTTCTCCGTCTTTTCCCCCGAGCACGGCGGCCTGTTCGTCCTGCAGCGCATCCCGAAAAAGCCCGCCCCGGGCTCGCAGCCGCTGGACCTCTTCGACGAGGTCTCGCTGCAGCTGGAAAGTTCCAACCAGGGCCAGACCTGGTTTGTCCGCGAAGCGCGCGTGCAGGAACGGCACGCCGCCATCGGCCGCAGCTACGACGCCCTGCGCTTTGCCTCCGCCCTGGCCGGGGTTGTCGCCCGGAATCCCGTGCCCGAGGAAAGCCGGCTGCAGGTGGGCGCCCTGCTGCGCGCCGCGTTCACCGCGTTCGGGACGTCCGCGCGCCCAGACATCGTGTTCTTCAAGGGACTCTATTGTTTCGCCCGTGACGAAGGCTACCCCGTGAAACAGGAATGGGCCGCCGCGCTGCCCGCCAATGACCGCTCCCAAGTGGCCGTCCTGCTCAACCAGCCGCTCTCCGCCCAATCCGCCCCGGAAGCGGAGGTCTCCCGTCTCCAGCGCCTCCTCGAGGATTACCTGCGCGGACATACGGAGGTTTTGCTGGATTAGCCAGGTGGCCGCCGACCTCCCGCCGCCGCTCTCGCTATGGCGGGCTGCAATGGTCTCGCGAGGGCACCGTAAGCCTTGGCGAAGGTGGCCGGGCGGCGGCATGGATTTGAGCGAACACTTTTCGCAGTCGGAGGTGAAACCGTCGCCCGGCCTGTCCGCCGTAGCCCTGGTCGCCTGTGGCGCCGCCGGAGGCGGGTAAACCTTGGCGAAGGCCGAAGGTCGGCGGTCACCTTCTGGTTCCGATCAGGCACAAAAAATAAATAAATGCCGTTTCGGTTTTCCTTCCGCGCCTTCCGTGTGTTCCGTGAGCGTCCATGCAGTTTGATCTCGATCAGCGCCGCGCCGCCCTGAGCGTGGGCGAGTTCTCGGACTTCACGTCCGGTCCGCGCGACAGCTCGGGCGGACCGCAGGGTGCCTGGCGGGCGCAACTCGGCACGCACTGGCACCAGCAGCTGCGCGGGCAGGCCACCGCCGACCACCCCGGCTCCGCGTTTGAAATCCCGCTCACGGGCCAGGTGTTTCACCGCGGGTGGACGCTCACGCTCACCGGCCGCATCGACCAGCTGGTCCGCGTCGACAGCGTGCCCGTCATTCGTGAAATCAAGACCGTCACCCGCGCACTCCCGGTAGATGAGCGCGAGTTGCGCGCCGACTATCCCGGCTATTTCGCCCAGCTCGCCACCTACGTCGCGTTGTGGCGCACCGCCCCTCGTCCCTCGCCCTTGTCCCCCTCTGCCCCTGCCGGGGACGCGACGTCCCCGTCGCGTTCCTCCGGCGACCGGGAAATCGCCGCTCCATCGCCCGCCCTTCGCGCCGAGCTTGTCTTCGTTGAGACCGGCAGCGGACTCGCCCAGACGGTGGCGCTGACGCCAGCGGACGACGCGACGTTCCGCACCCAGCTCGATCGCATCGCCGATTTCCTAGACCTGCGCTGGCGCGCCCGCGAACGCCTGCGCCATTTGCGCTACCGGCCGGCGTTCGCCGGACTTCGCCCCGGACAGGAGACCACCCGCGCCGATCTCGACCGCGCCCTCCGCGAGCACCACGGCCCCATCCTCTTCGAAGCCCCGACCGGTTTCGGAAAAACCGGCATGCTCCTCGAGTGCGCCCTCGGCCAGCTCCGCTCCGGCCACTTCGAGCGCGTGCTTTACCTCACCAGCAAATCTACCGGCCAGCTCCAAGTGGTCCGGACGTTGGACGAGATGACGTCGGCGCCGGCCGCCGGCGCAGTTGAAAGTTTGAAATTGAAGGTTGAAAGACCGGCCAGCTCCGAACTTTCAACCTTCGACCCTCAACTTTCACCGGCCACCGCCACCGCGGTGGCCGCCTGGCACGTCCGCAACAAGGCTGAGCACTGCATCAATCACACCTTCCACTGCGTGCGCGATGAATGTGCCTTTCTCAACGGAGCCGAGGCGCGCTGGGCGCAAAGCGGGCTGGCGCGGTTCTATCTTTTCGAAAACGAGCCGCACGATCTCGAGACCCTGAAGGCGGCCGGGGGCGCAGCCGTGATCTGTCCCTACGAAATCACGCGCGCCGCCCTCGCGTTCAACGACATTTGGATCGGCGATTTCAATTATGTCTTCGCTCCCCGCAATCGGGGCCTGTTTTACGAGCAGCCGGGGTTCGACCCGGCGCGTACCCTCCTCGTCCTCGACGAGGCGCACAACCTGCCTTCGCGCGTGGCCGACGCCCTCTCGCACGTGGCGCGGGCCGACGACGCCCGGGGACTCCTCGCGGAACTGGACCACGTCCATGCCGCCACTCCGTTGGTCCGCGCCTGGGAAAGCTGGACCCGCCTCCTCGCCGCGCTCGTGCCCGTCGATGCGCTCGATCCCGCGCTCGAGGCCGACGCCGCCGAAACCCTCTCCGCCATCAACCACCAGCTGGCGGTCCTCCCGCCCGATTCGGCGGCGCTGGGACCGCATTTCGCCGAGGTGCTTTGGCAGACGGCCGCCCTCGGCGACTGGCTCGCCAACGGCCAGTTGAAAAAACTGCTCTGGTGCCCGCGTGAAGGCGAACTGCACTTCACCTGCTTTGACGCCGCCGAGGCCATCGGCGAAACGCTGCGCGACTACGGTGGAGTCATATTTGCCAGCGCGACGCTGTCGCCCGCCAGGGAATTTGCCGAGAGCTGTGGGCTTCAGCCAGTTGGCCTCAGCCCGGTAGGGCGCGGACTCCGTTCCGCGCCGGGCACCACGAAAATCTCAGACGCAGCCGACACACCCCGCCCGTTGGGCACCCCTCTTCTTAGAGGGGAGCTCGAATCTGGCTCCCCTCTAGAAAGAGGAGTGGCGCCACGCGCCGGGGTGTGTCGGATCGCCGCCCACACCCCTTGGCGCGTCGGCGCCTACGACATCGCCGTCGACGCCCGGGTCGACACGAGCTTCCAGCAGCGGGCCCGACATCACGCCACCACCGCTGCCGCCGTCGAGGCCCTGCACGCGGCCGCCCAGAATCCGTCTCCAAGCACAGGCCACCCGCACCCGCCACTCACCGCGACGCGCAGCGTCGCGGTGTTCTTCCCGAGCTACGCCTACGCCGAGACCATCGTGCGCACGCTCGACCAGTCCGGTTCCGTGCTCCGCGTGGCCCTGCAGCCGCGCCTGCGCGACCTCGCGGCACAGGCCGCCTGGGTCGAGGAATCCCTGGTGCTCTCCGATGCGCTCTTTCTCGTCCTCGGGTCGAGCTTCGCCGAGAGCATCGACCTGCTCGGCGGACGCGTGACCCACGCGATGGTCGTCGGCCCCGCCCTGCCCGAGGTGAACGCCGTGCAACGCGCCCGCCTCGCCGAACTCGCCGGCCTCGGGCGCGAGGAAGCGTTCCGCCGCGTCTACCAGATCCCCGGCATGATCAAGGTCAACCAGGCCTTGGGCCGCCTCGTCCGTGCACCGGGCCAGCGCGCGCGGGTCATTCTCCACTGCCGGCGTTTCCTTGAGCCAAGCTACGCCAGCCTGCTCGCGACGGACTACCAGCTCGGGACCAACCTCCTTGAAACCGCGGACCTGACCGCGTGGCTGAACGCGGGTGCGTAGGGGCGTTCCTTGCGAACGCCCGTCTTCAGACTTCGAACCGGGCGTCCGCAAGGAACGCCCCTACGCCAAGCAAGACGGCTACATTCAATAGCCTGATTCTATCCCGACCCTATTGCACGGGCACCGGATAAAGCACCCGGGCATTGCTGGCGCGCTTCAGCACCGGATCGAGCGAAGACACGAACTCATAGGGCTCCTTGTTCTGCCACGCCCAGGTTTTTCCGGTCACAAAGATCCGGCGCGGCTTGGCGGGCAGCACAACAGGAATAGCCGTCTTGGCCGGCTGAATCATCTGCGCGGCCGGGCCGGGCTCACGCCGGACCCGGGCCAGAATCCACACCTCCGAGTCCAGCTCGAGGATGCGTTCGATCCCGAGCTTCCAGCCTCCATCCGGGACCATCACCGCCAGCTCTTCCGTCGCGGAAGCTTCAGCGGCCGGCAAATTCGGCGGCGCTGCATGGCTGCAGGAAACCACGGCCAAGGCCAAGGTAAGGGAAAACACCCCAGACACGGCTTTTTTCCGTGCAACATTCGTTCTGATATTCATGTCAGTTTGTGCCACCCCCAACGTATCTGTCGTATATCGGCAGCGTCTCCTTGCAAATCGTATGATCAACTTTCGCCGCTGGTTGTTGCTTTTTGTTTTTCTAGCCAAGGGCCTTTGTGCGTTTGGCGCCGTGCCAATCAACCAGGATGGCCTCAGCCTCAGCCCGGAGGAGCAGGCCCAGGGCTATCGCAACGGCCATGTCCTGGTCAAAATGCGCGACGCCGCCGTCAGCACCGGCGAGGCCGTCCGCCAGGCCGCCGAGACCCGCGTGGGCATTCGCAGCCGCCGGGTTTTCGAGCACCTGAAGAACCAGGAGATGCTCGAGTTCGATCCCAGCCAGCCTGTGCTCCAGGTGATCAAGCAGCTCCGCGCCACCGGTCTCTATGAGATCGTCGAGGCGGACCGCGTCGTACACGGCCTCGCCGCGCCCAACGATCCGTCCTTCGGCCAGCAGTGGTCGCTCAGCAACGCCGGCCAGAACGGCGGCACGCCGGGCGCCGACATCGGCGCCATCGCCGGCTGGAGCATCCAGTCCGGCGCCCCCAATGTCATTGTTGCGATCCTCGACTCCGGCATGCGCCTCACGCATTCCGACCTGGCGGCCAACCTGTGGACCAACCCCAGCCCGTCCTCCACCTACTCGCCGGCCGATCTCCACGGCATCAATGCCTCCGTCACGCCCGCCACCGGCAACCCCAACGACGACAACGGGCATGGCTCCCATGTCTCCGGCATCATCGGGGCCGTCGGCAACAACAGCATCGGCATCAGCGGCGTCGCCCAGCAGGTGCAGCTCATGCCGCTGAAGTTCCTCGATAGCACCGGGAGCGGTTCGCTCTCCGCCGAGCTCGCCTGCTTCAACTACGCCATCGCGCACGGGGCTTCCATCATCAACGGCAGCTTCGGTTCCAACGGCTACTCGCCTTCCGAGTTCGCCGGGGTTCAGGCCCTGCAGGCCGCCGGCATCATCTTCGTCGTGGCCGCCGGCAACGACGGCCTCGCCGTGGAACCGGACGCCGCCTATCCCGCCGGCTACCTGCTGGACAACATCGTCAGTGTCGGCGCCACCACGCACTCCGACACGCTGGCCAGCTATTCGAACTTCAGCGCCGGCCTCGTGGATCTCGGGGCGCCCGGCGGCGATGCCACGTCGACCGGCGGCATCTATTCGACCTACAACCGCAACGACACCGACTATGCCGTGCTCAGAGGCACGTCCATGGCCGCGCCCCACGTGGCCGGGGCGCTCGCCCTGCTGAAAGCCAAGTTTCCCGGCGACACCTATCGCCAGTTGATCAACCGGCTCCTGCGTTCGGTGACTCCGCTCTCGAGCCTCAGTGGCCTCGTGCAAAGCGGCGGCCGCCTCAACCTCGCCCAAGCGCTCAGCTCCACGGTCAACACCCCGATCAACGACAACTTCGCGAACCGCGCCTTCCTCGCCGGTTCCTTCGTCCAGGTCCGTTCCTCCAATGTCGGTGCATCCGTCGAGTCCGGCGAGCCCGCGATCAGCGGCGCCACCGGCGGAGCTTCCCTCTGGTGGACCTGGACGGCTCCCGCCAGCGGGCCGTTCAAGATCAATACCGCCGGCAGCAGCTACGACACCCTCCTCGCCGTCTACACGGGATCGGCGCTCAACGCGCTGCAATCGGTCGCCGCCAACGACGACGTCTCGGCCTCCGATCACACGAGTGCCATTTCCCTGAATGCCACCGCCGGCACCACCTACCAGATCGCCGTCCAGGGCAAGGCCGGCGTCGCCGGGCCCACTTTCCTCACCATCGCCCCGATTCCGCCCAACGATAACTTTGCCGCGGCCCAGGCGTTGTCCGGGTCGAGCGTGACGGCCACCGGGTCGACCCTTGGCGCCAGCCTCGAGACGGGCGAGTCCGACCCCACGGGCAAGAGCGGGGGACATTCGGTCTGGTATCAATGGACCGCCCCGGCCGCCGGCCACTACAATCTCGCCGCCTACAGCACCGCGATTGACACGATCTCCGCGATCTACACCGGCTCCTCCCTCTCCAATCTCGCGCTGGTCGGGGCCAACGACGACTCCATCTCCTACAACACCGACAGCCTCGTGTCATTCAACGCCACTGCGGGCCAGAAATATTTCATCCAGATCGACAACGTCGACCCGAGCGGCAGCGGCTTCACGGTGTCGATCAACGATTCGCTCTGGCAATACCCCAGCGGGACCTCCTCGACCACTTCGCCGGCCGTCGGCAGCGATGGCACCGTCTATTTCGCCTCGCAGGACCAATACGTGTACGCCATCCGGGCCAATGGTACGGAGCTCTGGGAGCGAGCCACCGGCAACTCGGTCGACATCGCCTCGCCGGCCATCGGCTCCGACGGCACCGTCTACGTCGGGTCGGATGACGGCTTCCTTTACGCCCTCAACGGTAGCACCGGCATACGCAAATGGCGCTTCGCGGCCGATACCGGCATCTCCAGCACCCCGGCGATCGGCGCCGACGGCACCATTTATCTCCGCGATGACAACGGCATCCACGCCCTCACTCCCGGAGCGTCAAGCGCCACCGAGAAATGGAAGTTCTTCATCGGCAGTGGTGGCACCTACGGATCGCCCTCCGTCGGGACCGATGGCACCATTTACGTCGGCGCCGCCGCCGGATCCTTTTATGCCTTCAATCCCGATGGCACCCAGAAATGGAAATTCACCGCGAATGGCGACGTCTACACCACGCCGGCCATCGGCGGTGACGGCACGATCTATTTCGGAACCTATGGCAGCGCGGGCACGCTGTACGCATTGAATCCCGACAGTTCGAAGAAATGGACCTGGGCCGTGCCCGGCGGCGGCAGCATCACCTCCTCGCCGGCGATCGGCCCCGACGGCACCGTCTACTTCGGCGCGTACGACCACAAGCTCCACGCCATCAGCAGCGGCGGTGTCGAAAAATGGTCCTATACCGCCGGCGACGAGATCCACGGCTCCTCCCCGGCCGTCGCGTCCGACGGCACCGTCTACTTCGGCGATCTCGACGGCAAGGTCTACGCGGTCAACGCCGACGGCTCGCTCAAGCGCACCTATGCCTCGGCGGACGAGGTCCATTCCTCGCCCATCGTGGCCAACGGCGTGCTCTATTTCAGCAGCGACGACGCCAAGCTCTACGCCTTCAACGCCACCGGCAACCCCGCGGCGTCCGCCTGGCCTGTGTTCCACCAGAACGCCCTGCACACGGGCCTCGCTGTCGCCAGCGGGACCCTCACCACGATCAACACCCAGCCGCAGTCCCAGAACGTCACCCCGGGTTCCGGCTTCACCCTGACCGTTGCCGCCACCGGTCCGGGCACGCTCAGTTACCAATGGTACAAGGACGGCATCGCCATCGCTGGTGCAACCGGCGCGACCTACCGCGTGGCCAGCGCCGCGGTCGGTGACGCCGCAACCTACACCGTGGTCATCACCAGTTCCTCGGGCACCGTGACCAGTTCCGGTGCGGTGATCACCGTCGGCACGAACACCGCCAGCCGCCTCGTCAATATCTCCGCCCGCGCCCAGGTCGGCACCGGCGGCAACGTGCTGATCGTCGGGTTCATCATCTCCGGCTCCGGCTCGAAACAGGTCCTGCTCCGCGGCGTGGGCCCGACCCTCGGCACCAGCCCCTTCAACGTGCCCGGCGTACTCGCCACTCCGACCCTGAATCTCTTCGACGCCAACAGCAACCCGCTGCCCTATTCCAACACCGGCTGGGGCGGTGGCGCCACCCTCAGCACTGCGTTCACCAACGCCGGCGCCTTCGCCCTGTCCTCCTCGTCCGCGGATGACGCGCTGCTCGTCAGCCTGCCCGCCAGCAAATACACCGCCCAGATCAGCGGTGTGAACAGCACGACCGGCGTCGCCCTCGCGGAGATCTATGACACCGATGCCGGCAACAGCCCGACGCGGCTCGCCAACATTTCCGCCCGGGCCCAGGTCGGCACGGACGGCAATGTCCTGATCGCCGGCTTCATCATCTCCGGGACCACCCCGAAGCAGGTGCTAATCCGCGCCACCGGCCCGGCGCTCGCCGCCCTCGGTGTGCCGGGTACGCTGTCCGATCCCCGGCTCGATGTTTACAACGCCGCCAACGTGGTGGTCCAAAGCAACGACAACTGGGGCGACAACGGCGGCGCCGCCGCGCTCAGCGCCGCGTTCAACCAGGTTGGCGCCTTCCCGCTGCCCGACACCACCAGCAAGGACGCCGCCCTCCTCATCACCCTCGCCCCCGGCGCCTACACCGCGAAAGTCTCCGGCGTAAACAACACCACCGGCGTCGCCCTGATCGAGCTCTACGAGATGCCGTGAGGCCACCCAGTGGATGTAGCCGGGGTCGTTGACCCCGGGCCGGCCTCAGCGAGGCCGGCTACAACGCTCCTCGCCTCACGGCGTCGCCTCAAACCGCTCCACCTTCAACTCGCGGCTAATGCGTCCCTCCTCCACAAAGCCCACCCTCGTCAAAACGGTGCCGTCAAACCAAGTCGCTGGCTCCGGCACCCATTTGCCTTCGCGCTGTTCGTTCGGCCGCGAAAACGCCACCGTATTCCATCTGATCTCCACGGTCCCAATCCTCGTCGTCTGATTCGAACCATAGCCCAAGACCAGCACCGCTTCGTTTTTCTCACGATTGACGAGGGCGTAGACCTTGGGATCCCAAGTCTGCACCGAAGCCGAGGGCGTAAAGAGAGAAGGATCAGTCCGTGGATCCGGTTTGCTCTCGACCAAGTTGACGAACATCCGCCCGTCCTCGCGCCGCTCGGCTTGGGCAATACGTAGCGTATTGGTCCCGTGCTGCTGCCGGGCGCTTATCCGCAGAGGCAGCTCATACTCCACCACGGGCCGCACGAGCAGGTCATTCAATTTGACGGTGTAGGCCGGCGGTTCCTGAAGCATCCGCGCCGCCATCTCGGTGGAGAGAAAAAACTGCGCTGATAACCGCGGGCCTTCGCGCAATTGCCGCTGAATCGCGATCGTGAGCTCGTTCCGTCTTGAATCTGGCTTTAATCCCTGCACGCCCAAGAGATTGCGTACGGCACCATCCGTCCAATCCTCAAAATCGGCGGGCACGCCGAGATAACCATCGAATTTCAGGAGGGAGCCATCCGGCCATCGCCACGTGTGTTCGGAGAGAAACCCCCGTCTGGACCAAAAGCCCACCAAGTCCAATCCATCGGGAATGCCATGCACCGTCATTTGATAGTTCAACTGGGCAGATCGATCAGACTTGGCGAATCGCGGCGGGCCGATCCTGATCCGGTCAACACTGATCGAAACCTTGTCCTCCACCGCCGACTGCTGCGCGGCTGGCACAGACTCAATTTTGTATAGATCCCACGGCCACAGGATGACAATCAGCGTCGCGAGGGCGAATCCCGATCCGCTGATGACGAACGACCGGACCGTTCGGCGCGTGAGGAATTGGTGGCACACGACGACGATAGCCACGCCCATCGCTGCCGCCAGCAAGGTCAGCCCCGGGCGGGTCTCCGTGAGCCCCGGTGCCGCCGCGGACCAACGCTGGGGTATCGTAAGTGTCGCCGTCAAAAATGCGCTGGCGAGAACCAGCATCAGGATCGAAGCCAGTGTCCACGTCAGATACCGGCTGAAATTCGCCGTGAGCGCTGCCAGCAATAAGGCAGGAATGATCACGACCCATTTCAAAACCAGCGTCTCAAAGATCGCTGCCGCGACCTCGTGCCAGCCGTAGCCCGAAGCCAGCCACCACGGCAGCCAGATCGCGACCGGCAGCGCCCCGAACATCAGAACGGCACCGACCGATTTCGCGGCCAGGAGCCGCCCGCCGGAGATCGGTCGAGTCAGCCAGAACTCCTGCGACCGGGTCAGCGGGTCCTCATGGATGAGCATGGCCACGAGCACATAGCTCACGACCAAATCGAGCGCGAAGAACAGATAACTGTAAAGGCCCATGCGCCCGAACCACTCCAGATTATCGCCATCGCCATGGAGCAAGCGCACACCGATAAAAATCTGCGCCACAAGCAGCAGCGCCCAAAGCACCAGCGGCACTTGCAAGCGGCGGAAGTCCTTTTTTACGATATGGCAGGTGAGATTCATGGGGGATTTTGCAGCGTCATGCGTTGATCATGGCTGCACTTCAAAGTGGTCGACCTTCAGCCCACGGGTGAAGCGGGCTACCTCGCTCACCGTGATTTTCGCCAGGGTCGCTTGATCGAACCAACCGAACTGTGGCGCCCAATGAGCTTCTTCCGCGTGCCAATCAGAGGGCCGGTTGAATTGCAAAACTCGCCGGTCTATCTCAACGGTCCCAATCCGCACTGAAGGATTTTGCTCCGTCCGGAAGCTGGCGGTGTTGCCTCGATCCCTATTGACCAAATAATAACGCGTCGGTCCGCTGTTGGGAAAAAGTGATTCGTTCCCCTCATGCAGAGCCTTGAATGGAGAGAGTCGGCGCAACCCATCTGTCCACGAATTCGGTCGGCTTTCGAGCAAGGAGAGGCGCATCGTATCCGTGCGATAATCCGATTGGACAATTCGCAAACTTGTCTGATCCGACCAGTGCCGGGTACTCGGCCGCAATGGCAGTTCCGCTTTCACTTCATATTGGAGAAGCCCAAACTGGGAATTGAGTATGTAAATCGACGGTTCGGCTCGCATCCTCACAGCTTCGGCACGTGTCAGACTAGCTTGCGCAATCAGCCCGGATGCACCCATTCGGTTCAGTAAGATTTCCAAATAGAGCGCAGAACCTTGAAACCTCGATTCATCACGATCGATCATCGACTTTACCCAACTTAAATCCGTCTTTCGCAGAGGCAGCCCGAGGCTCGCTTCAAACCCGCCGATGGAACCGGCTACACCGCGATTGGCGCATGCAGAATCGTGCCATCCGGCCACTGCCAAGTTTGATCGGAATACCGGCCATATGCCACCAAGCCCAGCCCGTTCGGTATTCCTCGGGCCACCAAGCCCACCGCCACGCTGGCCCGACGCGGATTCTTCACCACGTCATCCATGTCCCGTGATAATATTGCCTGCTCAAATTCCAATTTTATGCCGTCGGTTAGCACCGGAGCTTGCTTAAGTGTTGGCTGCTCATCGTCCGGAAGCCAAAGGGTAGAAAAATCCCACGGATAGTACGTGCAAACCAACGTGGCCACGCCGAAACCCGCCAGCACCTGCGCGAAGACCCAAGCCGGGCGACGTGCCATGAACTGCTGGATCACGGTGATCACGATCACCGCCATCAGGACGGCGAAAGCCATCACGGCACGTGACTCGGTCAGTGCGGCGCGCGCTTGCTCCCCTTCCATGCCCGTCATTGTCGGCGCATGCGACAATGACGCTAACGCGATGACCAAGGTGGCCAGTGTGATGGCGAGCATGATGGTCCATCCGAGGAAGCGTCCGAGATTGTCCGTCAGCACAGCGACCAGCAGCGCGGCCATGACCGCCACGGCGTGCATGCCGAGGATTTCCGGAATCGCTCCGGCTATTTCACGCCAGCCATAATTGCAGGTCAGCCACCACGGGAGCCAGATCAGCACAGGCAGTGCACCAAACATGATCGCGGCTCCCATCAGCTTCGCGCCCAGCAGCCGACCGCCGGAGATGGGGCGCGTTCGCCAGAAGACCGTCGTGCCGACCAGCGAATCCTCGTGCAGGAGTGCCGAACCAGCACATAGGCAAACAGCAGATCCAGAGCGACGAGGACGTAATTGTAAGTAATCATCCGCTGGAACCACAGCCCGTCGGCGCTGCCTTGGCCAAAAAGAAGGCTCACTCCCACCCCCACCTGCGCCACCACCAGCAGCGCCCAGAGTGCCAGCGGCACCCACAGGCGCCGAAGGTCTTTTTTGACGATGTGCCAGATGAGTTTCATGCCACGGCCATTTTCGTGTCCCCGCGGCCCGTCCGCGCGAAGGAGAGAAAGATTTCGCGCAACGACATGGGATGCGCCGTCACCGCAGCCCCGCTGAAGCGCTCGCGCCAGGCGCGCTCAGTCGTCTCGCCGGCATACCCTGTCTCGATGAAGCGGGTCAGGCCGCCCGCCTGCTCCCACTCGATCGCGCCCGGCGGCGGAGTCGCGCCCGCCGGCGCGCCGGTCACTTCCACCCGGCGGAAGCGGCCCTGCAGGGTCTCGGCCGATTCGCTCAGCCGCAGCCGGCCGCCGTCGAGCAGCGCCACGCGGTCCGCCAGCCGCTCGACTTCCTCGATGTCGTGCGACGAGACCAGCACCGTCCAGTTGCCCAGCGCCGACACCTCGAGGATGCCGCGGACAAATTCATCGCGCATGAGCGCATCGAGCCCGCTGAACGGCTCGTCGAGCACGAGCAGTTTCGGCCGGTACGGCAGGACCGATAACAGCACCGCATTCATCAGCATGCCGCGCGAGAGGTGCTTCAGCTTCCGGTCCAGCGGCAGCTGGAGCTTTGCGAGCAGCGCACGCTCGAGTTCGCGGTCCCACGTCGGATAAAACGGACGGCAGTAATCCAACAGCTGCCCCACGGTCATCCACAGCGGCTGCTGCTGGTTCTCCGAGACATACCCGATCTGCGCGAACTCCCGCGGCCCCAGCTTGCGCGAATCGACCCCCAGCACCCTCGCCTCGCCCGCCGTGGGCGTGAGCAGGTTCATCAGCATCTGGATCGTCGTCGATTTTCCGGCGCCGTTGGGTCCAAGCAGCGCGGTGACGCTGCCCTCCGGCACCGCGAGGTCCAGTCCGTGCACCGCCTCCATCTTCCAGAACCGCCGCGTGAGATTGTGGGTTTCGATGATGTTCATGGGAAAAGAAAAATATCCGCGTGCGGCCAGCCACCATACCCGATCCGTTTGTCACCTAATAGGTGACAAACCTTCAGGATCTATCCGGCTTGGATGTCACCGAATGGGTGACGTTGGCTTCCGGCCGGCTCCGGGTGGTGAGGCACAGGAATTGTTTTCATAGGCTCATTTGCCACCGAGTTTCTTCCAGTGCGCGGCGAGGCCGGCCTGCACTTCGTCGAGCGAGAGCCCGAGTTTCTTCGACTCCACCACCAGCCACTCGAGCTCCGCGCCCAGCAACTCGGCGCGCTCCTTGCGGCCGCCGAGGGCGCGCTCGGCGATGATGCTGCCGACCGCCGGGGTCGTCACGAGGACGCCCTCGTTGACCAACGCGGCGATGACCTTGTGCGCGGTGTTTGGATTGACGCGCAATTCCTGGCTCAGCACGCGCACCGAGGGAAACTTGTCGCCCGGCCGCAGCTGTCCTGCCACCACCGCCTTCTTCACCGCAAACAGGATCTGCTCCGCCACCGGCAGGCCGGACTTCAGTTCGATGGAAAACGGGAGCACACTGTGCTACTCGCACTAGTACGGATGGTACGGCAAGCCTTATTTTAAAAAATGTTCGCGGATCGTGGGCTCCATCTCGGATCGTCCTCGGACTTCCTCCTGTAAATTTTCATTTCCGATCCCGGTCCGTTACACAGGAGACGAGCCGAGGCCGATCCGAGGGGAATTGGATTTTGATGCCGGACCCATGCTGAGGCGCGACCGTTGCTCCAAAAAAACCTTCCCATGGCTGGGACCGGCCGTCACAAAGGGGCTTCGTGGCCAAGCCCAAGACCATCGGCGCCGGGGAGATTCATGCTGCGATCGAGCGGCTGGCGGAGGCCATTTCCCGGCGCCATCCCGGCCCGGAAAAGCTCCTTCTGCTGGGCATCGCCAACGGCGGCGTCGAGCTCGCCCGCCGGTTAGCCCTGAGCCTATCGAAGGGCCGGACGGCCCCTCGCCTGTCCGCCATAGCCTTGGCGGCGGCGGACCCCTCGCCTTCCGTTAAGGTCCCTGCCGGAACCCTGGACATCTCCTTCCACCGCGACGACATCGGCCGGCATCCCATTCCCAAAGAGTTCGCCCCCACCCGCATCCCCGTCGACGTCCACGGCGCCGCGGTCATCATCGTCGACGACGTGCTCTTTTCCGGCCGCACCGTGAAGGCCGCCCTCGACGAGCTCTTCGACCACGGCCGGCCCGCCAAGGTCGAACTCGCCATCCTCGTCGACCGCGGCGGCCGCCGCCTGCCCTTCGCCCCCGACTATTGCGGCCTGACCCTCGACACCGGCGAAAAGGAAAAGGTCGTCGTCCGCCTCGACCCCTCCGACCCAAAGAAGGACGCCCTCACCATCCGCCCCGCCTGACCACTCGCCACCCGCCCCGGCCACCCGCCACTTTCCCCATGCCTTGGACCCGCCGCCACCTTCTGACCATCGAGGAACTCTCCCTCGCCGAGATCGAGCAGATCCACACGACTGCCTCCGCGTTCAAGCAGATCCTCGGCCGCAGCGTGAAGAAGGTCCCCGCCCTCCGCGGCAAGACCATCGTCAACCTCTTCCTCGAGCCCAGCACCCGGACGCGCATGGCCTTCGACATGGCCGCCAAGCGCCTCAGCGCCGACGTCATCGCCGTCGAGGCGTCCAGCTCCAGCACGACCAAGGGCGAGACGCTCCGCGATACCGCGGAGAACATCCAGGCGCTCCAGGCCGACATGATCGTCATTCGCCACTCCGCCGCCGGCTCCCCGCTCTACCTCTCGCGGTTGCTCGACATCCCCGTCATCAACGCCGGCGACGGCGCCCACGAGCACCCCACCCAGGGCCTCCTCGACACCTTCACGATGAAGGAGCACCTCGGCTCCCTGAAGGGCCGCAAGGTGGTCATCCTCGGTGACATCCTCTTCAGCCGCGTCGCCCGTTCCAACATCCACGCGCTCACCAAGCTCGGCGCGGACGTCACCCTCGTCGGTCCTTCCACGCTGGTGCCCGAATGGTTCACCGCGATGGGCGTCAAGGTCTCCTACGACCTCAAGAGCGCACTGGCCGACGCCGAGGTCGTCATGCTTTTGCGCATCCAGCACGAGCGCCAGGCCAGCAGCCACTTCCCCTCGATCGGCGAGTACACCAGCATGTTCGGCCTCAACAAGACCCGCGCCGGCTGGCTCAACCCCAAGGCCATCATCATGCACCCCGGCCCGATCAACCGCGGCGTCGAGATCGACAGCGAGCTGGCCGACGGCGAGCACAGCGTGATCCTCGAGCAGGTCACCAATGGCATCGCCGTCCGCATGGCCGTGCTTTACCTCTGCGCCGGCGGCCAGCCGGAGAACGTGACGCCAGCAGCATGATTTCCCTACAGAATGGACATAATGGCCAAACCCGTCCTCCAAGATTTCGTTCATTTTGTTAATTCTGTCTAAATCCTCCCCATGCCCAGCCTTTGGATTAAAAACGCCCGCATCGTCGACCCCGCCGCCAAGCGTGACGCGGTGGGCGACCTCTTCATCGTCGACGGCAAGATCGTCGCCTCGCTCTCCGCCGCCGCCAAGAAACGGGCAAAAAAAATCGACGCGCGCGGGCTGGTCGCCTGTCCGGGACTCGTCGACATCCACGTCCACTTCCGCGAGCCCGGCCAGACCCACAAGGAGACCATCGCCACGGGTTCGCACTGCGCCGCCGCCGGCGGCTTCACGACGGTGGTGTGCATGCCCAACACCTCTCCGCCGGCCGACAACGCCGGCACCATCCAGTACATTAACGACGCGATCCGCCGTGATGCCGTGGTCAAGGTTTACCCCACCGGCTGCATCACCGTCGGCCTGAAGGGCCAGGCCCTCGCCCCCATCGGCTCGCTCAAGCGCGCGGGTGTCGTCGCCATCACCGACGACGGCGATTGCGTGCAGAGCAACGAGCTCATGCGCCGCGCCATCGAGTACGCCAAGATGTTCGACCTGCCGGTCATGGACCACTGCCAGGACGCCTCCATGACGCAGGGCGCGGTGATGAACGAGGGCGTGATGTCCACCCGCCTCGGCCTGCGCGGCTGGCCCAACGCCGCCGAGGACCTGATCGTCGCCCGCAACGTCGTGCTCTCCGAGTACACCGGCGCCCACATCCACCTGCAGCACATCTCGTCGAAGTTCTCCATCGACGTGATCCGCCGCGGCAAATCGCGCGGCGCCCGCATCACGGCCGAGGCCACGCCGCATCACATCGCGCTCACCGACGAGTGCCTCGCGGGCTATGACACCAATTTCAAGATGAACCCGCCGCTGCGCACCGAGTCCGACCGGCGCGCGATCATCGCGGGCCTCCGCGACGGCACGCTCGACTGCATCAACACCGACCATGCGCCGCACACCGACTATGAGAAGGACAAGGAGTTCGACTACGCGCCCAACGGCATCATCGGCCTCGAAACCTCGCTCGCCGTCACGCTCGATGTGCTGGTGCGGCAGAACAAATTCAAGCTCGCCCACGTCATCGACCTGATGACGCGCAAGCCCGCCGCCATCCTCGGGTTGCCCGCCGGCACGCTGGCCGTCGGGGCTGCGGCCGACATCTGCCTCTTCGATCCGAACGAGCAATGGCTCTACGACGCCAAGGCCGGCTTCAGCAAGTCGAGCAATTCGCCCTGGCACGGCCAGACGCTCACCGGTCGCGTGAAGACGACCATCGTCGACGGGCGGGTGGTTTTCGAAAACGGAAAAATCTCCTCACGGTAGGGCGCGCTACCCTTAACGCGCCGCTCCGGCTGTCATGTCCTCCGTCTCCACGTTCGCGGACGCCTTCGAGGTCGTCCTGATTCTTTTGGGTCTGGTCGTGCTCTGGCGCGAGGCTCTCAGCCCGGCGGCCCGGGCGCGAACCGCGGCTCCGCTTCTTCCACATTGGGAGATCCTGCCGGTCAATTTCCTGCTGCTGCTCTGGGCGGTCTACGTGGCCGGATTCCTCGTCCAGTTCGTCGTGTTTCAGTGGCTCAAATCCGCCGCCCACCTCACCCCCGATATGCGTCTGATGTTCGCGAGTGCGGGCACCGATGCCGGCATGCTGGTCGCGTGGCGCTTCGCGCAACCCCGGCTCGATGCCAAGCCCATCCCCGGTCAGGCTCCGCCTGCGCGCAAAAATCCCTGGCCATGCGGCGCCCTTACCTTCCTGGCCGCGATGCCCGTGGTCGCCGCGGCCGGATTCGTCTGGCAGAACGGTCTCCAGGCGCTTGGCTTCCCGCTGGAGAAGCAGGAATCCGTCGATATTTTCGCCAATGCCCGGGCTCCGCTCTGGCTCGCATTTCTCTTCGGCTTCGCCGTGATCCTCGCGCCGGTCACGGAGGAACTGGTCCATCGCGGCGCCATTTTTCGCTACGCCCGCGGCCGGCTGCCCCGCTGGCTGGCCCTGCTCGGGCCCGCGCTGCTGTTCGCCGGCCTGCACCTGAATCTCGCCAGTTTCGCACCCCTCGCCGCACTCGGGCTCCTTTTTTCGCTCGTCTACGAGCGCACCGGCGACCTCCGCGTGACCATGATCGCCCACGGGCTGTTCAATCTCAACACGGCGGTGATGATCTTCGCGGGCATCGGGACGTCAGGGTGAAGCTTTGCCCACTGCGACAGGACTCCAACCTGTCACTTCGATCCGGCAGATTTTGGCCACTGATTGCACGGATGGGCACGGATGGATCGGGTTCGGATACGCCTGATATTGGTGTTTTATCTGTGTAATCAGTGGCAAAAAAATCAGGCTACTCGCCCCGGCAAGGATGGTTTGTCTTCACCGTCCGCCCCGTCGTAATGCGGCGGGATACGTGCAGCCCTTCACCCAAAACGCCCGCGACTCCGTGTCGGCCCTCGGCGAGGAAAAGCTCATTGCGTGCATCCGGCGGTGGCTCGGGTCGGCTTCGCCCCGCGCCCCCTTCGGCATCGGCGATGATTGCGCAGTGCTGCCGGCCGCGCGGGGACGTCAGTTGATCACGGTCGATCCCGTGATCTACGGCCGCCATTTTGATGACACCGTCCCGCCGCGCGCCGCTGGCGCCAAGCTGCTGAAGCGCAACCTCAGCGATCTTGCGGCGATGGGCGGCCGGCCGACGGCGGCGGTGCTCTCCCTCATCCTCGACGCGAAGGTGAGTGCCGCGTGGCTGGAACAATTCTACCGCGGCCTCGCCGCCTGCGCCCGCCGTTACCGCGTGCCCATCGTCGGCGGCGACGTCGCCCAGGCCGACGGCATCCTGGCAGCCAGCCTGACCCTCCTCGGCCAGGCCACGGGTCCGCGCGTGGTAGCCCGCACCGGCGCGCGCGCCGGCGACTGGATTTATGTCACCGGTGAACTGGGCGGCAGCCTCGGGAGCGGGCATCACTTCAAGTTCACCCCGCGCCTGGCCGAGGGCGCGTGGCTGGCGCGGCGGCCGGCGGTGCGGGCCATGATGGATGTCAGCGACGGACTCGCGAAGGATCTCCACGCCCTGACCCCGCGCGGCTGCGCCCCGGCCCTCGATGGCTCGCTGCTCCCGCTCCGCCGCGGCTCGGATGTCCACGGCGCGCTGACCGAGGGCGAGGACTACGAGCTGGTCTTCGCCGTCGCCGCGCGGGCCGATGGTCCGGCCCTCGCAGAGGACTGGCACCGGGCCTTTCCCCGCACCCGGCTTACGTGCATCGGCCGTTTTCTGCCCGCGAAGAAGCTGCCGCCAGGAATATTGGCGCTGGATACCTTTCGCGGCTACCAGCACCTGCGCCCAATGGGACCAAGAAAAGATCCGGGCAAAAAGACCTGACCCCATGCCCCGGGCGTTCCGGCAGCCAATCACCTCCCATGTCAATTTTAGAGCAACTCCGCGCCGGCGTCATCACGACCTCCGCGGAAGCGATGCAGGCGCTCGCCGTCGAGCTGGCCCTTGTGCTGCCCGACGACACCACGCTTGCGCTGCACGGGGACTTGGGCGTGGGCAAGACAACCTTTGTGCAGGGACTCGCGCGCGGTCTGGGTATAACCGAGCCCGTGACGAGCCCCACGTTCACGCTCTACACCCTGCACCGCGGACCGCGACACCTGCTCGCGCATCTCGATGCCTACCGGTTGACCGATGCGGCACAGCTGGACGCACTCATGCTCGATGACTTCCTGATATCGCCCTATTGCCTCGCCATCGAATGGCCCGAGAACATCGCGGCGCGACTTCCCTCCAACGCCCTGCACCTCGACCTCGGCATCACCGCGGACGGGCGCCATCCGATCCGACTGCGCTGAGCCGGAACGATGTAGCGCCGGCGGCAAAACGCGGCTTGCCCGTGAAGGGAAGAAACAGGACCGCGGCGTTCGCAGTCCCGGCTTCAGCCGGAAGGTTTTCAGATTCCGGCTGAAGCCGGGACTACCAACAAGGCCTGTTTCGGGGGGAGCTATGGGAGCCTGAGCTGGCTCCTGCAACTGCACCGGCCGGCTAAGCGCCGGGAGTGCTCGCAGGCGGCGTTTCCGATGACGGCGACGAAGACTCCTCCGCCGCGGGTTCGGTTGCCTCTGGCTCGACCGCGGCCGCTTCTTCCACGGCAGGCGCGATTTGGACCGGTTCAGTCCGCGGCATGGACGGGGTGGAGCTGGCCGAAGCGGGAGGAGCCTCCGGGAAGTTTTCGGGGTCGTGCTCGGTCGCCTCGATTTCCTTCTTGCGGGACTCCACCATGGGCGGAGCCGCAAAGAGCCGGCCGTCGATAAACTCCGTGACGTAACCCTCGTGCACGAGCCAGGCGAGGTCGCCCTGCATGCGGCCGAGTTGGGTCCGCTGCTCGACGGTGAGGACAGGGACGGGCACGGGCGCGGGAGTTACCCCGTCAGCTGCAGCCACAGCCGGCGCAGCGGGCGCGAGACCGAGGAATTTCGCGGGAAGCTCGCTGGCCTTCACCATCGGGTGGGCCTCGATAAAAGTGATGAGCGAACCGATGCTCTCGGAGAAGACCTGGCCGGGTACGCGGAATTTCCTTTTCACCGCGCAGACATAACTGATGCCCTTCGAGCCCTTCTTGAAGATCGTGAAACCCTCGCGGCGCAGCCGGCCGCGCAGCGCGTTGGCGGTATCGAGGGGGAAGCGGCCCTGGCGTTCCAGGGTGCTCTCCACGGCGCGGCGGATCTCGCCGGCGGGGATCAGTTCGAGCAGCTTGCCGTGAAAGCGCGCGTTCTCGATCGTGCGCACCACCCGGTCGCGGGCTTGGGTGAGCAAATGGGTACGCGCCTCCTCCAGCGTGTCGAACGCCAGGGCCGGCTCGGATGCCGCGGGAGCGGGGTCAGCGGCAGGTGCCGCAGCGGCGGGATCGGCAGCGGGCATCGGAGACGCCGCGGCGGCTTCCGTGCCGGCGGCAGGAGTCGGCGGAGGCGTCACATCGCCACCCGTCGGGGCGGCGGGCACAGGTGTGCTTTCCGTGTTGGCCGTCACGGCCTCGGCGACCGCGGACTTTTCTGCCAAGACCTCGGGAACGGCGGGCGCCTTTGCCGCGGCCGGCTTGCCGGAAAGCCTCCACGTGTAACGTGTGACCTTCTTCATTTTCTCGATCCACTGGTTGATCACCTCCGGATCGCGCACGGTCTCGATCTTCGCCCGGAACGAATCGAAAGACATGCGGGCCAGCTTCGTCGCATGGTGCTGCTGGATGATCTGGGTGTACCGGTGGTAATTCGGCGGCCCGAGCAATTCGCCCGTGATGCCGCACTTGTTGACGACCTGAAAGTTTCCCTTGGGCGGTTCGACCACAACCTCGGCCATGTCGAAAAACATGCCGAGATGCTTGCCCAGCACATGGGCCACCGCGGCCTCGTCGCTCTCAAACGGCACGCCATCGGGCACGGAAAGGTAAAACGGCGCGGGCTTGGCCGCCCCGGCGGCTGCGGCTGGCTCAGCCGGTCCGGCAGACCGGCCGGGCGCGCCGTCGGCCGGCTTGCGCTGAAGCACCACCACAAAACGGTCGGGCTTGCCGATCACGGTCCGGGCAATGTCAAAAAGCTCGAAGGTGCGGCAGGACGCCCGGATGGTTTTCGCCAGGGTCGAGAAACTCGTGTCCTCGGGATAAAACGTCGTCAGGAAATACGGGCTCTCATACGGCACCCGGTCAAACTGCGGGCCCCCGCGAGGAGCAAACCGGCGGTCGCCATCGGGCCCGGGTCCATCGCGGCGCGGTCCACCGCGGAAATCGCCCTGGTCCCGGCGGGGTCCGCGGGTATCGCCCGCTCCCGGATATTCCCGGCGCGGCGGCCGGGCCTCACCCTCGCCGCCCGCCGGCGCCGGTGCGCCGCTGGGTGCCGGAGTGTCACCCGCCGGCTTGCGAAAAGCCCGGCGGTCGCGCCGGTCGGGACCTCCACGATCCTCCCGGCGGTCGGGCATGCCTTCCCGGCGGTCCGGACGGGCTTCGCGGGCGTTTTTGTCCTGCGTCCACTGCGTGCCAAAGCTGAAGCCTTGGAGCTGGGTCAGGTCGATTTTATTGAAACCCGGCGGCGGGTTTTCCTGCGGAGCATTGTCGTCCATGTAGTCAGCGGAAAGCGGGCATGAGCCCACGAGGTTGCTTGGTCAGCGTGAGTCGGTGTTGACAGTCGAGCCGCAGTCTCCACGGGGCCGGAAGTGAAGCAAGCGATTTGTCGGGGGAGAATGCCTCAAGGAGTAGGGATCGTTCGCTGGCCGGCCGACGGGTAAAGTCCTCCTTCGCCAAAGGCTACGGAGGACAACCCCCGCCACTTGCATCCTTTCTGCGAACCAAGCGCCTTCAACAGCAGAGGCTGGCCGTGCCAACCGTAGCCCATTGGGCGAAGGTTGGTGCCCGGGACAGGACTCGAACCTGCACGCCTTACGGCACACGCCCCTCAAACGTGTGTGTCTACCAATTCCACCACCCGGGCAGTTCCAAACCGAGGAAGGCGCACTAAGAGCAATCACTTTGGCGCTGTAAAGCCCCAAAAACAAACGGGTGAAATTGGGTTTTGACCCGCCCCCGGGCTTTGCAAACTGTCCCGCCTCCCGCGCCCGGTCATGCCACACGACGCCATCAAAGCCGCCCTGCTCGCCTCCTATGAGGCCGACGGCGGCATCAACCACCTGGACGGGGTCAACCTGCCTTCCCAGGAGTCAGTCAACGCGCTCGCCCGCGACGTGATGCACCTGCTATTTCCCGGCTATTTCGAGGAGACCGGGTTCGCCAAGAAGGATGTGCCCGCGATGGTCACGCGGCTGCTCACCGCGATCGACCTGCGCCTCAACGCCGAGGTGGAGAAATGCCTTCGCTTTGCGCATGCTGCCGATCCGGCGGCACGCGCGCGGACCGTCACCACGGAGGTGCTCGGCCGGTTTCCCGAAATGCGGAAACTCATCCAGACCGACGTCACCGCCGCCTATCACGGCGATCCGGCCGCGCGGAGTGTCGAGGAGATCATCCTCGCCTATCCCTGCGTGCTGGTGATCTCGCTCCAGCGTTTCGCCCATGTGCTGTTCAGGCTCGGCGTGCCGCTGCTGCCGCGAATGATTACGGAATACGCCCATGAACGCACGGGTGCGGACCTCCACCCCGGGGCCGAGATCGGCACGCATTTCTTCATCGACCATTGCACCGGCGTCGTGATCGGCGAAACCGCGCGCATCGGCGACCACGTCAAACTCTATCAGGGCGTCACCCTCGGCGCCAAGTCCTTCGAGGTCGATGGCGCCGGCAATCCCGTGAAGGGCGTGAAGCGGCATCCCGACATCGGGGCGCATGTGACCATCTACGCCCATGCCACGATCCTCGGCGGCGACACCCACATCGGCGCGCACTCCGTGGTCGGCGGCAACGTCTGGCTCCTGGAATCGATCCCCGCGAACAGCATCACCTATTACAAGGGTGACGACCTGGTCATCCGCCCGCGCAAGAAGAAGGAAGACCTCGTCGCCGAGGCGCCGGACTGGGTGATTTGAGGGCGGCGTTGCCGACAGCGATAACCGTCGAGGCAACGCGGCCGGTCTTAACGTCGGAGCGGCGACCTCCCGGTCGCCGTCGCCCCAGTAACGCGACCGGGAGGCCGCGTCTCCATCACACTCGCTGCCGGTCCGCCAAGGCCAGCGCCAGGTCCCGGGCAAAAAACGGTCCGCGGTAGACCATGCCGGTGTAAACCTGCACGAGGGTCGCGCCCGCATCCAGTTTCTCGCCCGCACTCACGGCATCCGTGATCCCGCCCACCCCGATGATGGAAAGGCGTCCGCCCGTGGCGCGTGCGATGTAGTTGACGATTTCCGTCGAGCGACGGCGCAGCGGCGCCCCGCTAAGGCCGCCCGCCTCCTTGACCTGGGCGAACCAGCCCGGGCGGGCGAGCGTGGTGTTCGTCGCGATCACGCCATCGAGGCTGAACTCGGCAATGACTCCCAGCACCGCGTCGATTTGCGGGAACGTCAGGTCGGGCGCAATTTTCAGGAGCAGCGGCACGCGGCGCCCGCCCGCTGCCGCGGCGCGGTCGAGATTCGCCCGGGTCACGGCACCAAGAAGTTCGCGCAGCCGGCTCTCATCCTGCAACTGGCGCAGGCCGGGGGTGTTGGGACTGGAGACATTGAGCACGAGGTAATCCGCATGGCCGGCGAGGAGGGCAAAGCTCGCCAGATAATCCTCAGTGGCCTTTTCGATGTCGGTGACCTTGGATTTTCCGAGATTTATTCCCAGCGGAATCCGGCGCCGGCCGGGGCCAGGCTGCCGCGCAAGTCGGGCCGCCACCGCCTCGGCCCCATCGTTGTTGAATCCCATCCGGTTGATCACTGCTTCCTCCACCGGGTAGCGGAACATGCGCGGCCGTTCGTTTCCGCCCTGGGCCAGGGCTGTCACCGTGCCAATTTCCACGTGGCCGAATCCAAGGGCCGCGGCCGCCGGCCAGGCCCGTGCATTCTTGTCGAACCCCGCCGCCAGCCCGATCGCGTTGGGAAATTTCAGCCCGAAGGCCTCCACCGGTCGATTCCGGTCCGCAGGCAGGCGGGTCCATGCCTCCATCAGGCGGCAAAGCGGGGTCATCGCACCCAGCGACGCCATGGCCCTGACACCCCGCTCATGCGCCTCCTCTGAATCCATCCGGAAAAGTGCGGGACGAACAATCTTGTCATACAACAGGCCCATGGGCGCACAGTGGGACCAGCCCCTGAGAAATCAAGGACGGCGGCCGAAAAACAATCGCGCCAAACGCGTTTTTCATAGGTGAAAGACCTACCCCCTTTTGTGCTTGTTTTTTACACCTCCCCTCGCACGCTGCGCTCACTTTTACAGTACGCGGTCCTCGGCGGGAGAAAAACCCGGAAAGTCGTCCGAATTTCACTTTCCACGGTTTGACTCCAGCCGGCTGCGGGTTTCTTCCTACCAAGCAAACTATCACTCATGGCCAAAGTCTCCACTTCCCTCGACTGGTGCGTCGTGCGCCTCGGCGAAGATCATAATTGGTGGGTCGTCGAAGTCAGCGACCCCGTACGCTGGGACGTGGATGGACTCAGCATCATCGACCCGCGCCAGGTGGCGCACCTCATCGAGCTTGTCGATCCGCTCCGCGACTACGGCTTCGACCAGGATATCTTCGAGTCGGCCTTCATCCCCTTCCGCATCGAAAAGGATGTCGGTGCCGGCCGTGTCCGTCTGAAACGCGTCAAGGACTCTCTCTTCGAGTCCGACGAAAAGCTTTTCGTCCTGCCTGACTCGCTCGACGAGGAAAACGGCCCCTACGCCGACCTGCTCGACCATCTCACCCGCTGCCGGGTCAAGATGCTCAACGACCTTTTCAATTTCGAGGCCAAGCTCACCGTCGACGAGGTCGAGGATGAGATCCGCGAGGACCAGAACACCAATTTCATCGAGGGCAAGGCCATCCATACCTTCGAGGAGCTGACCACGATCCTCGACTACGTTCCCGCCGGTTACGATACCGACAAGGAAGAGGCCGAAAAGCCGACCGACGCCGAGGACGAAGACGACGACCTGCCGGAGCTCGACGCCGCCGAGGAGGAAAAACTCAAGAACGACGAATCCCTCAAGTGGGATGAAGACGAAAAGGACGGCGACGAAGATGACGACGCCAAGAAAAAGGACGGCGATGAGGAGAAGGAGAAGGACGAGGATGAGGAAAAGGAAGAGTCCGACGACGACGAGAAGCCGAAGCGCAAGTCCCGCGGCAAACGGTGACGTTGCTTTCAGGCGGGCTTTGCCCCACTAACTCTGGCCGCATGGTTTTCGTCACCCGTTTCCGCCTGCTGGCCTCCATTGTCCTCTGTTTGCTGGGCACCGCCGGCTGCACCAGCCCCGGCGCAACCGGGACAAATCCGCGCATTCCCGAGTCCGCCTCCAGCGCCGTGCTGCGCCCGGGCGACAGCCTGACCGTGACGCTGCAGGGAGTGCCCGATCCCAGCGTCAACACCGTCCAGATCGACGAGCAGGGCCTCATCTCCCTTCCCTACGTCGGGGCCCTCAGCGCCGCCGGCGTCAGCACCGCAGGGCTTTCCCAGCGCATCCGCGAGACCTACATCGCGCGGAAAATCTACACTACTCTCGATGTCTCGGTGACCGTCACCGAGCGGTATGTTTACGTCGGCGGCGAAGTCGCCCACCCCGGCCGCATCACGTGGTCACCCGACCTGACCGTGGCCAAGGCTGTGCAGGCCGCGGGTGGCTTCACGCTCTATGCACGGGAAACCGCGGTGAATCTCAACCGCGACAACGGCGCCTACATCCTCGATGTGAAGCTCGCGCAAAAAAATCCCGCGCAGGATCCCCGCCTGATGCCGGGCGATTCGCTTCAGGTGCCGCGCTCGCCGTTCTGACCGGGAGCATCATCCGGCTCTTCACGGGGCAGGAAATAGGCCAGCGCCGCAATCCCGCCGCAGACCACGGTGTAGATCAGCGCCCAGACGGTCAGCACCTTGAAGTTGGAGTCGCCTTCGACTGCATGCCGCAGCCACTTGTACCCGAACTGGAGAAACCGGAACAGGAATCCCAGGGTCAACAGCCCAAAAATAACCGCGACGATCCACTGGCCGATACTGCGCGGACTGGAGGAGAAGGATTGGCTCATTGTGATGGTATCGGATGACTCAGGATAATTCGCGGGCCATTTCCTTGGCAAAGTAGGTCAGAATCATGTCGGCTCCCGCGCGCTTGATCGCAAGCAGCGACTCATGGCGGGTACGGGCGAGGTCAAGCCAGCCCAGCTTCGCGGCAGCGTGAAGCTGCGCGTATTCGCCCGACACCTGGTAAGCCGCAACCGGCTTGCTCGTGGCATTCCTGACGTCCCGGATAATGTCGAGGTACGGGCCGGCAGGCTTCACCATCACGATATCGGCCCCCTCCGCCTCGTCGAGCGCCAGTTCGATCATCGCCTCGCGGCGGTTGGCCGGGTTGAGCTGGTAGGTGTCCTTGCCGAGCAGATGGGTGCCGGCGGATTTCGCACTGCCCACCGCATCGCGAAAGGGACCATAGTAGGCCGAGGCAAATTTCACGGCATAGGCCATGATGCCGGTCTGCGTGAAACCCGCGGCGTCGAGCGACCGCCGGATCGCACCCACGCGGCCGTCCATCATGTCGCTCGGGGCCACCAAATCCACGCCAGCCCGCGCATGGAGGACGGCCATTTTCACCAGGATCCCGACCGTGCGGTCGTTCGCCACGTCGTCGCGCGCCGCGGTCAGTACGCCGTCGTGGCCGTGGGTCGTGTAGGGATCGAGCGCGATATCCGTCATGACCGTGATCTCCGGCACGGCCTTTTTCACCGCTCGGACCGCCCGCAGGATGAGCGCGTCCTCGTCCAACGCCGCCGTGCCCTCGTCGTTCTTCAGGCGCGTCTCGAGCTTCGGGAACAACGCCACCGCCGGCACGCCCAGTTTGGCGAGCGCCCGGCATTCCTTCACGAGGTCGGCCACATTGAGGCGGAAAACGCCCGGCATGGAATGGATCGCCTCGGGTGCGCCCTTGCCTTCCACGACAAAAAGCGGGGCGATGAAATTCCGGGGCTGGAGCACCGTTTCGGCGACCAAGGCGCGCAGGCTGGGCGTGCGCCGCAGGCGACGGGGGCGGTGGATCAGATCGAGCTTGAAGTTGTCGGGCATATTCGCGTTCTTCGGCGGACTAGAGCACGCCATGCCCTTGGTCGCCACAAGTTTTTGCATCGCCCCCCGCCGCCCCACCGCGACGCGAACGTCGCGTGCGGCCTGCCCGCCTCCGGCGGGCTGTTGAACAGCCGCAACCCGCCCCGGCGGGCTGATCGCCGCAGCCCCGGCCGGGCCTTATCAGGCAAAAACAGCGTTCCGCTGCGGCGGAAATTACGTTAGCAATCTCCTTTCTCATTTTCCTTATTCATGGCCCTCAAGCTTTTCGACTCGCTCACGCGGGAGATCCGCGAACTCAAGCCCTCTCACCCCGATGGCGTGCTCCGCTTTTATAACTGCGGCCCGACCGTCTATGCCCCCGCCCATATCGGGAACTTCCGGACTTTCGTCATCAATGACGTTCTCCGCCGGCTGCTCGAACTCGAGTTTCCCGGCAAGGTGAAGCATGTCCGCAACCTGACCGACGTCGACGACCGCACGATCGGCCAGTCCAAGAAGGAGGGGCACCCGCTCGGCGAGATCACGAAGAAGTGGACAGACCTGTTCCACGCCGATTGCGACGCGCTCAACTGCCTACGCCCGCACGTCGAGCCCACCGCCACCGGGCACATCCGCGAGCAGGTCGACATGATCGAGGTGCTCATGCAGAAGGGAAACGCCTACCGCGCCGCCGATGGCTCGGTTTATTTCAAGATCAATTCGTTTCCGGATTATGGCGCGCTCTCGCGCATCAAGGAGCGCGAGCTGAAGGTCACGAACAGCGCCTTCGACGCCGACCACAAGGACGACGTCGGCGACTTCGCCCTCTGGAAAGCCTACAAGCCCGAGGAGGACGGCGACGTGCATTGGCCCGGGCCGCAGGGCGCCGCCGCCGGCCGGCCCGGCTGGCACATCGAGTGCAGCGCGATGATCAAGAAGCACCTCGGCGAGACCATCGACCTCCACACCGGCGGCGTGGACCTGCTCTTCCCCCACCACGAAAACGAGATCGCCCAGAGCACATGCTGCAACGGCACCACCTTCGCCCGCCACTGGTACCACAGCGAGCACCTGCTCGTGGACGGCACCACGATGAGCAAGAGCAAGGGCAACTACTATACGCTTGGGGACCTCGTAGCGAAAGGCTACTCGCCGATGGCAGTGCGCTACGCGCTGCTCGCAGGACACCCGCGGAAGCAGCTAAATTTCACCCTGGACTCTTTGCACGCAGCGGAGAGCGCACTGAAAACTCTGCGTTCGGTCTATGATGAAGTGTGCGCAAAGGTCACTGCGGACAGTTCTGAGAAGACAGGCTCGGTCGGGCAAATGAGCGTGATGGCTCTTCACGATGACCTGAATACCCCGGGCGCATTGGGTATCTTATTTCGAGATCTCAAACACATCCGAGATTTTCCGACGCCTTCGGAAGTTAGAGACTTCAAGCGCGCGCTATTCGCCTTGGGCTTCGATTTTAGCATTCCCAGTTCTCCTTCAGCTGTGCCGACCGATGTCACGTCTCTCGCACAAAAACGCTGGGCCTCAAAACAGTCCAAGGACTTCGCCACCGCCGATGCTCTCCGCAAGGAACTCGCCGCTGCCGGCTGGTCGATGCTCGACGGCAAGGACGGCTACAAGCTAGAGCCGCTGAAGAAATGATTAATCACGAAGGCGCCAAGCCGTGAAAGTACCCAGCCAAATTCCCCTTATTTCGAACCTAGCGCCTTCGCGCCTTAGCGTTTAATCCGAATCCCCTTTCCTCATGTCCATGACTCCCCTCGAAGAACTCCGTCACTCCGCGTCGCACATCATGGCGACCGCCATCCTCCGCCTTTTTCCCGAGGCCAAGCTCGACATCGGCCCGCCGACGGACACCGGGTTCTATTACGACATCGACCTTGACCACAAACTCACCGCCGAGGACCTCGTGAAAATCGAGGCCGAGATGAAGAAGGTCGCCGACGAGAACCAGCCCTTCCTCCGCAAGGAAGTCTCCCGCGAGGAGGCTGTCGAGATCATCAAGTCCCGCGGCCAGGAGCGCTACAAGCTGGGCCGTCTCGCGGACATTCCCGAGGGCGAAAAGATCTCGTTCTACCAGAACGGCGAGTTCATGGACCTCTGCGCCGGCACGCACGTGCGCTATTCGTCGAAGCTGAAGGCGTTCAAGCTGCTCTCCATCGCCGGCGCCTATCACCGCGGCGACGAGAAGAACAAGCAGCTCCAGCGCATCTACGGCACCGCGTTCCCGACGAAGGACGAGCTGGCCGCCTACCTTGAGCAGCAGGAACAAGCCAAGGCGCGCGACCACCGAAAGCTCGGTCGCGACCTGAAGCTCTTCGTCATCGACGAGGATGTGGGCCAGGGCCTCATCCTGTGGACGCCCAACGGCTCCATCGTCCGGCAGGAGCTGCAGAACTTCATCAGCGGGGAACTGCACAAGCAGGGTTACTCGCAGGTCTTCACGCCGCACATCGGCAAGCTCGAGCTCTACAAGACTTCCGGCCACTTCCCGTACTACAAGGAATCGCAGTTCACACCGGTCGTCGAAAACGTCTCCCTCGCCCAGATCCTGTCCGAGGGCTGCTCGTGTGCCGAGATGGTCGTGCGCCTCGAAGCGGTCTCCGCCCACCTCGCCTCGCAGATCAACGCCCGCACCGGCAAGGAAACGATCACGCCCGACCGCGTGAAGCCGGATGCGCAGCTGCTCGACGGCTTCATGCTGAAGCCGATGAACTGCCCGCATCACATCAAGATCTTCGCCTCCCAGCCGCATTCCTACCGCGACCTGCCCGTGCGCCTCGCGGAGTTCGGCACGGTCTATCGTTGGGAGCAGTCCGGCGAGCTCAACGGCATGACCCGTGTCCGCGGTTTCACGCAGGACGACGCGCATCTCTTCTGCACCGAGGAGCAGGTCGCCGCCGAGCTGATCGGCTGCCTCGCGCTCGTGAAGATCGTGCTCACCACCCTCGGGATGAGCGACTACCGCGTGCGCGTCGGGCTGCGCGACCCGGACTCCAATAAATACACCGGCGACTCCGCCAACTGGGACAAGGCCGAGGCGGCCTGCCGGGCCGCCGCGCAGACCCTCGGCGTGCCCTTCACCGAGGAGCCCGGCGAAGCCGCATTTTACGGACCGAAGATCGATTTCGTGATCAAGGATGTCATCGGGCGCGAGTGGCAGCTCGGCACCGTGCAGGTGGACTACAACCTGCCCGTGCGCTTCGACCTCAGTTACATCGGGGCCGACAACCAACCGCACCGCCCCGTGATGATCCACCGCGCCCCCTTCGGCTCGATGGAACGCTTCTGCGGCGTGCTCATCGAGCATTTCGCCGGCGATTTCCCCGCGTGGCTGGCGCCCGAGCAGGTGCGCCTGGTGCCGATCAGCGAAAAGCAGCTCGACTACGGCCGCGACCTGCTCACGCAGCTCAAGGCCGCCGGAGTTCGCGCCATCCTCGACGAGCACAACGACAAGCTCGGCGCGAAAATCCGCCGCGCCGAACTCGAGAAAATCCCCTACACGCTTGTGCTGGGCGGCAAGGAAGCGGAGGCGCGCAGTGTCTCCGTGCGCAGCCGCGCCCGCGGCGACGAGGGCGTGCAGCCTTTCGTCCAGTATCTCGAAAAGCTCCGGTCCGAGATCGCCACCCGCGCGCTACCGGAAGTGAAGCGGGCCTGAGCCGGCGCCGCTGCGGTCGCCGCGCCGCTCCGTTAAAATTCCTTGCCATGCGACTTTTTTTTTCAAAACTAGGACACGTGTCCCAAAATACCCGACCCCGGGGACACGAGAATTATCCCCCGTAGCATACCCATGAACCCAAGCAAAACCCTACCCTCCGTCCTGCGCCGGCTGCTCCTTGTGCCCGTCGCCGCGACCCTGTTCAGCCTCGCCCACGCGCAATCGGCGCCGGACGCCGCCACGCTGGCAAAATACGACAAGAACAAGAACGGCCGGCTCGATCCGGACGAAATCGCCGCCATGCAGGCCGACGAGGCGAAAGCAGCCAAGACGCCCGTCATGGCTGACGAGACGGTCGAGCTCTCCCCTTTCAAGGTCTCGTCCGACACCAAGGGCTACTACGCCTCCAACACGATGTCCGGGACGCGCTTCAATTCGAAGCTCGATGACCTCGCCTCGTCCATCTCGGTCGTGACCAAGGAGCAGATGTCCGACTTCGCGATGCTCGATATCAACGACATCTTCAACTACACCGGCAACACCGAGGGCACGGGCACCTACACCGATTACAGCGTCGACCGCAACGGCAGCGTGTCGGACAACGTGCAGCTCAACCCGACCCAGGCGAACCGCATCCGCGGCATCGCCCCCGCCAACGTGTCCCTCGACAACATCGAGACGATGGGCCGCGTCCCGATCGACCCGCTGAACATCGACGCCATCGAGATCAGCCGCGGGCCGAACGCCAACGTCTTTGGCCTTGGCAATCCCTCGGGCACCGTCAACCAGGTGCCGGCCGCGGCAAATTTGAGCCGTGATCGCTCACAGGCAGCGTTTCGCACCGACAGCTATGGCGGCTATCGGACCAGTCTGGACCTGAACCGCATCATCTTCTCCAACAAGCTCGCCATCCGTGGCAGCGGGGCTTTCCAGCACGATGGGTTTCAACTCAAGCCGTCCGGCGTCGATACCGTCCGCCTCAACGGCATGCTCAAATACAAGCCCTTCAAATCGACGACGATCTCGGCCTCCGTCTACTACTACCGCATGAACGGAAACCGGCCCAATTCCCTGCCGCCCCGCGACAACGTGACCTATTGGTACAACAGCGGCCAGCCTACCTGGGATCCGACCACGCAACAAATCCACATCGCGGGCGCCACCGTCGGCACCTTCACGTCGACCACCTATAACGGCCCGGACTATTTCAGCGCCACCCTGCTCGGCGCCACCCATAGCCAGATGTTCATCGACCAGCATGGCCTGACCTACTGGGCCGCGCCCCAGGGCTTCACCAACACGGCCGTGCTCGCCGGTGCCACCACCGCGGGCCCGACCTCTGGCGGCACCGCCGACCGCTATGTCCAGACGACCGGCACGCCCGGTGCGACCGGGACCGCGGCCAAGCCCTCCGCCCAGCCGCTGTTCACCACCACACCGACCCTCAACAACCGGAACATCTACGATTGGTCCTCCATCAATCTCGCCGCCCCCAACCGCCTGATGGACCGGACGCTGACATCCAGCGTCCAGCTCGAGCAGGTCTTCCTCAACACCCAGCGGCAGATGCTCGTCGTCCAGGGCGGCGTCATGCGCGAGGATTCGCAGCGCTACCAGCGCAACCTGATCGGCATCGCCAACGACAACGGCCAGTCCGGCCAGCTCGAGATCGACCCGAACGAGAAGAACATCGATGGCACCCCGAACCCGTTTTTCCTGCGCCCGTTCATTGGCACGGACAAGCCCCGGACGGTATGGGCGCCGGCGAAATGGGACACCTACCGCGCCCAACTCGCCTACAAGCTCGACCTGACCCAGGAGCCCAGCCTGCTGAAGTGGCTCGGCGTACAGCAGCTGACGGCCTACGATGAGTACAAGTACCGGGTTAACCGGCAATATTCCTTCCGGGAAGGCTTCCTTGACCAGAAAACCTGGATCCCCACCGGCACTTATATCGGAACGCAAGCCGCTCCCGCGGGAACGCCGGCCAACCAGGCGCTCAGCTCCGACTTCCTGCGCTACTATGTCGGCGACAGCACCGGCTACAACGTCGAGTACGCGCCCGGCGAATTCAAGACGGGCCAGTACAACTACGTCTGGGGCAACAATGTCACCGGCAAGTTCAACAGCGAGCCGTCGACCCTGGGCCTCGTCGCCGCCGACAAGAGCGGTGGCACCCTCAACACAAAGCAGGTCATCAAGACCGGCGGTGCCGTCTGGCAGAGTCACTTCCTCAACGACTCGCTCGTGACGACCTTCGGTATTCGTGAGGACAAGGTTTACTCGTTGTTCGGCAACCCGAACCTGGCGAACCTGAATTCCGACGGCACCACATTCAACTACCCGCTCATCAACTCGTGGACGCCGGGCGACTACGGCTTCACCAGCGGCAAGACGACCAACGTGCAGTATGTCGTCCGGCCGTTCCGCGACCTGCCCTTCCTGAGCTCGATCGACGGTAGCGGCGGTGTCGGCCATTTCTTCGCCAGCGCGCTCCGCGGCCTGTCCCTGAATTACAACCGTTCAAACAGCTTCATTCCCGCCACCCCGGCCCAGGATCTGTTCCTGAACAGCCTGCCAAATCCCACGGGTGAGGACAAGAGCTACGGGCTCGGCCTGAACCTCTTCGATGGAAAGGTCGTGCTGCGTGTGACCCACTACGAGACCGCCCAGCTCAATAATCGCAACGGCGATGCCAACACGATCGCCCAGCGCGTGATCCGCACCGATCTCCCGCTGCTCGGCACCACCCCCGCCAAGTTCGTGCTTCAGGCGGTCGCCGGATCCCTCACCGCGACGACCGGGCCGAATAGCAATCAATTCGGCTGGATCAAGACTACCAATCCCAGCTGGACCGACCAGCAGGTCACCGACGAGTTGGCCAAGGAAATGGGCATGTCCACCGCGCTCCAGGCCGCCCTCATCAATCCCCAGCCTCCCATCGCCGCGACCAACGACGATCTCGGCCGGGGCACTGAGGTCGACCTGAACGTCAATCTTACCCGTTACTGGACCGTGTCCGCGAACTTTAGCGACACGCAGACCTATATCGCGAACGTGTCGAGCACCCTTCAGAAGTGGATCGACCAGCGCATGGCGATCTGGACCACGATCAAGGATCCGACGATCAATCCCGCCCTCGAGCCGGCGCAACTCTGGTGGAATCACAACTACGGTGGCACGCAGACCGCAGCGCAAAACTTCCTGGTCTTCGTCGCGACACCCTACTCGGTCATCCAGCAGCTCCAGGGCCAAGCCAACCCGCAGACCCGCCGCTACAACGTCAAGATCAGCAGCAGCCTCCAACTGGCCGGCATCACCGACCAGCGCCTGCTGAAGAAATTCACCGTCGGTGGCGCCCTCCGGTGGGAAGCCCCGGGCGCGATCGGCTACTATGGCGCGCAAAGCCTCCCCGCCACGATCACGACGCTGAACGTCAAAACGCCGATCTACGACCAGTCGCATGTCTTCGTCGACACCTTCATCAGCTATCGGACCAAGCTGTGGTCGGACAAGATCGCAGCTACGTTCCAGTTCAACGCACAGAACCTAACGGAAAGCGGCCACCTCCAGCCGGTCGGCGCCTTCCCCGACGGCTCGATCAGTACCTATCGCATTGTCGATCCAAGGAAGTTCGTCCTTTCGGCATCGTTCGACCTCTAAGGCCATCCAGAGCCGGTTTTACGTCGCCGCCGATCATCACGATCGGCGGCGATCTTATTTTCCCCTGCTGACTGAGTCGTGGTAGAGTTTCACGCAGAGGCGCAGGGACGCAGAGAAAGCCAAAAAAACAAGGGATCGGAAGTAGTGGTCTGGGCCTGCGTCATGGCTGGATTTCCTGATTTCTCCGTTCCAAGCATTGATGCCATTCTCATTGTTCCAGCCCTGCGACTTGGCGCCTCTGCGCGAGACCGGCTTGGAATGATCCATTGCAAACTGTAGCATTGCTCCTGATCGGCGGCTTCTTGACTGCCTCTCCGTCACCGCCAACCTCGAACCCGCGCCCGTGGTAAATCACCCCCATTTCGATCAGCCGGTGACGCGTGATACCAACGCCCCATTGGTTTTAGACCTATGTCTCGCAGGGTGGCCGCCGCGGTTCTTGCCGTCATGAAACGATCTGCCATTCCACGGGGATCCCCCAGGCCCGCGGCTGCCGGCACCTCGCTGCTACAACCGGCCGAATTGTTGCCATGGCCGGCGCGAGGGATGTGGGTGTTGATTTTTACCCTGACCCTCATCGCGTATTTTCCGGCCTTGAAAGGCGGGTTCATCTGGGATGACGCCGGCCATGTCACCCGGCCCGAGCTGCGCTCGTTTTCCGGTCTGGCCCGCATCTGGACCGAGGTGGGGGCCACCCAGCAATACTATCCGCTCCTCCATACCGCGTTCTGGTTCGAGCATCGGCTGTGGGGCGACTCGGCCCTCGGCTATCATTTGCTCAACGTCTTCCTCCATGCGACTGCCGCGGGACTCTTCGGATTGATCCTTCGCCGGCTGGCAGTGCCCGGGGCTTGGCTGGCCGCACTCCTGTTCGCCCTTCATCCGGTCGGAGTCGAGTCGGTGGCCTGGGTTTCCGAGCAAAAAAACACCCTCTCGGCCGTCTTCTATCTGGCCGCGGTTCTCGCCTATCTGCGCTTCGATGCAGGGCGGACTGGCCGGTCCTATGCACTGGCCACCGGTTTCTTCCTCATGGCGCTGCTGACGAAATCCGTCACCGCCACGCTCCCCGCCGCCTTGCTGGTGATTTTCTGGTGGCAGCGCGGTCGCCTGTCCTGGCGCCGCGATATACAACCGCTGCTGCTCTGGTTTGCACTCAGCGCGACCGCCGGCTGGATCACCGCCACGGTGGAACACACCCAGATCGGCGCGCAGGGGGCGGACTTTACGCTGACTGCCGTCGAGCGCTGCCTGGTCGCAGGGCGGGCGATCTGGTTTTATCTCGGGACGCTGCTCTGGCCGGCCGATCTGGTTTTTATCTACCCGCGCTGGACGATCGATGCCTCCGCGGCCTGGCAATATCTGTTCCCGCTGGGCGTGCTGGCCCTGTTCGCCCTGCTCATCGGGCGGCGCCGGCAACGCGGGCCGCTGGCGGCGCTGCTCCTTTTTGTCGGCACCCTTTTCCCCGCGCTCGGCTTCATCAACGTCTATCCCTTCATCTATTCGTTCGTCGCGGACCACTTCCAGTACCTGGCCTGCCTCGGGTTGCTCGCCCTGGCTGCCAGCGGACTCACGCGGGTATTCGCCCTCCTGCCACGCTGGGGCGGGTTCACGGCGGTGGCGACACTGCTGACCACGCTGGGCGGGCTCACCTGGGCACAAAGCAGCACCTACCGCGATGTCTTCATCCTCTACGAGACCACCATCGCCCGCAACCCGGCGTGCTGGATGGCGCACAACAACCTCGCCATGGCGCTGGCCGACGCCGGCCGGCTGCCGGAGGCGATTCCTCACCTTGAGACCGCCCTCAAGCTACGGCCCGGTTTCGCGGAGGCGGAAAGCAATCTCGGCGATGATCTGACCCGGGCCGGCCGGCCGGCCGACGCTATTCCCCACCTCGAGCGGGCGCTGCAATTGCAACCGGGCTACGCGGAAGCCTGCAACAATCTCGGTGCCGCCCTCATGGCTGTCGGCCGGTCGGCCGAGGGACTCAGCCGGTTTGCCGAGGCCGTGCGTCTGAAGCCCGACTATGCCGTGGCCCACGTCAATCTCGGCCTCGCCCTGGCCAGTACGGGTCGCCCCGCGGAGGCGATTCCGCATTTTTCCACGGCAGTGCGCCTGAATCCGGACTATTCCGAAGCCCAGCTCGATTGGGGCATCGGCCTGACCCTCACCGGGCGGTTTGGCGAGGCGATCGCCCACTTTGAGGAGGCACTCCGGCTGCAACCCGACTCGGCCGAGACCCATCACACCTATGGACGGGCTCTGGCCAGCGCCGGACGAACGGATGACGCCATTCGCCACTACGAGCTGGCCTTGCAGCTTAAGCCTGACTTTGCCGAGGCCCACCTCAACCTCGCGCTCGCGCTTCGACAAGCCGGCCGGATGCAGGAAGCGAATACCCATTACCTCGAGGCCATGCGTCTTGGGGCCGTGCCGGGCGCACCCGTCCGCAACTAGGCCGTTTGCCCAAAGCGGCAGGCCCTTCCGGTGAAGCTACACGGTATTTGGTAATCGAGACGGAAAAGCCGGCATCCGGAAAGGGATGCCGGCCATTGAACGATCGAATCGACCCGGCGGCTCAGATCGCGATCTCGCCCTTCTCCTCCGTCCGGATGCGGATGACATTCTCGAGCGGCAGGACGAATACCTTGCCGTCGCCGATTTTGCCGGTCTTGGCCGCGCTCACGATGGCCGCGACGGCCTTGCCGGCGACTTCATCGGCGACGGCGATCTCGAGCTTCACCTTGGGCAGGAAGTCCACGGTGTATTCGCTGCCACGGTAGATTTCGGTATGGCCTTTCTGGCGGCCGAAGCCCTTGACCTCGGTGACAGTCATGCCCTCGATGCCGGCGGCCCCAAGGGCTTCCTTCACTTCGTCGAGCTTGAAGGGTTTGATGATAGCGATAATCAGTTTCATGGGAATTCAGGGTTGGTGGTTTATGAGACGTAGCCTTCTTCACCGTGCTCGTTGATATCGAGCCCCTGGGTTTCAACCTCGGGCGACGGGCGAAGGCCGGTGACCGCCTTGACCAGGTAGGCCAGCACCACGGTGGCGACCACGGCGAGGATGAGCGTGATCCCGATGGCCTTGAGCTGCTCAAGGTAAAGCGTCTTGCCCACGACCTCCTTGAGGTTGGTCGTCAGGTTGCTGTTGACGTCGGCCGTGGCCAAGAAACCCGTCAGAAGCGCGCCGAGCGTCCCACCCACCGCGTGAACGCCAAAGGTGTCGAGCGCATCGTCATAGCCGATCCAGCCCTTGACCTTGGTCACGAAGAAATACGGCACGATCGCGGCGAAGATGCCGATGATGACCGCTCCGGTGGAATTCACAAAGCCGCAGGCCGGCGTTATGACCACGAGGCCAGCCACCGCGCCCGAGCAGAAGCCGAGGATCGAGGCGTGACCGCGGGTGACCTTCTCGATCATGCCCCAAGTGAAGCAGGCGACGGCCGTCGCCAGCGTGGTGGTGGTGAAGGCATTGGCCGCCACCACGTCGGAAGCGACCGCCGATCCCGCGTTGAAGCCGTACCAGCCGACCCACAGCATGCCGGTGCCGACCATGCAGAGCACCATGCTGTGCGGTGCCATCTTTTCCCGGCCAAAGCCGAGGCGCGGCCCGAGGACGAGGCACAGGATGAGGGCGGACCAGCCGGAGCTCATGTGCACCACGGTGCCACCGGCGAAGTCAATGGCCTTGATCGAGGCCCCGGCGTTCCACACGCCATTCATGTAGCCGTTGATGCCCCAGACCATGTGCGCCAGCGGGAAATAAACCACGAACATCCAGAGCGTCACGAAGAGCATGATCGCGCTGAATTTCATGCGCTCCGCAATCGCGCCCACGATGAGCGCGGGCGTGATGATCGCGAACATGAGCTGGTACATCGAAAACACATTTTGCGACACCCAGGCCGCATAGTCCGGGTTGGGCACCGAGGTCACATCCTTCAGGAGGAAAAACTCGCTGCCGCCCAGGAACGCACTGCCATAGCTTTTCCCGAAGACGAAACTGTAGCCCACCGCCCACCACAGGATCGTGACGAGCCCGGCAATAGCGAGGCACTGGGCAAGAACCGACAGGACATTCTTCTTGCGCACCAGCCCGCCATAGAAAAGCGCGAGGCCCGGCAGGGTCATGAAAAGCACCAGCGCCGTACTCGTCATCATCCAGGCGTTGTGCCCGGGTCCCGGCACTCCCACGGACGGCGTGGTCAGGCCCGCCGGCAGGTTGCCCTTGGCATCCTTGAGCGAGGCGGTGGGGTCGCCATTGGCCAGGTAAGCCTCCAGTCCGGCTATTCTTTGTTCCAAGGAGGGAACGGGCGCGGCGGCCACCGCCGGGGCAGAGGCTTGGGCAAAAGCGGGGCCGGCGGCAAAGCCCGCGAGCAGCGCGACAACAGCATAACAACGAAGTTGGATAAGCAGGGGTTTCATGGGTTACGCCGCTGTTGTAAGCAGAACCGGATCGAGAAATCCATGAATAATATTCATTGCCATGACCTAATGAATGCATCGTTTGCCGGGAATCATCCCGTGCAGGCATAAAAAGGCCGGCTTCCGTTGTGGAAGCCGGCCGGAAAAGGATGGAGAAATCGCCCGGAGACTCAGACCGCTGCTTCGCCGCGCTCGTCAGTCCGGATGCGGATCGCATCCTCGATCGAGAGCACAAAGACCTTGCCATCGCCAATCTTGCCGGTCTTGGCCGCCTTGACAATGGCGTCCACCGTCTTGCCGGCGACTTCATCGGACACGGCGATTTCAATTTTAACCTTCGGCAGGAAGTCCACCGTGTATTCGCTGCCACGGTAGATTTCGGTGTGACCCTTCTGCCGGCCAAAGCCTTTGACTTCGGTCACGGTCATACCCTCGATGCCGATCTCAGAGAGGGCTTCTTTTACTTCCTCCAACTTGAACGGCTTGATGATGGCGATGATGAGTTTCATTCGGGATGTAGTGGTTGTGGGAAGTTCTTGGGGCGGAGCATGGCAAAAGGGACCTTTGGCGCAAGCAATCGTTCCTGCACCAAGGCCTTCGGCTACGCTTGCCGTCAGAACATGAGCCCAATTAGCAAGGGCTATGCCAAGGAGGAGAACGGCTAAACATCCTTGCGGGCGTGGCCCTCGCCATTCCCCGGCACGCCGGCCGGAACCGTCTATTCCGGCATGACTGTCTGGATATGCAGTTCCTTGAGTTGGCGGGCGGTGACCGGCGTCGGGCTTTGCGCCATGAGGTCCTGCCCCTTCTGCGTCTTCGGGAACGCAATGACGTCACGGATGCTGGTCGTGCCGCAGAGCAGCGCGACCATGCGGTCCAGACCGAAGGCGATGCCGCCATGCGGCGGGGCGCCGTAGGTGAAGGCCTTGAGCATGTAGCCGAAGCGGCTCTCCACCACGTCGGCCGGGATTTTCAGCACGTCCTCGAAGACCTTCTTCTGCAATGCCGGCTGATGAATGCGGATCGAGCCGCCGCCGAGCTCCATGCCGTTGAGCACGACGTCGTAGTGCTGGCCGCGCACCTTCTTCGGGTCCGTGTCCAGCAAGGCAGCGTCCTCGGGCACCGGCGCGGTGAACGGGTGGTGCGTGGCCACATAGCGGTTCTCCGCCTCGTCGTGGGTCATCAGGGGAAATTCAATCACCCAGAGGAATTTCCAGTCATCGGCCCGCAGGCTGAGCTTGCCGCGCTTCTGCAGCAGCGCCGCGGCCTCGAGGCGGATGCGGCCGAGGATGGCACAGGCTTTTTCCCAGGGCGCCGCGGCAAAAAATACCACGTCACCGTCGGCGATGCCCAGCTGCGCGGTCAGCGCGGCCTTCTCCGCCTCGGAAAAGAATTTCACGATCGGCGACTTCCACTCGCCGCCCTCGGATTTGATGAACGCGAGGCCCTTCGCCCCTAGCGACTTCGCGATGTCTTCAAGGTTCTTCAGCTCGCCTTGGGTAAGATCGGCCAGACCCTTGGCGTTGAGCGCCTTGATGACGCCACCACCCGCTACCGTGGCCTGAAAGACCTTGAAGCCGGAACTCCGGAACGTCTCGGAAAAATCCGCGAGCTCGAACCCGAAACGCACGTCGGGCTTGTCCACGCCGTAGCGATTCATCGCGTCGACAAACGCCATGCGCGGGAAGGGCACGGGCAGGTCCACGCCCAGCACGTCCTTCCAGACCTTCTGCAGCATCCCCTCGAACAGCGCGTAGATGCCCTCGCGGTCGATGAAGGACGCCTCGACGTCCACCTGCGTGAATTCCATCTGCCGGTCCGAGCGCAGGTCTTCGTCGCGGAAACAGCGGGCGATCTGGAAATATTTCTCCACGCCCGCCACCATCAGGATCTGCTTGAACTGCTGCGGCGACTGCGAAAGCGCGTAGAACTGGCCCGGATGGATGCGTGACGGCACCAGGTACTCGCGCGCACCCTCGGGCGTGCTCTTGAAGAGCGCGGGGGTCTCGACCTCGATGAACTCCTGTGCGTCAAAATAATCGCGGATCGACTTGGTCGCGCGGTGCCGGACCTGCAGGTTCTTCCGCATTTTCGGCCGGCGCAGGTCGAGATAACGATAGGTCAGGCGCAAGTCCTCGTTGACCTTGTCGCCGCCCGCATCATCGAGCGGGAACGGCGGCGTGTCGGACAGGTTGTGAATCGTCAGGGACGTGGCATCGATTTCGACTTCGCCCGTGGGCAGCCCAGAGTTGACCGTGCCTTCGGGCCGCGGGACGACCTTGCCGATCACGCCAATGACCGACTCCGGCTTCAAATGCGCCGCCTGCGCCGCGAGCTCCTGGTTCGCCTGCGGGTCGAACTTGACCTGCGTTATGCCCTTCCGGTCGCGCAGGTCGACAAAGAGGATGCCGCCGTGGTCGCGGAGTGAGTCCACCCAGCCCAGCAGCGACACGGTCGCCCCGAGATCGGCCTTGGTGAGCTGGGCACAGTGATGGGTTCTCTTCATGGGCAGGTTCGCGGGTGCAAACGCCAAGCTAAGCGGATGCGTTGGCTCGCCGGCAAATAGATTTTACCGGCGCCAGGCAGGCCCTCGAAGCCGCCCCTGAATCCCGCAGAGAGTTTGGCCACTGATTCCACAGATGGCACGAATAGCGCATGCGCATCTGTGCCATGTGTGCAATCAGTGGCCAAAATCCGAATGGACCATGGGTAAGGGGCCGGAGACCCGCGCTACCCCAAAATCAAACTCTCTCCCGTCATCTCCTTCGGCTTGGGCAGGCCCATGAGTTGCAGGACCGTCGGCGCGATATCCGCCAGCCGGCCACCCGTGCGCATCTTGGTTTTCCCCGCGACCAGCCCGTCGCCCACTGCAAAGACTTCCACCAAGTTTAACGTATGCGAGGTGTGCGGCACGTTGTTGATCGTATCCCACATCTGCTCGGCGTTGCCATGGTCGGCGAGGATCACCGCCTTGCCGTGCACCGAGTCGAGCGCGGCCAGCAATTCCCCCACCCCGCGGTCGGTCGCCTCCACCGCCTTGATCGCGGCCGGCAGCGAACCGGTATGGCCGACCATGTCCGGATTCGCGTAATTCACCACAATCAGGCCGTACTTGCCGGAAAGGATCGCCGCCTTCGCCGCCTTCGTTACCTCGGCCGCGGACATCTCGGGCTGCATGTCGTAAGTCGGCACCTTGGGGCTCGGCGGACACGCGCGGTCCTCGCCGGGAAACGGCTCCGCGCGGTAGTTGTTGAAGAAAAACGTCACGTGCGGGTTCTTCTCCGTCTCGGCGCAGCGAAACTGGGCGATGCCGGCGTCGGCCACCACCTGCCCGAGGATATTCTTCAACTGCTCGGGCTTGGGCGAAATCACCTTCACCGGCAGGCCGGCCTCATACTCCGTCATCGTTGCATAGTAGAGATCGAGCTTGGGCCCGCGATCGAAGCCCTTGAAGTCGTCGAGCACGAACGCCTTCGTGATCTCGCGCGGGCGGTCGCCGCGGTAGTTGTAGAAGAGAATCGCATCGCCGTTGTCGATCGTCGCCACCGGCTTGCCATCCGGGCCGACCACCCAGGTGGCCGCCACGAACTCGTCGCCGTGCTGCGTCGCGCTGAGCGGTGCATCGTAATACTGCTGCACGGCCGCCACCGCATTCGGCGCCGTGGCCTCGGCCTTGCGGCCGGTCAGCATGTCGTAGGCCTTCTGCACGCGCTCCCAGCGGTTGTCGCGGTCCATCGCCCAGAAACGGCCGCAAACCGTGGCGATCCGGCCCACTCCGATTTTTTTGCACTCGGCGTCGACCTCGGCCACATAGCGCAGCCCGCTCATCGGCGGCGTGTCGCGGCCGTCGGTGAACGCATGGATGAACACGTCCTTCACCCCGTCCTCCTTCGCCTGGCGCAGGATGCCGTAGAGATGCTCGAGCATGCCGTGCACGCCGGCGTCGCTGACGATGCCCATCAGGTGCAGGCGCGAGCCGCGCGACTTCACGCGCTCGACCGCGCCGCGCCACACCGGGTTGGACGCCAGCCGTTTTTCCGAAAAAAGCTTGTTCAGCCGCACCAGCTCCTGGTCGACGATGCGCCCCGCGCCGATGTTCTCGTGACCGACCTCGCTGTTGCCCATGATGCCGTCCGGCAGGCCCACATCGAGGCCCGACGCCTTCACCAGCGCGACGGGATATTTTGCGTGCAGCAGGTCATCGCAGGGTTTCTGCGCGAGGACGGTCGCATTGAACTTGTCCTGCCCGGGATCGGGATTCTTGCCCCAGCCGTCGCGGATGACGAGGAGAACGGGTGTGCGCGGAGTACTCATGGAAAATCAGAAGACCACGGATGACACGGATAGACACGGATAAAAGGCAGAATTCATTCCAATTCGGTCGCATTTTTTGCCGCGAAAAAGCACGAGATGACACAAAAACAGAATCTCGGGATGGATCGCTTTCATGTCATTTTGAGGCTTTTCGTGGCAAGGCTCCGGGGATTCTGCGCCTTGGTTTGAAATCGCCCTGCTCCCCAAACCCACTCCTGTTCCGGTTCACACTAGGTGCAGCAGCTGGGCCACTGATCGTTTCGGCTTAAAAATTTCCGCGTTGTGCCGTAGTTGGCAGCAGTAATGCTAGAAGGGAGTACGAGATGACACTCATCATCCGGGATCAATTGGTGAATCCGCCGACGTGGTTCGCCTCATTCCGCGACCTGACGCTTTACTGCCACGTCTTCCTGCGCGACGACATCGTGATCGAATCCGAGGACCCGGACCCGTATTATTCCTGGATGCGCCCCCGCGGCGGCATGGACTTCGTCGAGGACTTTGTCCGACCCGGCACCGAGGACGGCGTCCACCTAGATGTGGAGCACAACTACCCCCGCTCGATCATCACCGACCGCATCGCCCCCGAAAACGTCCACCGCCTCATCGCCCGCATCCGTTACTGCCGCGGATTGGTCTAAGCAGACAGGCCAAACGGACCAAACTCGTTTGGCCTTCGTTTGACTTCGCCCCAAAACTATCGACCAATTCCGGCGCATGCCCAAACGCGCCGTTCTCCTCGTCAACCTCGGCTCGCCTGACTCCACGTCAGTGCCGGATGTTCGCCGCTACCTGCGCGAGTTTCTGGGCGATGACCGCGTGCTCGACATGAATCCCGCGCTGCGCTGGATCCTCCTCGAGGGCATCATTCTTCGCACCCGGCCAAAAAAATCCGCCCACGCCTATGCGCAGGTCTGGACGAAGGACGGCTCACCCCTCGTCGTCACGTCCCGGAGCGTCCGCGACAAGCTCGCGGCTGCACTCGGTCCCACCACGCCTGTCTATCTCGCCATGCGTTATGGCAACCCGTCCATCGCCTCCATCGTCGCCAAAATTGCCGCGGATGGCGTGGAGGAGATCCTGCTTTTCCCCCAGTACCCGCACTACGCGATGTCGTCGTGGGAGACGGTGGTCGTGAAGGTTTTCGAGGAAGCAGCCCGACAGGCTCCCGGCTTGAAGCTGAAGACAGTCCAACCGTTCTTTGCCGATGACGACTATATCAAGGCCATGCACGCCGTCGCCGCTCCTTACCTGGCCCAGCCCCACGATCATGTGCTGTTCAGCTATCATGGGCTGCCCGAGCGACACATGCGCAAAGCCGACTCGTCGCACGCCCACTGCCTGACCGTCGCTGATTGCTGCAACACCTGCTCGCCGGCCCACGCCACGTGTTATCGGGCGCAGATCGTGAAAACCACTCAGGCCTTCGCCCGCGAAGCCGGGCTCGCACCGGAAAAGCATTCCGTCTCGTTTCAATCCCGACTCGTCGGCGAACCCTGGCTCAGGCCCTTCACCGACAAGGAATTGGTCCGATTGCCTGCCGAAGGCAAAAAGCGGTTGCTCGTGCTCTGCCCGGCGTTTGTTGCCGACTGCCTGGAGACCCTTGAGGAGATCGCCATGCAAGGCCGTGAAACATTTTTAGCGGCCGGAGGGGAATCATTTACGCAAATTCCATGCCTCAACGATCAGCCCGCCTATATTGATTTTCTCGCAAATCGTGTGCATTTCTGGCTGACTGGCAGGCCTACTTGAGTGAGCCCGTCTCCAGTCCAATTTTAGCGATCAATTCCGGACGCATTACGCCTCCGGAATATCCGGCTGTTCTCCTGCTCAATGCCGGCGGAGCCATCACGACGGCTAACGCCTCGGCCCGCACCCTCTGGCAGACCGCCGAGGCGGAACTCATCGGCGAGCACTTTGCCAGTCTGTTCGCGTTCGACGTCGTTTCCAATGAACCGGACTGGCTCGAGGCGCAGTGGGACGTCCTGCTCTCTGCCGCGCTGGAGCAGTCCATCCCGCTGAAAGCCCAGCCGCGCGAGGGCGCACCGCGCGCCGTCCGCGTGCGCCTGGAAAAGGCTCTCGCCGCCACGCCGGGATATTTCGCCGTTGTGGAAACATCGGCGCCCGTCACGTCCGCTACTGCCTCCGCCGTGCCAGCCAAGGCCGATGGCCTCGCGTTGCTCGCCGAGAAAGGCACCGCCGGTTTCTTCGACCTGCACTTCAAGGAGAACCGCATCCATTACTCCCCGGCGTGGAAAAAACTCCTCGGCTATGTCGACGCGGAACTGCCCAACACCTACGCCACCTGGCTGAAACTGATTCATCCCGACGATTCCGGCGCCGCTCCCGACAAGCTCGGCAAGAAACCCGGCGCCGGGCCGCGCCCCTTCACCGTCGAGTTTCGGATGAAACACCGCCGCGGCCACGATGTGTGGATCCAAGCGGTCGGCCTGCAGGTTGTCGGGGAGGACGGCACCCTTGAACGTGTGGTCGGCACCCATCTCGATATCACCGAACGCAAGGAACTCGAGGAGGCCAGCCTGGCCAACGACGACCGTTTCCAGGCCTTGAGCGACGAGGCCGGTCCGCTCGGCGCCTTCGAGCTCGATTTCGGCCAGAAGCGTTTCTGGTTCTCCTCTGCGTGGAAAAAGCTTCTCGGGTACGCGGATGAGGAGCTCCCCGATGGTCCGGACACGCTGCTCGCCGTGCTGCCGCCCGCGGACGTTGAAGCGGGAGTGACCGCCTATTTTCTCGGCCGCGCGACCGGGCAGACGTCCTTTGTCGAAACCGTCCAACTGCGGCACAAGGACGGCAGCCTGCGCCCGATGTTGCTCGGGGTGCATCGCTCACTCACCCGCAAGCGCGAACTCGCGCGGGTCGTGGGCTTTTGCTGTCCGCTGCCGGCCACCGCGGCCGGCGGCAGTGCGACGGGTGACAGCCTGACTTCGGACAAGCTGATCGAGGCGGCCTTTGATGCGGTGGCCGAGGGTGTGTTGGTGACCGATGGCAAAGGCCGGATTCTCCAGCTCAATTCCACCGCGGCCCGGCTGCTCAACCTGGCGGCCGCAAAGGCGCGCGGCCAGCCGGTCGCGGACGTCTTCCGCCTTGTGAACCGCCAGACCGGACGACCGGGCGATGACCCGGTCGACCGCGCACTCAGCACCGACGAACCGCTGCCTTTGATCAACGATCAAGCGCTCGCACCCGCCGTGGAAGGCGGAAACCCGACGCCCATCTCCTGGACCGCCCGCCCCGCCCTCGACCAAGGCGGCCGTGCCCTCGGGGTCGTCATCGTCTTCCGCGACCCTGACGAAATGCGCCTCACACCGGACGAGCTCGTGAAGGCCAATCGTTTCGAGTCGCTCGGTCTGCTCGCCGGCGGCATCGCCCACGATTTCAACAACCTGCTCACTACGATCCTCGGCGGCGTCTCGCTCGCCAAGGACAACCGCAACTACTCCTCCCTCGAGGACGCCGAGAAAGCCTGCCTCACCGCGAAAGGACTGACCAAGCAGCTGCTCGCCTTCGCCAAGGGCGGCTCCGGCACCCAGGTGGTCGCCGGCGTGAAGGAGATCCTCGAGGACACCGTCAAGATCGCCGCCGCCGGCTCCGTCGCCACTGTCACGATCGAGGTGGCGGAGGGGATCCATCCGGTGCTGGTTGATCGTGCGCAGATCCTCCAGGTGTTTCAGAACCTGGTCGTCAATGCCCTCCAGGCCATGCCGCCGGCGCCGCACCCGGGCCAGGTGCAGCTGCGCGCGGCCAACATCACGCTGGCCGCCGGCCAGGTCGCCTCGCTCCCCGCCGGCGAGTACGTGCAGTTTGAGTCGCGCGACAATGGCAGCGGCATCAAGCCCGAGCACCTTGAGAAGATCTGGGATCCCTTTTTCACCACGAAGAAACACGGCACGGGCCTGGGCCTGGCCACGGTGCTGTCGATCGTGCGCAAGCACGGCGGCATCATCGGGGTCGAGTCGACGCTGGGTGTCGGCACGGCCTTCACCATTTTCCTCCCGGCCGCCGACCGCCCGGTCGAGGTGCAGGCGCGGCGGGCGGCCTCGCTGCGATTTGGCACGGGACGCGTGCTGTTCATGGACGACGACCCGAAGATTACATCCCTCACGTCCAGCATGCTGCAGAGCTTGGAATACAAGTTCGACCTTGCGAAGAACGGCGAGGAGGCCATCGCGCTCTACCAGCGCTACCTCAACATCGGCCGGCCCTACGATGCCGTGATCATGGACCTGACCGTCATCGGCGGCATGGGCGGCGAGGAGTGCTTCAAGGCGCTCAAGGAGCTCGACGCCGACGTGCGCGCCATTGTTTCCAGCGGCTATGACAATGACGACATGGCCCGCAAGTACCTCGACATGGGATTCTGCGGCTATCTCACCAAACCCTACCGCGTGACGGATCTGGGCAAGGTACTCAAAACGGTGCTCGGTTAGACCGGCACGCGGAGTGCATCAGTCGCACCTGCAAGGCCGATCCCGGCGGCAGGCCATGGCGCTCCGTTCCGTGGCTCGACCCCCTGATTCCCGGTTGAACTTTGTCTGAAAATTAATGCTCACCCATAAGACACCACGATGGATCATCGTCGGCGCCCTGCTGCTTGCCAGCGGCGCCGGTTGCATCAACGCGGTCGGATTTCTGGGTGCGCACCACCAGGCGTTGACGCATATGTCGGGCACGGTGACCAACCTCGGAGTCGAGTTGGTCCGCGGCGACGCGTCGCTCGCTTGGCGCGCGTTCGGCGTGATGCTTTTTTTCTTCTTCGGCTGCCTCCTCAGTGGCCTGGTGATCCGGGAGAGCACCCTGCGCCTCGGGCGCCGCTATGGCGTGGCCCTCGCGCTCGAATCAGCGCTGCTGTTTGCCGCCGCCCTTTTGCTTCGCCACGACGTCGCCTCCGGAGATTTTCTCGCCGCGATGGCCTGCGGCCTGCAAAATGCGATGGCGACCAGCTACAGCGGTGCAGTTTTGCGGACCACGCACATGACTGGTATAATCACGGATCTCGGCATCGCCCTCGGCCTGGCCGCGCGCGGCTCGCGCGTCGACTGGCGGCGGCTGCGGCTTTACCTCGTGGTGCTGGCCGGATTCTTCAGCGGCGGGCTGCTCGGTGCCTTTGGCTTCCTTCGGTTTGGCACCGATACCCTGCTGTTTCCCGCCGCCATCGCCGGGGTGACGGGCCTCAGTTACACCGTGTTCAAGCACCACGAGCGCCGTCGTCACACCCGGATGCCGCTCACCGGGACGGCCCGGAGCAGTTGAACGATTATTTCGCGGCCGCAACCAGCTCCCGCGCGCGGGCGACCGCCGCCGGGAGATCCGCCGCAATATTCGCCTCTCCCACCCGGTCGATGAAGCCGGATTTCTCCATCAGGAAGTAGGGCTGGGTGTGCGGCCCGCTGAGGATCAGGTACTTTTTGTGATGCCGGAGTTTTTCGTGAAGCGTATCGAGGGCGTTGAGCGCCGTGGCGTCGAGGGCCGTCACCGCCGCCAGGTGCAGGATCACCACGCGGGTGTCCCCTCCCGCCCGGCGGATCACGTTGTCGAGCTTCTCCGCCGCCCCGAACAGCAGCGCGCCGAACACCCGGTACACCAGCACGCCCGGCGGGAGGTTGGGCACCACGTCGTGCCCCTGGTTCCTCGATGCCGCATCGTCATGCGCAAACACCTGCGTGGTGTCCGCCACCCGCTTGATGAACAGGGCCCCCGCGAGGATCAGCCCCCACTTCACGGCCACCGTCAGGTCGAAGCAGGTCGTCAGAATAAAGGTCACCAGAAAGACCGCGGCATCGCTCTTCGCCTGGCGGCCCAGTAGCAGGAATTCGTCCCACTCGCCCATTTTCACCGCCACCACGATGAGCACCGCGCCCAGCACGGTCAGCGGGATGAACTTCGCCACGGGCGACACCAGCAGCACGATGAGCAGGAGGGTCAGCGCATGAACGATGCCCGCGACTGGCGACCGCGCGCCGCTGCGCACGTTGGTCGCCGTGCGCGCGATAACTCCCGTCACGGGGATTCCGCCGAAAAATGGCACGGTGAAATTCGCGATGCCCTGCGCCATCAGCTCCTGGTTGGAATCATGCCGGTCGTCGATCATTCCGTCCGACACCACCGCCGACAGCAGCGACTCGATCGCGCCCATCACCGTGATGGCCACCGCCGGCCCGACCAGGTTGCCGAGCTGCCGCCAATCAAAAGCCAGGGTATGAAACACCGGCAGCCCGCTCGGGAACGCCTCGGCGCCGAACCGGCTGCTGATGGTCGCCACCGGGAGCCTGAAAAGGTATACCACCGCCGTGCCCAGGATCACCGCCACGATGGAGCCCGGCACGAAGCGGCCCCATCCTTTCGGCCAGAACCAGATGATGGCGACGGCCCCAAGACCAACCACGATGGTTGGGACACCGGCAGAGGGCAGCGCCGCCGCCAGCGCGCCGATCTTCGCGAAGAACTCCGCCGGCACCGGCTCGAGGCCCAGGCCCAGGAAATCCTTCACCTGCGTCAGCATGATCGTAATGGCGATGCCGCAGGTAAACCCCGTGGTCACCGGATGCGGGATGAACTTGACCAGCGTTCCCAGCCGCGCCGCTCCGAGGATGAACAGGAACATCCCGGACAGCGCCGTGCATACCAGCAGGTCCGGCAGGCCGTACTGCACGATGATCGCATAGACCAGCCCGACAAACGCCCCCGCCGGCCCGCCAATCTGCACGCGCGACCCACCCAGCGCGGAGACAATGAATCCGCCGATGATGGCGGTGTAAATGCCCGCTCCGGGTGACACGCCCGACGCGATCCCGAGCCCGATCGCCAGGGGCAGCGCCACAATCCCAACCGTCAACCCAGCGAGCACATCCGCGACCAGTCGTTCCCGCGAATACCCTTGCAGGCACTCCACCAACTTTGGGCGGAATGAAAACGAAAAGCGCGGCGCAGCTCCACTCATGACACAAGCATGCCGCGCGCCCGGGGTGAGGCAAGCGCCACACCTGGACCGCCATCGCGGTTCATTTCATCGATTGAGAATTAGTCAAAGAAGCGACCGCAGTGGCTTGGAGTAGTGCGATGCTTCCCCTCCCTTCGTCACGGCTTCAAGCAATCTTCCGTAATGCGTGAATTCGCATCGGTCACCGCCCCGGCCGATTGCGACCTGGGCTGCAAATCGGATCGACGGAACGAGCGGAAGACTGCGGGCCGGCGTCTCACTCCCGCCAGGTGAACGCGTGGCACAGTGCCACGCCGGCGGCGTCGGCCTCGTCGAGGGCGAGCGTGCGGCCGTGGCCGAGCAGCGCCATCACCGTGCGCGCCATCTGCTGCTTGCTCGCGCGCCCCGCTCCCACCACGGCCTGCTTCACCCGCAGGGGCGCATACTCGAAGACCGGGCGCTCGCGCAGCGCCGCCGCCGCAATCGCCGCGCCGCGCGCGGCGCCGAGGATCTGGGCCGTCTGGAAGTTCTGCACGTAGATCGTCTGCTCCAGCGCCACGTGGCGCACGTCCGCCGCGTCGAGAAACAAGGCCACCGCGCGGTTGATTTCACCCAGTGCGTAAGCCATCGGCTGCTTCGCCGCCACCCGCACCGTCAGGCAGCGCAGCAACACCGGCTGCCGGCCTGGGACAAACTCGACCAGCGCCAGGCCTGTACCCCGCAGCGATGGGTCGATCCCCAGCACGCAGCCGGCAAACGGCGCCCGCTGCAACGCGAAGGCAGCCGTCCCTTCCTGCGCGGTGGCGCGCGGCCGCGCAGACGGCGCGGACAGTGTCCCACCCTCCAGCTTTGCTTTCCACATCTGCCTGACGGTCATGCGGCCCATGGCGGTTTCAACCACGAGAACACGGATGTCCGGGAAAGGGAACCCCCGAGAATTTTCCGCCAGGCCAGCTCAAAACAACAGTTTGAGCCCCGCCGCCACGCTCAGCGCCAGTGCGACATTCTCAAAAACCTTCTGGTTGATCCGCCGCAGGATCACCCGGCCCACGAGTGCGCCTGCCAGCACCGCCGGCGCGAGGATCAGGTTCAGCGTGAAGCTGTGCGCATTGATCAGCCCAAGGTTCACCATGAACGGCACCTTGAAGAGATTCAGCAGCATGAAGAAGACCGCACCCGTGCCGACAAATTCCATCTTCGGCAGCCCCATCGCGAGCAGGTAGACGACCATCAGCGGCCCGGCCGCGTTCGCCACGAGGGTCGTGAACCCCGCCAGCACGCCAATCAGCGGCGGAAACCACCACCCGTGTGCACTCTCCCCCGACTGCTGCCCACCGTCCGTTGCCTTTCGTCCCACCCACCAGCGCCGCCCGACATGCAGCGACACCAACAGGATCACCGTCACCCCGATCAACGTCCGCGCCTGCTGGTCGTCGATCCGGCCGAGCGCGTAATAACCCGCGACCACGCCCGCCGCGGTCCACGGAAACAGCCGCCAGAGGAAGCGCCACTGCGTATGCTGGCGGTACGAGGCCACCGCCACGAGGTCGCCGAAGCAAAGCAGCGGGAGCACGATGCCGGTGGCCTGCCGCGCCGGCATGATCTGCGCAAAGATCACGACGAACAGCATGCCCAGCCCGCTGATGCCGGTCTTCGACACGCCCACGAGCAACGCGGCTATCACGGCCAGCGCCCATTGCCAGGGTTCAAACGTCACGCCTTTGCCTCCATATCCGGAGGATTTTCCAGAAACGTGCCGTCGGCGACAGCAAACAATTGCCACGCGCCCAGCTCGGCATCGGGGGGCTTCGTTCCCGTGGCGATCACCTGCGACTCCGCATCGATCGCCGCCCAGAAGCGCCGCCGGCGCGCCGGGTCGAGTTCACCAAGCACGTCGTCCGCCAGCAGCACCGGCCGCACCCCACTGCGGACTTGGAACCACGCCGCCTGCGCCAGGCGCAGCGCGAGCACCAGCGAGCGCTGCTGGCCCTCCGAGCCGAAATCCTTCGCCGCCCGGCCGCGCACGCTGAAGCCGAGGTCGTCCCGATGCGGTCCCGCCACCGTGGCGCGAAACTGCACATCGCGCGCGCGCCCGCCTTCCAGCCGCGCCAGCAGCACCTCCGCGGAGGGCTCCGCAAAATCGGGCTCGTAGGCCAGGGCGCCCGGCTCGCCCTCGTCGCACAACTGCGCGTACGCCGCCTTGAGTGTCGCCGCCAGCTCCCGCACCCCTTTGGTCCTCTGGACAATGAGGTCGGCCGCCGCGGGTGCGAGCACCTGCTCGAAGGCCGATAGCTCCTGGTCCGACGCGCCCCCGCGTTTCAGCAGGCTGTTCCGCCCGGCCAGAGCCTTCGTGTAGGTCTGCAGCGCCCGCAGATAGGAGGCATCCATTGCGGCCAGCGTGAGGTCGAGCCAGCGCCGCCGGCCCGCCGGCGACCCGCGCACGAGCTGCAGGTCCTGGGACGAAAAAACCACGGTCGGGAATTTCCCCAGGTAATCGGCCAGCCGGGTCACGCGTTCCTGGTCGCACCACAGCTCCTTGCCGTCGGGCCGCAGCTTGATCGTCACGCGGGTGTCGCCCAGCCGCTCATGCTCCAGCTCGCAGGCGATGGCCGCCACCGCCTGGCCTTGTCCGATCAGCAGGCGGTTGTCTGTCGCCCGGAACGAGCGTAGCGCCGTGAGAAAACCCGCCGCCTCGAGCAGGTTGGTCTTCCCCTGCCCGTTCGCCCCCGTGAGGAATTGCCGCCGCCCGGAAAAATCCAGGGTGGCGAGGTCGACATTGCGGAAATGCCGCAGGTTGAGTTTGCGCAGGCGCATGGGGTTCGGTCCGAATTACGTGGTGATCGCAGAACCGGGACAACCAAATCCGGCCAACCTCCGGAGAGGCCTTCCTCATGGGGTCTTGGCACCGAGAAAATCGGATGACCCAAGGTTAATGCCCCGGATTTTTACGCCACTGCTTTCACCGATAAAAAAACCCGATAATTAAGACCCTGATTCCGCACGCCTGTCGCCCGCATCTGTGTCCATCCGTTAAATCCGTGCCAAAAATGAGGAGATTTGATTCCGGCTTTTTCCGGAGTTTTTGGTGGCGGGTCCGCCGCCAGCCGGTTTTGGTCGGGGCATGACTTTCGAGGCCTCGCTTGCCGAAACCCTGCGCACCTTCCAGGCGCTGGTTGAAATCCGCCCCGCCATCGACCGCGCAGGCGAACTCATCCTCTCCACCCTGCGCGGCGGGCGCAAAATCCTGCTCTGCGGCAACGGCGGGAGCGCCGCCGAGGCCCAGCATTTCGCGACCGAGCTCGCCGGCCGCTACGCCAAGAACCGCCGCGCACTGCCCGCGATCGCCCTCACGGCCGACGGCTCGCTGCTCACCTGCATCGGCAACGACTACGGCTTCGAGGCCGTGTTTGCCCGGCAAATCGCCGGGCTCGCCCAGCCGGGCGACCTGGTGATCGTCCTGACCTCCAGCGGCAATTCCCCCGACATCCTCGCCGCGCTGCAGGCCGCCAAGAAGCAGGACCTCGCCAGCATCGCCTTCCTCGGCCGCAGCGGCGGGAAGTGCAAGGGCGTCGCCACCGTGGATCTGGTTGTTCCCGGCACCTCCGGCCGCACCGCGCAGGAGGCCCACCTCTTCCTCGTCCACCATTTCTGCGAATTGATCGACGCGGCCTTCGACTAGCCGCCGGGCGCGCCACCGGCGTGACAATCCGCCATTTTTCCCGGTCCGTACTTTTTCAACCAACTGTTTAGTATGCGGACCGAATTGTGCTCATGTGGGCCGGGTTCGGATGAACTGTGGCGCACGGGATGCTATCGGCAGCTTTCGGAGCCCGGCTCCGACGAACGCCACCTGCCCGATGAGAAACCAAATTATCGACAGCCGCCAGATCGCAGCGTTTGCCGCGCTGGTCCGCCATCGGAGCTTTACCCGGGCGGCCGAGGCGTTGTTCCTGACCCAATCAGCAGTCAGCCACGCGATAAAATCCCTCGAGCAGGACATCGGCTGCCGCCTGGTGGAGCGCAACGGCCGGCACGTGACACTCACGAAGGCCGGCGAACAGCTCCGCCAGCACACCGAGCGGATCCTGGGCGAAATGCGGGCGGCCCGGGTGGAGATCAAAACCCTCTCCTCCGAAGCCCGCAGCCAGCTCAGCGTCGGCGCCGGTGCGCTGGCGTGCCAATACCTGATGCCGCGCGTGATGAAGGAGTTCAAGGAGAGCCATCCCGCATGCTCCATCACGCTGGAATCGGGCAACCGGGATGGCCTGCTGGATCTGCTTCGCACCCAGCGCATCGACTTCGCGCTGACCATCGAGGGTCCGGCGTCCGAGGGCATCGCGTTCGAGCAAGTGTTCGAGGATGAACTGCTTTTTTTCGTCTCCGCCCAGCATGCCTGGAAGCAACTCGGCCGCGTGCCGCGCACCCATCTCGCCAAGGAGACCATCGTCGTTCCCGACAAGACCAACCAGACGTTCAAGATCGTGGAGGAATATTTCCGCGCGGAAAGGATCACGTTCAAGAACCTGCTCGCCCCGGGCAGCCTGGATGCCGCCAAGCAACTGGTGATTGCGGGACTGGGTGTGGGTGTCTTCGCACCCTGGCAGGTCTCCGAGGAATCGGCCGCCGGCAAACTCATCCAGGTTCCCTTGGTCTCCAAGCGACTGGCCCGAACGTGGATCGTGGCGCACCTGAAGGCGCGGCGATTGGTGCCGATCGAGCAGGAGTTCATCAAGCGCTGCAAATCGGCGCTGGAGATGCTCTGCGTCGCCGTCTTGTTGGCGATGCTCGAGCCCGGTCTGGTCACTTCTGGACTTGCCGGCCTCGGACAGCTGCTGGACGTGGATCCCGGCCCGCTGGCGTGAATCGAGCGGAGGGTCCGGGCCTTCGTGCAATGAAATGCGTTCCTTGAAGGACGTGTGCCGTGAATAAATTTTGTAGATACCTACGCCCCAAAGTTTTTCGACGATCGGCTGATGACACTCACGCTGCCGTCCGCGACCGTCATCAATTCCGGTGTCTCATGGGATGGGCAGAAATGGCACCTGCGGTTGAACGTCTTCAACGCCGGAGACGCGAAATATTTCCGGCCACGAAATCGCGACTTCGATCCGGAACGCGTTTCGGCCATGCCCGGACGCCGCTGGGAGCTGACGGTCAAAACCGACCTCTAATCGTACCCAAGCCGCGGACCGCCCTCCTCCCGTTTGCCGACGTTTTTCCGCCGTCGCAAGGCATCCGATCACACACCTGCCGGCATCAGCCCATGGTTTCGCTCAAAGAGCCCAACACTCAATTCCTTCCTCTCCTGCAATGAAATCTCCCTGCCGCCTCCTTTTCGTCCTCGCCGGTTTCTTCGCCCTGGCCTTCACGCCTGCCCGGGCCGCCTCGTTCGATCTTTCCACCGCCACCATCAAGGACATCAACGACGCCATCGATGCCGGCGCCTTGTCGTCCGAACAACTCGTGCAGCTTTACCTGAACCGGATCGCCGCCTACGATCAGGCCGGGCCGAAGCTGAACACGATCATCACTCTCAACCCGAACGCCCTCGCCCTCGCCCGCGAACTCGATGCCGAGCGCAAGGCCAAGGGCCGGCGCAGCCCGCTCCATGGCATCCCGGTTGTCGTCAAGGACCTGATCAATACCTCCGACATGCAGACCACCGGCGGGTTTATCGCCATGAAAGGTGCCGTCCCGCAGTATGATGCCAACGTGATCAAGCGGCTGCGGGCCGCAGGCGCGATCATCCTGGCCAAGACGAACATGAGCGACTGGCTCGGCAAATCACGCCCTGACGGCGGCAGTTCGATCGCCGGCCTGGTCCTGAATCCCTACGATCTAAGCCGCAACTTCGCCGGATCGAGCAGCGGCACCGGTGCCGGCATCGCCTCCTATCTGGCGACCGTCGGCCTCGGCAGCGAGACCGGGACCTCGATCCGCGGCCCGACCACCGATGGCTCGCTGGTCGGGCTCGCCGGCACGGAAGGACTCGTCGGCCGGAGCGGCGCCATGGCCAATTCCTTCACGCATGAACGCATCGGGCCCATCGCCCGCAATGTCTACGACCTGGCCGTCACTCTCGACTGCATCGTCGGCATCGACGGCAACGACCTGATCACGGCGCAGGCGCTGACAAAACTTCCCACTGTTTCCTATACCACCTTTCTGAATCCCCAGGGCCTTAAGGGCGCGCGCATCGGGGTGCTGCGCGATATGTTCCGGCACGGGCCGGCTCACGCCGAGGGACTGGCCTTGGCCGAGCAGGCGATCTTCGCCCTGCGAAAGGCCGGGGCCGATGTCTATGATCCGGTTTCCGTCGGGCTGAATCTCGATCGAATCCGCCAGATCAAGGTCAACTATTGGGAAGCCGAAACCATCCTGGACAAATACTTCGTCGATTACGGCCCCAACGTTCCCTTCAAGAGCGTCAAGGAGATGGTCCGGAAATTTCCCGACCTGGTGAAGCCCGACTTCATCGCGTAAGCCAACTATGCGCCCGGACCCGACCCGGAGTATCAATCCCGGCTGAAAGCCCGTCGCGTGCTGCGGGAGGCCGTGGTGGCCCTCATGGACAAATTCCAGCTCGATGCCGTGGTTTTTCCATTCAAGACCCTGCCGGCCCAGAAGCTGTCCGATCGCCGCGACCGGAGCGCTGACTCCGATCCGCTCAATAAAATCGCCCTGAGCGGAGACGAGGTCAGCGAGTCCGACAACTACCTGAGTTCGATGACCGGCCTGCCCGGGCTGCTGGTGCCGATGGGTTACATTGCGGATGGCGTGCCGCTCTCGCTGGAATTCCTGGGCCGCCCCTTTTCCGAGCCAACCCTGATCAAGCTGGCCAGCGGATTTGAGAGCCAGACCCAACTGCGCAAGTCCCCGCCGACGGTCCCCGGCCTCCCCGGTGAAAAGTTTTCGTATTGAGCCGGAGGACCCGTTCCACCGTTCAGCAGCCATCGATCCCTTAATTTTTTAATCAATAGCATAGCCCGTTTTTCACTCATGAAACTGAACCGCCACCTCGCCATCATTGTTAGCGTCCTGCTGCTCGCGTGCGCCCGCCCGCTTGCGGCCAAGGACTTTGACCTAGCCACCGCCACGATCGCCGACATCAACGACGCCATCGACGCCGGGGCGCTGACCTCGGAAAAGCTGGTGCAGTTGTACCTCAACCGCATTGCGGCCTACGACCAGCAGGGGCCCAAGATAAATTCGCTGATCACCGTCAATCCGAACGCACTGGCCATTGCCCGGGCCCTCGACGAGGAGAGGAAGACAAAGGGCCGCCGCAGTCCCCTGCACGGCATTCCAATCGTCGCCAAGGACCTGATCAACACTGCCGACATGCAAACTTCCGGTGGCTTCATCGCCATGAAGGGCGCGGTGCCGCAATACGACGCCAATGTGATCAAGCGCCTGCGTGCGGCCGGGGCCATCATATTTGCCAAGACCAACATGAGCGACTGGCTCGGCAAATCCCGGCCCGATGGCGGCAGCTCCATCGCCGGCCAGGTGATCAATCCTTATGACCTGACCCGCACCGTCGCACCGTCGAGCAGCGGCGTGGGTGCCTCGATGGCAGCCTATTTCGCCACCGCCGGACTGGGGAGCGAAACCGGCACCTCCATTCGCAATCCGACCACCGATGGTTCGCTGGTCGGGCTCGCCGGCACCGAGGGGCTGGTGGGCCGGGGCGGCACCATGGGCAATACCTTCACGCACGAGCGCATCGGTCCGATGTGCCGCAACACCTACGATCTCGCCGTCATGCTTGATTATATCACCGGGATCGACGCCAACGATCTGATCACCGCGCAATCATTGCCCAAGTTGCCGACCGTTTCCTACACCACTTTCATCAATCCCAAAGGTTTGCATGGCGCACGCCTCGGGGTGCTGCGGGAGATGTTCCGGCAGGGGCCGGCTCACGCCGAGGGCCTGGCCCTGGCCGAGAAGGCCATCTTTGATCTCCGCAAGTCGGGGGCCGATGTTTATGATCCGGTTTCGGTGGGGATGAACCTCGACCGGGTTCACACGATCAAAGTCAACTACTGGGAGCAGACGACAGTCCTGGACAAATACCTGACGGACTTCGGCCCGAACGCACCCTTCCGCAGCATCCGTGAAATGGTCACGAAATTCCCCGACTTGGTGAAGCCCGACTTCATTGAATATCTCGATCTCAAACCCGGCCCGGATCCCGAGTACCAGTCCCGTCTCAAGGCTCGCGCCACCCTGCGGGCCGCTCTGGTTGCCTTGATGGATAAATTTGAGCTCGATGCCCTCGTTTATCCCTACAAGACGCTGCCGGCGGAAAAGCTCACCGGCCGCCAGACGGACGACGATCCTCTCAATAAAATTGCGCGCGCCGGTGACCGCGTCTCGCCTTCCGACAACTATCTCAGCTCCATGACCGGGTTGCCTGGCATGCTCGTGCCGATGGGCTATACCAAGGAAGGTGACCCGCTGGCGCTCGAATTCCTCGGCCGGCCCTTCTCCGAGCCGACCTTGATCAAGCTGGTCAGCGGCTTTGAAAGCGAAACCAAGCATCGCATGCCACCGCCCAATGTTCCCGCCCTTCCGGGCGAGAAATTCTCCTATTAAACGCTCCATCGTTCCGCGCGGACGGATCCGTTCCGGTTGGGGCGCCGGATGGGCCATGGGTGCACGCAAACGGGATTGCCGCACCCCTGCGCGGATATTTGGCGAAGCCCACATCGGGCTTTTCGAGTGCGCAATGAAAAGGTTTCATCGCCCCGGTGCTTTACGACCGTGGGCCGTGAGATTAGTTTTGGCTTGTCGAAGCGGCCCAACCCCTCACCCCGGGCCGCGTCAGCAACGCCAACCCCTGTCTCATTGTTTCCATGAATACCCTGAAGTTCGCCTTGGCCGCCGGCCTTGCGCTCGTTTTCTCATTCGCTGCCCTTGCGGGCGTCTCCGCGCCGGCCTCGCTCGAAAATTATTACCTCAACCCCCGGCCGGCCGAGTTGCCCCGCATCATGCGGACCCTTGGCCAGCAGGGCTACTTGGAAAAGCCCGAACAGGCCGCGATCGCCATCGGCTTTCTCGGTGCCCTCTTCGCGCAAAATCCGGAGCGGGTGGATGGCTGGCTGCTCGAGTTCAACGGCCTCCCGCCCGCACAGCACCGGCTGGTTGCGGCCGCTCTATGGCAGGCGGGCAACCCCTTGGGCGCGGATATGCTCCGTCATCTCAGTGGGTCTACGCACCCGGCCAATGACGCGGTGGCGCGACTCGCGGATACCGCCAGCGAGGATATTGCCCATACGCCCGTGCTGTCGCCCTCCTCCATGAACCTGCAGTGGGGCGCCTTCCTCGCCACCGGCAATGAGCGTTATATCATCAACATTCTTGCCGCCATCGGGACGGACCGGCCCGGTCTTGATTCCGCCGCGCGTTATGCGCTCGCCCAGGATGCGGCCGCCCATCCTCGCGTGTTTGAGATCTGCCGCGCACAACTGGACAGGCAGCCCGATGAATCACGGGCCCTCCTCCGTGCCGCGCTCAATGAAGCAGCAGCCCAGACCGGTCGGCCCAATATCTGAAAGAGCCGGCATCCCCAGCCTGCGAGGCCGGCCCCGCAAGGGGCCGGCCTTCTTGCTTTATGAATAGGAATCTTGGCCGTCCGGCCGGCTCCAAAAAAATTCATCCCGAAAGCGCCGCCCCGCCGACCCGCATGGCATGGCACGTGCACCTGAAGCGGTGTGATCGCCTCGATCCTGCCGGTTCTGATGTTCAGGATCCCCCGCCTTTATTCGCGGCGGTCGATCTTTCTGGCTCTTTCCACCTGCGCTATTCTGCCCAGGCTTCCGGCCGTCGAGCCGGCCGTGGCCGAGTTCCGTGATGTTGCCTGGTCCGCTGGCGATAACCCAAGGACCGGTGCCGCCGAAATGACCATTCTGATGCGCGTGGCCCAATTGCGTCAGGGCCATCCGCTCGCCGGCCTCGTCTGCGTGGGCAACCGTGACGGCGCCTTCCACCCATCCACCGAGGATACGCTTACCCGGGTCGCCCTCATGGGCGTGCCGATCGTCAAGCTCGCCCTCAGCAGCGCCATGCCCGTCAATCCCGACGATGTCTTCATTGAGGCCGGCATCCTGGCCCCTGCCACCGCCAAACGTCTGCTTGCCGATTGCTTGGGACGCTTCGGTGCCCCACCGGCCGCCGTCGATCCTTCCCACCCGACGGCGCGCGAGCTCGCCGCGGTTTACGCCAAGCTTGTGCTCTATCAGTCCGTGTTCGACGCCGCCAATCCCACGCGGCTGGCCAGTCGTTGAAGACCGCCGTGGGCTGATCGTGGTGAAAACGGAAGATCGCGGAAACGCGAAGGAGCGGAAGCACGGAAGCGGAGATTGAATTTGCCGGCATTTCCGCCCTTTCGTGTTTCCGCGATAATCCCGCTGTCCTCCGCTTCGTTTGTGTCTTGCCGCCCGGCGCCCGCCGCGGTTCGCTGCTCCTTCCATGAGCACTCCCGCACCCGCTGAAAACGCCATCATCAAAACGTCCTACGGCGAAATGACCCTCGCCTTCTGGCCCGACGTCGCGCCCAAGACGGTCGAGAACTTCAAGAAGCTCGCGCGGGAGGGCTTCTACGACGGCACGGCCTTCCACCGCATCATCAAGGGCTTCATGGTCCAGGGCGGCTGCCCCAACACCAAGGCCGGCAAGCATGGCATCCCCGGCACCGGCGACCCGGGCTACAAGATCAAGGCCGAGTTCAACGCCAAGTCGCACGTCCGCGGCGTCATCTCCATGGCCCGGGCCTCGAATCCCGACTCCGCCGGCAGCCAGTTCTTCATCTGCCACGGCGATGCCAAGTTCCTCGACAAGCAGTACACCGCCTTCGGCGAGCTGATCAAGGGCGACGACGTGCTCGAGCGCATCGCCAACGTCCCGACCAAGAGTGAGCGCGGCGGCGAGAAGAGCACGCCCATCGACCGCGTCGAGCTCGAGAGCGTCAAGATTGTCGCGGCCTGACCGGATTTTACGGGGAGTCGGCCTGCGACCGGCTCTCCCCCGGCTGGGGCGCCGCCGGTCGCGGGCCGGGCGGGGTCGACAACAGCCGGCCCAGGAAGGACGCATCGTCCGGCCGGTGCCGGTAGACACGTTTTGCCACGGCGAAGAAGACCCACGCTGCAAGCGGGAAGGAAATCAGGAAAAAGCAGGCGACGGCCTCGACCATGGAGGCCAGACGGTTGTCACGCGTACCGGGTTGTCAACGGAGCCTGTTTTCCAGAAGCAAAACCGATTGCGGCCAGTAATCCAAAGCGGTCCCTGCCGGGGGCACGGAGGGTGCGCAGCCGGAAAATTTCTCCCCACGACGTTGCGACGCCACGGTCGGAATAGAATGAGGAAATTACTGAATATTGCTTGAAGATGTGACGAACGTCTGGGGTCACGCGGTGCTTCAGCCCGCGTCTTTCGCCGCGGGAGTGCGGGCTGAAGCACCGCACTACTCCCAGCCTTCGCCGTCTCTGCTTTGGGTCAGGCTCAGTAGTTTGCTCTGCGCCTCAGCGCCTCTGCGCGAAACCCACCTTGATTCAGATCCTTCTGCGTTCCCCGCGACACCGCGTGAAACCATGGCAGCCGGTTTGGCTTTCAACTTTCGCCGACCAACCTTCAACTAGCGCCGCATGGCCAAGCTGCTGAACATCATCGTCGCCTGCGCGGAAAACCGCGTGATCGGCCGCGACGGCGGGCAGCCCTGGCGCATCGCGGACGACATGAAATTCTTCTCCGCCCGGACCGCCGGCCAGATTGTAGTGCTCGGGCGGATCTGTTTCGAGACCTGGCCGGGCGCAGACCATGACGGGCGCCGGCCAGTGGTCGTCACCCGCAACCGCGCCCTCGCGCGGCCCGGGGTCGCCGTGGCGGAGTCTCTCACCACGGCACTCGCGGTCGCGGAATCGCTGCCGGGCGACATCTACATCTGCGGGGGCCAGCGCATCTACGAGGAAGCCCTGGCCCTGCCGCAACCGATGCGGCTTTGGCTTACCCTCATCCACGCCGAAATTCCGGGCGACCGTTATTTTCCCGAATGGCGTCACCTCGCGTGGCGTGAAACCCACCGGCACGAGGGCCAGGATGCGAACTATCGCTACACGTTTCTCACGCTGGAGCGATTGGAAGATATGCGGTCGCGCGACCGGGAATAGTCAATGCGCCGCCCGCGTCAGCGATGGAAGCGCCCAACCGTGGCCGCCTTCGCCAGGACATGGCCGTCGATCGCCTTGAGCACATCGGCGCGCGTCGCATCCGGTGTGAGCTCGAGCTTGAGATCGAGGGCGTAGAGTTCCCAAGTGTAGTGGTGATACGGCCCGGCCGCACCCGCGCCCGGCCCAAGAAAGCCAACCGCGCCGCGGGTGTTCTTCGTCTGAATGGTGCCATCGGGCAGGTTGGCCTCGGCCGGCTGGCCCTCGGCGAGCTCACGCGCCGTCCCGGGAATGTTGAAGGCCATCCAGTGCAGGATGTCCTCGGACTTCTTCTGCGGCGCTGTGTCCGGATCGTGCATGATCAGCACGAAGGTCACCGTGTTCGCGGGAACGTTCGTCCACTCGAGCCTGGGCGAGACCGGCTTGGCCACGGACTGGGTGAACATGGCGGGAATCACCGTGCCGTCCGCGAACGCGGGCGTCGTCAACGTCAGGCCCGGCGTGGCCGGAGGCCGCGGCGCGGCGGCGGGCGGCGTAGCCGGCTGCTGCGCGAAGACCGCGCAGGTGCAAAGGATCAATCCGGGGGCGAGGAGTTTGATTTTCATGGGGTCATACTTCGTGGGCGTGACAAAAGCGGGTGACAATCCTTTTCCCTGCCGGATCCAGAGCATGTTTTCATTTCCCACTGTTTATTCCAAGTTGGAGCAGCGACCTCCCGGCCTGCGCATCGTAGGCCTGGCGAAGGTGGGTCGCCGTCCGAACGCGACCGGGAGGTCGCGTCTCCAGCACAGCAGTTTCGCTGCACTGAAACCACAAAAGAGAAAAATCGCGGGTTTGAAAGCAGGCCCTAACGCGCGGCATGCGCCCGCGCCACCTCGACGTATTTTTCGGCCGAGCGCCGCAGGCCGGCCTGTTCCTCCTCGGTCAGCGGCCGCACGATCTTCGCCGGCGAGCCGTAGACCATGGAGCCCGGGGGACATTTGAAATGCTGCGGCACCAGGGAGTTCGCCCCGACCATGCTGCGCGCACCGATCTCGGCGTGATCGAGGACTGTCGCCCCCATGCCGATCAGGCATTCGTCGCCGATGGTGCAGGCGTGGATGATCGCCGCGTGGCCGATCGTGCACCAGGCGCCGATCTGCACGCCGGCGTCATCGGCGAGATGGACGACCGCGTTGTCCTGGATATTGGTCCCCTCGCCCACCCGGATCGCATTGATGTCGCCGCGCAGCACCGCGCCGTAGAACACACTGCTCTGCGGCCCGAGGACGACGTCACCGATCACCGTGGCGTTGGCCGCGACGAAAAGGGCGCCGGCAATATCGGGTTTTTTGCCGAGATGCCGGGCAAGGCGTTCGGATGGGGTCATGTACGAAAATCTTTCCCTTCCTTTTTTATATTTCCCTTCATCTCCATTTCAGGAACTTGACGAAGGAGAACGAGAAAGACGAAAGAGAAAGATTCGCTCATTTCTCCTTCGCATACGGCACCCCGATCGCCTTCGGCGCCACGGCCTTGCCGACAAAGCCCGCGAGCAGCAGCACCGTGAGCACGTAGGGCAGCGCGAGGATGAACTGCACCGGGATTACGCCCACGATAGGCAACGCCACCCCTTGCAGCCGTGTGGCCAGGGCGTCGGTGAAAGCGAAGAGCAGGCACGCGCCGAGCGTGGGCCACGGCCGCCATTTGCCGAAGATCAGCGCGGCCAGCGCGAGGTAGCCCTTGCCCGCGGTCATGTCGCGCACGAAACCCGCGCTCGCCGCGGTCGAGAGGTACGTGCCCGCCACGCCGCACAGCACGCCCGAGATGGCCACGGCCTGGTAGCGGAGGGCGTTGACCGAAATCCCCGCCGTGTCGACCGCGTGCGGGTTCTCGCCAACCGCCCGCAACCGCAGGCCGAAACGGGTGCGGTAAAGCACCCACGCGCTGAACGGCACGAGCGCCGCCGCCAGGTAGACGATCAGGTTGTGCCCGCCCAGCAGCTCGGCATAGAGCAACCCGGGAAACGGTAGCGCGCGCGCCTGCTCGGCCCAAGGCCACGCGAGCTCCGTGAAGCGCTGCCCCGGCCCGTCCAGCTGGGGCGTCTGTCCGCCGAGGTTGAACCACGCGAGCCCGAGCGTGGGACCGAGCCCGGAGACCATGATCGTGACCGCCATGCCCGCCACCACCTGGTTGCCGCGATGGGTGATGCACGCAAAGCCGATGAGCAGCGCGAGGGCGACCGCCGTGAGAATGCCCGCGCCCAGGCCCAGCCACGCCGAACCGGTCACGGCGGAAACCGACGCCGCGGCGAAGGCCGCACCGAGCATCTTGCCCTCGAGGCCGAGGTCGATGATCCCCGAACGCTCCGAGAACATCCCCGCGATCGCGGCCAGCAGCAGCGGCGTGGCCACGCGGATCGTGGCGGCGAGCAGGAGGACGATGAGCGTGTAGGTTTCCATCCTCAGAAATGGTGGCGCGCGTCATCCCTAATGCGCCGCGTTTGGCTCCGATCGCGTCCAACCGGCGCGTTGGGGATAACACGCCCGATCTTGGGTTCCAGGCTCATGGAACGTCCCTTCGCCGCAACAGCGCGGCCAGCGGTCCCCGGAACAGGTTCTCCATCGCACCGCAGAGCAGGATCACGAGCCCCTGGATGACCACGACCATGTCGCGGTTGATCTTCGGCATGTCGAACGAGAGCTGCGAACCGCCCTGGTAGAGCGCCCCGAACAGCACCGCCGCGAGGACGATGCCCACGGGGTGGTTCCGCCCCATCAGCGCGACGGCGATGCCGACGAAGCCCGCGCCGCCGGGAAAATCGAGCAGCAGGCGGTGCTGCGCCCCCATGAGCTCGTTGAGCCCGAGGCCGCCGGCCAGCGCGCCCGAGAGCAACATGGCCCCGATGGTGATGCGCGGCGGCGAGATGCCCGCGTACACGGCAGCGGCGGCATTCTCGCCCGCCACCCGCAGCGCATAGCCCCAGCGCGTGCGCCAGATGAACAGCCACACCAGCGCGGCCGCCACCAGCGCGAGCACGAAGGCGAAGTTGAACGGGGTCGCGGTGAACGCGATGCCCACCCGGCCGAGCAGCTCGTGGATCGGCGGCATGAACGCGCCCGGCGCAAACTCGCGCGACTCCGGCGACTGCTGGCCCGGCTTGATCAGCACGTTGACCAGCAGGTAGGTCATCAGGGCCGACGCGATGAAGTTGAACATGATCGTCGTGATGACGATGTGGCTGCCCCGCCGCGCCTGCAGCCATGCGGGGATGAAGGCCCAGGCCGCGCCAAAGACCGCGCCGGCCAGCACCGCCAGCGGAAACACCACCCAGAAGGGCGCGGCCCCCAGCCAGAGACACACCAGCCCCGTGCCGAGCCCGCCGATATACGCCTGGCCCTCGGCCCCGATGTTGAAAAGTCCCGCGTGATAGGCGACCGCGACCGCCAGGCCGGTGAAGATGAAATTAGTGGCGTAATAGAGCGTGTAGCCGATCGAGTCCTGCGAACCGAACGCACCTGACGCCAGCAGCTTGAACGCGGACCACGGGTTTTCGCCGAGGATTCTGACCACCACGCCCGAAAGCAGCAGCGCCGCGACCAGGTTGATCGCGGGCAGCAGGCCGAGCTCGGCCCAGCGCGGGAGTTTGGCGGGGGCGCTCATGGGAACTTGGGCCAAGGGTGGAGCGCGTTGACCCCAACGCGCTGAACGGCGCTGTCCCTCCAACAACGCGTTGGGGTCAACGCGTTCCACATTGTTGTCATACCCCGCCCTCCGCCTTTACCCCGGCCATCATGAGCCCGATCCTCTCCTCGGTGGCCTCCGCCCGGGCCAGCTCGCCGATGATCTCTCCGCCGTTCATCACCAGGATGCGGTCGGCCAAGCCGAGAATTTCGTCCAGTTCCACCGACACGATGAGCAGCGCCTTGCCGGCGTCGCGCAGGGCCACGAGTTTCTTGTGAATGAACTCGATCGCCCCGATGTCGACCCCGCGCGTCGGCTGGCCGATGAGCAGCACGCGCGGATCGGCGTCGATTTCCCGCGCCAGCACGAGCTTCTGCTGGTTGCCGCCGGAAAACGCCGAGAGGCGGAGCTGCGGGTTGGGCGGACGCACGTCGTAGGCCGCCATCTTCTGCTCGCAACCCGCCAGAATCGCGCCGCGGTCGAGCAGGACGCCGCCGTTATAGGCCGGGCTGTCGTGGTAGCCGAGGATCGCGTTGGCCTGCGCCGGGAAACGGGCGACCATGCCGACATGCAGCCGGTCCTCCGGCACGTGCGCCAGTCCGAGCCGGCGCCGGGCCCGCGGATCCAGACCCTCGCGCACCAGGTCGCGGCCTTGCAGCCGGATCTCGCCCCGGCTCGGCGCCCGGATTCCCGCCAAGGTCTCCAGCAACTCGGACTGGCCGTTGCCTGCGACCCCCGCGAGGCCCACGATTTCGCCCGCCAGCAAATCAAAGGTCGCGCCCTTCACCCGCGCCATCCCGAGGCCATCCCTCACCTCAAGATCCTTGACGGAGAGCAGAGGCGCGCCGGGACGCGCCGGGCCTTTCTCTACCTGCAACAGCACGGCCCGGCCCACCATCTTCTCCGCCAGGCCTCGCAATGACGTGTCACGCGTGGCTACCTCAGCCACCACCGCGCCCTGGCGCATCACGGTCACATGATCGGTGACGGCCATGATCTCGCGCAGCTTGTGCGTGACGAGGATGACCGACTTCCCCTGCTCGCGCAGGCGCGCGAGCATGCGGAACAACTGGTCGGCCTCCTGCGGGGTGAGCACCGCGGTCGGTTCGTCCAGAATCAGGATCTCCGCGCGCCGGTAGAGCGCCTTCAGGATCTCCACGCGCTGCTGCAAGCCCACCGGCAGGTCGGAAACGACCGCGTCGAGCGGCACCTCCAGACCGTAGTCCCGCGCCAGCCGGCCGAGTTCGGCTCGGGCGTGCGCGAGGCCGCCGGCGAGCAGCCGGCCGCCCTCGACGCCCAGCACCACGTTCTCCAGCACCGTGAAATTCTCCACGAGCATGAAGTGCTGGTGCACCATGCCGATGCCCGCCGCGATGGCCTGCTGCGGGGAATGGATTTCCACCGGGCGGCCCTGCACCCGGATCTCTCCGGCGTCGGCGCGGTGAAAGCCGTAGATGATGTTCATCAGCGTGGACTTCCCCGCGCCGTTCTCGCCGATCAGGCCGTGGATGCTGCCGCCCACCACCGCGAAAGAGATCGCCCGGTTGGCGTGCACCGCGCCGAACCGCTTGTCGATGCCGCGCAACTCCAGCGCGGGCGGAGCGGGATCGGGCGAAGGGGCGGTCATGGTTGGCACGTTGCAGGCCTCGTGCCCACTTTCGCAGCCAACGCGCCGAAGTCTAGCCCGCAGGCGGCATCGCTGGAAGCCGGTCGGGCGCGGACTCCGTTCCGCGCCGGGCACGAGGACTGGGTTCGGCCAGCAACGGGTGGCTCCGTCGAAACTCCTTGGGTGTTCCCAGCGCGGAGCGGAGTCCGCGCCCTACCGGAAACCATGATGCTGCCCGCGCCTCACTGCGCCTTATACTCGGAGACCTTGATCTTGCCGCTGATGATATTGGCCCGTGCCTGGTTGAGGCGCGCTTCCATCTCCGGCGTGATGACCTTGCGGTTGTACTCGTCGAGCGAGTAGCCGACCCCATCCTCCGCCAGGCCCAGCACGACCGGGCCGGGTTTCCAGGTTCCGTTCTTCTCGTCGGTGAAAGCCTTGTAGACCGCGACATCAACCCGCTTCACGGCCGAGGTCAGCACGCTGCCGGGGTGCAGGTAATCCTGGTTGCTGTCGCAGCCGATGCTGAGCTTGCCGGCGTCCTTCGCCGCCTGCATGACGCCGCCCCCGGTATTGCCGGCGGCGTGAAAAATAACGTCCGCCCCGCGGCCGATCTGGCTCTTCGCCAGCTCCGCGCCCTTCGTCGGGTCGCCCCAGGCCGCGGGCGTCGTGCCGGTCATGTTCTGGAAGACCTCGACCGCGGGGTTCACGTATTTCGCGCCCTCGGTGTACCCGAGCGCAAATTTGCGGATGAGCGGGATATCCATGCCGCCGACGAAGCCGACCTTGCCGGTCTTCGACGCCATCGCCGCCGCCATGCCGCAGAGAAAAGACGACTCCTGTTCGCGAAAGTTCACCGACTGGACGTTCGGCAGGTCGACCACGGCGTCGATGATCGTGAATTTTACCGCGGGAAACTCCTTCGCCACCTTCTCCACCGCCGACGCCTGTGTGAAACCGACGGCGACGATGATGGTGGCGCCCCGCCGGGCGAGCTGGGCCATCGCCTGCTCGCGCTGCGCGGCGTTGGTGACTTCAAACTCGCGGAAGGCGATGCCGGTGTCCTTCTTGAACCTTTCGGCGCCCTCGCTGGCCGACTGGTTGAACGAGCGGTCGTTTTTGCCGCCGAAATCGTAGACGATGGCGGGCTGGAAGTCCGCGGCGGCCGCGAGGCGGACCGCGCCGGACAGAATGAGCAACGCGAGCGAACGGCGGGGGGAAATCATGAGAAGTGGCGCGCGAGGCGCAGCCGGACGCTGTGAAAAAGCCCGGCATGAATCAATGACGGAAGGATGGAGGGAAACCGGGGTGGCCGCCGACCTCCGGGCGGCGGATTTTTCCACAGCATTTTATTCCAACTCCTCCCCACAAACCGCCGCCGCCCGGACGTCGGCGGCCGCCTGTCCCTTACTTTTTATACCAAGAACCATCCTCGTGCTGCAGCCAGACACCGGGGGCGCTGTTGGTGGCAATCTGCTTGGCGCGGGCATGGCCGACGCTCTCCGGCGCGGCACCGGTCTGCTTGGCAATGGCCGCGTAGACCGCGGCACGGTCCTGATTTTCGTCGGCCACGACCGTGGCGGCATCGCCACCTCCGCCCCGCACCTCGACCAGGCCGCGGTTATTTTCCCCGATGGCGCCGCCGGCCTTGAGTGCGTCCAGCTTGGGCAGGCGCTGCTCGATGCGGGCTTTCACGGCGCCGAGATCCTCGGCCGCCCGGGCGACCGTCATGGTGCCGATGAGGAGAAACAGGGCGAAGCCCAGGCGAAGGAGGATTGATTTCATGCGGTCGGGAGGGGCTGGGATTTACTTGAGCGTGCTGGACTTCTTGTCGATGTCGCCGAAAAAGTCATCCAGCGCCTTGTCGACCTTCACGTTCACGTCGACCACCGCGTGGACCTCGATCGGCTCCATTTTCACATGGATGCAACCACTGGAAAAAACGAGCAGGGCAAGAGGCAGCAGGCGTCGGGGCATGGCGGAGGTTTCAAGGTCAGACTCCAAAATGCAAACTAGGTTTCATGGCATCGGGCACGTATCGCGGAAACGCGGAAGACCGGAAAAGCCGAAACAGAATATCCGATCCGGATTTCTTTCGTGTTTTCGTCCTTCTGCGCCTCCGCGATCCATCTTCACGGGCCGGCACCCGCCTTCACCTTCACGCCGTCCGTAAAGCCGAGGCGGAGCACCTGGTTGAGCGGGCCGGCGACGTTCACGGTGAACGTCACCCGCTTCACCACCCCGCCGGCCGCCGGGCTCGCCACGAGTTCCACGCGGGCGGAATGAGGCGCATCCGGCCCGTCGGGATAAAGCTGCAGGCTCAGGCTTTCCACTGTCAGCAGCTGGCGGCCCAACTCGATGTCCTGCAGCGTGCCGTAAGCCGGGTTCTCCGGCGAGAACCAGCGCGCAAGCGGCCCGAGCCAGGCGGGCAGCAGTGCGATCGTCCGGGGCATGCGTTGCGTGAGAAAGCCGGGCGTGGCTGCGAGGCGCACCGTCGCCGGCGTGTCCGGGGCCACCGTGAGCGACCCCGTGCCCGGCTCGAATCCGCGCGCCGGGCTCCAGCGCAGGCCGATCCGGCCGTTCACCTGCCCGTGCGCCTCGGCCAGCGCCTGCGGGACCAGCGGCGCAAGTTCGCCCAGCTCGATCCGGGCAAACTCAGCCGCTGTCTCCACCGCGGGCATCGCCGGATCAAAGGCAAACGGCAGGAACGCAACATGCCCGCCGAGCATGTCCAGTTCCGCGCGCTGCACCTGCAGCCGGCCGCGCTCCTGGCCGGCCAGTCCGATCCGGAGGTTGCGCATGACGAGTCCGGCGGCCTGGACCGAGCCGACGCGGACCTCCGCCGAGCTCAGCGTGGCGACGCCCGCATTGACCGAAAGCTCGCTGGTGACCGCGATCTCCTCCGCCACCCAGCCCTGGGCGGTGCTGCGGGCGCTGCCGTTGGCCAGCGTCGAGGTCATGCTGCCCGATAGCTCCCCACCCCGCCATGTGCCTTCACCCGTAATCCGGATATCGCCCGACATCGTAAGATCAGCCGGTAATGCGCCTGGCCCGACCCGGGCTTGCGTCACGGGCAGCCAGGCCGCCGCATCCGCCGTGCCCTCGATCACCCGCCACGTGCCCGGCGCTTCGCCTACAGGCAACGTGGCCTCGATCCGCAGCCGCAGGCCGGGCGCAGTGGTGGAAAGCAGGAGCTTCGTCCCCCCGTCCTGCATCACCGAGGTCACCCGCCAGGCCAGCGGTGACGCTCCCGGCCATTCCAGGAGATTCAGATTACCCGACAGCTCGCCCGTGAGCGGCGGCAAGTTGAGTCCGGCCGGGTGTCCGCTGACCGCCCATCCCATGGCCAGAAGGACGGCGATGAGACGGCGGCGGTTCAAAGGCATGCCGCATAGATTCAGGAAACACCGTCAGGTTGCTAGCCCAGGATATATTTTGCTTTGAAACCCCAGGCTCGGTGCCGCGCCTTTAAGGTGGCCGCCGACCTTGCTCCGGGCGGCAGTCTGGCCTCCAACCACAAAATATGCGTGCTCAAATTCCATCCGCCGCCCGGAGGTCGGCGGCCACCTTGATTCATCGCGGCGTTAAGCCGCTCCTACAAACCGAGCCCTCCCGCCCCTCACTTCACCGGCACGGGTAGCAGCGTCCAGATCTGCTCGGCGTATTCCCGGATCGTGCGGTCGCTCGAGAACTTGCCCATGCGCGCGGTGTTGAGGATCGCCATCTTCGCCCACTTGGCGGGATTGCGATAGGCCGCATCCACCCGCGCCTGGCAGTCGCTGTAGGCGCGGAAATCGGCCAGCACCTTGAACGGGTCGCCGCCCGCCAGCAGGCTGTGATGCAGCAGGCCGAAGGCACCCGTCTCGTTCGGTGTGAAGAAATTCGAGCCGAGCCAGTCGACCACGGCGCGCAGTTCCTCGTCGGCATTGTAATAGGTCCAGGGATTGTAGCCGCGAGCATCGAGGGCCGCGACTTCGTCGACGTTCAGGCCGAAGATGAAGATGTTCTCGTCGCCCACCTCCTCCTTGATCTCGACGTTGGCGCCGTCGAGCGTACCGATGGTGAGGGAACCGTTGAGCGCGAGCTTCATGTTGCCGGTGCCCGACGCCTCCTTGCCAGCGGTGGAAATCTGCTCGGAGAGGTCCGAGGCCGGGATGATCTTCTCGGCCAGCGACACGCGGTAATTGGGGAGGAAGGCGACCTTGAGCTTTCCGCCGATCCGGGTGTCGGCGTTGATGTGCGCGCCGATGACATTGATCGCGTAGATGATGTTCTTGGCGAGGTCGTAGCCCGGGGCGGCCTTGGCGGCAAAGACGAAGACCCGCGGCACGATGTCCAGCTGCGGGTTCTGCACGAGACGGCGGTAGAGCGCGAGGATGTGCAGCAGGTTCAGGTGCTGGCGCTTGTACTCGTGGAGGCGCTTGATCTGGACGTCGAAGAGGGCGTCGGCCGAGACGTCGACCCCGCACTGCTCCTTGATGACGGCGGCAAGGTCGACCTTGTTGGCGCGCTTGATGCCCATGAACTCGTGCTGAAAGGCGGTGTTGTCCGCGTACCGGTCGAGCCCGCGCAGCAGGTCGAGGTCGCGCACCCAGGCGGTGCTCCCGAGCTTCCGGGTGATGAGGGCGGAGAGCCGCGGGTTGCTCTTGAGCAGCCAGCGGCGCGGCGTGATGCCGTTGGTCTTGTTCTGGAATTTGCCGGGATAAAGCGCGTCGAACTCGGGAAACAGGTCCTTTTTCAGCAGCTCGGTATGGAGCGCGGCGACACCGTTCACCGCATGGCCGCCGGCGACGGCGAGGTTGGCCATGCGCACCATGCGGCCGTTGCCCTCCTCGATCAGCGAGCAGATCCGCTTCTTGTCGTTGTCGCCGGGCCACTGCGTCTCGACCAGTTTCATCAACCGGGTGTTGATCTCATAGATGATCTGGAGGTGCCGGGGCAGCACGCGCTCGAACAACGGCACGCCCCATTTTTCCAGCGCCTCGGGCAGCAGCGTGTGGTTGGTGTAGGCAAACGTGCGGGTGACGATTTCCCAGGCGACGTCCCATGCCATGTCCTCCTCGTCGACGAGGATGCGCATCAGCTCCACCACGGAGATGGCCGGATGGGTGTCGTTGAGCTGGACGGCGACCTTGTCGGCAAAGTTCGACCACGAGTTCGCCGGCTGGCGGAGATGGCGGCGGATGATGTCGCGCAGCGAGCAGGCGATGAAGAAATACTGCTGCACGAGGCGCAGCTCCTTGCCGTTCTCGGTCTTGTCGTTCGGGTAAAGCACCTTCGAGACGGTCTCGCCGACCGCCTTCTCGCGCACGGCCTCGACGTAGCCGCCGCTGTTGAACGCCGCGAGGTCGAAGTCCTCCGTCGACTTCGAGGCCCAGAGCCGGAGGAGGTTGACGGTGGTCGTGCCGTAGCCCGCGGTCGGGATGTCGTGCGGCACGCCGAGGATGGTCTTGGTGTTGACCCAGCGCGGGCGGTAGTTGCCGCGGTCGTCGAAGACGTTTTCCACGTGGCCGTAAAGGCGGACTTCCTGCGTGTACTCGGCGCGCATGACCTCCCACGGGTTGCCGAACAGGATCCAGTTGTCCGGCCGCTCGACCTGGTGGCCGTCGATGAAGGCCTGCTTGAACAGGCCGTACTCGTAATAAATGCCGTAGCCGAGCGCCGGGTAGTCGAGCGTGGCGAGCGAATCGAGGAAACAGGCCGCCAGCCGGCCGAGGCCGCCGTTGCCCAGGCCCATGTCGACCTCCGACTCGCGGATCTGCTCGAAATCCTGGCCGAGCAGGGTCAGCGCGGCGCGCGCCGTCTCATAGTGATCGGTCGCGAGCAGGTTGTTGCCGAACAGGCGGCCCATAAGGTACTCGAGGGAAAAATAATAGATGCGGCGCACATTCTGCGCGTTGTGCACCGCCTGGGTCGCGATCATCCGGCCGTGGATCAGCTCGCGGACCGCCATGGCGGTGGCAATCCACCAGTCGCGGGCCGTGGCGGAGCCGGTATCGCGCGCGAGCGTGGAGGTCAGCTGGCGGACAATCGCCTCCTTGAACGCCACCACCGGGTCGTCATCGAAGCGACGTTTGGGCTGGGCATTGGCGGCGGGCTCCGGCTGGGCCGGGGCGGTTTTCTTGGATTTGGCGGCGGACATGCGGTGGAAGGTGGCTCTTAGGATCAGGAACCGTGCCAGCAGAGGCCTGACGGTCACGTTAAATTTGCCCGGGGCCGATCAGGAAGGCAATGGCGCCGGGATTTGTCGCGGGAAAGTCACTTTTGGAACCGCCGGGCCAGCTCGCCGTGGTTAAGCTCGATGTACGTCGGCCGGCCCGCCGGGCTGGTCAGCGGCACGCGGGTGGCGAAAAGCTGGGCGACCAGCCCCTGCAGCTCGGCTTCGCCGGCGGAGGCCGGCAGGCGCACGGCCTTCGCCGCGGCGAGCCGGGCCAATTCCTCGCGCGCCAGATCGGGATTTTTCTCCGGCAGGCGGCCCTCGCGCACGGCCCCGAGTACGTCGCGCAGGAAGGGCTCGGCGTCGGCCGGCTCCATCCAGGCCGGCACGGCCTCGATGCGGAAGAAGTTGCGGCCGAACTCGCCGATCTCGAACCCGTGCGCGTTAATGAACTTCAGCCGGTCGAGCAGCAGCGCCGCGCCGATCGGGTCGAGCTCCACCGGCAGGGGAAAGAGCAGCCGCTGCCCCGGCACCTCGCCGCGCTGGAACTGCTCCTGCAGCCGCTCGTACCACACCCGCTCATGCGCCGCCCGCCGGTCGAGCAAGACCAGCCCGGCCGCCGTCTCGAAGAGGGCATAGCTGCCATGCGCGAGGCCGACGTAGCGCCACGCCCGCGCCGACGCCGCGGGCGTAGGGACGAGGGCGGAGGGCGAAGGGTGAGGGGCCGCGGCAGCTTCCCGGTAGGGCGCGGACTCCGTCCGCGCCGGGAACACCGGCGGCGTCATCGGATGAACCTGCGGTCCGATTGGCTGCGGCAATGAATTTTCCGTATGCCCGGCGGCGAGCGGCCGGGCCGCCGTAGGCTGGGCGAAGATGGAAATCGCCGCCCTACCGATCTGCACCGGTGCAGCCGACCCCTCCGCACTCGCCGTCGCGGCCGCCACGCCCAGCTCGCGCAGCCGCTGCAGCACCGACCGGATCACGAAGCCGCGCACGGCCGTCTCGTTACGGAAGCGCACCTCACGCTTGGCCGGGTGCACGTTCACGTCGACTGCCGACGGATCGAGCTCGAAGAAGACAAAGGCCAGCGGATAACGCCCCTTGGGCAGCGACTCGTGGTAACTCTCGATCAGCGCGTAGTTCAGCGTCCGGCTGTCGACCGGGCGCCCGTTGACAAACGTGATCATCTCGTGGCGCGTGGAGCGCCCCGCCCCCGGCCGGCCGATGAGGCCGCTCAGTCGCATCCCTGCTTCGCCCGCCTCAACCGGCACGAGCATCTCGGCGATCTGACGGCCAAAGATTTCCGTCACCCGCTCCGCCAGGGTCGGGCATTCGGGCGAACGGAAACTCACGCGTCCGTCCTCGACCAGCGTGAACGAGGTCTGCGGGCAGGCCAGCGCGTACAGGCGTACGCACTGCGTGATGTGCGCCGACTCGGTCTGGTCGGTCTTCAGAAACTTGCGCCGAGCCGGCACCGAGTTGAAGAGGTGCGTCACCTCGATCCGCGTGCCAACCGGCTGGCCGGAATCCCGGACGTGCACGAACTTGCCGCCGTTGACGAGGATCTCGGTGCCGCTGTCGCTGCCCGCCTCGCGGGTCTGCAGCAAAAAGCGCGATACGCTGGCGATGGACGGCAGCGCCTCGCCGCGGAAGCCGAAGGTGCCGAGCCGGTCGAGGTCGGCGGCCTCGGCGATCTTGCTCGTGGCATGACGCTCGAGCGCGAGCAACGCGTCGTCCCGCGACATGCCGTGTCCGTTGTCCTCGATCCGCATGAGCGAGCGGCCCCCGTGACGGAACTCCACCTCGATCCGCGTGGCGCCGGCGTCGAGCGCGTTTTCCACGAGTTCCTTCACCACCGCGGCCGGCCGCTCGATGACCTCGCCCGCGGCGATCTGGTTGGCGACCCGGTCGGAAAGGATGCGGACTTTGGCCATGAACTGGAGGGGCGAAAAAAGCTCCAAATTCCAACCTCCAAGCTCCAGTGAAGCACCAAGCTTCAGTTGGAAACCATTGGAACTTGAAGTTTCACTGGAGCTTGGAGGTTGGTGCTTGGAGCTTCCCGCAGGATCATTTCAGCAGCCGCTTCCAGCGATTGAACTGCCTCGCCAGCTGCTTCGGGCCGGGCATGCCCGTGCCGGTGCGTTTCGCCAGCGCGCGGGAGAGATCGAAGACTTCCGTCCAGTCCGGCCCAATGGCCGGGTGCACCTTGTGCACCTCCTCGGTCGGGAGCTGGTCGAGCGCCACGGCATTGGTTTCCGCCAGCCGCACCACCGCGCCCACGGCGTGGTGCGCTTCACGGAAGGGCACGCCTTTCATCACGAGGTAGTCGGCGAGATCGGTCGCCAGCAGCGTCGGATCGCTCACGGCCGCGGCGCACCGGTCGCGCCGCACCGTCAGGCCGGCCACCGTGCCGGCGAGCACGTCGGCGCAGAGCGCCGCCTGGTCGAAGCTGTCGAAGACCGGTGGCTTGTCCTCCTGCAAATCGCGGTTGTAAGTGAGCGGCAGGCCCTTCACGAGAGTCAGCAGGGTGTGCAGGTTGCCCTGCAGGCGCGCCGACTTGCCCCGGAGCAGTTCGCAGGAATCGGAATTTTTCTTCTGCGGCATCAGCGAGGAGCCCGTGCAGAACTCGTCCGGCAAGTCCACGAACCTGAACTCCGCGCTGGTCCACAGGATCAGGTCCTCGGCCATCCGCGAGAGGTGCACCCCGAAGGTGGCGCAGGCGGCGGCAAACTCGATGAAGAGGTCGCGGTCGGCCACGGTGTCCATGGAGTTCTGCGTGACCTGCGGCCGGCCCTTCGCGTCGACGAAACCCAGCGCCTTGGCCGTGAACTCCCGGTCGATCGGCAGCGTCGTGCCTGCGATGGCGCCCACGCCGAGCGGGCACCAGTTCGCGTGCGTCGCCACGTCGCCCAGCCGCGACCGGTCGCGCTCGAGCATCTCGAGCCAGGCAAAAAGGTGATGGGCCAGGTACACCGGCTGGGCCCGCTGGAGGTGCGTGTAGCCCGGGATCAGCACGTCCCGGTTCACCACGGCCACGGCCAGCAGTGCGCGCTGGGCGCCGAGGATCTTTTCCCGCAGCACCGCGCAGGCGTGCTTGAAGAAGAGGCGCATGTCCGTCGCCACCTGGTCGTTCCGGCTCCGCGCCGTGTGCAGCTTGGCGGCGGCCGGCACCGACTTCGTCAGCGCCGCCTCGATGTTCATGTGGACGTCCTCGAGCTTCGTGTCCCAGTGGAATTTACCCGCCTCGATCTCCGCCAGGATGGCGTCGAGGCCGGCATGAATGGCGTCGCGCTCCTTCGCCGTGATGAGCCCCGCCCGGGCGAGCATGGCCGAATGCGCCTTGCTGCCGGCGACGTCGAACGGCGCGAGGCGGCGGTCGAACGAGACGGACTCGCTGAACTGCAGCATCAAATCGGCGGGACCCGCGGTGAAGCGGCCGCCCCAGGTGGCTTGGGATTTCTTGGCCATGACGAGGGAGGAGATGACGCCCCCCGCCCTTGGCGCGCAACGCGAAAAGGCAACACCGGTAGCAGCCGACGCAAGGAGGCTGGGCTAGCGATCATCCGGCCTCATCGTTCTCGTTCTCGTTTCGGACCCAGCCGAGAACAAGGAGCGAGAACGATTCCAACGATATGGCCTCCAAGACCGCCCAGTTGGGGATGCGACGTCCCCGGCGCGTCAGACGGCGACCGGGAGGTCGCCGCCCCACCTTGACGACCTCCGCCCCGCCCGCAGAGTCGCGGGATGCCTCGCCCCAAGTCGCTGCTGCTCGCCGTCGTGCTGGCCCTCGGCCCGGGCGCGCACGCCGAGACCGCGCCATTGAGCCGCTATGCGATGGTGAACGTGGAGCCCGCGAAGACCTCGATCTACATCGGCAGCATCACGCTCACGACCACTCCCTTCATCCGCGAGGGCACCGCCTACTCCGCGAGCTACTCCGCACGGGTTTTCCCGTATTTCTTCTACAACGAGAAGGGGAAACTCTGGATCGACACCTCGGACGACGACGTCCGCCGGCTCGAGCGCGGCGAGACCGTGAACTTCACCGGTCACGCGGTCAGCGATGACGGCGCCGAGCGCCGGATCGAGGGCCGGGCCGTTCCAGCCGATGCCGGCGGCGGCAAGATCAAGGTGCGGATCTTCGTCTCCAAGCGGATCGACCTGGTCTTCAACACCACCTACGCGTTCCCGAAGAAGTAGGGGCGTTGCTCGCCGACGCCCGGATTGGCCCGCGGCCGGAGGGCGTCGTCAAGCAACGCCCCTACGGTCGGGGAGTCATTCTCCCGCCCAGTGCAGCACGACTGGCTTCTCGATCGACGAATCGAGGCTGAGATGCACAGGGCAGGTCTCGGCGGCGTTTTGCAGCAGCTTGGCGAGCGCCTCCGTCCGCGGGACTGGCAGCCAGAAATGGGTCGCGAGCCGGCCCAGCCGCCGTGGTCCGTAGGCCGACATCTCCTTGGTCACCTCGAATTTCATGCCGCGCAGCTCGACGCCCTGCTTGCGCGCCGCGATCGCCATGATCGTGGCCATGCACGTGGCGAGCGCGGTGGTCGCGAGATCCGTGGGTGAAAACGCCTCGCCCCGGCCCTGATTGTCCTTGGGCGCATCGGTGACGAGCACATTGCCCGAGGGCACATGCGTCGCGGTGCAGTGCAGGTCGCCCTGGTATTCGCCGGTGATTTTGACCATGGAGCCAAAATCCGTGGAATGGACCCGTTGGCAACCATGCAATTGAACCGCGAAGGAACGCGAAACGACGCGAAGGAAAACCCAGGCCAAGTGCAGTCGTTTTTAACCTAAATCCAGCAGTCGGATTTGAACCGCGGAGATACCAAGGACACAGAGCAGATAGGTGCTGAAGCAAGTCGGGCCGACGGGACTTTCGACTGTGGGGTGAAGTGCGGTTTTGCCCCGGTTGCCAGCTTGGTCTCTGTGCCCTTTGTGCCTTTGTGGCTCAACTGCGTTTTTTTGGTTTAATCACTATCAAACTATGACGGCCTTTGCTCCGGCCACCGTTCCCCCTTACCCTTCCGAATTCGCGCTCATTCGCGTCCCTGCGCGGTTTTCCTCTGCGTTGTTCCGGCTCAGGGAATCACCGGCGTGACGCGGAACCAGTCGAAATCGGCGTAGCCGGTTTTTTCCGCAGAAGGCGCGGCGCTCGCGAAGACGCCGACCTTGGCGCCGACCCAGCGGTCGCCGGAGGCCTTGAACGGGTCGCCGATGGGAACGAACGCCCGGTTGTCGAAGCTGTACGCGAACCGGCAGGTCGCATCCGGCCCGACGGTCACGCGCAGGTAAACCGGTGCCTCCTTCGCGTCCACCGCCGCCACTTCCCGCTCCTCCGCGCCCGGGCGGTTGGCGCCGGCGTTGACGACATGGAACAGCCGCAGACCCGTGGCGCTGCGCCGCAGTCCGACAAAGGCATAGTCGTAGCCGAAAACAACTAGCCCGGCGCGCTCGCCCTCGCCCGCCGGCGCGAACTGGAGCACGGTCGTGACGATGAACTCGGGCGCGGGAAACTTTTGCAGGAGAAAATTCGGCGCGTCGTAGAGGCTGTTCGGCGCGGGCTTGCCGTCGTTGCGCGTCCGAGGTGCCGGCACGCTGGCCAGCCGCAGGAATCCGTGGCGCGCCGCGAGCGAGGCCCACGCCGCCTGCGGATTGGCGTTCCACTGCCATTGGAGGCCGAGGGTGCCGCCGTCGAACTCGTCAGAGGTCTGCGGCACGGCGACCGGCCAGCTGCGGCCGACATTCGGTTTCCGGTACGTCAGCACCGGCTGGCCCTTGCCCGTGCCGGCCGGATCTTCGCCGATCACCGGCCAGTCGTCATGCCAAGTCATCGGCTCGAGATGCACGACCCGGCCGTAGGCGCCGAGATCCTGGAAGTGGAGGAACCAGTCCTCGCCGTTCGGTGTGTCCACCCACGCGCCCTGATGCGGGCCGTTGACCGGCGTTTTGCCTTGGTCGAGCACGATGCGGTGCTCGTATGGGCCGTGGATGTTCTTCGCGCGAAACACGGCCTGATAGCCGCCGGTCACGCCGCCCGAAGGGGCGAAGACGTAGTAGTAGCCGTGACGCTTGTAGAGCTTCGGGCCCTCCAGCGTTGTCCAGTCGGGGATCTTGTTACCGTCGATGATAACCTCGCCGGGGTCGAGCACCTTGGTGCCGTCCGGGCTGAGCTGGTGCAGCGTGAGCAGATTCGCGATGCCCGCGCGGCTCTTGGCCCAGCCGTGGATGAGGTAGAGCCGGCCGTCATCGTCCCAGAACGGACACGGGTCGATCAGGCCCTTGCCGGCCTTGATCAGTACCGGCGGGGTCCAGGCACCGGCGGGATCCGTGGCGGTCGTGAGATAAATGCCGAAGTCGGGATCGGGATAAGTGATCCAGAATTTCCCGCCGTGAAAGCGTATCGCCGGCGCCCACACGCCCTCCCCGTGGCGGGGCAGCGCGAAGTGCTCCGCCGGCGGCTGCGCGGCGAAGACGTGGTTGATGATCGTCCAGTTGACGAGGTCCTTGGAGTGGAGGATCGGCAGACCCGGGGTCGCAATGAAGCTCGACGACGTGAGGTAAAAATCGTCGCCCACCCGTACTGCGTCCGGATCGGAGTAGTCGGCGAACAGCACGGGGTTTTTATAGGTGCCATCGCCGCGATCGGGCACCCAGGGCGCGCCGGCAGCGGGGTCGGCACCGCGCGCGCCGGCGGCAAGGCCCAGCAGGATTCCAGCAGACAGAGAAAGGCAGAGGAGTTTTGGGATCAGCATGGGGAAGGAAAATGAGGCGCACGATTCGAGCGGCCCGACCGGCCAGTTTGCTCCTGCCCGATCCCTGCGGCAACTGGTCTCACATGTTGACCCCAACCGCCTCCGCGTCGAGCGCGCGAAGTCCTGCTGTCTGCCGGCAAACTCAAGGTTGAGGCCACCGGCCTCGAGGACGGGTTCTTAAACGCCCAAGGCCTTCCTTTGCTCTTCGCTTCGGCCGGAGCAGGGTCTCCTTTTGTCCGAAAGGTGGAGCGTGTTGTCCCCAACACGCTGATCGCGCCGGACCGCGTTTAATCTTAGGCGGCACGAAACAACGCGTTGAGGTCTATCCACCTGCGGCCTCCGGCATAGAGGCTGGCGGCCACCTTGGGTTCAGTCCTTGACCGTCATGTTGTTGTCGACCGACTTCACCCCGCGGATGTCCGCGGCGAGCTTCGACACCAGGCTTTTCTCGGCCTCCGAGGCAGCCTCGCCCGTGATGGTCACGACCCCGTCGTTCGTGACGACCTTGGTCTTGAGCGCGCTGGTCGAGCGATGCCGGAGCAGCTCGTATTTGACCTGCGAGGTGATGGACGCGTCATCGATCGCGTCGGCCATCGTGCCCCCGCCGGCGGGCGGCGCCTGCACCACGAGCTCGTTGCGGACCGATTTGACGTGGTCGATGTCCTTCACGTAGGCCTCGGTGAGGTCCTTCTGCGCGGCGTTCTCCGCCGTGCCAGTGAGCGTGACCACGCCGTCCTTCACGTCGACCTTGGTCGTTGCAAAGCTGACATGGGCCTTCACGAGCAGCCGGCTTCGGATCTTGAGCGCGATCCAGGCGTCGGAGTGCTCGGGCACGGTGGACTTGATGACGATCTGGTTGTCGACGCGGACGACACCGGGGAGATTTTCGACGGTGTCCTCGGCGAGGTCGCGGTCGTCCTCGTCCATCACGGTGCCGGTGAGCGTGACGACTCCGTCGCTGGACTTGATCTTGACGTGGTCCTCGAGGACGGTGCGGTAGTTGTAGGAGGCCTTGGCGGCGTCCTCGATCTTGCGGTCGGTGGCGGACGCGGCGAACAAGGCGGCAGGCAGGAGGATGCCGAGCAGCAATGCAATGCGGAGTGATGTTTTCATGGGCATGATCGGGTTGAAACCGCGCCCGAGGAATTCGGGCGCGTGAATTGCGGACCGCGACAGACCACGAACGGCCCGGATCGTTCCCGGCCCGCGCCATTGCCGCGCCGCGTGGCCCGGGCGGCGAAATGTGCCGCGCTTTTTCCCGGGCGGAGATTGCGGGTCGCGATTGCAAGTCAGCGCGGCCGGTCCACGCTGGCCATGGGCATGAAGCTATTCCTCGTCCTGTGTTATTTCGCGAGCTGGGCGTTCATCCCGCATCTCCTGCTGCTCAAGAAGCGCCCGACCGCGACGCTGGCATGGCTGTGGGCGATCCTCTTCATCCCGCTCCTCGGCGCGCTGGCGTATTTCGCGATCGGGACCGACCGCCTCAAGCGCCGGCGGCTCAAGCGGCGCCGGCTTTTTTCGGCGCGCGCCTCCCGCTCGGGCGGGCCTGCCAGCACCACCGATGCGGCCAGCAGTGGCCTGCTCGCCGGGCTGCCGCGGCGCGACCGCCAGTTTCTGCAGCTCCTCTCCCGCATCAACCAGCTGCCCATCAGTTCCGCCACCGACCTGCACATCCTGCGCGACTCGGCGCAGTATTATCCCGCCCTCGCCGCCCGGATCGGCGAGGCGCGGCACCATATCCACCTCGAGCTCTATATCTGGCAGGGCGATGACACCGGCCGGCGCTTCCTCGAACTGCTCACCGCAGCCGCGCGGCGCGGGGTCGTGGTCCGGCTGCTGCTCGATGGCGTCGGCTCGCATGGTCTCGCCGCGGAACTTCTCGCGGACCTGACGGCGGCGGGCGGACAGTTCTCGTGGTTCCAGAGCCTCGATCCCAAGCGCAACCGTTTCTTCCTGAACCTGCGCAACCACCGGAAGCTCCAGATCATCGACGGGACCATCGCGTTCGTCGGCGGCATGAACATCGGGCGGGAATACGAAGGGCTCGATCCGGCGTTCGGGCACTGGCGCGACGTGCAGCTGGAGGCGACCGGATCCGTCGCCGCCGAGCTGCAGGAGGTGTTCGCGGACGACTGGTTCTTTGCCACCGGGGAAAAAATTTCCGCTCCCTCCTATTATCCCCCGCCTTCCGGCCAGGCCCGGCACCCGGTGCATATCGTACTGGGCGGACCGGACCGCCGGAACGAGCCGATCAGCAAGTCCATCGTCAGCCTGCTCGCCGAAGCCAGCGAGCGGGCCTGGATCGCCACCGGCTATTTCGTGCCCGACGACGTGCTGCTCGCGGCGCTGGAGCTCGCCGCCAGCCGCGGCGTCGATGTCCGCCTGCTGATCTCCGAGAAGAACGACCATTCCTTGCTCGTGAAGGTCGGCCGCTCGTACTACGGGGAACTGCTGGCGGCGGGCGTGCGCATTTTCGAGTACTCGGCGGGCATCAACCACGCCAAGGTCGCGGTGGCCGACAGTCAGTGGGGCATGGTCGGTTCCGCGAACCTCGACTACCGCTCGATGCGACTGAACTTCGAGCTCAACCTGCTCTTCCATTCTCCCGCGCAAAACGCGGTCCTCGCCAGCCTGCTCGAGCACGACTTCGCCCTCTGCAAGGAAATCGACCCCATGGTCTTCAGCCGCCGTCCGTTCCGGCAGAAGTTCCTCGAGGCCGCCCTGCGCCCGCTCTCGCCACTGCTGTGATGGATTAGTCCGTGCGCGACCGGATTGCACATTCGCAGGGGCGTTGCTTGACGACGCTCGTACCTGTCGACCCGCCCTTAAACCCCAGCCGGATTTCAGCCACAGATTACACCGATGGGCGCAGATGGCCGCATGGGTTATCTGTGCACGTCGGTGCAATCAGTGGCCAAAGATCTGCCGGGTCATTTTTGGAAATTCAGCGATCCCGCTCCGTCATGCCGGAAAGCAGCCAGCCTCGAATCGTTCTCGGATCGTCTCCTGTGCAACGGTTCGGAATCTGAGATTTTACAGGAGGCGATCCAAGAGGGATCCGAGGATTAACCTCGTAGGGCGTTGCTCGACGACGCCCTCCGGGGTTCCCCAAGCCGGGCGTCGTCAAGCAACGCCCCTACTGTCCAGCCGGGCCGGCGTATATGTAGTGAAACCAGTCCACATCCACGTAGCCCGCGTCGGCCTTGTCGTTAAAGCTGTAGATGCCGATCCGGTCGCCGCGGTAGTTGCCCCACGTGAGCTGGTAGGGTTCGCCGAAGGGGGTGAAGTTCTTTCCGTCCGTGCTGTAGGAATAATGGCTCAGGCCATCGAGGCCCCATTCCGACCGCAGCCAGATCCGGCCCGACGTGATCACGGGGCCGGGCGCAGCCTGGTCGTTGCGCGTGAATTCCAGCGCTCGGACCGCCCCCTGCTGCCGGACGCCGAGCGTGCTGTGGTCCTTCGCGAAATGACACAACCCCGCCACCTGCCCGTCCGCCATGCCGACGAGATCAAGCAGCACAGTCACGACATTGTCCTTCGTCCTCATCGTTCGCTGCGTGAGGGTGTTGCCCGCGGCCATCACCTCGCCCGGGCGCAGCGGTTGAAACGCGTGCAGCCGGAGGAATCCCGGACGCTCGCCGAGCGACCACCGGTCCGCGCGCGGCTGGTAATTCCATTCCCACTGCGGCGGCAGGTTCGGGGCCGCAAACTCGTCGCTCGCCTGCGGCGTGATCACGGGCAACCCGGTCGCCGGCATTTTTCCCGACCACACCATGCGGCCCATGCCGTCGTCGCCCACCTCGCCGACGATCGGCCAGCCGTCGAGCCACGTCACTGGCAGCAGGCTCGCCGCCCGGCCCTCCCAGGCACCGCGGCCATGGTGCGTGAAGAAATACCATTTGCCGTCCGGTCCCTCGACAAAACCGCCCTGGTTCGGCTCCATCGCCTCGCGGTCGGCGTGCTTCAACTGCTTTTTTTCCGCGTACGGACCCGCGATGCTCTTCGCGCGCTCCATCATGATGACCCGTCCCTCCGGCTGCACCTCGCTGAAGAAGTGATAGTAGGAATCGTTAATGTGATAGAGCTTGTTGGCCTCGCTGCCCTTCGACTGGTAGATGACACGGTCGGACTCACGCACCAGGTCGCGGCCGTCGGCGGTCAGCTTCCAGAGGTGGATCTTGTAGCCGTCGCGAAAATTCGAACCAACCAGGTAGCCCTGCCCATCGTCATCCCAGAACGGGCAGCAGTCATCCCAGCCCGCTTCCTTCAGCACCGGGTGCAGCGGCGCCCACGGCCCGGCGACGTCCTTCGCGGTGGTCATGAAGTAGCCTTCGTCCGGCGTGCCAAAATAAATCCAGAACTTCCCGTCATGGTAACGGATCGCCCCGGCCCACACGCCCTTGCCGTAGCGGTTCATCCGGTCCCAGTTCAGCTCCGGCCCGATCTGCGTGAGATCCGGGACGGCATGGCCGGCGATGGTCCAGTCCACTAGGTCTCGCGAGTGCAGGATCACGATGCCCGGCGAGAACTGGAACGTGGACGAGATCGCGTAGTAGTCCGATCCGACGCGGATGCAGTCGAGGTCGCTGTAGTCGCCGGGCAACACCGGATTCAAGTAGGTCCCGTCGCCCTGCGCGCCCCACCGCGGCCAGTCGCCCCACGTCCGCGGGGCCGCGTCCGCCGCCGCCAGCGTCACGGCAGTGAACGAAAGGAGAAGGGCGAAGAGGCGGGGCAGAAAACGCATCGGCCAAGCGCTAGGGGGCGCACTCAACCAGGGCAAGACCGGGACGGTGGCGCAATGAACGTTTCCGGATCATGAATCCGGATCGGGATCGGGATCGGGACGCGACGGTCGTTGCGTCGTGGCGCGAAACCTTCCGATCCGCGGATCTTGATCGGGCTCAGGCCGGCGGCGACCCTGACCGTGCTCAGGCCCGCCCGGGTTCACGGGTCGCAAAGGATTTTCCACAGGCGCGGCAATCGACGGTCCGCGATCGAAGCGGGAGCGGCAGGCGCAGCAGGACGAGAATTGCCGCAAGGGCGGAAAGGGGCCGCACATGAAGGTCGGTCGATCCACAGAAGGGACATACCAGCACGCCTTCCGCACTGGGTTTTTCGCCGAGGATCGCCAGGGCATCTTGCACTTCCTCGTCCGGAACCTCGACCCGCACTCCGCCCATGGCATTGGCATATAGCCCTCGAGCCAGCCCTCGCACTGGTGCTCGCTCAGCATTTCCATCACGCGCCCGGCCGGGGCGAGAAACTCATCGCCCGGCACCGTCGCGGCCTCCCACTGGCGCTTCGTCACCTCGAACAGGGCCTCGAGTCCGTTGGAGAGCGTCTCGTCCGGGCCGAAGACCCGGAAATTCCTCTGCTCCTGGTTCAGCTTCGCCACGTCGCGCAGGAAGCGCCCGAGCACGTGCGTGTCGCCGATGCCGCGCACCCCGGGCGCCGGCACCTCGACGGCGTAGTCGCAGAAATCCGGCATGCGGAGGTCGCGGAGCAGGATACCGCCGTTCGCGTGCGGGTTCGCACCCATGCGCCGCCAGCCCTTGGGCGCAAGCTCGGCCAGCTCCGGCTTCAGGTGGCCCTGGGAGTCGAAGAGCTCGTCCGGCCGGTAGCTCCGCAGCCAGTCCTCGAGCTGCTTGAGATGCTCGGGCGGCGCCGAAGGCGACACCGAGAGCGGGACCTGGTGCGCCCGGAACGTGCCCTCGTTGGGCAGGCCGTCGACCATCTTCGGGCCCGTCCAGCCCTTCGGTGAGTTGAGGACGATCATCGGCCAGCGCGGCCGCACGGTGATGCCGCGGACGCGGGCGTCCGCCTGGATTTTTTTGATCTGCTCGATGGCCGTGTCGAGCGTCGCGGCCATCGCCTCGTGCATCAATGCGGGCTCGTGGCCCTCGACAAAGTACGGCGTCCAGCCGTAGCCGCGGAGCAGCTGCTCGAGCTCCTCCCGCGTGATGCGCGCGAGGATCGTCGGGTTGGAGATCTTATAGCCGTTGAGGTGAAGGATCGGCAGCACGGCGCCGTCGGTGACGGGATCGAGGAACTTGTTCGAGTGCCACGCCGTGGCCAGCGGGCCGGTCTCCGCCTCGCCGTCGCCCACGACGCAGGCGACGACCAGTTCCGGATTGTCGAACACGGCGCCGAAGGAATGGCTGAGCGAATAACCCAGTTCCCCGCCCTCGTGGATCGAGCCGGGACATTCGGGCGAGGCATGGCTGGGGATGCCGCCGGGAAACGAGAACTGGAGGAAGAGCTTCCGGAGCCCGGCCTCGTCGCGGCTGATGTTAGGGTAGATCTCGCTGTAGGTGCCCTCGAGGTAGGTCCCGGCCACGACGGCCGGCCCGCCGTGCCCGGGGCCGGAAACGTAGATCATGTCGAGGTCGTACTTCTTGATGACGCGGTTGAGGTGCGTGTAGATGAAGTTCTGTCCCGGGGTGGTGCCCCAGTGACCGAGCAGCATGTGCTTCACGTCCGCGAGCGTCAGGGGCCGCTTCAGCAGCGGGTTGTCGTAGAGGTAAATCTGGCCGACCGACAGGTAGTTCGCGGCGCGCCAGTAGGCATCCATGCGCTGGAGCAGGTCGGGCGTAAGCGTGGTGGAATTGGTTTTCATGGTTCGAGAATTGATCCGGGCGATCGGGTCTGCGCTCAGGCATTCAGCCGCCAGAGCGCAAAGTTCAAGGCGGCCGCAAAGCTCACCCAGGCCAGATACGGCAGCAGCAAAATCCCCGCCACCCGCCGCACCCGCCAGAACGCATGCAGGGTCACCGCCAGCACGAGCCAGAGCACCACGATTTCCCCGAACGCCGGCCCCGCGAGATGCAGGCCGAAGAACAGCGGCGTCCACAGGGTGTTGAGCAGCCATTGCCCGACGAAAAGCCCTAGGGCGCGCCCCTGCGCCTTCCAGCCGCCCTCGCACCAGACCAGCCAGGCGGCCACCGCCATCATCAGGTAGAGCAGCGTCCACACCGGGCCGAAGAGCCACGCGGGCGGGTTCCACGCCGGCTTGTGCAGCGCGGCGTACCACCCGCCGGTGGAAACGAACACTGCCGTGCCCGAGGCCGCGAGGCAGAGCACGAGCCAGCCGGCCAGCGCCGGAAAGCGGCGGACGGGTCGCGGGGCGGAGAACGGGGACGAGTGCATGCGAAACGAGGCCGGCGGCGGTCAGAGATCGTGTATCACCTTCGGGGGAAAGGCCGCGCGCAGGGCGTTCAGCACGGCGAGGACGTCGATGACTTCCTGGGCGATCGCGCCGTTCACCGGGCTCAGATGCCCCGTGGCCGCGATAACCATGCCGATCATGCTCAGGGCCATGCCGCCCACCGCGCTCTGGAGCGCGATGATCCGCATGCGGCGGCTGATGTGCATGAACTCGTCCACCTTCGTGAGCGAGTTGTCCATGATGACGACCCCCGCCGCCTCGGCGGTGACGTCGCTGTTCTGCCCGATCGCCATGCCGACGGTGGCGGCCATCATGGCCGGGGCATCGTTGAAGCCGTCGCCGACGTAGAGCGTCTTGGCCTTCGCGGTTTCCGCCCGCACCAGCACCAGTTTCTGCTCCGGGCTTTGCTCCGCATGGATTTCGGTGATGCCCACCTGCTCCGCAAGGTAGCGAACCTCCGACTCCCGGTCGCCCGAGACGAGCATGACCCGCGCGAAGTGATGCTTCGGCCCAAGGTGGCTCACGAACGAGCGGCTGTCGGCCCGCGGCGCATCGCGAAAGCGGAGTATCCCGGCAAAGCGCTCGTCCACCACCGCCACGCACTCAAGTCCGCCGGCGACCGGCGGAAGCTGGCCGGCCCCGGCAATTTTCAGCGCGATCAGCTTATTGCGGCTGGTGACCAGCAGGCGATGTCCGGAAACGGTTCCACGCAAACCCTCGCCCGGTTGTTCGCCCACGTTGGTGGCCTCGGGCAGCGCCATCCCTTCCGCCTGCGCCGCGGCGAGGATGGCGCGGGCCAGCGGATGCTTCGAGTAACGTTCCAGGCTCGCCACCAGCGTCAGCACTTCCGCGGAGGTGAAGCCTGGAGCGGTGAGTTGCTCGGTCAGCTTCGGCTCGCCGTACGTGAGCGTCCCGGTCTTGTCGAAGATCGCGGTGCGGCATTCGGCGATCTGTTCGAGCACAACGGGGCTCTTGACGATGATCGCGCGCCGCGCGCACAGGGAAATGGAGCCGATGATGGCGATCGGGATCGCGAGGAGCAGCGGGCACGGGGTCGCGATCACGAGCACCGCGAGGAAGCGCACCGCCTCGCCGCTGACGGCCCAGGCGAGGACTGCGACCGACAGCGCGACAGGGGTGTAGATCGCGCCGAGGCGATCCCCGAGCCGGCGCAAATTCGGCCGCTTCGCCTCGGACTCGCGCATGACCTCCATGATCTTCGCATAGCGCGAATCGGCGGCGCGCCGGGTCGTGCGTATAGTGAGGGCCGACTCGCCGTTGATCGCGCCGGAGATCACGGCGGAGCCGGAGGTCTTGGTGATCTGGAACGGCTCACCCGTCAGGTAGGACTCGTCCATCACGCCGTGACCCTCGACCACGACGCCGTCCACCGGGCAGATATCGTGCGGGAAAAGCACGAGGAAGTCACCGACCGCCACGTCCGGCAGCGCCACGTCGACGATCTGGGTGTCGTGTTTCCGGTGGGCGACCGAGGGCAGCCTCTTGGCCAGTGCGGCCAGCACGGAGGAAGCGCTGCGCAGGGCATAGCTCTCCAGCGCCTCGCCGCCCGACAGCATCAGCACGATGATCGAGCCGGCGAGGTATTCGCCCAAAAGTACTGACGTGATGATGGAAATGCCGCCAAGCAGGTCGGAGCCAAATTCCCGCCGCAGCAACTTGCGGAACAAATCGTAGACCAGGGGCAGGCCACCGATGACCAGCGTCACGAGCAGGGGAATCCGGCTGATTCCGGGAGCGGCGCGCCAGCCAAAGCGGAGCGCCAGGTGGCACAGGATGGCCGCGACGGACAGCGACGCGATGACGGTGGTCTTCCGTCGCCAGAGACCGGCCAGGGAATACCATGGCTGGCCCGGCGCCTCTGGTACGACCGCAGAAGGCCTTGCGGGCGGTTTCACCAGTTCAGCCGGCGGCAGGGGATCGACCGTGTTCATCGCGAAAGGAGGCGGGTGACGGACCGCGCGATCATGAGTTCCTCGTCGGTGCGAATGACCCGCACCGCCACCCGGCTGGCGCCCTTCGAGATCAGCGGCGCACTCTGTGCGTTGCGCTTCCGGTCGAGGGTGAGGCCGAGAAACCCGAGGCCGTCGCAGATTCGCTCGCGCACGACCGGCGCGTTTTCCCCGATGCCACCGGCAAACACGAGCGTGTCCAGTCCGCCGAGGGCGGCGGCGTAGGAGCCAATCCATTTTTTCGCCTGATAGCAGAATAGCGCCACTGCGTCCGCAGCGCTTCCATCGCGGGCCTCCCGCGCCAGCAGATCGCGCATGTCCGCGCTGGTGCCTGAAATCCCGAGCAGGCCGGACTCGTGGTTTACAATGCGGTCAAAGCGCGCGGCGGTCAGATTACCCGTGCGGGCGAGAAACGAGAAGAGCCCTGGATCGAGGTCGCCCGTCCGCGTGCCCATCACGAGGCCCGCGGCGGGGGTCAGGCCCATGCTGGTGTCGAAGCTCCGGCCCCGGTGCACCGCCGCGAGACTCGCGCCGTTGCCGAGATGCGCGAGGATCACGCGGCCCTTTGCGGCGGCGGGATCGAGCCGGCGGAGCTCTTCCATCAGGTAGGCGTAGGACAGGCCGTGAAACCCGTAGCGGCGCACCCCCTTTTTCTCAAAACGCCGCGGGATTGGCAGGAGTCGCGCCACGCGCGGCAGGTCGCGATGAAAGGCCGTGTCGAAGCAGGCGATTTGGGGCAGGCCGGGAAAGCGGGCGCGCAGGGTCGCGATCAGGCTGAGCTCGGCCGGCAGGTGCTCGGGATCGAACACGCTGAACTGGCGCAACTGCTCCAGCATCGCAGCCGTCACCTTCTGCGGCGCGGTGTAGCGCCCGCCGCCATGGACTATCCGGTGGCCGATCGCCGCGAGCCCGTCCTCGCCCGTGAGCGGAAGGATTGCCTTGATCACGAGGGTCAGGGCTCGCGCGTGATCGGGGGCGGACACGGCCCGGTGCCCAGGTGCCCGTCGCGGCATGTCGGATGCCATGGCCAGGTCCGCCCTGCCCCGCCCGATGCGACTCACGGCCCCGAAGGCGAGGCGCAGCAAGCCCTTGTCCGCCCGGAAAACGGCAAACTTCAGGCTGGAGGAACCCGCGTTCAGGATCAGGAGGCAGCGTGGCATGCGTGGAAGAGAGGAGTATCTTGTTGTGAAAACTGATCGCGAACGACCCGCGTGTCCACCGCCAGACCGACCCCGATCCGGGCCCGGGGTGTCGCACCGATGCGCCTAGACGCCTTCCCGGCCGAACGCGTCCATGCGCTTAAGCCATTTTTCCCGCCCGGATTTCTTTTCCGCGTCGACGTGGCCGATCAGGCTCTCACTGATCGGGCCGATACCGCAAAACCCGAGGACGTTGCGCTCGAGATTTTTAAGGCTGTGGGCGCGGAAATACCAGCGGTAGACCAGCGCGGGCATGCCCATGGTGACAACGATGCGCGCGGTCCGACCCTTCAGTTTCCGCCGCGAGCCCGTGCCGGAGCTTCCGGGAGCGGCAAAGGCAAATCCCGGACGGAAGACCTGCTCGAAGAATCCCTTGAGCAGCGCCGGCATCGCACCAAGCCACAGCGGATAAATAATCACCAAGTGCCCGGCCCGGCCAATCAGGCGCTGCGCCTCGTGGATCGCCGGCAGCGGCTCGCCCTGCTCAAAATCCTCCTTGGTCCGGAGCAGCGGAAAATCGATCCGGGCTACGTCGATCACGCTGACCTCGCGCCCCGCCGCCCTCGCGCCCCGCGCATAGGCCGCAGCCAGTGCGTGCCCGAAATGCGTGCGCTGTGGATCGGGATTTCCCTGGATGATGACGATCGGTTCGAACATGGCGCGGCGATGGTGAGTGATTGAGATCAACGGCCCGCGGCCGGATCGCGGATGACGGCTTCGATTCTGTACCGTATTATAGCCGACAGGCCCCCGAGCCGCACTGCAACGGCTGCCATTTTTCACGCATAAATTGACCCGCCAATCGGCGGTGAATCAGCCCCATGCCCGTCCGGTTTTGTACTTTAGTCTACCGGCCAATTCACGCCGGCAGACCCAGGTGGCCGCCGACCTCCGGGCGGCGGATTCCGGCTGGCCGAGGTGCCACACCGCCGACGGTAGGAGCGGCCCTTACGCCGCGATGGTTCGCCGGACCGTCAATCATCGCGGCATAAAGCCGCTCCTACATTTTCAAATGGAACCGGCCCCGGCCTCTGTCGGTAGGCGCAGCTGTCTCATGTGACCCGCAATTGAACTCGCTCATGCGGCAAAACAGCGTCCCGTGAGTGATGTCGGGGCGAGAAATCCCCGGGCGTATTCCGCCCGGTGCACGTTCGGAATGGTGGAAGCGGCCTCGATGGTGACCGGCCACGACCCTTCTGTCCCGCTCAATGCGACCCGGGTCGTGGTGCGTCCTGGCGGTAAGGCCAAACAGGAGGCCAGCGAAGTCTCGCCGGCTGCGTCCACCGGATCCATCCCCCCAGTCGACAACACGAGCAGGTCGGCCTCTGCCGTATCCGCGGCGGCCCGATCCTGCGATTCCGGATCGGACCAATAGGCCAGCGGCTCGGCGACGAGCTGCAGTTCCAGGTCGGGGCCGGCGGAGCGGAGCAGGTCGTTCAACCAGCGCAAGGCCATCAGCCCGGCGGCGGCATGCTCGTAGGCCACGACAACCTTCCAGACCGCGCCAGGAGACAACGGCAGCGACTGCAACCCGGCGGCCAGGGACGCGGACGGGCGAATATCGGGGGTGTCGGTCAGTCCAGAACGCTGATTCTGCGGGCGGCCGAGTGAGGGCATGATTTCAAAATTCATCGAGGCAAGGGATTGAAAAGGGTGATGGAACGACCCGCAGCATAGCATGCGTCCCGGCGCGGGGGAATTGGGGCCCGGGAGGTTTCTCGCTAGGGGAATTCCGTACCCCGCTTAAGCCGTTTTGGGAGGCTGATGGTCCCCCGTGCAGCCGCACGGGCTGCTTCAGGCGGTCGCGCGACAAGAAACAGCGCCCGTTGGACAATTTGTGCGAAGCGGCCCGCGCGCAATTCCGGCACCATGGGCGCATGAAAACCCCGGCCAACCTCGAACCCCGCTGGACCTGGCATTTTCAAACCCTCCTCGCACTCCGGGAGAAGCTGGTCTGCGCGCGTGACGCTCACCGTTCCGACGCCGCCACCCCCGTCCAGACCGAGGGGGCCGATCCCATCGACCGCGCGAGCGACCTCGCCGAGCGCAATGTCATCATGGCCGAGCTCGGGGTCGAGGAGGCTGAGCTTGCCGCCATCGATGCGGCGCTGCAGCGCCTGCGCGATGGCACCTACGGCATCTGCGTGCTCACCGGCCAGCCCATCGCTGCGGCCCGCCTGCGCGCCCTGCCGTGGACCCCCTACGCGATCGAAGCCGCCGGTCGACGCGAGCAAGCTGCCGGCCTGGCCCATGGAGCCAGGAAATAGAAACCCCAACGCCCTTCCCCACCATGACTCCCGCGCAAATCGTCTTCCGCCATGCCGCCTCGTCCCCCGCCGTCATCAGCCGCGTCGAGGAGGAGGTGGCCAAGCTGCACCACTTCTGCGACGCCATCACGCGATGCCGGGTCGTGATCGAGGCGCCCCATCCGCACCACCGCCACGGCGGCCATTTCTCCGTCCGGATCGAGCTCCACATCCCGCGGCACGAAATCGTCGTGCATCACAATCCCTCCGTCCGCTTCGCCACCCAGGGCGCCATCAAGGGTGCCCGGACAGCCGAGGTCGACGTCCCGCACAAGGACGTTTACATCGCAATCCGCGATGCCTTCGACGCGGCCCGCCGGCGCCTGGAGGACCAGGTGAGACGGATGAGAACGCGGGTCAAGGAACGCGCGTTGTAGGAGCGGCTTCTTGCCGCGATGCTCGGTGAGCAGATCCAGCCATTGCGGCAAGAAGCCGCTCCGACTGTTTCAGACGGATCCATTTCCCGCCGTCTCGGGCCTCGCCGGGCTCGTGCCGCCTGGAATGAGGTGGTCCGCGACTTCTTTGTAGCGGTTGGCCTGCGTGCGATTCATTCCGCCGCCCGGAGGCCGGCGGCCACCTTTCATTCTGTCGCTTTTCATCGTGAAGCAGGACTTCAACTGCATGACTCCGGCTCGGGACTGCGGGTCAGCGCGACGGAAATTCCGCCAAGGCAAATGCCACGAATGCGGCGCGTCGCAGGGAACCAACGGCCAAGGCGGGACACGTTACTTGAACCACCTTGAACCCCATGAACAACCGACTTGAATCGCTGCTGGAACAGATGCGTGCCCTGGAAAAGGAAGTGCTCCAGGAAACCCGGAAAAAGGAGACGGAATTCTGCTACAAGGTTCACGATCGGAAGGTGCAGTTCACCACGGAGGTGCGGACGAGGCACCGCCAGTTCCGGACCAGCCTCCACCGCTATGTGCTGCATTCCCGCTTTCTCGTCCTGCTCACGACCCCGGTCATCTGGATGTGCGCCATCCCCATCCTGCTCACGGACGTGATGGGCACCATCTACCAGGCCATTTGTTTCCCGATCTACGGCATCCCGAAGGTTCGCCGCGGCGATTACCTGGTGTTCGACCGGCATCACCTCACCTACCTCAACCTGGCGGAAAAGCTGAGCTGCGAGTACTGCGCCTACGCCAACGGCATCCTCGCCTATTTCACCGAGATCGCCGCCCGCACCGAGCAGCACTGGTGCCCAATCAAGCACGCCGGCTGCGTGAAATGCGCCCACAGCCGGTACAAGAAATTCGTCGATTTCGGCGACGCCGAACAGTACCGGCTCCACGTGGAGGAAATCAGGCGCGCGTACGGGGACATCGAGGCGGAAGCGGAGAAATCCGGGGCGAAGGAAACCGTGCTCAAAAACCACCCTTGACTTGCTAATCTCGGATTCTACGTTCCGCCCTTCTCCCGTCTCACGGGGTGGTAGCTCAGCTGGTTAGAGCGTCTGCCTGTCACGCAGAAGGTCGCGGGTTCGAGTCCCGTCCATCCCGCCATCCTCCGCTCCTTTGGAGCTTTGGATGGCACAGCCATCGGAAGCGGAAAAGGTGCGCAGGAGGGCGCCCTCCCAAGCTCCAGCGACGCACGGCGGAGTTTTTCCGCGCTTTCGCGAAAATCGTTGAAATAAACGGGCCGTGGCTCGCGTTTCCAATGCATGGAGCCCGACCTCTACACCCAAGACGGGCAAGTAGCATGGCTCGCAATTGGCACAGCTTGAGCCGATGAGCCGCGGCACGTATTTTTGCGCTACACAGGCCTGGCAACCCTCTTGGTGCGCTGCGCGAACTAACGTTTCTTCGCCTCCTTATCTCGTCGAGAAACTGGAACTATGCGCTCTCCGCCATGACTGTGGTTCGCAGCTCATCGGAAACCTTAAAAAACCTGTCATGCACACACTCCTTCTACCCATGGCCGCGGCCGGATACTCCTTCCTCTATCTGCTTTTCGGCGGGGGCATCGGTGGCGCAGTTTTGATCTTCATTGTCGCGAAAGCGTTCGGAAAATAACCGATCGGCCAAAAACGCGATTATCCTTCCAAAGGCCCGCCCATACGGCGGGCCTTTTTTATCTTGGCGAAATGAAATCCAATCGGACCTGTGTCTACGCCAGCGGATAATTTGGAAAAACGCTATCAACCCATACCCCAGTTGAGTTGCCACGATCGTCCTCGTTGCGGTTAACCGTAAGCCTGCAGTCGCCGGTAGCAGCCGACGTGAGGAGGCTGGTTTGGAGTGAGTCACCACACCCAGCCTCGTTACCTCGGCTGCTACATCGATCACTGAGGTTCAATTGCATTGAACCGGCTTAAATTGGCTTTCTTCCAGGACTACCGATCCCCGCGTACGTAAAGAGAATGCCTTTTCTTGGTGCGCCCTGTGGGCATTCCCGCTTATTTGCGGCCCGATGCCGCCCGCCGCACTCAAGGTTTCGCCCGAAACGGCCCGCCGCTTTCACCGGCGCGCTCTTTTGCTCGACACGCCCGCGCCGGATATCGCCATGGCCCTCGCCCATCACGGCTACATCCAGATCGACCCGATCAACATCTGTGGCCGGATGCAGGAGCACATCCTGCGGAATCGCGTGCACGGTTATCGCGAGGGCGACCTGATGCGCCATCTCCACGGGGAGGGGTCGGGGTTGATCGCGGACCGGCGGAGGGCTTTCGAGCACCACCTGCCCGACAGCAATGTGCTGGTCGCCTTCCCGCTCGACGCCTGGCCGCACCTGCTGGCCGCCATGCACCGGCGAACGAGCCGCCACAGCGCCTGGTCGGGAAAACTGACGGCGCGGGAACAGCGGCTGGCCGAACACATCCTGGAGGAGATCGCCGCGCGCGGCCCGCTTTCATCGGAGGATATCGACGACGAACGCCGCTCCCGGCAGGCCGGCTGGGGTTCCGCCTCGCTCGCCAAGATCACCCTCCAAAAGCTCTTCTTTCACGGCCGAGTGTTGATCGCACGTCGCGACAATAACCGGCGCCTTTACGACCTGCCCGGGCGCGTCCTGCCGGCCAGCGTACTCGCCCTGCACGAGCCCGGCCGCGGGGACACGGCCCGGTGGCTGGCCATCCTGAAGCTGCGCCAGCGCCGGCTCGTCACCCTCAAGCGCGGCGAGTTGCCGCTGGTGGAGGACCTCGTGCAACCCGTCGCCGTGACTGGTTGTCCCCCGCTCTTCTGCCTGCGCGAAGATGTCCCGCTTTTCGAGGATAGGGCCGCTCCGGGCCCATCGCCCGGACCTAATTTCCGGCAGCCTCTGCTGCTCGCACCGCTCGACCCGCTGATCTACGACCGCCGCATCACCCGGCTCCTTTGGGGCTTCGACTACACGTGGGAGGTCTACACGCCGCCGGCCAGGCGCAAGCGCGGCTACTATGCACTACCGGTCCTAGCCGGTCTTGAAATCGTCGGGCATGTCGACCCGAGGGCCGACCGGAAAAAGCACAAGCTTGCCATCGTTTCGCGTCGCGTCCGGCGCGGCCACCGAGTGGCGGGTGCAGTCGAGGAATTGGCCGCGTTTTTGGGGTTGCGGTGGTGAGATTTTAATCGGTCAGCCGAAAATCGTTGAGTTGCAGGGGCGTTGCTTGACGACGCCCGGGCTTGCCCGCCTCCCGGAGGGCGCACGCGAGGTGCGCCCCTACAAGGCAATCGCCTGCGCCGCGACAACCTCCGGTCTGATTACCAATCGTTCTCGTTCTCTTTCTCGTTCTCGATTTGGTGTCCGGAGGGAGAACGAGAAAGAGAACGAAGAACGAGGACGATTTTGCCACGCGGGCAGGGAAATCCGGCTCCCCGCCGGCCAAGCTCAGCCCGTGCCCGCTGGCAGCGGGCCGATCACGATGAAGCGCGACTCCTGCGGTCCCAGCGTCAGCGGCAACGCCACGCTCCCGTCGGCCTTCGGGGCACCGGCGACCGCGTGGATTGTGCCGCTCGCCGGATCCCAGACCTGGACCTGGCCGCGGCCGTCCAGCGTCGCCGTGCGGGTTTGCGGCTGGTCCGATTCGTTGAAGAGGAAGTAAACATCCCCGTCCTTCAACGTGCGGTGCATGTACTTCAGCGGCGCACAGGCGGCGTCGAGCTTGACGTCCGGCTTGGGCAGCGCCGCCACAACTCGCGGGGTGATGTTCGGTGTCGGTTCCAAAGTGGCAAAGCTGAGGTCGGGCGCACCGGTCGCATGGAGGAACGACCGGTCCGCCACCATGGTCGGCGTACGGCCGACGAAGACAACCTTGCCGCCCGCCTTGGCAAAGGCGCGCAGGCGATCGAGGACGTTCTTCTGGATGACCGTCGAGGTGGGAACGATGACGGCGCGGTAAACCTGCCCGCTCAGGTTCTTCAACCCGCCGCCCTCGAGCGTGCAGATCGAGGCGAGCGAATCCTGGTCGATGTGGTCGAAGTCGATCTGCTGCTCCATGAGCTGGGTCGTAAGGTCAACCGTGACCGTGTCGGCCTCCTGGTCGCCCAGCCAGTAGCTGTCCGCGGGATGGTAAAGCGCGACCTGCGCCGCCGGCCGGCCGATCGTCATCAGGTATTGCGCGCGGGACATGTACCAGCCGGTGGTCACCGCGGGATCGGCCGGGGGCGGGGCCATGTTCAGCCCCCGGATGTTCATGAAGTTGATGCCGCGCACCAGCTGGTAATCGAACACGAATTTTCCGCCCGGCGCCAGGTTGCCGCCCGATTCCGTCCAGGACTGGGGACGGCCGAAGAGGTGGGACGCGGAGCCGGCGATCTTGGGGAAATCGGCCACCAGCCCAGGACGGATCTGGCTGAGGTTGTCGACGCCGGGCACGCCGACGTAGCGCATGTCGCGGAAGAAGGAACCCTCATTCTTGGTCATGTCCTCGCCGCCGCCCCGGTTCAGCATCAGCTCCTCGTGGTTCAGGTGCATCATGTAGCCCATACCTCGCGCCGCGCACCATTCCTGCATCGGCTTGTAGAAATTGTCGCGGAACATGCCACTCCAGACATCGAAGTAGTCCGCCTTGGCCCGCAGCACGTCCGGCGTCAAAGCCGAGCCGAAGAACTGGGCGACATACTGTTTCAGGTCGTACCCTTTCTGCTTCTGGAAGGTTTCCAGCAGCTTGGGCGTCCAGGGAATGAACCCGGTGAAGTCGGTCTCGTCGCCGCGGAAGCCGAGGATGGTCTTGCCGAACTCGGCGCCGAAATATTTCTCGTAGGTTTCGGGCACGAGTTTGATGTACGCGGCGGTCGCGTTGGCATCGAGGTAGTCGACCAGCGAGTAGAGGCTGTCCTTATCCCGCGAGCCGTCCTCGCGCTGGCCATAGCGGGTGGGCGAACTGCGGTAGACGTGGCGCACGAAGGTGACCACCCACGTCCCGGAGGCCGGCGCGGTCCACGTGAACTTCCCGTCCGCCGGCAGCGGCACCTGGGTGGTCGCCGGGCCGTCGTTGCGGAATTCCGGCTGGCCGGGCCGCCAGTCCGTCCGGATGTCGGCCACGATGCTTTTCGTCTCCTGCGGCACGGGAATCATCAGCGTCTGGCCGGAGAAAACGCTGTAACGCGCCTCGCCGGCGCTGCCCTGGAAGGTCACGTACCAAATGCCGCCGGTGGGCGCGATCCACTTGAATTGTCCATCCGTCGGCATCGGCAGTTCCTGGTGCGGTGGGACAACAATGACGACCGGCGGCGGGCCACCCCGCCCTCCCTGCCGTCCCGCCCGTCCGGCGCCCGGCGCCGGCTGTCCCGGTGCCGCCCCGGCCCCGGGAGGTGTCGTCGCGGCCGCGGCCGTGGGCGCAGGCGGTGCCCGCCGGGCCGGAGCCGCGGCCGGGTCCGGACGCAGGCCGGTCAGGATGCCCAACGTGTCGGGCGGCACCGGAATGCTGAGCGTCTGGCCCGCTTCCACGGTGTAGCGCGCATCGGCGACGATGGCCTGCATGCCCAGTTGGGGATAGAGCTTGCTGATCATGCCCCCGGCGAAGCCGTCGGGATAACCGTCATCGCCGTCGATCCACATCTTCATGCCGCGCTGCTTGAGCTCGTCCACGGCGACCTTCATCAGGTCAAAATACTCGGGCGAGAGATACTTCACTGTCCGGCCGCCACTGTTGATCATGTAAACGCCGCCGCCATTGGCATCGGTGTGCTCGATGTCCGAGAGGATGCGCTCCTTGGGCTGGGGAAAACCGGTCGCCCAATGGATGGCGCGGTATTCCTTCGGCGGCTGCGGAAAGGCCGCGGCCGCCTGGGCCACGGTCGGCACGGTGACCTCCTGCCAGAACTGGGCCGCGCTCAGCGAGAACGGGAGGAAGGCAAGGAGAACGAAGCGGGATGACACTTTCATATGCGGGCGGGGTTGGGTTGAACTGGAAAGCACACGGCCAGACGGATCGGCGGGGCGAAAGGACCGGCATTTTTAGCGGCTCATGGCATCCGCTGGCCAGCCTTTGATTCCGGTTGAAGGGGAAGGTAGGAGGGCCGGAAGGCCAGAAGTTCAGAGGGTCGGAGGACCGGAAGACCAAGCCTTCCGGCTTTCCGCCCCTCCGGCCGTCGGGCCTTCCGCCCCCCGGCTTCCGGTGTTCGATCAACGCCAGCGGAACACGCTCAGCAGGCTCGAGTAATCGTCCGTCCAGACTGCCTGCCGGTCGTTGCCGCGGGCGGGCTGCCAGCGTGAATCGCGGGCCAGTTTCGCCAGGTCCTCCGGGGTGCGCGCCATCACCAGCCAGACCGAGGGCGATTTGCCCGCCGCGTACTCCTCCGGCGAGATTACCGTGTCGTCGCGCAGGAGGCACGCCAGCCCCGCGTCGCGGGCCAGGTTCGCGAACACCGGCTCAAGGTCGAGGTGCAGGTTCGAGATGTGGAAGGCCAGCCGCCCTCCCGGGGCCAGCTTGCGCAGGTACAGCGCCAGCGCCTCGCGCGTGACCAGGTGCACGGGGATCGCATCCGAGCTGAAGGCATCCAGCAGCAGCAGGTCGAACCCCGCGTCGGGCTCGGCGACGAGCGACAGCCGCGCGTCGCCCAGCACCACCCGCGGCGGCGCCGCCGAGTCGTGGAGAAACGTGAAGTACCGCGGGTCGCCCGCAAGTTTCAGCACCACGGGATCGATTTCGTAATAGGTCCAGGACTGCCCCGGCTGCGCGTAGCTCGCCAACGAGCCCGAGCCGAGCCCGACGGCCCCGATCCTCTCCCGCGCCTCCCGGCCGTAAAGCGCCAGCACCTCGCCGGCCGGGCCGCTGCGGCTGTAGTAGGTCAGCGGTTCGTCCCGCCGCGCGGGATCCAGGCTCTGCCGGCCGTGCAGCGTCAGTCCGTGGATGAGAAGGTGGTAGCGCCCCGTCGGGTCCAGCATCACGCGGGTGACCCCGAAGAAGCTGCGCTCGGCATACAACAGCGTCCCTTTCTCCCGCTGGAAAAAACTCCCCGCCAGCAGGATCGCCCCGATGCCCAGCGCAAACCGCAGCGGACGCCGGGAAAAGAAATAGCAGACGAGGGCCGGGATCCCAAAGAGCAGGCCGGTGATCGCCGCATCCGTCCGGAACCGCGAGCCTTGGACCAGCATCACCAGCGCGGTGGCGGCCGCGCCGAGCACGACCGGCCAGACCCAGTCCTTGACTGGCGCGGGGACCGCCGCGGCGCCTTCGGCGCGCAAACCGGCGACGCACGCGAGCATGAGAACCAGAGGATACTCGGCAATGGAGTCGAAGATCATCGGCGCTACGAGGGCGTTGAACATGCCGCCGAGCACGCCGCCGACGGACATCCACAGGTAAAACTGCGTGAGGTGCGCCGCGGACGGACGGTCCGCAGCCAGGCGGCCGTGGCAGAGCATCGCGGCCACAAAAAAAGTCCCGAGGTGCAGGAGCATCAACCCCGCGATCGGCTCGGCCGCCTGCATGTTGAAGAGCATGACCAGCGCCACGAGCAGGATGGGAAACGCCCGCGTCAGGAGCATCCGCGGGATGATTTCGCGCCGGGCGAAGACGAGGATGAAACTCAGCAGGTAGATCGCGAGCGGGATGACCCAGAGCAGCGGCACCACCGCGATGTCGCTGGAGAGATACGTCGTGACCCCGAGCATCAGGCTGGACGGCACGAAGGCCAGCAGGACCCAATGCAGCCGGCGCTGCATCGTGAGTTTTTCGGATGTTCGCGGAATCGCCGCCGACGCCCCGGCGACGCGAGCCGCCCCGCCGTTGCCCGGCCGCCACAGCCAGGCGGCGCAGCCGGCGATGAGCAGCACCAGCAACCCGTAGCCCCACGTCCAATAATGGCTTTGCTGCGCCAGATGGAAATGCGGCTCCACGAAAAGCGGATAACTCAGCAGCGCGACCATGCTGCCGATGTTGCTGGCCGCATAGAGGAAGTACGGATCGCCAGCCTGCCGGTGTCCGGTGGCCGCGAACCACTGCTGGAGCAACGGGCTCGTCGCGGACACCGCAAAGAACGGCAGCCCGACGGCGACGGTCATGAGTCCCAGCAGCCACCACGACGGATTCCCGGACGTCGGCGGCGACCAGCCGCCGGGAATCGCGATCGGCAAAACAGCGAGCGGCAGCAGCAGCACGACAAGATGCAGCCACGCCTGCCGCCGCACCCCGAGCCGCGCAGCGCCCCCGTGCGCGTAGGCGTAGCCGGCGAGCAAGGCCGACTGGAAGAAAACCATCGCCGTGTTCCAGACCGCCGGCGACCCGCCGAGCAGCGGCAGCGCCATCCGCGCGAACATCGGCTGCACGAGAAAAAGCAGCGCAGCGCTGGTGCAGATGGTGAGGGCGTAAAGCGCAACCATGGGGCGGAAATCCCGGGAAACCGGAACGCAATGCAATGACGTCCCCACCTTCGCTCTCCAAGCACCAATCCTCGGCCAAGGCGGCAGGATTGGGCTCCCCCCGCTCCGACGAATCGTTCCTCGTTCTCGTCGGTTTCGCGCGAGAACGAGAAAGAGAACGAATAACGAGAGCGATTTCGGACCGCCGGCAAAGCAACCCCACGCACCGAACCGCCGGCTGCTACCGGATGCGCCGTAAATCGAGCACCATCAGTCAGCAGCCCTGCACTTATCAGATGGATGGCCGTGCCATCCGTAGCTCGCGGGGCAACGACCCGCGAGCGAAGGATGGCGCGGTGGAGGTGACTCGAACACCCGACCGGCGGTTTAGAAAACCGCTGCTCTATCCAGCTGAGCTACCACCGCATCACACGGCTGCACGGGTAGCGTCTGTCCTTGGGTGCGACAAGGGGAAAAACCAGACGTGGTGATTCGCGTCGGTCAGAAAGCCCCACACCACTACGGCGTGGCGCCCCACCGGCCCCAGTTCTCGGCGGACACTTTCATCGGCACCACGACCCCGACCACCCCGACCGTCAGGGATTTTGACTGCAGATAGAGGGCTCCGTCGTTCCCCTTGTAGAGGATGATCGCAGTCGATTGATCCGTCGCGGCCGCCAGGTTTCCTCCCGCCCCGAAATCATTTTTCCGCGGCAGGCGCACGGCACCGGTGGCGCGGTCGGTCTCGACCGGCACCGTCTTGGACGCCACCACCCGCCCGTCCGTCAAGGCCGCGATCTCCAGCTGATTCGCTCCGTGCTGGACGAGGCGGATGTGATCGGCCGCGATCGCCGGCTTGGTTTCCGGGAACAGGAGTACCGTGAGCCGCCCGCGGGTAAGGTGCCCGGGACCGCGGGAATACTCATGGGTGTAGTCGCCCAAATCCAGATAGCTCCCGGACACATCCGGAGCCGCGCTTCCCGGTTGCAGCGCCGCCAGCCACGATGCGAGCAAATCCTCGCGGGCAACCCGGTCGTGGGCCGCGACACACCCCGCGAGCAACAGGGCGCAGCACAAAATTCCGGTGAGGTTGAGGGCTTGGCAACGGATCATGAGCGACGGAATGCCGGATCTGTTGTCGGCGGGCGGGAATTCGTTGGACGAAGAGGCGGAAGAATTTCAGGTCGGTAATATGAGGCTATGTCCAAGTCCACTTCCCGGCTTGAGGCCTTCGTCCATCCCTAATCCGCCGTTCACTTTTGCGTCCGGGCTTTCCTGGCGTCTTCGGCTTTCAGTCCCGATGCAATATAAGGCCGCCAGGAGTGATCGATCTTCCCCTGCTCGATTTTGTAGAGGTAGGGGTCGTTCTCTTTGAGATACGCCTCCGCCTTGGCCAGTAACGCGTCGTCCCGGGCGTAGAGCGCGGGGCAGATCAAGGCAAAGGCCAGGATGGAATCAGGCTTCTCCTCGAATCGTTTCGTCAGGGCCTGGGTAAGGTTCGCGCGCATGCCGATATCGCCGATCAGAAAGGACCGATACGGCCATCCGCCGCCTTTTTCCGGCTCCAGGATCGAAATCTTGATTTCCGAGAGGTAAAGCGCCGCGAGGCCGTTCGCGTAAATCTCATTGGCCTTGGCGTGGTCCGCCTTGAGGGCTTCGTCGCGCTTGGCGGCGTCAACGGTCGTGACGGCGCCGCTGCGCAGGTCGGCAATCAGGTCATCGACTTGATCGGCGCGCGCCGCGCCGGGGCGGAGCAAAAGGCCGGCCGCCGCAAGGGACAGAAACAGTATATTCGTCTTCATGGGGTAAAGTGACGGGACCGGGGTTCCCCGCAATACTTCCAACAACGCCACCTCACGCAACGCCTTTCACCGCACGTCCGACGTTTGCCATGCTCGCGGTAGGAGCGGCTTTATGCCGCGATGATCGGGTCTGATAGCGGCAAAGTTTCGGCTAGAGACAACGAAGACGGGGAGAGAAGGCTATTTCACGCAGAGGCGCAGTGACCGCATAGTAAGGCATCGGAAATGATCTCTGCGTCCTCCGCGTCTCTGCGTGAAATTCCGAATTCCGATTCCAATTTCTCAGCCTTACTCCGGAACTTTGCGTCTCGCCGCGAAACCGGCTTGGTCGGGTTGGTCCCACACTGCACCATTGCCTCGGGTCTATCCTCCAGTCCGGTCGACGGTCAGCCGGCTTTTGCCGGCGCCGCGGTTCCCAGCACGCCCCGCCACAACTCCGCCTCGCCGGCGAGCCCGTGGTTGCGGAGGCCGGCGGCGATGGCCGCGAGCGTTGGCTCCTCGACCGCGTGGCGCGGATCGGCCGGGAATTCCGGGCGCACCGCGCGGACGAGCGCCCAGCAGGCCCACGCGCGCCAGGCCCGCTGCTCGCGGCGGGGGGCGTTCATGCGGTCAGCGTAATGCTGGAAGTGCACGCGGGGATTCCCGAGAAAAACATCCGCCGGCGTGTGCGTGACCAGCCACGCCATGGCCGCGTAGGGCAGCGGCCAGGCTTGCAGCACGGGCTCACGACCCGACAGGTCGGCGCCAAACGCGCGGTCGAGACAGAGGATGGCCCGTGCAGCCTGGCCGCGCTGCCACAGGGCGTGCCCATATTCGAGGCAGTCGTGATAAAAATCTGCCCGGCGCTCATCCTCGCGGTGGACATTCAGCGCACGCCAGTCCAGCCCCGCCCGCGGCGGCGGCAGGTGCGGGCACGGCGGCAGGGAAACGGGCATGCGCGGGTTGGTGCCGGGGAATGAGGGGAAGGTCAATCGCCACTCGGAAGAGGTTCGCGCAGAGGCGCGGGGGCGCAGAGCAGGAACCGGACGAGAGTTTCGTGTGAGATGGAATGGGCCTCGACCCACGATCCTTTGACTTTTGCCCCGCTCTGCGTCCCTGCGCCTCTGCGCGAAATTATCCTGTCTTGTTGCCATCCAATCTTTCGCTTGGCGCGCGGCATGGTTTGCGCGACAACCGGCGGCGCTGAATCCGCCGACCGACACTCCCCCCGGACACCCCGCCGCGACGGCCGCCCCGCCCGCCGCGGTGCATGCCATCGGCGGCTGGCGCCGGGTGGCGCTCTGGCCGTTCGCCTGCTTGATGCGGTTGTGGGGACGGACGCTGCGGCTGGAACTGTCCGCGGACGACCGGCGCGCGATCACCCACCGCGACGAACCCGTGGCGATCGTGCTCTGGCACAATCGGCTCTTCCTCTCCGCCGAGATTTTCCGCCGCTTCCGGCAGGGCCGGCCGGCCTATGCGCTCGTCAGTGCCAGCCGCGACGGCGCCTGGCTGGACGCCTTTTTCTCCGCTGTCGGGATGCACACGGTACGCGGGTCGAGCAACAAGCTCGGCCGCGAGGCCGTGTCGGGACTGGTCGACGTGCTGCGGGCAGGCCACGATATCGGCATTACGCCCGACGGGCCGCGCGGCCCGTGCTATGACCTGAAGCCCGGCGGGCTCATCGTGGCCCGCCGCACGCATGTGCCGCTCCTGCTGATCGGCGGCGAGTTCGCCTCGGCCTGGCGGCTGAAGAGCTGGGACCGGTTTTACCTGCCCAAACCCTTTTCGCGGGTGCGCCTGCGCTGCGAATACGTGCCCAACAGCGAAATCGCCGGCGACCGCGATGATGCCATGGCCCGCCTGAAGGCGCGCCTGCTGGCGATCAACCGGGATGGGTAGGCGGGAGCGATCGAGTCGAGAGCATGCGCTGTAGGAGCGGCTTTACGCCGCGATGTCCTTTTATTTTTGGGTTTTAGTTAGGGCGAACCATCCCGGTGAGCCGCGGCTCGGCGGGGACACCTCGCCTACCCACAGACAGCCTGGCTGCGATATTTCATTTCCCTAAGCCGGAACGATGCAGTTAAACCGCAGCGATCAGTGTAGCAGCCGAGGTAACGAGGCTGGGTTTGCTTACTCACCTCAAACCAGCCTCCTCACGTCGGCTGCTACAGGCGACTGCACCGTCCCGGCTAAGGGGCGTTGGCATTACGCCACGATAAATGAGCCTGCCGTTGGGACCGAAGGACATCGCGGCGTAAAGCCGCTCCTATCGTTTTAAAACCGCTTCCCGCCCTCCGGCCCGTCAAAAGATGGGCGTGAGCACGGCCTTGGTGCCGGGTGTGACCACGAAGTCGTCGCCCGCGCACCAGATCAGGTCGTTGATCAGAAATTTGCAGACGACCGGGCCGGCGGCGTCCGCGAGGGATGTCGCCCACAGCTCATCCGCCATGCAGGTCATCGCCAGGCCCTTTTCCCAGCTGAGACCGGGACCGACGCCACGGATGTAAAGCATGTTGCCAAAGCCCACGTTGACCTGGGCGGAGATCGTCGTGACGACCGCCTTGGGCGCCGACTTCTTGACGGCGGGAGCCGCCGTCTTCTTGCGCGGCTTGGCTGCTGTTTTCGCCGGGGCGGGCGTCTTGATGATCTTGGTCTTCTTTTTCATGGCTGTGATGCCATTCTGCGAGTGCCGGGACGGCCGAAATGTCCGTCCCATTCCCCGGGCAATCAATAGCATTCCGGGGGCCAAGCGCAATCCAAGGCAGGATTTTTCCCGACCGTAACTCCCCATCACGGCCAATGGTTTGCCGGTGGGTCACTTAGCCCGGTTCTGTGCGGCTGTCTGCGGGTGCAGCGGCGTTCCTGTCGGACACCCGGTTTGCGGTCGTGAAGCCGGGCGTCCGCCAGGAACGCCCCTACGCCGATCCGGTCAGTCCGGCAGTTGCAGGAACTTCACTCCCACCGGCGAGCGGACCTCGAGGCTCTGGCCCGTGGGAGCCGGGATGCCGGTGGCCGGGTCGAGGGCAAAGACGACGATGTTGTGGGTGTCCTGGTTTGCCGTGATCAGCCACCGGCCCGAGGGATCCAGGCTGAACCCCCGCGGGGTGCGGCCCCCGCTGGCGACGTGCGCCACGGGCGTCAGCCTTCCCTCAGCGTCGATCGAAAAGACCGCGATGCTGTCGTGCCCGCGGTTCGACGCGTAAAGGAAGCGGCCTGACGGATGGACCAGCACCTCCGCCGCGGTGTTGTGGCCCTTGAAATCCGCGGGGAGTGTCGAAAGATTCTGCAGTTCCCGGAACGAACCGCGCGCCGCATCGTAGGCCAGCACGGTGACGGTGCTGTCGATTTCGTTGAGCGAATAGGCCGTGGCCCCGTTCGGGTGAAAGGTGAAATGCCGCGGGGCCGACGCCGGCCGCAGGACGACCTGCGGCGGATCGGCGGGACGAAGTGAACCCGCCGTGGCGTCGAAGCGGTAGACCGACAATCGGTCGGTGCCGAACTCGGCCGCAACCGCCAGGCGGTTGTCGGGCGTTACATTGAACGAATGCGTGTGCGGCCCGGCTTGCCGCGGGTTCGGGCCGGAGCCGGTGTCCTGCACGACCGCCGAGGCCGGCCGCAACGTGCCATCGGGATTAAGCGGAAGCACCGCCGCGCTCCCGCTGCCAAAATTGGCCACCAGCAGATTCCGGCCGGTGCGGTCGAAGGCCAGATGACAGGGACCAGTACCGTGGCTGACGACCTGGTTCAGAAAGGTCAGCCGGCCGCTCGCCGGATCGACGGCAAAGGCGCTGACCGTACCGGTTGGCTCGCCCTGGAACCGGTAGATCTCGTTGACCGCATAGAGAAACCGGCCCGAGGCGGAAAACGCGACATAGGTTGGATTCACCGTCTCCGCCGCCAGTCCGAGCGGCGTCAGCTTGCCGCTGCCAGGATCAAAGCGAAACACCTGGATCCCCCGGCTCCGCTCGCCCGGCGGATTATGGTGCACCGGCACAAGCTGCTCCCAGTCGGTGTAGGTCCCCACGTAGACGAAGCAGGGGGACGGCGCGGCCAACAGGACGGCGGCGGGCATGAGAAACGCCAAGAATGCTGACATGGACGACCGTTTCATAGCTCGTTGGGGTTCGCCATTGATGACCGGGGACGAACGCCGGGCGAATCTAAATCGAAGCCTGCCCTCGTTCCGGGAGCGTGCCACCGAACGACAATTTTCCTCCGTGCGAAGGCGCACACGGAAAATTGATGTTTACTTGCGCACCGCTCTTTCCCAATACCTCGCCTTCCCCATGGGCCAGTAGCTCAGTTGATAGAGCGCGTCGTTCGCAACGACGAGGTCGTCGGTTTGATCCCGATCTGGTCCACCATCCTTCGCCCGGGCGGCGCCAGCCCGGCCTACTCCACCGCGCTGAGCATCCGGGCAAACACCATCTTGCCCCCCGCGCTCGGCAGGACGCTGATGATCTCCGCCGACACCCGCTTGCCCATGTGGCCGCGGCCGGCGTTCACCACCACCATCGACCCGTCCTCGAGGAAGCCGACCGCCTGGCCCTCCTCCTTGCCGGCCTTGACCAAGTCGACTTCCAGCGTTTCGCCCAGGAGCAACTCGGGGCGCAGCGCCTTGGCCAGCTGGTTGAGGTTGAGCCACGGTACGCCGTGAAACTCGGCCAGCTTGGCCAGGTTGTAATCGGTCGTGAGCAGCTTGGCCCGCATCGATTGGGCCAGGAAGACCAGCTTGGCGTCCACATGCTGGCTGTTGGCCACCTCGCTGTCGGTGATGCGGATGTCGATGTTCTTGATCTTGCGCAGCTCGCCCAGGATCTCGAGCCCCCTGCGGCCGCGCGCCTGCTTGTGCGGGTCGCTCGAGTCGGCGACCGCGTGCAACTCATCCAGCACGAAACGCGGGATGACCAGCGCCGCGCTCATGAAGCCGCTCTCGCACAGCCGGGCGATGCGGCCGTCGATCAGCACGCTCGTGTCGACCACGACCAAGGGCACGTCCACGTCGTGCGGCACGAAGCGAACATAGGGAATGACCAGGTTGAACTCGTCCTTGCCGCGCAGCGCGATCACCGTCGCGAGGTATGGGCAGATCATGAATAGCGCGAGCTGTGTAAGGTAGATCATCTGCGGATCGCCTTCCTGGAGCAGCGGGGACGAACCCACCATGTAGGAAATGAGCAGCCCCACCCCGATGCCGAAGGTCAGCGCGGACAGGCCGCGCAGGGAAAAACCCTTCAGCATCATGTCCACCAGCACCACCAGCACGCCGATGCAAAGGCCCACCGCGACCGCCCTTCCGCGATACGGGTCCCATTGCTGGATGGCGTAGCATACCAGCCAGCCGGAAGCCGTGCAGAGCGCGATGAAGACCAGCCGGATCGGCAGAAGGGTTTTGTCCATGAGGCGGCGCCAGGCAGTTAACGGGACCGGAGGATAAACAAGGCGAGTGGCAGAAAGACAAACACCGCGATCAGCACATACAGAAGTTTCTGGACCCGGAGGGCTTTTGTCTTTTCAGCGGCGGGATCGGGGTCCATTCAGGGCAATCAACCAACCGCCCCCCATATGACAACGCAATACTGGCTGGTGAAATCGGAACCCGAGGCCTACGCGTGGGAAACCTTCGTGCAAGACGCCCGCACCGCCTGGACCGGCGTGCGCAACTACGCCGCCCGCATCCACCTCAAGGGCATGCGCCCCGGCGACAAAGTCCTCTTCTACGCCAGCGGCGGGCCCAAGGCCGTGATCGGCACTGCCGAGGTCACCAAGCCGGCTTTCCCCGATGAAACCGCCGACGAACCGGGCTGGGTCGCCGTCGAGCTCAAGGCCGGCAAGGCCCTCGCCTGCCCCGTGACCCTCACCCAGATCAAGGCCGAGCCCGCCCTCGCCGGTGTCATGCTGATCCGCCAGGGCCGCCTCTCGGTCATGCCCCTCGCCAAGGCGGAATTCGAGCGGATCCTCAAGCTCGGGTCGGATAAGTAGTCGGAGGTCATTTCGATCCAGTTTCGCGCAGAGGCGCAAAGGCGCGGAGCGGGATCATGGCAGCAGGTTGAGCTCCTGGGAAATCGAGGATCGGAATTCCAGCCACCAGGCCCAATCCATCGTCGCCATCGTCATTTTCCGGTTTTCCTCTGCGCACTCGCGCCTCTGCATGAAACCCTGCCGCGTCCCACCGGACAAGCGGCTCGACAGTCCGCGCGCTTTTTGCGTCTTAGGCTCGCCGTGTCCCTCGCCCAACTCACGATCCTCGCCCCCGGCCTGCTCGGCGGGTCGGTCGCCCGCGCCGCCCGCACGCGCGGCGTGGCGTCGCGCATCGTGCTCTGGGCCCGGCGCCCCGAGGTGCGCCTGAAATTGCGCGAGCAGCCCTGGTGCGATGCGGTGGCCGACACCCCCGGCGAGGCCGTCCGTGGCGCCAGCCTCGTCGTCATCGCCGCCCCCGTCGACCGCATCGTCCCGCTCATCGGGCAGATCGCCCCCGACCTGCCGGACGACGCCGTCGTGACCGACGTCGGCAGCGTGAAGGGCGAGATCGCCCGCCTCGGCCAGGCCGCACTCGGAACCCGCACGCATTTTGTCGGCGCCCATCCCATGGCCGGCTCCGAGAAGACCGGCTGGGAGCACGGCAGCGCGGGCCTCTTCGAGCGCCGGCCGTGCTTCGTCACCCCCCTCGATAAATCCGACCCGCGGGCGGTCGAGACCGTGGTGCGCTTCTGGAGCGATCTCGGCGCCGAGGTTGTGACCGTCGCGCCCGATGCCCACGATGAAATCGTCGCGCACATCAGCCATCTCCCGCAGGTGCTCGCGTCAACTCTCTGCGCCTTCCTGGCGACCAAGGACCCGGCATGGCGCAACCAGGCCGGCGGCGGCCTGCGCGACACCACCCGCATCGCCGCCAGCGATCCCCTGCTCTGGCGCACTATCCTCGAGCAGAACCGCGACGAGGTCCTGCGGGCCCTGCGCCACTACCAGGACGAGCTGCAGGCGTTCCACGCCGCGCTCTCCAACCGCGATTACCTCGACGTCATCGCCCGCCTCGAGCGCGGCAAGGCCTACCGCGACCAGTTCCGACCGTCGCCGTGAAGTCGGTCCTGCTCCCCTCTAAAAAGAGGGGTGGCACGCAGTGCCGGGGGGCCGGGCAGGTGGAATGCGTTGACCCCAACGCATTGTTTGGCTCCGTCCGTCATTGAGCGCGGGCTGTATGTTCAAGCGCGTTGAGGTCAACGCGCTCCACCCAACCAACCCACGCGCCGCCTTTCACAGGCATATGAAAAAACGCCTTGGCGAGCACGAGGCACTCGGTGACGCTGACGCTTCATGCTGCCCGACCTTCTGCCGATCAAGCCCTTCACGCGTCCTGTGCGCGGCGCGGCGGTCCTGCCCGGGTCGAAGAGCCTGACCAACCGGGCGCTGCTGCTCGCGGCGCTGTGCGACCGGCCGGTGACGCTGACCGGCGCGCTCTTCAGCGAGGACACCCGCCTAATGGCTGAGGCCCTGCGCCACTTGGGGTTCACTGTCGAAGCGGACGAACGTGCGCTCACCCTGCGCGTCGCGGACCAGGCCAAGGCCTTCCTCGGCGGCGAAGCGGATCTCTTTGTCGGCTTGGCCGGCACCGCAGGGCGATTCCTGACCGCCCTCTGCGCCGCGGCCCAGCGAGGAGTCTACCGCCTCGACGGCGTGCCGCAGATGCGCAAACGGCCGATGCGCGGCCTGATCGACGCGCTGCGCCAGCTCGGCGCCGACATCCGCTGCATCGGCGAGGAGGGTTTCTTTCCGCTGGAAATTTACGCACACGGCCTGCGTGGCGGCGCGGTGAAGATCGACGCCAGCGAAAGCAGCCAGATGTTGTCCGCGCTCCTCATGGTGGCGCCGCTCGCGGGTGCACCCGTCGACGTGACCCTTGTGGGCGAGGCACGCCGGGCCTTCATTGAGATGACACGGCGCCTGATGGCCGAATTCGGCATGAACGTCGCTCCGCTCCACCCGGAGGTCCTCCGGTTCACGATTGCGCCCGGGCGTTACCATTCGGGTGGCTCCTATGCCATCGAACCCGATGCGACGGCTGCGAGTTACTTTCAGGCGCTGCCGCTCGCCGTGGGCGGCACGCTGCTGTTGCCGGGGCTACGTCCGCCGGACACCAGCCTGCAGGGCGACTCGGCCTTCGCCGAGGTTCTCCGCGTGCTGGGGGCCGTGCCGGCTGGAGCCATGAAGATGGATCTGAATTTCTACGAGATTTCCGACACGTTCCTCACCTTGGCTGCGATCGTTCCGCTCCAGCGGCTGACGGTGCGCGTCACCGGCATCGCGCACACGCGCAAGCAGGAGACCGATCGCGTGGCCGGCATGGCGCGTGAGCTGAAAAAACTCGGCCAGCATGTCATCGAGGAGCAAGACGCTCTCACGATCACGCCGCGGCCGCTCGTGCCCGGGCAGGTCATCGAGACCTACGGCGACCACCGCTTCGCCATGAGCTTCGGGATTCTCGGCTGCCACGACCTGCTGAAAAACGGCCGGCCGTGGCTCACGATCAAGGATCCGGCGTGCTGTGCAAAAACCTTTCCCAACTTTTTTGAGTTGCTGGAGACGCTGCGCCAAAAATCGTTGGAGACTTAATGGACGTCCCACCTTTCATCATTGTCGCGATCGACGGCGGGGCGGCTTCCGGCAAGTCCACCTCGTCGCGCATCCTGAGCGACCGTTTCAACCTGCTGCATGTCGACACCGGCTCCTTTTACCGCGCCATCACCGCGGAGTTCCTGCGCCTCGGCGTGGACGCGGCCGATCTCCCCGCGGTGCACGCGGCCGCGGCCCGGCTGCGCTTCGGCACGCGCCTGAACGGACGGTCCGCCCAGATGGAGATCGGCGGCCGCGTGGTGCTGGACGCAGACATCCGCAGCCGCACGGTCAATGACCACGTCTCGCATTTCGCCGCGATCCCCGAGGTCCGCACCGCGCTGCTCGCGTACCAGCGCGGCCAGGCGGACGTGGCGCGCTCCCACGGCTTCCGCGGGCTCGTGATGGAAGGCCGCGACATCGGCTCGATGATTTTCCCGCAGGCCGACTTCCGGTTTTTCCTTCACGCCGACCCGGCCGAGCGCGCCCGCCGCCGGGCCAGGGAGGGCCAGCAGGACTCGATCGCCGAGCGCGACCGCCTCGATTCGTCGCGCAAGACCTCGCCCCTCGCCTGCCCGCCCGGCGCGACGTCGATCGACACCACGCACCAGTCCCTCGACCAGGTCGTCGAACTCATGGCCACACCCATCGCCCACCGCCTCTCCGCCGCATGAGCCGCCGCTACACGCAGGGCGCGATGGACCGGGTCTACGGCCTGTTCCACTACATCTCCGTCGTGGTGTATGACATGTTCTTCCGCGGCGAAGTCGACGGGCTGGAAAACCTTCCGAAGTCCGGGGCGTTTCTCATCGCCTCCAACCACGCCAGCCATCTCGACCCGCCCATCATCGGCAGCCAGGTCCCACGACAAATGTGTTTCTTCGCCCGGAAGACCCTCTGGAAACCCGGCGTCGCCGCCTGGTGGCTGGATACGGTGGGCACCATCCCGGTCGACCGCGATGGCGGCGCGGACGTCACCGCAATCAAGCGCGTGCTCCGCGCGCTCGGCGAGGGCAAGGCCCTGATCCTGTTTCCCGAGGGCACGCGTTCCCCCGACGGCCAGCTGCAAACCCCCAAGCCGGGAGTGGGCCTGATCGCTTGCCGCACCCAAGTGCCGGTGGTGCCGGCCCGGATCTTTGGCTCCTTCGAGGCCTTCGGCCGCGGCGGCCGTCTGCGGCCCGGCACGCCGGTGTCGGTCGTCTTCGGCCGGCCGCTGGCGCCTTCCTACTACGATCCCGGTTCGGGCAAGGAACGCTACCAGCAGGCCTCCGAGCGCATCATGGCCGCGATCGCCCGGCTGGAGCAGCCGCCGGTCACGATGGTCTGAGCGTTGCTCCGCGCCGGACCCGGCCACCCCCTCCGTCTCAAGGTGTCCGCCCCGCCCGAAGCCGGAACGATGCAATTAGACCGCAGCGATCGAAGTAGCAGCCGAGGTAACGAGGCTGGGTTTGGCGACTCACCCCAACCAGCCTCCTGACGTCGGCTGCTACCAGGGGCTACATGGTTACGGCTAAGCCTTCACTCATGGTATTCACCCCATTCAACGCCCCGTCCAAAGTGTAGTGTTAACTAATAGTTGACACTACACTTTGGGCAGCGGGTGAGGGCCGAGGGCGGGCGACGGAGCGGGAGTTAACCGGGTGCGCCGATTCGGCGGCGTGGGACTATGGAATCCGCCGGAAGCAGACCGAGACAAAAGCAGAGTTCCGCGGGAAGGCGCGGATGGCGAGGGCCAGCTTGGTGAGGGTGCGGGCAAAGAACCGGGACTTGTACTTGATCCAGCCGAAGACGCCGAAATCGAAGGCGAGGCCTTCCGCCGCCACGAACGCGAAGCCGCCGGCCTGCACGTTCTTCACGACGTCACCGTAGGTCCATTCCGTCAGGTGCTCGGAGATCTCGAGGCGCCGGCCGAGGCCCAGCTTCCGCTGGATCCGTTGCATGAGCGTCTGGTTCACGGTCGGGTAAGTGATGACGAGGCAGCCACCCGGCTTGAGCGCCCGGTGGAATTCCGCGATGGCTTTTTTCGGCTCGATCAGGTGCTCGAGGGTCTCGACGCAGACGATCCGGTCGAAGAAACCATCGGCGTAGTCCAGCGCCTCCACGTTCATTTTCCTGAAATGCAGGTTGCCAACGCCCCGGAGGGCCGGGTCGAGGGCGTTGCCGGCGATGTCGATCGCGTGCGCCGCCTTGCACCGCGGCGCGATCTGCGCGGACAGGCTCCCGTCGCCGCAGCCGGCGTCGAGGACGATGTCACCGGGCCGGGGATCGAGGAAACCGAGCGCCGAGCGATGCCGCGCCTGATGGTAAAGCTTGCTGATGTTGACGCCGTAAAGGATGCAGCCGCCGCCCTCGTAGCCGCCGTGACTGTATTTCTCCTCGTAGTATTTCTCGAGTTCCTGGTTGTCCCTAAAGTGGAGCTGCTCCTTGCCGAGGATGCCGGTCAATTGGACGTTTTTCATCGTGGAACGGGGAGAGTTGCTTCGCCGCGGGCCGCCGGGATGAACCTAGGCCAGCCCGCAGGCCTTGCGCGCACGCTGGAGCACGACATCCGCCACCGCATGGGCCCGGACGGTGCCCTCGCCGAGGACCCGGTTCACATGGTCGAGGTTCGCCGCGAGCTCGGCGCGGCGCGCACGGGCCGCGGCGAAATAATTCCAGTAATGCTCGAACAGCACTTTCTTCAAGTCGCCATAGCCGAGGCCACCGGCGCGCAGGCGGTTCTCATGGTCGGCGGCCACCTCGGCCGGGGCGACGAGCCGGAGGAGCTGGATTGCGAGGTTCTTGTCGGCGTCGGGCTTCGGCTCCTGCGGCGTGCGGCTGTCCATCATGATCCCCATGATTTTTTTCCGCACGGCCTTCTCCTCGCCGAAGATGTCGATGGTGTTGCCGTAACTCTTGCTCATCTTCTGGCCGTCGAGGCCGGGCACCAGCGCGACATCGTCGCGGATCGCCGGCTCGGGCACCACGAAGGTCTCGCCGTAGGTCTGGTTGAACTTGATCGCCATGTCGCGCGTCATCTCGACGTGCTGCTTCTGGTCCCGGCCGACCGGGACAATATTGGTGTCGAAGAGCAGGATGTCGGAGGCCATGAGCACCGGGTAGGCAAAGAGGCCGAAGTTCGGCGAGATACCCTTGGCGATCTTGTCCTTGTAGCTGTGGGCGCGCTCGAGCAGCCCCATGGGGACGAGGGTGCCCAGGATCCACGAGAGCTCGGTCACTCCCGGCACATCGCTCTGGCGCCAGAAGACACTCTTCGCCGGGTCGAGCCCGCAGGCGAGCCAGTCGAGGGCGACACCGAGGGTGTGGGCGCGGCGCTGCGCGGGGTCGGTGAGGGACGTCATCGAGTGGTAATCCGCGATGAAATAGAAGCAGTCCCCACGCGCCTGCGCCTCGATGGCGGGGCGCATGGCCCCGAAATAATTGCCGATGTGAAGCTGGCCCGAGGGCTGGATGCCGGTGAGGGTGCGCATGATGGGGACGAAAATCTTTCTCTTAATCTTTCTCCAAGCTTTCAGTCTCCAAAGGGAAAGAGGAAAGAGAAGGAGGAAAGAAAAAGATTTTCAGGCCCGCCGCGGCAGGTGCGTCACGCTCTGGCGCGCCTTCGCGATGGTGGAGGCCGGAAGCACGCCGCCAAAGGCGATGGCGGGCATGACGACCGAGCGTGGCCCGAGCAGCGTGCCCGGGTTGAGGACGGCGTTGCAGCCGACCTCGGCGCGGTCGCCGACGATGGCGCCGAATTTTTTCAGGCCGGTTTCATGGGTCGCGTCAGGCGCCTTCACCACGACGTTTTGCTGGTCGAGGCGGAAATTGGAGCAGATCACGCCCGCGCCGAGATGGGCGCCGTTGCCGAGGATGGAGTCGCCCACGTAGCTGAAATGCGGCACCAGCGCCCCGTCCATCAGGAGGCAGTTCTTGAACTCGCAGGCGTTGCCCAGCACGCAGCCCTCGCCCACGATTACGTTGCCCCGGATGAAGGCGCCCGGGCGGATCTCGGTGTTCGCCCCGATCCAGGCCGGGCCGATGATCGTGGCCGTGTGCGGCAGTTTCACCGTGGGGTGCAGGTAGACCGATCCCTCCACGTGCACGCCCGGCGGCACCGTCCGCGGCGGCCCGAACTTATACGCGGCGAGTGCGGGTCCGATGCGCTTCAACCAATCCCAAGGCGGGACGTCGGCCGGAAAATGCTTTGCAAACGGGGCAAGCGAAGCCGGCAGGGTGAAATAGTCGGAGGCTTTCAATCCGGCCAGCGTGGACAAAAATTTCGCCGAGGGACAGCGGCTTTTTGAGCTGGGTGACACTAACCTGCCGGCGGATTTTTCCCGACGGACCTCGCAATCCGAAGCCACCACGAAACACACCAAATACACGAAAGGATGATCAGGAGGCCAAGTCCGAGCCCAATCCAATTTCATCTTTTTGTGTGTTTCGTGTCTTTCGTGGTTAAATCAGCCTGCATCCTTCCGACTCAAGGGGCGGCGTCGGACCCCTGCGTTTCGACCCAGCGGACCGCGTGGCGGACGAGCGCAGTGGTGTCCTTCAGCTCCAGCTTCTCCTTGATGTGAGCGCGGTGGACATCGACGGTCTTGGAACTGAGATGCAGCTGGGCAGCGATGTCGCGCGTGCTGCGGCCCTGGCCGATGAGCTGGAAGACCTCGAACTCGCGGTCGCTCAATTTTTGGATCGGCGAGCTCGAGCCGCGCGGCCGGTGGCCGGAAAGCGCGGCCAGGATCCGCGAGGACATCGCGGGGCTCACGTAGATTTCCCCGCGCAGGATCTGGCGGATCGCAGCCAGCAGGTTTTCCCCGCCGGCCTCCTTCATGATGTAGCCGCAGCCGCCCGCGCGCAGCACCCGCTCGGCATAGATCGTCTCGTCGTGCATTGAGATCACCAGGACGGGCAGGTCCGGCCGGGTCGCGTGGAGGTCCTTGATGAAGTCGAGCCCACTGCGCCCGGGCATCGTGAGGTCGGTCAGCACGAGATCCGGCTGGCAGCGGGCCAGCTCGGCCAGCGCTGCGGCCGGTTCGGCGGCCTCGCCGGCCACCTGCAGGTCGGGCTGCTGGTTGATCAGCTGGGCCAGGCCGGCCCGCATGAAGGGATGGTCGTCCACCAGTAGGAGCCGCCGGCGCGCCGCCGGCGCCGTTTTAGCCGGTGGCCGCGCCGCCGCGGATTTCAACGGGGATTGTCCTCCCTTGGATTTCATGGCGTTGGCGGCAGCATGCAGGTGACGGTGACACCCTCGCCGCGGCGGGACTTCACGGCAAGCTCGGCCCCGATGGCCGCCGCGCGGTGGCGCATCACGCCGAGACCCAGCCCGGCCCGGCCGGTGCGGGGCTTGGTCAACCCCTGCCCGTCATCGGAAATTTCCAGCAACAGCGCACCGGCGGTCCGGGTCAGGCGGATGGTCACGGCCTTCGCCCGCGCATGCTTGAGCGCATTGTTCACCGCTTCCTGCACGATCCGGTAAAGGTGCCCTGCCACGGTGCGATCGGCCACGATGACCGGCTGCGGACACTCGAAGACCACCCGCACGCGGTTCAGGTAGTTGACGCGCTCCGCCAGCTCGGCGAGGCCGAGGGACAAGGCCTCAGGCTCGGAGCCGACCGGGGCCAGGCCGCGGGCGAGCAGGCGCGTCTGGGCGACAGCTTCACGCAGCATCCGGCTCATCTGGTCGAGGCGAGGCGCCAGTGCGGGATGGTCGCGCACCGCGTCATCCTTGAGCGCCGTGCAGATGAACTCGAGCGCGGTGAGCTGCTGCCCCAGCCCGTCGTGCAGGTCGGCCCCGATGCTCTGCCGTTCCCGCTCGCTCGCCGCGAGGATCTCGCCCTCCAGCCGCTTCTGCTCGGCCTGGGCCTCGCGCAGCGCCTTCTGCTGGGCCAGCACCGCGAGGGCGCGTTTCACCATCGCGGGCAGCCGCTCGAGCATCGTGGTGTCCTTCATCACGTACTCGAGCGCGCCCTGCTTCATCACCTCGACGGCGACCTTCTCGTCGCCGCGGCCGGTCACGACGAGGAACGGTACCTTGACGTCACGGTCCTGCAGCTGGTGCAGGAGCGCCGTGCCGCCGACGTCCTGCATCTTCAGGTCGAGCAGCATCAGGTCCGGCGTGTGCCCGTCGAGCCACTTCAGCGCCGCGCGACCGGAGCCGGCGGTGACGACGTCCCAACCCTCGGCCCGCAGCGACTCCGCCACCCGCGGGCACGTGCATTGGGTCGTGACGGAATACGGGGCGGTCAATCTCCACGGCCGTTCCCTGCGCGAACGCGCCGCCGCGCTCATTTCGATCGCGCACCCCGATTTCCGGCCCGAGCTCGAGCGCGACCTGCGCGCGCTCCATTCGACAACCGCCTGAGCACAGTCATTGCCCTGCAGGAGCCTGCCTCGATCGATAATTTTCCCGCCGTGGCTGGGGGAAATTCAACGCCGGTTCGATTGGCCGGCCAGCCCGACCGCAAGCCATGCGCAACAAAAGACAGTCGAGTTTTGCCAAAGGGTGATAAGCGCGACGCCACGGCATGTGCGAGAATGCTATCGTGCAAACAGAATTCCTATGGGCCTTCGAAGCCCAGCGTCCGGCCATTCGGGCCAACTGGGAGCATCTGCTGCGCATCGAACGCATCAACTCCCCGCTGGCCAATCCCGACACACTGGTCCACCTGCTGGACCTGACGCTGAACGAGCTTTTCCAAGGCCTGCGCGCCGGATTGCCGCGACGCCATTCCGGCCGGGTGCAGGAGGCGCATTGCCCGTGCGGCCGCAATCCGTTGCTGGCCTACTTTGCCGCGGGCCGGCAGGCGCTGCGCGAGGCCTTGGTGGTGGCGCAGGCCGCCACGTCAACCCTCTCGGCCGATGACCGCGACGAGGCGCTGGCCAGGCTGGACCAGGTTTTCGGGCAGATCGCGCGGCGCGAGATCGAGTCCTTTTGCGCCATCTGCCAGTTCCGCCAGGCCGCCGAGCTCACGGCCGAGCCCGTGCACCATCACGCCCACGCCTAGCGGGCCGCGGCATGGTGGAGCTTGTCGCGGTACGCCGAGGGCGGCTCGCCCGCGATCCGGCGGAAGACCCGGTTGAACTGGGAGAGCGACTGGAAGCCGGCCTCGTAGGCCGCCTCGCTCACGCGCTTGTTCGGGTTGAGCAGGAGGTTCTTGACCTTCTCCACGCGGACGCGCGCGACATAGTCGGTGAAGGTCAGGCCGGTGGCCTTGCGGAAGCTCTTGCAGAAATAGAAGGCGCTCATGTTGACGGCCCGGGCCACGTGCGTGAGCGACATCTCCTCGGCATGGTGCTCCGTGATGAAGGCGCGCGCGCGGCTGATGGCGGGCGCCTCGCGGGCCTCCTCCGACACCGCCAGCTGGTTGCTCAGCGTCGCGAGATGCTGCGCGAAGATCGTCAGGAGGCGCAGGATCGACTTGTACTGTTTCTGGGACACAACGCGGCTGTGATAGAAGGCCTCCTCGTATTTCTTCAGGTCGGTCTCCACGCCGAACTTCAGGAGCGTCCGGGTCAGCTTCGCCAGCGTGGCCTCCGAGGGCTGGTGCAGCAGGATCTGCCCGGTCTGCAGGAACGCGACGAGGTTCTCCCCCACGCGCACGGGCACGGCCGAGTCGCAGAGGCCCGCGAAGCACTTGAGCGTCTGAGGCTCCAGCCCGGAGGACTCCTCGACCTTCTTCTGCATCTGCAGGCAGGCGGAGCAGGTGTGATTGGTCCCGGCCATCAACGCGCAGAAGGGATTTTCGTTCGGGTCGCTGCGGTGGGGCAGCTCGAAGGTCTCCAGCGCGCGCAGGTTCAGCGGCAGGCCGGTCGTCTCGCGAAAGGCCTTTTCATAATCGCGGTAAATCTGCGAGCGGCGCAGTTGCTCGACCAGCGTGCGGTTTTGAAAGGTGGCGTCGGAAGCGGGCATGCCTGTGCGTAAGGGCCCACCCCGGGGCCGCGCAAGCGAACAAGGCCCGGGCGCCAATTTATGCGCAGCACTCGGCAAACGATGCGCAAGAAGTGCGCGACAATTTCTGCGGAGGGTTGGGCAAGAACCGCCAAGCAGCTTCATCTGCCAGTGCCCCGCCTGCGGCGTGTACTCCGGCGACATCCGCTCCGGCCGCGAGCTCGGCATCGCCCGCCTCGAGTTTCCCTGATCCTTCCATGAACAACCTCGCAACCACCCCGACCCTCCCGGAGTCCGTCCCCGACTATCACATTCACGCGCTGACCGGTGCCGCCATTGGTTTGTCCCGCGATCTCTCCGCCCCGCTGTCCGCCGAGATCACGGCCGCCCTCGCGGCCAGCCCGGAGGGCGAGGTCGCGGTGCGCTCCGTCGATATCAATATCCCGCTGCTCGAGAAAAACGACATTCTCGCCGAGCGGAACCGCGGCTACTTCCTCGGCCGCGGCCTCGCCGCGCTCAACCTCGTCTCGTCCCCCGGCGCCGGCAAGACCACGCTGCTGGAGCGCACGCTCGACGAGTTCGGCCGGCGGACGAAATGCGCGGTGCTGGTCGGCGACCTCGAGACCGACAACGACGGCCGCCGCCTCAGCCGGCCGCACGCACCCGTCGCCCAGATCACCACCGGCACGGTGTGCCACCTCGACGCCGGCATGATCGCGCGCGCCGCCCAGTCCATCAATCTCGACGGCGTGCGCGTGCTGTTCATCGAGAACGTGGGCAATCTCGTCTGCCCCGCCTCGTTCGACCTCGGCGAGCAGGTGCGGGTCGTGCTGCTTTCCACCACCGAGGGCGAGGACAAGCCGCTCAAGTATCCGCCGATCTTCAAGTCCGCCCATCTGGTCCTCCTCACCAAGGTCGACGTGGCCGATGTCCTCGGCTTCAAGCGTGACGTCGCGGTGGACAACATCCGCCGCATCGCCCCGCAGGCAAAAATCATCCAGCTCTCCGCCCGCACCGGCGAGGGCCTGCCGGAATGGTATGCGTTCCTCGATGCCCTCACCGCCGGGCGTTGAACCCGCCTGACCTCCCCCCATGCGTGCCTCTCCTCCCATCACCGACGTGCTGCTCCGCGTGCGTGGCACCGTGCAGGGCGTGGGCTACCGGCCGTTCGTGCACCGCACGGCCACCGCCCTCGGTCTCAACGGCTGGGTGCTGAACGACGCGGAGGGTGTGCTCATCCGCGTCTCCGGCGAGCCCGACGGCATCGCCGCGCTGGCCGAGGCGCTCGTGCAGGCCGCCCCGCCGGCCGCGGCCGTGGCCGGACTCGATGAGCTGGCGCCAAGCCACGAACACCCGCCGGCCGGAGAAGGCTTCGTCATCCTCGCCAGCCGCGACGAGGGGGAGACCGCCACCGCCACCCCGCCGGACCTCGCGCTCTGCGCCGACTGCCGCCGCGAGCTGCTCGACCCGTCCGACCGCCGCCACCACTATCCTTTCATCAACTGCACGCAGTGCGGGCCGCGCTACTCGCTCATCGAGAGCCTGCCCTACGACCGGCCGCGCACCACGATGCGCGCCTTCCGGATGTGCCCGGACTGCCAGGAGGAATACGACGACCCCGCCAGCCGGCGCTTCCACGCCGAGCCGAACGCCTGCCCGGCGTGCGGCCCCCACCTGACCTTGTGCGACGCCACCGGCCGTGTGCTCGGCGAACGCGAAGCCGCGCTCCTCTCCGCCCGCCGGCTGCTCCGCGAGGGGCGGATCGTCGCCGTGAAGGGCGTTGGGGGCTTCCACCTGATGTGCGACGCCACCAGCGAAACCGCCGTGGCCGCGCTGCGTGGCCGCAAGCACCGCGATGAAAAACCGCTTGCCGTGATGTTCCGCGACCTGGCCCAGCTCCGCGGCTACGCCCGCGTCTCGCCGGCCGCCACGGCTTTGCTCGAGTCGGCGGCCGCCCCCGTCGTGCTGGTCCCGCGGCTGCCGCCCGCCGGACCCGGACATCGCCTCGCCGACGGACTCGCGCCCGGCAATCCCTGGCTCGGCGCCCTCCTGCCCTACGCCCCGGTGCAGGTCCTCCTGCTCGACCTGCTCGATTTTCCGCTCGTGGCCACCAGCGCCAACCTGGCCGAGGAGCCGATCTGCACGGCCAATCCGGACGCCCGGCGGCGGCTCGCCGGCATCGCGGACTTTTTCCTCCAGCATGACCGTGCCATCGCCCGGGCGGTGGACGACTCGGTCGTGCGCCTCACCCTTGATGACGAACCCATCCTGCTGCGCCGGGCGCGCGGCTACGCCCCCGCGCCGCTCATGCTGCCCGGCCGGCTGCCGGCTGCGCTCCTCTGCGTCGGCGGCCAGATGAAAAACACCGTGGCTGTCGCCAACGGCGACCGGGTCGTGCTCAGCCCCCATCTCGGCGACCTGGAAAACCTCGCGACCCGCCGGGCCTTCGAGGCGACGATCGCGATGCTCGGCCAGCTCCACGGCGCCGGCCACTCCGCCGTCGTGCACGACAAGCATCCCGGCTATTCCTCCACCCAGTACGCCCGGGCGTCCGGCCTCCCGTGCATCGCGGTGCAACATCACCTCGCGCACGTGCTCGCCTGCCTGCTCGAGCACCAGCACCCGGCGGACGACGTGCTCGGCATCGCGTGGGACGGCACGGGCTATGGCGAGGACGGCACGGTGTGGGGCGGCGAGTTCATCCTGCTCCGGAAAAACCAGGCCGAGCGCTTTGCGCGGCTGCGCCCGTTCCGGCTCGCGGGCAGCGAAGCCGCCGTGACCGACGCCCGCCGCATCGCCCTCGGTCTCGCCCATGAGTTCGGGGCGTTTCCCGCGATGGCGGCGCATTTCAATTATTCCGACCGGGACGCCGCGCTGCTCGGCATCATGCTGCAGCAACGGCTCAACGCCCCGCTTTGCACGAGTGCCGGGCGGCTCTTCGACGGATTCGGCGCCCTGCTCGGGCTCGGGCAGCACAACGCCTTCGAGGGCCAGCTGCCGCTCGCCGTCGAGGCCGCAGCCATGGCCGCCGCCGACCGTGACGACGCCCTGCCGTTCCCCGTCGTTTCCGCCCGTTCGCCCGGCGCCTATCTCGAGGTCGACTGGCAGCCGGCCGTGGAGCGCGTGCTCCGGTCGCGGAGCGACCCGGCCGCGGACGCCGCCGCCATGCACCGCGGCCTCGCCGAGGCGATGGTCGCGGTGGCCCACCACGCCGGCGTCGGCACCGTCGCGCTCACCGGCGGCTGCTTCCAGAACGCCCTGCTCCACTCCCTCGCCGCCTCGGCCCTCCAGGCCGCCGGCTTCCGTGTCCTCGTCCATCGGCAACTCTCGCCCAACGACAACTCCATCGCCGCCGGCCAGGCCCTCGCGGCGCTGTGGCATCTCACGACCGTCACCCAGCCTGATTGAACCGGCCCTCAACCCCTCCCCGCCATGTGCCTCGCTGTCCCCGGAAAAATTGTTGAAATCATCGGTGACGATCCGTTCCTCCGCGCCGCGAAGGTCAGCTTCGCCGGCGTGGTGAAATTGATCAGCCTTACCTGCACGCCCGAGGCCAGGCTCGGCGACTTCGTTCTCGTCCACGTCGGCGTCGCCATCAGCGTCGTCGACGCCAAGGAGGCCGAGGAAACCTTCCGTTACCTCCGCGCCATGGGTGAGCTCGACGGACTCGATCTTCCCTCGCCGTCGGCCGGACCGCCGGCTGTAGCAGCCTGCTTGCAGGCGATACCCAACCCCGCCCTCGCGACCACGCCCTGAATCGCCTGCAAGCAGGCTCCTACCGTCCCAAACCGCGCCCATGAAATACGTCGACGAATACCGCGACGCCGGCCTTGTCCACCAGCTCGCCGCCGCCATCGCGCGGGCGACCACCCGCCCGTGGACCATCATGGAGATCTGCGGCGGCCAGACGCATGCGATCGTCAAGTTCGGCCTCGACGACCTCCTCCCTAAAAACATCACCCTGGTCCACGGCCCGGGCTGCCCGGTCTGCGTCACGAGTGCCGACCTGATCGACCAGGCCGTCGAGCTCGCCCTCGGGCATGGCGTCATCCTCTGCTCGTTCGGCGACATGCTGCGCGTGCCGGGCAACGGCATCGACCTGCTCACCGCCAAGGCCCGCGGGGCCGATGTCCGCATCGTCTACTCCCCGCTCGATGCCGTCACCCTCGCGCGGGAAAACCCGGCGAGGCAGGTCGTGTTCTTCGCCGTCGGCTTTGAGACCACCGCCCCGGCCAACGCAATGTCGGTGCTGCGGGCCGAACGCGAGCACGTGGGGAACTTCTCGATCCTGACCTCGCACGTGCTGGTGCCGCCGGCCATGCGCGCCATCCTCGGTTCGCTGGACAACCGCGTGCAAGGCTTCCTCGCCGCCGGCCATGTCTGCACGATCATGGGCACCACGGAATACGGCCCGATCGCGCGCGAATACGGGGCGCCGATCATCATCACCGGCTTCGAGCCGGTGGACATCCTCGAGGGCATCCTGCTCTGCGTGAAGCAGCTTGAGAGCGGCCGGGCCGGGATGGAGAACGCCTATTCCCGCGCCGTGCGCACCGAGGGCAATATCCACGCCCGCCAGATCGTGGAGACCGTCTTCGAGGTCTGCGACCGCGACTGGCGCGGCATCGGGGTCATCCCGCAAAGCGGGCTCGCGGTGCGCCCGGCCTTCGCGGCATTCGACGCGGCCCGGCGCTTCACCTTGAAAAAAACCTGCGGCAGCTGCACCACCGAGTGCATCAGCGGCGACATCATGCGGGGGATCAAAAAGCCTCACGACTGCCCCGCCTTCGGCACGCGTTGCAACCCCGAGCACCCGCTCGGCGCCCCGATGGTGTCGAGCGAGGGCGCCTGCGCCGCCTACTACCGCTACCGCAGCCGCGCGCTCGAACCGGCCGGCGCGTAGGTTCGTTCGGCGGCAAAGGCGGTCATCCGATTGAGACTCGCGTATCAGACTGGCGAATGGGCTTGGGAGTAGCGCGGTGCTTCAGCCCGCGGCTTGCGTCCCAAAGCGCGGGCTGA
>CAIKHO010000075.1 GCA_903827245.1 uncultured Opitutia bacterium
CCGACATTAGCGAATGAATCAGAGCGATGGCCAGTTCGGCCCCTGCGCATCTTCGAGGTTCAACCCCCCGGGAAATTTTCACAAACGGGGCACCAAAAAACCGGGGAGCCCGGCAACGCTGCCTGCCACCCGGCAAAAAAAAGGGCGGGTCACAAGACCCGCCCCGAGATGAAACGTTGGACCGTCCCGCTCAGAAGGTCGCAGGATATTTCCGGTCGAGCCACGCCTGGGGCACGGGGACGACGACGATATGCAGGGACCGACCGTCCTTCGAACCCATGGCGGACTCGATCTCGACCTTCGTGCTGTCGGCGTTGAAGGTCGGGTGGATGTGATCCTGGGCGCTGGTCACGTGGCCCACATCGGCGAGCAGCTTCATTTCGCCGGAATGGCGGTCAATGATCCAGAGACGGTACTGGAAGTCGTCCGCCACGGCCCAGCGGCCGTCCGGGGATCCGTTGACGTGCCAGATGGAGCGGCCGGGGTCGCCGAGCGGGACCTGGCCGACGATCCGCATCTCACGGGTGCGAAGGTTGACGATGCCAACACCCGTCGCATGACCGTCGGTTCCGGTCTGGTCCAGGATCGCTGCCTGCTCGGGCGTGGGCGGCGGGGCGGCAGCCCTCTGTCCGGCGCCTTTCTGCGCGGCAGCTCCACCCTTCTGGGCAGCGGCGCCGCCCTGCCGGTTGCCGCCGCCACCACTGCGGGCGCCGAGCGGTGTGCGCAGGTAAAGAATGGCAACCGCGACCTCATCCTTGGTGATGACAGCCTCGTGGGTGACCCAGTCATACGCCGGCTCGGGATAGAGCGGGCGCAGGCCGGAACCATCGGACATCACGGTCCAGGTGCGCTGCGGCGCCTTGCCGCCGGTTTCCCAGCAGAAGACGATTTCGCCCGGCATCCAGGGATTGGTCTGGACGTGCCCCATCTGGAAAGGGACGGAGACGATGTCTTTGATCTCACCGTTGTGAAGGTTGACGCTGATGAGCCCGCTCGGGCCGGCACCCATGCCGCGCGGTCCAAAGATCGGCTCCAGCTTGGTGTCCGGCGCGATGTGCTTGAGGGCGTAATCGCGGCCCGTGCGCACGTAGGCGTAGTCCTCGGTGGGATCGAGCGCCATGTCGCCGGCAGCCACTTCGGGCGGGATGGTACCGCACACATGCTCGTACTCGGTGGAGGCCTTCAAGGTGCCGGCCGCGCTGTCGGCAAACAATTTGGCCAGGTCAACCGAGATGACCTCGGTGGGCCCGCGGGGGCCAAAACCGCGACCGCCGCGGCCTCCCGGGCCCGCTGGCGCTCCATCCGCCGGGGGCGGCGTGGGCGGAGGGGGAGGCGCCACGTCGCCATCGGCACCGGGCACCCTTACCGAGCGCAGGAAATAAAGATGCATCGAGTGATCGGCCACGCACAGCATCCCCATGAAGCCTGATTCACTCACCTGCACGATCTCGCCGGTCTCCTCATTCACGGCCATGGCCTGGCCGCCGGGGACGCGACTGGAACGGAAGATCAGCCACTTGCCGTCAGCCGTCCATTGATGATGGGTCTGATAGATCTTCGAATCACCCACGCCCTCGGCGGTGGTGAGGACCTCGAGCGGCACGCCAGTGACGGGGTCCGGTACGATTTTCTTTTCGGACGGAAAGCGGGCGCCGATCCCGGCGGAGGCGGGTGAGATCAGCAGCAGCGAGGCACACAGGGCCAACGCGAGGTTCAGCGGAGTTTGTTTTTTCATGGCAGAGGGCATTTTCAGCGACACAAAAACCGTCGCTCGATTCCTAGGTGCAAGACAGTTGGGGGGAGGGGCAGGGTCGGACAGATGGTAAAATCCGCCCTACCAGCGGTTGAAGGGGAACGGAGGAATTGACGGCTGGCCAAGGCGTTCGTGACAGGAATGGCTTATTTTTTACCTATGCCGGCCTCAGTCGGGACCGCGACCAACGCAGAGACCGGGCGGCCGGAGTCGCGCAAAGTAAAGGACCGTCGTGCGCCGGCCCATGCGGTACCGGCAAATAAAAACGCCACCGGAAACCCGGTGGCGTCGTGAAAAATGCGGAGACCGCGGAAGACTTATTGCTTCTTCTTGCGGAACTCGGCGTGGCCATCCTTCTGGATCTGGCCCATCTGCTGGTAGATCTTCTGGGCGTCGTCGTTCTTGCCGGCCTTGAGCGCAGCCTCGAGCTGGTTGATGGAGTCGAGCAGCTTGTTCATCTCGGCCTGGTAGTCGGCGACGAACTTCGCCTGGTCGGCCGCGGGCACGTCCGCCAGCTTGGCGGGCTTGAGCTTCAGCGCGGCGGTGGCGTTTTCCTTGATGATGGCGACCTGGGCGAGCGAGTCATCGTTCTTGGTGGCATCGGGCAGAGCGCCCCGCAGCTTGCGGAAGGCGCCGCTGATCTTTTCCATTTTGGCGCCGAGTTCGGTCTGGTCGTCCTTCTTGGCGTCCTGGGCGCGGAGGCCGGGAGCGACCGTGAGGCCCAATGTGAGTAAGCAAAACAGAATGCGGATTTTCATGTGCTAAGGGATGGAGGTATTCGATAGTTGGCGGAATTGCCGGGGGCGCAAAAACAACAATCCCAACAGCGGAGGGCAATCGGAATCTTTTCGCACACCATGGCGGAAAGACGCAATCCGGCCCCAAAGGAGACCGGAAAAGGCAGCCCGCTGCCGGCCGCACCCGATTTTTCGCTACAAAAAGGCACGAAATGACACGAAAAAGACCCAAGGTGGGTGCGGTGTCCAAATCCTTCACCCCTTCCGAACGGTTTTCTTGGTGTGATTTCGCGCCTTTTTGCAGCGAAAATCTAGGTTTGGTTGCAGCAGTGCCACTGCCACGTTCCACTCATTTCGAGGAATAAATCCTTGGCCAGACCGGCAGGACTCAACAGAGTCCAGTTCCATTCCCGGATACCTCAGGGCCGATCCGCCCAATCCTCCCAAAGATCAAACTGCTCCTTATGAAAACCCGACTGATGATGCTCGCGACAGTTGCACTCCTGGCCGCCCTGCCCGCCCGCGCCCAGGACTGGGCCAAGGCCCGCCTCGATGGCAAATCCCCGCGCCACCAGGAATGGGTCAAGGTCATGAACGGGAAGCGCGAGGTCCAGTCGTTCATCACCTACCCCGAGGTGAAGGACAAGGCCACCGCGGTGATCGTGATTCACGAGATTTTCGGCTTGTCCGACTGGGCCCGCAGCGTGACCGACGAGCTGGCTGAGGCCGGCTACATCGCCATCGCCCCGGACCTGCTTTCCGGCGTGGGCCCGAACGGCGGCGGCTCGAGCGCCATTTCGGCCGCAGACATGGGAAAAGCCATTCAGGGCCTGCCCGTCGACCAGGTGAACGCCGACCTTCAGGCCGTCGCGGACTACGCGGCGAAGCTGCCGGCTTGTAACGGCAAGGTCGTGGTCGCCGGTTTCTGCTGGGGCGGCGGCAAGACCCTGCTCTTCGCCAACACCGGCAAGGGCATCAAGGCGGCGTTCTCGTTCTACGGCCCGCAGTCCGACAAGGCCGCGGACTTCGCGAACATCAACTGCCCGGTCTACGGCTTTTACGCCGGCAACGACGCGCGCGTCGACGCCACCATTCCCCGGACCACCGACTTCATGAAGGCCGCCGGCAAAACCTACGAGCCCGTCATCTACGATGGCGCCGGCCATGGTTTCATGCGCGCCGGTGAGGATCCCACCAACAAAGTTGAGGCCAATAAAAAGGGCCGCGACGATGCCTGGCAGCGCTGGATGGCTCTGTTGAAAAAGGTCTGATTTTCACCTCCACGGCGCCTCACGCCGGCGAGGCGTCGGGATTGCCCGATTGCCATTCCAAGCCAGAAAAATGCAGCCAGTCGTGGCAGCCGTGAGGAGGCTGGTTCGAGGTGATTCCACAAACCCGGCCTTGTTACCTCGGCCGCTACATCGATCACTGCAGTTCAACGGTCTGGTTCCGGCTTAGCGACGTGAAGAATGACCGGCGAAGTTTGAAGCCATTCCTCCAACCCCCGGGATGCACGGGTACGGCCTGTCCTCCCCATTCCCCGTTTCCTCTTATGCCCTCATTCTCCCCATCCCGGTGGTTGGTCGCCGCCGCCCTCGCCTTGTCGTTGTTCTCCGTGCGCGCCGCCACCCTCCGCACCTTCGCCGGCAACGGCACCAAGGGTAGCTCCGGTGATGGCGCAGCCGCCACCGCCGCTCAACTCGCGGATCCCGGCGGCATCGCCCGCGGCCCCGATGGTGCGCTCTACATCTGCGACACCGCCAATCACCGCATCCGCAAGGTCACGCCCGACGGCAAAATCACCACGGTCGCCGGCACCGGCGAGGGCGGCTGGAGCGGCGACGGCGGTCCCGCCACCGCGGCGAAGCTGCACGAGCCCTACGAGGTCCGCTTCGATCGCGCGGGCAATATCTTCTGGGTCGAGCGCCTCAGTTACAGCGTGCGCCGGCTCGATCCCAAGACCGGCATCATCACCACCATCGCGGGCAACGGCACCCCGGGCTTCTCCGGCGATGGCGGCCCCGCCACTGCCGCGCAGTTCAACGATCCGCACAGCATCGGCTTCGACCGCGCCGGAGATCTCTACGTTTGCGACGTGAAAAATCTCCGCATCCGCAAGGTCGCGATGAAGACCGGCGTCATCACCACCCTTGCCGGCACCGGCAAGGCCGCGCCCACGCCCGATGGCACGCCGTTCGCCGGCGCCTCGCTCGCCGGTCCGCGCGCGCTCGATTTCGACCGCGACGGCAACCTCTGGGTCGCGCTCCGCGAGGGCAATACGGTCCTCAAGCTCGACCTCGCCGCCGGCACCGTTCACCACATCGCCGGCACCGGCCAGAAAGGCTTCACCGGCGATGGCGGCCCGGCCATGACCGCCACGCTCAACGGCCCCAAGGGGCTTTCCGTCGGACCCGACGGGAGGGTCTTCATCGCCGACACCGAGAACCACGTCATCCGCGTGATCGACCCAAGACAGGGAACCATCGCGCTCGTCGCCGGCACCGGGAAGCCCGGCGACGGCCCCGAGGGCGACCCGCTCGCGTGCGCCCTCAAGCGCCCCCACGGCATCTTTGTCGATGCCGACGGCGCCATCTATATCGGCGACACCGAGACCTATCGCGTGCGCGTGATTCGCTAGCTTCGGCGAAGGCAAGCCTTCCGATTTCGAAACACGCCTGCGTGGTAGGGCGCGGGTTCCACTCCGCGCCGGGCACAGGGACGGGCCCTTTCCGCCAATGAGCGACCCCGTCCGGGCTCCAAGGACATTCCCGGCGCGGAACGGAGTCCGCGCCCTACCGGGCCGGCATTTTTTGAATTAGCGCGGTCCGCCCCTAACGGCAGCTTTACGCCAGCGCGGAAATGCGCACATTATCACTGTCATGGCCGACGACCCCGATCCGCCGCGCAAATTCTACGAGTTCAAACCCAATGAATTCGAGCCGGTGAACCCGCTGGTTAACGCGCCCCAGCCGACCCCGCCGATCGACGTGCACAATCTGCTGCGGCAGGCCAACTCCGCCAAGCCCGGCGGCGTCGCCCTGCCCAGCCCTTCCGCCCAAACCAACGAGGTTCACGCCCTCCTGCGGCTGAACGAGGTCCGGGCCAAAATCGCCGGCCTGAATGAACTCAAGCCGATGGAGCAGCGCCCCTCGCGCCGAAAACGCGATTTCTGGTTTCTCGTCATCTCGGGGAATTTCCTGCTCGTACTCATCGCCGTCCAGGCGGGTATAACCAATCCCATCGTTTTCGCGCCGGCCATGGCCGGCATCGGCATGCTCACTATCTCACTCTACTGGGTGATGTATCACATCATGGAAGACTACTGAGTGTCTGCCGTAGCAGCTGACGTGAGGAGCTGGCTCGAGGAATTTACCAACCCGGCCTCGTTACCTCGGCCGCTACATCGTCCACCGTGATTCGACTGCATCGGTCCAGCTCAGGGCTCCCGCCATTTTCACGCATTACGTGAAACACCTCGCGATGGCTTCTCCCGGATATCCGGAGATCTTTTCACGTATTACGTGAAAATTTTTCAGCGCTGACCCGGCGCGCGCACCAACAGCTCCCACATGAGCACCGCCGCGGCCACGGAAACATTGAGCGACTCGATCTTGCCGTTGCCGGGGATCGTCACCAGCCGGGAGCAGGCCTCCGCCACCTCGGAGGCGAGCCCGTGCTCCTCGTTGCCGAGCAGGAGCGCGAGCGGCTTCCGGCCGGCCGGGCGCGGGGTGTCGGGCCGGCCGCCGCGCGTGGCGGCGCCGACCACGTCATAACCCGCGGCCGTGAGTTCGCGCGCGAAGGTGGCGAGGCTCTTCACCTGCCATACCTCAAGATGCTCAAATCCGCCCTCGGCCACGCGGTGCGCCGCATCCGTCGGCCGCGCCGCGGCCGCGTCCTCCGGCAGCACGAGGCGCGGCACACCGAAAAACGCCGCCGTGCGCGCGATCGCCCCGAGGTTGTGTGCGTTGCCAATCCGGTCGAGCACCAGCACCGCCTCGCCCCGCTTCGCCCACTGGCGGATGTCGCCGGCCTCAGCCACGCGCAACGCCGGCGGCGCCACCACCGCCACGATGCCGCCGTGATGGATCGAGCCCGCAATCTTCTCGAGCTCGGCGGGTTCGACACAGCGGTAAACCTTCTTCGCCTGCGCCAGCACCTTGCAGATCACGCCGATCTGGCGGCCCGTCGCGTAGTCGAAAAACAGGCGCTGGATCGAGCTTGGGTCGCGCGCAAACCGCGCCCGCACCGCCGCCAGGCCGCAGAGTTTCAGCTCATCCCGCGCCGGCCCGCTGCGCGAGCCCTTCGGCTCGGACGCGGGGAGGTTGCCCGAGCCCGCGAGGGGCCGCTGAGCCGTCAACGTCGGCGCGACCGGCACCGGCGGCTTCGCCCCGCCATAACCCGAGGCACCCCGCGGCCGCGGCGGCCCGGCCGGTGCGACAAACTCGCCGGCAGCCGGATCGGGACGCGAAGACGCCGGAAGTGAACCTGGCCCGGGCTTGGAAAAATGAGGCATAGCGCACAGTGAGACGACCCGGACCCGAAACCAAACAAAACCGAAGGAGCAACGCTTGTCGGAGCCGCGACCTACCGGTCGCCGTCGGACGCGACGGGGACGTCGCGTCTCCAAGAAATCCAGCGGACTCAGCTCACTTCGCCCACGAGGGTGAATTCCTCGCGATCGTGATAAAGCTGCCGGATGCGCGTGCCCGGGGCGTGCTTGGCTAGCGGCGAATCCGGGGCGCGCAGCTCGTTCACGAAGGCCAGCGGGTCCACCCGGCCGAACTTCAGGTTGACCACGAAACGGCGGCACCAGCGGTGTCCCAGCCACGGCTCGATGATATTGCGGAGGACGTTGTGCGGCTCCTCCACCATGTCGCAGAAGAGCCAGTCATAGGTCACGCCCGCCGGAGGGGCGAATTTGAACGCATCCTCCAGCCGGTGCTCGATCAGCGGGTGATTCAGCGCGCCGCCCTTGAGCGGGCCGTTGTCGATCGCGATCACCCGCGCCCCGCGTTTCGCCGCGCTGTAACTCCAGCCGCCGGGCGCCGCGCCCAGGTCGACCACGGTCTCGCCGGCCTGCGGCTCACGACCGAGTACAATGTAGGCCTCCTCGATTTTCAGATAGGACCGCGAGGGCGCGAGGTCATCGTCCGCCATCCGGCGCTGCCCGTGCGCCAACCCGGCGCGCGCCACGAAGGCGCGGCCAAAGTCCGTGAAATAAACCAGCAGCCCGCGCGCCGGCCCGGCACCCCGTGGCAGTTCAAACGCGGCCAGCTTTGCGATGCGCGCGAGTTTCTTCTTCAGGATCTCGCCAAAGGCCGCCTCCACGCTGCTGATGCGCCGGCCGAGCCCGACGATTTCCGCCGGCCCCTGCCAGATGCACGGCCAGGCCGCCTCGATGCGTTCGCCGCGCAGGCTCGCCAGGAAAAAATCCGCCACCTTCTGGGCGAGGGCGTTGACGGAATCGCCCTTCACCTCGACCGGGTCGATCAGGGTGAGATGGGCGAAGACGGACTCCAATGGCCGCGCCCCACCCGCCAGTACCCAGCCCGGGCCCTGCTCGGTGACGCTGCCGCCGGCTTCCGTAATTTCGCGCGCCAGCAACGCTTCATAACCGGCCTGGCAGAGCAGCAAGTTCGTCTGATTCTCAGTGGGCACACCTCACCGTAGCGGGCCTGCACGGCGCCGCGCAATGCCACAGGCGGCAGGGCGGATTCGACCTGTAATTTTTAGCCACAGATTGCACGGATGGACTCAGATGGTCGCATGCGTTATCCGTGCCCATCCGTGCAATCTGTGGCCAAAACCTGCCGGGATCGGACACCCTTCCCTCTGCATTCGTGGCCTTTCGTCCCTCACAGCCGGTGCAGGTGAAAGCCGCCGTCGACGTCGAAAACCGCGCCGGTTGAGAACGGAAACCGGTCCTCGGCAATCGCGCGCACGGCCCGGCCGATGTCCTCGGGCTTGCCCCAGCGGCGGATCGGCGTGATGCCGCGCTCGTCGTGGAGGATGAGCTTGTCGTACTTTTCCTTCACGCCGCCTGTCATATCGGTGGCGATGACGCCGGGACGGATCTCGTAGACGTTGATCCCGTCGTTTGCCAGGCGGTCGGCAAAGAGCTTCGTCATCATCGCGAGTCCGGCCTTCACCACGCAGTAGTCGCCGCGGTTGATCGACGCGGTGTAGACCGAGATCGAGGTGATGTTGACGATGCGTCCGCGGAAACCCTCGGCGTCGGGCGCCTGGCCGAGCATCTGTTTCGCGACGAGCTGCGTGAGAAAAAACGGGCCCTTCAGATTGATGGCGTAGAGCCGGTCGAAGCTCTCCTCGCCCGCGTCGAGCAGGTCCGCCCTCATGTTTGGCGCGACGCCCGCATTATTCACCAGCAGGTCGATGCGGCCGAATTTCGCCACCGTTTCCGCCACCATGCGCTGGCGGTCGGCGGCTACGGCCACATCGCCCTGGACGGTGAACCCGTCGCCACCCGCCTGCTTCACCAGCGCCAGCGCTTCCGCCGCCGCCGCGGCATTGCCGGCATAGTTGATCGCGACGCGGCAACCGGCACGGGCCAGCTCGAGGGCGATCCCGCGGCCGATGCCGCGGGATGCGCCGGTGACCAGGGCGGTAAGGGCGGTTTTCTGGGCCATAGGCCCGCGAGCGAAATGCAACGCGGGCCGCCGGGCAATGTTTTCTGCCAGGAGCCGGTCCCGCCATAAATCTTCGATCGGACCAGAACCACAGCCCGGTATCGGGGTCAGTCGCGGCCTAACCCAACTCAATCCACATGAAAAAAATCATCATTATCACCGCGCTACTCGGCCTCATTGGCGCCGGCTGCAGCAAGAAGGACGACTCCACGACCATGGTGCAAAAGACCGAGAACGCCGTCAGCACCGCCGCCGACAAAACCAAGGATGCGGCCGTCGACGTGAAGAACGCGGTCTCCGACAAGCTCACCGAGTGGAAGCTCACGCCTACTGACATCAAGGCCGACCTGGAGAAATCCGGGCGCGTCGTCCGCGACAAGACCGTGGCCGTCGGCGAGAAGGTGGGCGGGGTCGTGGACAACGCCCGCATTGTCACCGTCATCAACGCCAAATACGTCGCGAATTCCGACCTCTCGGCCCTGAAGATCAATGTCGATGCGGACAACGGCGTCGTCACGCTCAACGGCACCGTCAAGTCCGCCGCCTTCATCGGCACGGCCATTGAGCTGGCGCTCGACACCGACGGTGTGCACCAGGTGGTCTCGCTCCTGAAAGTGGAGATGTAACAAGGATGCGGCGGGAGGCGTCAGGATATTCGCGCCTCCCCGCTACCCATGGCGCCCCGATGAAAACCGCCTTCATCTTCTTCCTGCTCGGCGCCATTGCCGGTGCCTTCGCCCTGAATGCCTACAACCAGCGCGAAGCCGGCCGTTCGTCCCCGACGGCCGAGCCGGCGACTTCGCTGGCGGACAAGGCAAAGAACGGCGCCACGCAGGCCCGGGATGCCATCGCCGACAAACTCGTGGAATGGCACCTCACGTCCGATGACATCAGGCAGGACCTCGCCCGGACCGGCCAGGTTGTCCGCTCGAAGGCCGCGATCGCCGGCGAGAAGATCGCCGATGCGCGCATCGTCACCGTGATCAAATCCAAATATGTGCTCGATCGCGACCTCTCCGCCATCGACATCAATGTCGACTGCAAGGACGGCGAGGTGACCCTCCGCGGCACGGTCGCATCCGCGGGACTCATCGGTCGCGCGATTGGCCTGGCGCTCGATACCCATGGGGTCAGCAACGTCACCTCGAAATTGACGGTGGTGGAGAAATAATACCAACGTCCGCTGGATTTTGCCCCCTGCCTGCCGGCCAATGCATGCGAGAGGGCACAGGTTGCCGCCGATCTCCGGACGGCGGTGTGAAATTCCCCGCCGACAAACCCTGCGACTACGCGTATGCCTTGAAAATCACCGGTCTGAAACTCCGGCCCGCACCCTGAACCTCCGGTTGCCTCGTCCAAAATCTTCCAGCCATGTGAGTTTGCCTACGTCCTCAAGATCACCGGCCTGAAGTTAAAATAGACATTTCACCTCCCGATCGCGGTTCTTTTCCGACCTCGGCTCCCCCTCGGGTCGACTCCTGTATAATTCCGAATTCGATCCGTTGCACAGGAGGCAAACCGAGGTCGATACGAGTCCGGGATGTGACGGTCGTTGGAGGTGTCGAAACGTAGGGGCGTCGCTTGACGACGCCCGGCTCGGATGGAACGTCACCAAGCGACGTCCCTACACTTCGTTTTTCGCCTTTTAACCCTCGTGCGCCCGCGACACGTTCTCGGTGATGCGTGTCTTGCTCGCCTTCGACAAGTTCAAGGACTCCCTCACGGCTCTTGAAGCATGCAAGCTCACCGCGGCCGTCCTGCGCAGCCGCCATGGCGACTGGTCGCTGGACCTCTGCCCGCTCGCCGACGGCGGCGAAGGTTTCGCCGAAATCCTGACCCACGCCGCGGGCGGAACCATGACGCGGCTCTCCGTCACCGGCCCGCGCGGCAATCCGATCGAGGCCGCTTTCGGCCTCGTCTCCCTCGGTCGCATCCCGCCCGCGGCCCGCAGTCTGCTCGCCCTCGATTTCCCCGTTCCCCCGCGCGTCACGCCCGGTCCCTCGTCCCCCGTCCCCAGTCCCCCGCAATCCGCCCCTCGCCCCTCGCCCCTCGGCGGCGACGCCGCCGTAGCGGTCATCGAGATGGCCTCTGCCAGCGGCCTGGCTCTGCTTGCGGCAGAACTCCGCGACCCGTGGCAGACCACCACGCAGGGTACCGGCCAGCTCATCCGCGCCGCCGCGGAGGCGGGCGCAGCCGGCGTGCTGCTCGGCGTGGGTGGCAGCGCGACCAACGATCTCGGGCTCGGCGCACTCGACGCCCTCGGGCTCGAATTCCGCACCGGCACGGACGAAAAAAAATCCCCGCCGTTCCCCGCCGATTGGGCCGGCATCACCCGGATCGCCGGCGCTGTCACCGGCACGATCCCACCGATCCGCATCGCATGCGACGTCACCAATCCCCTCCTCGGCCCGAACGGCGCCGCGGCCATCTACGGACCGCAAAAAGGACTGAAGCCCGGCGACCTGCGCCGGATCGAGCACGAGGCCGCCCGCCTCGCGCTCATGCTGTGCTCCCATTGCCGACAGCCCGATACCCTCATGGACGCACCCGGCGCCGGTGCGGCCGGCGGGCTGCCCTTCGGCCTGATGACCGCCGCCCGCGCCAAGTTGTTGCCGGGCTTCGACCTGGTCTCCGCGTGGCTCGATCTCGAGGCCAAGATCGCCGCGGCCGACCTCGTGATCACCGGTGAGGGCCGCTTCGACGAAAGCTCACTCAGCGGCAAAGGCCCCGGTGCCGTCGCCGCGCGCGCCCGCGCGCTGGGCAAACCCGTCCACGTCTTCGCGGGCCAGGTCACCGCCGCGGCCCGCGACGGCCTGAAGCTTCACCCCATCACGCCCGCGGGCACACCGCTACCCGAGGCCTTGCGTGACGCCGGCGTGAATCTCACCGCCGCGGTGCAGGCGGCAATTGGCAATTTGTAGTTGGTAGTTGGGAATTGGGAGTTTGTAATCGGGACTTGGCAATTGGCAGTTGGTAATTTGGCACGGAGCTTCGGCGCCGCTTACGGGTTTCGCAGCAACGACAAATTCCCAACTACAAACGACCAACTACGAATCTCCTCCCCTGCACATGCCCGTCCTCCCGCGTAATTTCCCGAACGGCCTGTCCCTCTTTTTCGCGCTGCTGGGCCTGTTCGGCTGTAGCGCCAGCACTCCGGCCCCGCGGCCCGTTCAGCAAGCGGTGCTTCCGACGATCAATATTCCCCCTCCTCCGACGCCCGCGGTCGCGCCGGAGCCATTCCCCGTGATGCTCGGCATCGACGTGCTCGAGTCCCAGGGGTTCGCCGCCCTCCAGGGCAAGCGCATCGGCCTCCTCACCCATCCTGCCGGCGTGAACCGCCGGGGCGTCAGCACCATCGACGTGCTGCGCCGCGCCCCCGGCGTGAAGCTGGTCGCCCTTTTCGGCCCCGAGCACGGCATCTACGGCGATATCCCGGCGAGCGAGAACATTCCCGACCGCACCGATCCCCGCACCGGCTTGCCGGCCTACTCGCTCTTCGGCAGCCGACGTGAGCCATCGAAGGCGCAGCTCAAGGGCATCGACGTGTTTGTGATCGACCTGCAGGACATTGGCGTCCGGTCGTACTCCTTCACGGTCTGCATGAAATACGCCATCGAGGGCTGTTTCAAAAATGGCGTCGAGGTCATGGTGCTCGACCGGCCCAATCCACTCGGAGGCCTCAAAGTCGACGGCCCGCTCCTCGACGAAAACCTGAAAAGTGGTGTTGGTGGCTATCGGGTGCCTTATGTGCACGGCCTCACCATCGGCGAGATTGCCCGCATGGCCGCGGAGGCCCCCGGCGTGCTGGATGTCCCCGAGGCAGTCCGGGCGCGCGGAAAACTGACCGTGATCCCGATGCGAGGCTGGAAGCGATCCATGCGCTGGCCCGACACCGGCCTCGTCTTCAAGGCCACCTCGCCCCGGATCCAGGACTATCCCGCGGTCATCGGCTACGCGATGGTCGGGCTGGGCACCAGCTGGCCATTCTCCGGGTTCACCTCCGGCATCGGCACGGAATATCCATTCCGCGGCATCGCCTACAAAGGGAAGACGACCGACGCGTTGCTGAAGGAACTGGAGCTGCTGAAAGTTCCTGGCCTCTCCTTCCGCAAGGTCACGGTTCCGGCCAAGGCCGGCCCGCCCGCCATCGGAATTTATGTCGATGTCGCCGACTGGGAGGCGTGGCGGCCCACCGAGCTGAGCTTCGAACTCATGCGGTTGAACTGCAAACTCGGCGGGACGAATCCCTTCGCCAAGGTCAGCGCCCCTGACGCCCTGCTCTTCAACAAGCACACCGGCTCGATGGAGTGGTGGATTGCGCTGAAGCGCGACGGCGCCAAGGTCGACGTGGAAGGCTTCGTCAAAACCTGGCAGTCCCGCACCGCGATCTATCAGCAGCAAACCCGGAAATACTGGCTGTACAACTAAACCGAGTGAGGCCGAAGCCGGCTTGATTTTCCCTTGCCGCTACCCCGCCGTATAGCGAAAACCACCGTCACCTTCGGCTAACCGTTCCCCCGTCACTCGTCCTCCCCCACCTGCCTGCCCTCCGTAGCCTTGGCGAAGGAGGGTCCCCTCGCCCTCGTCCCTCCCCCGCCCCATGCCCAGACCCGTTACCCTCTTCACCGGCCAGTGGGCCGACCTGCCGTTGGAAAAGCTCGCCCCGCTCGTCCGCAAGATGGGCTACGATGGCGTCGAGCTTGCCTGCTGGGGCGATCACTTCGACGTCGACCAGGCTGTCGGCTCCAAAAAATACGTCCACGAGAAGTGGGACCTGCTCAAGGCCCACGGCCTGACTTGCTACTCCGTCTCGAGCCATCTGGTCGGCCAGGCCATCTGCGACCTCATCGACGAGCGCCACAAGGCAATCCTGCCGCCCGATGTCTGGGGCGACGGAGATCCCGAGGGCGTCCGCAAGCGCGCCGCCCGGAAGATGATCGCCACCGCCAAGGCCGCTCGGGCGTTCTTCGACGCCAAGCCCGGCCGCAAGGGCGGCGACGATTTCCCGGCCGTCGTCAACGGGTTCACCGGTTCCTCGATCTGGCACTCCATCTATGGCTTTCCGCCGACCTCGCAGGAATTCTGGGAAAAAGGCTTCCAGGATTTCGCCCGGCGTTTCGGCCCGATCCTCGAGGCCTTCGACAAGGCCAACGTGAACTTCGGCCTCGAGGTGCACCCGACCGAGATCGCGTTCGACACCGCCAGCGCGCAACGCGCGGTCGCCGCGGTAAAGGGCCACCGGCGCTTCGGATTCAACTACGATCCCTCGCACCTCGGCTACCAGGGCGTCGACTACGTGAAGTTCATCCGCGCCCTCGGCGACCGGATCTACCACGTGCACATGAAGGACGCGTGGTGGGGTCATGGCGACGGCACGGTCGGTGTCTTCGGCGGCCACACGAATTTCGGCGATGCGCGCCGATTCTGGGACTTCCGCTCGCTCGGCCACGGCGACGTCAAGTTCGAGGATATCATCGTCGCCTTGAACGACGTGGGCTACCGCGGCCCGCTGTCCGTCGAGTGGGAGGACATCCGCATGGACCGCGTGCATGGCGCCACCGAGGCCGCCGCATTTGTCCGCAAGGTCGATTTCCCCCCGAGCGCCCTCGCCTTCGACGCGGCCTTCGACAAGAAAAACCGGTAGACAGGAGACAGTTGTCAGGAGACAGGAAAACTTCCAAACCTCACCCGTCTCCAGTCACCTGTCCCCGACCCTCCCATGAATCGCAAACTTCGTTTTGGCATGATCGGCGGCGGGCGCGGCGCCTTCATCGGCGCGGTCCACCGCATTGCCGCCGTCATGGACGGCCAGGCCGAGCTGGTGGCCGGCGCGTTCTCGTCCGACCCCACCCGCTCCCGGGCCTCGGGCGCGGATCTTTTCCTCGATCCGTCGCGGGTCTACGGCAGCTACCAGGAGATGGCCCGCGTCGAGGCGAAGCTGCCGGCCGACCGCCGTCTCGACTTCGTCGTCATCGTCACGCCGAACCACCAGCATTTCCCGCCCGCGAAGCTGTTCCTCGAGAGCGGCTTCAATGTGGTCTGCGACAAGCCGGCGACCTTCAACCTCGCCGAGGCCAGGCAGCTCCGCGCCGTCGTCCGGAAGACAAAGAAGATCTTCGTCCTCACCCACAACTATACCGGCAACGCGATGGTGAAGCAGGCCCGCGACCTGGTGCGCAGCGGCGCGCTGGGCGACATCCGCAAGGTCGTCGCCGAGTACCCGCAGGGCTGGCTCAGCACGCTGCTGGAGAAAACCGGGCAGAAGCAGGCCGGCTGGCGCACCGACCCGAAGCGCAGCGGCGCCGCCGGCTGCATCGGCGACATTGGCACGCATGCCGAGAGCCTCGCCCGCTACATCACCGGGCTGCATATCGACTCGCTTTGCGCCGACCTCACAACCTTCGTGAAGGGCCGCAAGCTCGACGACGACGGTAACATCCTCGTTCGCTTCAAGGGCGGCGCGAAAGGGATCATCCACGCGTCGCAGATCAGCGTGGGCGACGAGAACAACCTCAACATCCGCGTCTACGGCACGAAGGCCTCCATCGAGTGGCACCAGGAGCATCCCAACGAGCTCATCGTGAAATTCCCTGACCAGCCGCGGCAGATCTGGCGCCGGGGCAACGGCTACGTCGGCGCGAATGCGGCGCGCTTCACGCGCATCCCCGCCGGCCATCCCGAGGCCTACCTCGAGGCCTTCGGCAACATCTACCGCGAGGCGTTCCGCGCGATCACGGCCGAGGTTCACGGTCGGCGCGCCCCCAAGCCCCTCGATTTCCCCACGATCGACGACGGCGTCGAGGGCATGGCCTTCATCGAGACGGCCGTGAAGTCCTCGAAGCTCGGGGCGAAGTGGGTGAAGTTCCCTAAACTGTAGGTTTCGCGCCGAGACGCTAAGCCGCAGAGAGGGATCGTTTCAGGGTGCCGGATCCAATTCACGGTCTTCTCCGTGACTCGGCGCCTCGGCGCGAAACCGGGTCGGAATTCTTACTTCCCTCCCTGGTTCTTCGCCACCCACGCTTCATATTCTGCACGTGGCATGAAGCGCAGCGAGGCGCTGTTGATGCAGTAGCGCAGGCCGGTCGGCGCCGGGCCGTCGGGAAACACGTGGCCGAGATGGGCGCCATCCACGTTGCTGTGCACTTCCACGCGTCGCATGCCATAGCTGCTGTCGACGGTCTCTCCGACAAACGCCTGCTCGATCGGCTTCGTGAAACTCGGCCAGCCGGTGCCGCTGTCGAACTTATCCCGGCTGTCGAACAACGGGGTGTCGCTGCACACGGAGAAAAACACGCCGTCGGCATGGCTGTTCCAGAATTCGTTCTGGAACGGCGGCTCGGTCCCCTGCTGGCGCGCCACGCGGAATTGCATCGGCGTGAGCGATTTTCTCCATTCCGCATCCGTGCGCTGGACGGCGGCCTTGCTCATGTCGATGACGACGTTCGACGGCAGGCCGCAGGCGGATTTCTCGCCCGGCTGGCATTGCAGGGCATCCCTGGCGGAGACGGACGGAGTGGTTTTCATGGTGACAAAGACGGCGACCGCGACGGCCAGCGCGAAAAAAGGGATCAGCAGACGCAATTTCATTCCCGTATTAGAGCAAGCAGGCCGGAGGATTATTCCCTTGCCTCCCTCAATGCCCGTGCCGTGTAGCAGACGACGCAAGGAGGCTGTTTTAACTCGGATTTTTTGGCTACGAAAAGGCACGAAAAGATCCGGATGATTTGGTGTCTGAACCCTCAATCCGTTCCGAATGGTTCCTATCGCGTCATTTCGTGCCTTTATCGTGGCCAAAAAATCCGCCTTCCCTCGCTCTCGCCCCTACTCCGCCCGCAGGGGAGCCGTGCCGTCGGCAAACTCGGCGGTGAGTTTCTGGCCGGTACGCACTCCGGCCCGCCGCGGCACGGGCCGGTTTTTTTCATCGCGGATGATTGCAAAGCCGCGGTTCAGCACCGAGGCGGGACTGACAGACTGCAGGCGCTTCCACAGCGCCAGCAGCCGCTGCGACTCGAGCTGCACGCGGGTCTCCGGCGAATGCCGCGCCTGCCGGGCGCGCGCGTCCGCCAGTTGCTGCCGCCGCAGCTGAAGCGACGCCCGCAAGGCCGACGCGAGCCGGTTGGAAAAATCGTCGAGCCGCAGGTAGCCCTGCTCGATCTGCGCGGTGGGTGTGAGCAGCCTCAGCCGCGAACGCGCGTGGTCGAGCCGCTCCGCCGCCTGCTGCACCGCCCCTTCCACCGCCAGCTTCATGCCGGCCCGGGCCTGCACGGCGCGCTCGAGGCTGGCCACGAAATGGCTCGTGATAAGCTCGGCTGCCGCACTCGGCGTCTCGGCCCGGGCGTCCGCCGCGAAGTCGCACAGCGTGAAATCGATCTCGTGGCCCACGGCGGAAATCATCGGCACTTTACAGGCCGCGACGGCGCGCACGAGCGCTTCCTCGTTGAAGGCCCACAGGTCCTCCAGGCTTCCGCCCCCGCGGCCGATGACCAGCAGGTCGAAGATCTCCAGCTCCTGCGCGACGCGCAGCATCTCGGTCATCTCCGCCGCCGCACCCTCGCCCTGCACCCGGGCGGGCAGCACGACCACCCGGCCGCGCCAGCCCCGGCGCAGGAGGATGCGCAGGAAATCCTGCACCGCCGCCCCGGTGGGCGACGTGATGAATCCCACCGTGGCCGGCATCGCCGGGACCGGCCGCTTCCTTTCGGCGTCAAACAGGCCTTCCCCGGCCAGCCGGCGCTTCAGCGCCTCGAACTCGCGCTGCAGCCGGCCCACGCCGTCCTCAACCACTGCGCGCACGATCAGCTGGTACTGCCCGCGCTGCTCGTAGACCCCGATCTCCCCGTAGAGCAATACCTGGAGCCCGTCGCGCAGCGTCACGGACTGCCGGGCCGCGTCGCCGCGGAACAACACCGCGCTGAGCTGCGCACCCGCATCCTTCAGCGAGAAATAAACGTGTCCGCTTGCCTGCGCCCGCAAGTTCGAGACCTCGCCGCGGACCCAGCCCGGCCGCAGGCCGCCCTCGAGCAGCACCTTCACGCGGCGGGTGAACTCGGTGACCGACTCGATCCGGTCGGACGCCTCGGCAAAGAGCGTCTCGTCGGAAGATTTCATGCCACGGCTTTTTTCCGGGCGTAGTGTTTCCGCAGGAGGTGCGTCCCCGCCACAATGGCCACGATCAAGCCGCCCGCCATCAGGATCATCTTGCCCTTGCCATGCACCAACGCGTCGCCAAACACCACAAAGGCCGCATTTTGTGGCAGGCAGAAGAGCAGCGACAGCGCGAGGCACCTCCCAAACGGCACCTCGCCCAAACCCATTAGGTAGTTCTGCACGCAAAAAGGAATGCCGGGGGTAAGCCGGAGGATGACAATCAAGTCGGTGGTGTCGCCCGCCTCCACCTTGGGCAGCTCATAACCCAGACGGACGATCAGTTTCTCGAGGAGCGGGCGCAAGGCGCGGCGGGCCAAGAAATAGGTCAGGATGAAATTCACCATGAGCGCGAGCGAGGTAAACAGGACCACGTTGCCCATACCGAGCCGTTCGCCGAAAGCCGGCCCAGCCGGCAGGATCAGCGTCAGAGTTGGGACACCGAATGCCGGCAAGACCGCAATGGCGGTGAAAAACGCCACCGGCCCGGCATTACGAATGACCGCCACGGCCCGGTCGATCAGGGTGCCGCACTGCGCAATAAGCCCGCGGATGTCACCGCCGCTCACGGCCAGCACTGCCGCAATCAGCAAGACCGCGGCGATCACCGCGAGCTTGATGAGGGGAAGTTTTTTCTTCTCGGCTGGAGCCACGGGCGCGGACATGGGACCAGCCTGCGCACCCACGCGCGGCACCGTCAAGAACTCGCAATAGACCGCCCCTCCTATTTCCAATCGCTGGACCGATCCACAAACCGGGAGTGATGCAATATCGCGCAGGGACGCAAAGCCGCAGCGTAGAGGCAAATTTCACCCAGAGGCACGGAGGACACCGAGTCATTGGCCAATGATCGGACTCCGTGTCCTCCGTGCCTCTGTGTGAAATTCCGTGTTCCGGGTTCAACCTCCTGCCCTACTCCGCGGCTTTGCACCTCTGCGCGAAATCGGATTGTTTGTCTCTCCACCCAAGCTTGCCGGGCCCGCGGCGTCCGGTTGGACTGGCCGGGCTCATGACTGTCACGCGCTCCCGGCTGCTCGTCCTGTTTGCCGCCCTGGCCTACGGACTGGCGCACCTGAGCTGGTATGCCAACACCCCGCTCGGCCAGGTACCGGTGCTGGATGAGCGGGAAAACCTGATGCTGGCGGAACAGATCTCGCATGGCTCGCTCCCGCGCGAACCGTTTTATCGCGCGATGGGTTATCCCCTGCTGCTGGCCGGGCTGCGCGCCGGCGGGATTTCCGCGCTACAACTGCCGGGCGCCGCGCTGCTGCTCGGTGTCGGGCTGCACGCCATCGGGGCCTGCCTGGCCGCCGTGCTCGCGCAACGCTGGTTTGCCGACTTCCGCGCCGGCCTGATTGCCGGGCTGCTCTTCGCGCTCAATCCCGTCTTCGTGCACGATGCGACGCAACGGCTCGATACCATGCTCGGCCTGGTCCTGTTCCTCGCGGGTTTGCTCTGCCTGAAATTGGAGCGCAACGAGCCCGGCCCGTGGCCACCCATCGGCGCCAGCTTTTTCTGGGCGCTGGCCGTGCTCACCCGACCGCAATTTCTCCCGGTCTGGCTCATCCTCCCCTTGATCTGGATCTGGCGGCATCGCTCGCGGACCGGTTTCGCCACGGTCATCGCGGCCATGGCCGTGGGTGGCAGCCTCTTCGCCGCCCAAGGGCTCTGGCAGCAGGCGGTCGACGGCGAGTTCCGCATCCTGCCCTGGCAGGGAGCCTACAATCTCTGGGCGGCCAACCAGCCGGGGGCGCATGGACGCTATTATTTCCAGACCGTCGACCTCTCCCATCCGGCGCAGAACGACAATCCCGCCAAACTCGAATCCCTGGTCCTCTATGAACGGGAGACGGGGAAATCCACGGCCGACATCGACGCGATGAACCGCCACTGGCGCCAGCGATTTGTCACGTATGTCACCCAGCATCCCGCCGCCTGGCTCGGCCTGCTGGCGCGCAAGACCTACGCGTTGTTGAACGACTGGGAGCAGTACAACAACAAGACCTATGCCTTCCACAAGGCGCGCTCGCCCTGGCTCCGCTGGAATCCGCTCGGCTGGGGCGTGCTGCTCGTGCTGGCCGTCGCCGGCGCCTGGCGGCTGCACGCCGGGGCCCCGTCCGTGGCGGCCGCCGCCGGCGTGGTCGCGGCCGGCTACGCGGCGGGGGTCGTGATGTTTTATGTGAGCGCGCGCTTCCGCCTGCCGCTCGCGGCCATGCTCTGCGTCCTTGGCGGCGGCGCCCTGGCCCGGCCGTGGTTCTGGCGCGGCCTCGCGCCCGGCCGGCCCCTGCTGCTCGCCGGCACCATGCTCGCCGCGGGGCTTCTCACGTTCTCCTTCTTCGACGACGTGCGGGACGCCCGACCGTTCGTGCAGGACCACCTGCTGGTCGCCCGCGCCGCGCAGACGGAGGGTGATGACAACGAAGTATGGCGGCAGGCCCGGGCCGCCCTGGCGCTCGACGCCAGCCGGCGCGACGCGGACGAATTTGTGGTGACTAGCGGATTCAACCGGCAACTCGCGGAAGAGCTGCCGGCCATGGATCTTGCAGCCTGGCACGAGAGCGCGCGCCGCTTGCTGGCCGATGGTGGCGTCGCGGGACCGGCGGCCCGGGTGATTGCCGCGGCGCTCGAGCACGATACCGGCACGCTCGAGCTGCTCGCCGCCGGGAAGGGCTCCGCCGCGGCGGACGCGCTTGGGGCGCTCGTACTGACCGGCGCGGCCAGCAGCGACGAAGCAGCGCAGCTGCGGGCCGCGTCGTGGGAGGACGGCTCGACCCTCTTCCTTTTCGCCCGGCAGGAACTGGATCCAGCTCGCTTCGCCCTTTGGGCCCGCGAACATCAACCGCCCGGCTGGAACGAGGCCCTCGCGACCGTACGCGTGCGCCTCTTTCCCGGGCCCGTGAAATGAAAGCCTTCTCATCGCCGGGCCGTCACGGCCTTTCCTGCCTGCTTGGGTGGATGCTTTGTTCGGCCCTCTACCTGTGGACGGCCGATGGGGTCGCGGTCCGCGACTGGGACCGGGCCAACGCATGGCATCACTATCAGTACCTGGTCGACGGATTTCTCAGCGGGCATACCTACCTGTCCGTCACGCCCGCCAAGGAACTGCTCGCATTGCCGGACCCGCGGGATCCGGCGCAAAATCTCCGGTACCGACTGTGGGACGCCAGCCTCTATGAGGGCCGGTATTATCTCTATTATGGCCCCACCCCGGCGCTTCTGCTGATGCTGCCGTGGAAGGTCATAACCGGGTACCCCCTGCCCCAACGTCTCGCCACCGGTCTTTTTGCCTGCGCCGGTTTCGCAGCATTGTCCCTCCTGCTGGCCGGCATCCGGCGGCGGTATTTTCCGTCCGCGACCCCGCGCCAGCTCTTTTTCGCCATCCTGCTCGCGGGGCAGGTTTCATGGTTGCCCGTCATTCTCCGCCGTCCGGCTTTTTGGGAGCTGCCCATCGTCAGCGCCGCGGCTTTGCTATGGGGGGGCCTGTATTTTCTCTGGCGTTATTTCTCCGGCGCCCACCGGACACGGTGGGCCGTGGCGGCGGGCTGCGCGCTGGCTTTCACGGTGGGCGCACGCCCCACCTATGTATTCACCGCCGGCTTCATTGCCCTGCTGTTTGCCTGGCCACCGGACCGGGCCCGCACCCTGAGGGGATGGCTGCGGCGCCTGCTGCCCGTGGCCGTTCCCGTGGCTGCCGGCGTAACGGGGCTGCTGGCCTATAACTATCTCCGCTTCGGGCATCCCCTCGAATTCGGCCAGCGTTTTTCCCTTTGGGGCATCGATGAGCGGGAGGTCCACCATTTCAGCGTTTCCTACCTGCCCTTCAACACGTGGATCTATCTGTTTTCGCTGCCGGAAATCAGCCCGTATTTTCCCTTCCTCCGCACGGTCTGGCCGGGAGAACTTCCGGCCGGATACGTCGCGACCGAGGAAATGCCCGGGCTGCTGTTTGCCCTTCCCGTCCACCTGCTCGGCGCGATCGCCGTTTTCCACGCCTGGCGGCAGCGGCATGAAACCGGCGGCGAGGCCTTCCGGCTGACCCTGTCGGCCGGGGCGGGGGCCAGTCTGCTGGCTGCGGGCCTCCTGTTCTGCTTCGCCGGGGCCTGCTCGCGTTACATCGCGGAACTGGTGGCGGGATGGTCCCTCGTGACCGGTGTCGGCTTCCTTGTGGTGCTCTCCTCCGGGACCGGCCTGCGACTTCCGGGATGGTTCCGGCCGCTGGCCGTGGTCGCGGCCGCCTGGTCGGTGCTCTGCGTGTGGCTGGCCTCGCTTGAATTCCGCAACTTTGCCCGCAACACCCAGCCGGTTTTCTATGGCGCCGTCGCAGAGACCCTGAACTATCCGAGCTATTGGGCCGCGCAAAAATCCGGGCAGGTTTACGGGCCCGTCAGTCTCGACCTCCGACTGGCCGACGCCCCCTCGACCGGCGCGGCCATGCTGATGGCCAGCGGCCGCGAGGGCATGCTGAACCAGTTGCTGATCGAAAGAACCGGCACGGATGGCGTGCGGCTGAAGCTGGTCGAAAATGACCTGACGATGGTCGAGACCCCGGTGCTGCGGATCAGCGGAACAGCCCTTCATGTCGTCTGCCATGCGCCCTGGCTGTATCCGCCCGTCGCGCATCCCTATTGGCGGACCTACGCCGACGCCGATGACCGCCGGCAACGCCAGACCATGTTCGCCATCGAGGTGGGTGGAATTCTGTACGCCCGGCTCTCGCCCTGGTTTTTTGATTCCACGGCGTTTGAACCGTTTGTGCGCCGCGCCACGTCGCAGCCCCCAGCGTGTGCCTGGGTGGAAAAAATTACCCGGCTGCCGTCGGCTCCCATGCCGCAGTGGCATCCCCCGCAAGAAAACCCTTCCCCTGTCCCTTCCACGCCGTAGCCTGCCACCCAGTCTGCCCATGAAGCTTTCCATCGTCATCCCCTGCTACAACGAGGCCAAGACCATCCGGCTGATCGTCGACCGCGTGCGCGCGGCACCGGTGCCGGACAAGGAGATCATCATCGTGGACGACTGCTCCCGCGATGGCACGCGCGACCTGCTGCGCACGCAGATCGCGCCGCTGGTCGACAAGATCGTCTACCACGAGGTCAACCAGGGCAAGGGTGCCGCCCTGCGGACGGGCTTCGCGGCGGCGACGGGGGACATCGTGATCATCCAGGACGCGGACCTGGAGTACGACCCGCAGGAATACCCTCGCCTGCTCCGCCCAATCATCGAGGGCAAGGCGGACGTGGTCTTCGGCTCGCGCTTCATGGGCGCGGAGGCGCACCGCGTGGTGTATTTCTGGCACATGGTCGGCAACAAGTTCCTGACCCTCCTCTCGAACATGTTCACCGGCATCAACCTCACGGACATGGAGACCTGCTACAAAGTATTCCGCCGCGACGTGCTGAAAAAGATCACCATCGAGGAGAATCGTTTTGGCTTCGAGCCCGAGATCACCGCCAAGGTCGCGAAACTCGAGTGTGTCATCTACGAGGTCGGCATCAGCTACTACGGCCGCACCTACGCGGAGGGGAAAAAGATCGGCTGGCGCGACGGCTTCCGCGCCATTTTCGCGATCGTGAAATACAACGTCCTGCATCGCGGGACCCGGCCTCAGGGATAGTCCGGCCTCCGCATTTTCCGTGAGTACCGGTTCCACCACGCGGCAGAGGACAGGCAGGACGTGGAAACCGATGCGCTCCCTGACGCCTGGCGGCGGAGCGCCGTCCTGAATCCGGGTGCATGGCCATTTGCCGCGGAGCACTGTGAACCGGCAACCAGGCACCATGTCGCCCTCGCTGCTTAACTTCCTGCTCACGGGGCTGCTGCTCGTGAACGGGTTGTTTTTGCCGGGTTATCTGCTCGGGCGCAGCGTTGCCTCGCCCGCCCCTTGGCTGAGCGCATTTCTTGGATCCGCCGTCATTCTCTTCGGCCTCGTGCTCGGGCTGGACGCACTGCATGTGCCACTCGGCCTCACCGCGCTCTCTGGCGGGCTGACGGTCGTCAACGGCCTGCTGCTGTGCGTCGCGGTCAAGGCAAAGCACGGAGCGGCAGGCCCGGCCGCGCCCATCGGGGAGATTTGGCCCCGCGGCTGGAACCGGCTCTGGCTGGTTCCGCCCGCCCTGGCCCTGGCCGCCGTCGCCGTGCGAGCCATCGTCGAGCCGCTCTCCGGCTACGACAATGTTTTCCGCTGGGATTTCCTCGCCCGGCAGATGCTGCAAACCGGCACGCTGTCCTTCTACCCGCCGGCCTCGGCCGCTGACTTCAACCTTTATGGCTGGTGCGATGGCATTCCCCCTCTGGTCCCCGTCCTCAATCTTTGGAGCTACCTCAGTGCGGGCCACGCCGCGACCCTGGCCACCACGCCGCGGGTCATGATCGAGGCCAGCTTGATTTTCCATGCGGTCTGGCGCCTTGCCCGCAGCGTGGGCAGTCCGTCGTCTGGCTGGCCGGCCACCGCCGCGCTGTCGGTCGCACCGCTCACGCTCTGGGGCGTGGCCATGGGCCAGGAGACTGGCCTCACCACGCTCAGCCTCGTGGCGATGTTTATTTTTATCGGCGAGTCCGATCGCGATGTGGGAAATGCCCGCCTTTTTTGGGCCGGCCTGGCGGCCGGGGCCGGCGCCCTCAGCCGGGAATACGGCCTTGCCTGGCCGCTCATCGGCCTCGCCACGCTGGCCTGGCAGGGCCGGTTCCGCCGGGACTGGAGGATTTTCGGCGCTACCGCCGCGCTCGTCGCCGCGCCTTGGTATCTGCGCAACTGGGTCCACACTGGAAACCCGTTTTTCAGTCACAACCTCGCCGGGATTTTCCCCGTGAATGCGGTGCATGCCGAGCTGATGCAGACGATCTCGGAACTCTACCGTATCGATCACAATCCCGAATTCCTGCCGTTCATCCTGCAGGTGCTCGCGGCCACCGGCGGGCTCACCCTTGGTCTGGGCCTGTGGTCCGCCGGTCGGAGCGGCCGGCGGACCGCCCCCTTGCTGGCGGGTGCCCTGGTCGTCGCGGCCCTCTGCCTCTGGTCGGTCAGCCAGACTGCCGGGGGCTGGGTGTATGCGACACGCGTGCTCACACCCGCCCTCGCCCTCGCCGCGGTCCTGGCCGGGCCTCTGCTCGCCCGGGCGGGAGCCCGCACCTGGCTGGTGGCGGTTGCCTTCATTCCGTTGTCAGCGGATGCCGCGCTCCGGTCGCTCTATTTGCCCGGCGATCCGCTGGTCAGACCGTGGCACCTTTCGCCCACCCGCTGGCACGACCTCGGCACCGTGATCGCCGCCAAGCAGGATCCGCGCTTGTGGTCCGCGCTCACGCGGCTGGTGGATCCGTTCGGCATCATCGTGGATGATCCGGCCAGCCATGCGCTCCTCGCGGGCCAGGGTGCCCGGGCCGTGCCGTTCACCAGCCCCGAGGTGGCGGTCATGTTCGAGGCCGGCCGGCCCTTCGCCGCCACGGCCGCGGCCCTCCGCGCCGAGGGCCTGCGCTTCGTCCTGCTCGCACCGCATAGCTTGCATCTCGCCCGGTTCGCGGCGAAAAATTCCTTCCTGAGTGAACTGCAAGCGCATCACGATCCGGTCCTGAACCGCGGCGATTTCCTGCTCTACGATTTGCAGCTGATCACGCCGTGAGCACTGTCCAGCCTCCCTCCTTCCGCCCGGCGCCCGTCCCGCTGCTCGCCGGGGCCGCGGCCGCGGCGGCGGCATGGCTTTGGACCTGCGTGTGCCGTTATCCGCTCCACGACTGGAATGAGCTGCGCCTCGCGCCCAGCCTGATGTGGACCGCCGGCATTAATCCCTATCCCGGCCCGGCCGGGGGTCCGGTGACCACGTGGGTCTATGGCCCCGTGCCGATCCTGCTGCAACTGCCCGCGGCCCTCGCAACCAGCGCCGTGGCGGCCATGATGATCGCCGCGGTGATCAACCTCCTGGTGGCCCTCGTGCCGCTCGGGTTCGCCTTGCGGGCGCAAGCCGGAGCCGGGACGGGCGGATCTGCCCGGGCTTGGGCCTTCCTCCTCGCCATTGCCGCCTGGCCGGCGGTCAACCTGATTTTCTGCCAGGCCGACAACGCCGCGCTCGCATTCGGCCTGGCCTCGATCGCGCTTTTGTCCGGAGCCGGGTCACGCGATTCCCGGCGCCTGTGGCTGGCCGCGGCCGCCGCGACCCTCGCGCTCTGGTCCAAGCAAACCGAGGTCGGCCCGGTGCTGGGCCAGCTGGCCTACCTCGCGATCCGCCGCGGCTGGCGCGAGTCAGCCGTGCAACTCGGACGCTGCGCGGCCGCCGGCGGCCTGGCCGGGATTTTTTTCTGCGCGTGCTTCGGTGCGGAGGGGCTGGCCTACAACATGTTCGTCCTCCCCGGCGCATTTCCCTGGATCCCGCTCGGCGTGAAGATCGCCGATCCAATTTTCCGCCTGCACGTGCTCGGCTACTTCACCGCCTACCTGGCCGCGCCCTTGCTGCTGCTGCTCCGCCACCGGCGGGCCGTGTTCCAGCGGGAAAGCGCCGTGCTGCTGCCGGCGCTCGTCTTTCTCTTTTCGGTGCCCTTCAACCTCACGGGATTCCTCACGATCGGCGGCAACGTCAATTCCTGGCACGCCGCCGTCTACTTGCTGCCGGCCGCCGCGCTCGGTCTGGCGCAACGCCCGAACCTGGCGGCGGCCTTCCTCGCCGCCGGGCTTTGCTTCCAGGTCGCCATCGAATGGCCGCTGCGGTGGCGCCCCGCGCTCACCGGGCTGCGCCAGGGCGAGGCCTTGGCCGCGCAACTGCCCGGCCAGGTCTACTTTCCCTGGAATCCGCTGCCCGCCTTCTTCGCAGACCGGCGCTTCGACCACGCCGAGGACGGCTTGCAGACCCGTGCCGCCGCGGGCCGGCCTGTGCCAGCAGCGGTCGTGCGGGCCTACCTGCCGCCGCAGCTTTGCGTGGTGGCCTATCACGGCTCGGGCGTGGACGGCTAGGTGCGCCGCTTGATACCGCCCTCCGCGCACCGCGACCAGTTCTTCGAATGGACCCTCTGGTCCTGGACACCCGCCAAGTAGCACAGCGCGGATCATCGGGTTTCGCGCCCCGGCCTGCCGTCCCCGCGCCACCCGTTGGCTGGCCGTCACCAGCCGACAAGCGTCAGCCCCGGATTCCTCCGCGCGCAACCACCCAAGCCCAGCGTCAACTATTAGCTGACATTTACCCGAGTCCCGCTGCCATTGGTCTGTCCCGCGAAACGCGATAAGCGGCCTCCGGCACGGCTTTTTGGTTTACCGGCCTCGCCCCGCCGCCATCATGGCGGTGATGCCCTCGGAGCCACTGCCCGCCATCGCCATCGTAATCCCGGTTTTCAATGAGGAGGCGGTCCTGCCCGAGCTGGTGTCGCGGCTCACCGCGATGTTCGACTCCCGCCGCGACTGCCGCTGGTCGGCCATCCTGGTCAACGACGGCAGCCGCGACCGCACCGTGGAAATCCTGCTCGCCACGCACGCCCGCGACCCGCGTTTCAAGCTCATCGAGCTCTCCCGCAATTTCGGGTTCCAAAGCGCGCTCGCCGCCGGTCTCGTGGCCGCCGCGGGCGCCGACGCGGTCGTCACCATGGATGCCGATTTGCAGGATCCGCCCGAGGTGATTCCGGAACTCGTCGACGCCTGGCGCGGCGGCGCCGAGGTGGTGCGCGCGGTGCGCCGCAGCCGCAGCGAGACCGGGTTGCGCCGGCTGGCCTTCGATCTGTTTCACAAGCTCTTCAGCGCGCTCAGCGCCTACCCCGTCGAGCCGAACTCGGGGACGTTCGGCCTGCTGGGACGCGCGGCGCTCGAGGCGTTCAACCGCCTGCCGGAGCGCCATCGTTTCTTCCCGGGCCTGCGCGCCTGGGTGGGCTTTGCGCGCGCGGACGTGCCCTACGACCGGCAGGAGCGGGCGGCCGGCCAGCCGCAACAGACCCTGCACCGCCTGATCCGCTACGCGGCCGACGGCATCTTCAGTTTTTCCTACCTGCCGCTGCGTGTCCTCACCGGGTTCGGTGTGTTTGTCGCCTTCATGGGCTTTGCCGCCGCGGTGTTCTACGCCGCGCGGCGGATCCTGGTCATTGAAACCGCCCCGACGGGTTACACCACCCTCGTCACCCTGCTGCTGTTCATCGGCGGCGTGCAGCTCATCGGCATCGGCGTGCTCGGGGAATATCTCGGCCGGGTCTACGACGAGGTGAAGCAACGGCCCAACTTCATCGTGAAGAAGAGGACCGGCCTTGATTAAGCGTGCGCTTTCTTGGACCGCCCTCGCCGGGCTGGCGGCCGTCCTGGCCCTCGCCGGATTCTGGCTGCTCTTCAGCACCTTCCTGATTTACGACGACGAAGGCTATGTGCTCCTGTCGCTGAAGAATTTTTCGCTCTACGGCCACCTCTACGACCGAGTCTACACCCAGTACGGGCCGTTCGTCTACCTGCTCTACGACGCCCTGCACCGGGTGTTCGGATTCGGGTTCTCCAACACGGCGGGCCGCTGGATCACCCTCATCAACTGGCTCGGGGCGGCGGCGGTGTGCGCAACCCTCGTGGCGCGGCAGACGCGCTCCGTGCTCTGGACCGCCTTCACGCTCGCCGGCGTCTTCACCTACCTTTGGGTGATGATCAACGAGCCGGTTCATCCCGGCGGCCTGCTCGCGCTGCTGGTGGCGCTCGGCGCGTGGGCGGGATCCGAAGCTTGGACCGCCGGACGCTATGAACGGTTCGCCGTCACGGTCGCGTCCATTGGCGCGGCGCTCACGTTCACCAAGATCAACGTCGGGGTGTTTTTCCTCGGGGCCGCGTTTGTCTGGCTGGCGGTCAACACCACGCCGCCCCGCGCCGCGCGCACCCTGGCGTGGCTGGCTGCGGCGGGTTGCGCGGCGCTTCCGTTCGGGCTCATGCGCACGCTTTTTGCCGAGCCATGGGTGCGGCTTTTCGCCCTGGTCTTCAGCGGCGGGGCGCTGGCCGCGCTCCTGGCCGCGCGGGTTGTGGCCCGGCCGGTTGTCACGGCGCGTGTCTGGACCTGGTTCGCGGGCGCACTCCTGGCCGCGTCCGCGCTGATCGCCGCCGGCACCCTCGCCCGCGGCACCAGCCTGCGCGGGCTCGTCGACGGCGTGGTGTTCGAGCCCATGAAGCATCCGGGGGTTTACTTCTTCGCGATGAACTGGCGCATCGGCACCGGCCTGCTGGCACTCGCGTCGCTCGCGCTCGCCTCCGGGGCCATGCGCGCCGGCTGGCAAACGGAGGCATGGTTCCGCCAGTTTGCCGCGGCCGCGCGGCTCGCCGCGGGTGCCGTGTTTCTTTGCACCCCCTTGCAGATCATTCCCACCAGCCTCGCGGCCTGGGGCATGTGCTATGGCGTGACGCTCGCCTGGCTGTTTGTGGTGCCGTTGCGAGACGACGACCGCCACGCCCCGGTGCGCGCGTGGGTCGCACTCGTGCTGGTCTTTGAGTTTCTGCACGCCTTCCCGGTTGCAGGCACGCAGGTCAATTGGGGCACTTTTCTCTGGGTGCCGCTGCTGGCCCTCGGGCTGCACGACGCCGCGCCCGTGTGGCAGGGCTGGCTCGGCCGGTGGAGTCGCTGCGCTTCCATCGCCGGCACGATCTTCATTGTCGCCGTAACGGTCACGATGCCCTGGCAGCTGGGTAAGATCGGGCGGTCGCACTACACGTCCAATCAGCCGCTCGGTGTGGCGGGCGCCGAGAATATCCGGCCGTCGAACGACATCGTTTATGCCGTCCGGATCATGTGCGAGAATCTGCGCGCCCACGCCGACCTGCTCTTCAGCTTTCCCGGCCTCTACAGCGCCAACCTCTGGACCGGACTGCCCACGCCGACCCTCGCCAATGCCACGCATTGGTTCTCCCTGCTTTCACCCGCGCAGCAGCAGGAGATCATCGGCCGGCTCGCCGAATCGCCGCGCGCGGCGCTGCTGGTCCAGCGCGACGTGCTCGACTACCTCGCCAAGACGGGCTTCGCCACCACCGGGCCGCTCCACGACTGGCTGATGGCGAATTTCGAAAAGGCCTTCGCCCTGGACGGCTATGAATTGTGGCTCCAACGCGGCCGCAGGATCGCCGCGTTCTCCACCGCGCGCCGGCTGCCCGCGACTGCCGCCGGCCAGGAATTGGTCGTAACCCTGGCCGCCCCCGACCGCCCGATCGCGCGGGTCGAACTCTGCGACTACGACGCCCCCGCTCTGCCTCTCTACAACTTCGCCGCGGAAGATACGGTCATGTCGCTTCAGCCTGTCACGCTTGCGGGCGACCCGGTCCAGGTGCCCGGCCCCGTTCAGCTGCCGCTGACCCTCGCGGGCCCGGCGCGATTGACGCTGCACTACCCGTCGGAGGCGGCGCAGGTGGCGCGCGGCCACGGCTTGATCGTCCTGCGCGATGCGTCGGGCGCCGTGATCGCCGAGGCGCGGGTACTCGACTGAATCGATCGGCTGGTAGTCCGCGAGCTTGCTCGCACCCGGGCGTTCCAAAGCACCTGCAAGCAGGCGGACTGCCGATTGCGTCCGAGTAAACCGAAAATGCCCTAGCCCCGGCGGCGCGCGACTAGCAGGAGGCTGACGCCGAAGGGAAACGGCACGCGTACCTTCGCGAGGCCGACAAAGACCGCCTGCAGCAATCCATTCAGCCATGCGGGCGGCACCTTGTCCTCCGTGCGGGCCCCTCCCGCGGTCGACGCCACGCCGCGCCGCGCGGTCAGGCGGCGCCACTTTCGGACCAGCCAGACTGCCGGATAAACAACCACGTTCGTGTAATTGACGTGCAGGATCTCCCATGGCCCGGCCGGAAAAAGCGCGCGGAGCTGGGCCCGGTCATAACGGCGGTAGTGATGGAGGGCCTCGTCCCAGTCGCTCCAGAGCGCCATGCTCGCCGGCACGGTGACAACGGCGAGCCCGCCGGGTTTGAGCAGGCGGTGGAATCCGTTCACGACCGCGGCGGCGTCGGGCACATGCTCGAGGACATCGAGGGCCGTCACGTAGTCGAGCGAGCCATCCGGCAGCGGCACGCGATCACCCGCCAGGCTGAGGATCTGGTCGGCGCGAAACCGGGTGCGCAGCAGGCGCAGCGCCTCCTCGTGGTCGTCGAGCACGAGGACCCGGCAGTGCGGCTCCATCTCGAGCGCGAAGCGTCCCGTGCCGGCGCCGCAGTCGAGCAGCACCTGTCCGGCCCGCGGCGGACCGCAGCGCGCCAGCCACCAGCGGACCATCACGCGTTTGCCCGCGTAGTACCAATGCGTGCGCTCGACGGCGTCGAGGTTGGCGTATTCTTCGGCATCCATGGTCGGGCGGTTCGTCCTTGAGGCGAGGGTCGTTTCCGGGCGATAGTCTGTCCACTTTTATTCGTGAACGCCCCTCTGTCCACCGCGCGCAAGCTGCCACCCGCACTGGTGACCGCGCTCGTGACCCTGCTGCTTGCGTTGCAGTGGTGGATGGGGGTTTCGGCCACGGAGGAGATTTGCTCGACGTCGGACGAACTCGCCCACGTGACCGGCGGCCTGTCCTACTGGAAATTCCAGGACTTCCGCCTTCAGCCCGAGAACGGCAACCTGCCCCAGCGGATTGCCGCCCTGCCGTGGTTGCTGGCGGGCGCTCGCATGGACACGACCAATGCGAAGCCGTGGGGAACCTCGAACGTGTGGATCGTCGGTCACCAGCTTTTCTATGAGAGCGGCAACAACACCGACTACCTCCTGCTGCTCTCGCGCGCCACGATCGCGTTGACCGGGGTGGGACTAGGCCTGCTGATCTTTGCGTGGTCGCGCAGCCTGTGGGGTGACACCGGCGGCATCGTCTCGCTGGGGCTCTATACGTTTTGTCCCAACTTTCTCGCCAATGCCCCGCTCGCCACGTCGGACGTGACGATGACCCTCGGGCTGCTGGCGTCGTGCTGGGCCTTCTGGCGGCAGACGCGCCGGCTCGACTGGAAGACGGGGCTGGTGAGCGTGGGCGTTGTCGCCATGACCAGCGCAGCAAAACTCTCGTTCGTCGGACTGCTGCCGATGTTCGGGCTGATGATCGCCGCCCGGCTCTGGTCGGACGAACCGTTGATCGTCGCCCTGGGCCGGGTCCGCACGATCACCGCCCGGCGGGGAAAACTCCGGGTCTTCACCCTGGTGGTGCTGGTGCACGCGGTGGCCATGTGGATCGCGATCTGGGCCTGCTTCGATTTCCGCTACTCGGCAGTCGGGCCCGGCATGCCGGCACAGGTCCAGTTTTTTGCCGCATGGGAGATCGTGATGCCGGCGCATGGCTTCTGGCATTATTTTTTCACCTTCACCCGGTCAGTCCACCTGCTGCCCGAGGCCTTCCTGCAGGGCTTCGCCTACTTTCTCTACGCCGCGGCCGAACGTGGCGCCTTTCTCAACGGTGACTATTCGAACACCGGCTGGGTGCAGTTTTTTCCGTATGCGTTCCTGGTCAAGACACCCTGGCCGCAGCTCCTTGCCTTTGCCCTCGCGGGGGGCACGGCGGCGGCGGCCTGGTGGGCGGCCGCCCGGAAACACGCCTTGTGGACCCGGCTCACCGGCGATCTCCATCGCGTCGCCCCACTCGTCATTTTGTTTGCGGTTTACTGGGCCTTCTCGCTGACCAGCCATTTGAACATCGGACTGCGCCATATCCTGCCAACTTATCCCGTGCTCTTCATCGGCGCGGGATTGCTCGCCCGGCCAGCGGCGCGGCGCTGGGTCGCCAGGGTGGCAATCGCGCTGGTGCTTTGGCTCGCCGCCGAGTCCGTCAACATCCGGCCGCACTATCTTGCTTACTTCAATCCTCTCGCCGGCGGGCCGGAAAACGGCTGGCGCCACCTCGTGGACAGCTCGCTCGACTGGGGCCAGGATCTGCCCGGGCTCGCGACCTGGCTGCGGCACGAGCGCCGGCCCGGCGAAGAGGCCTATGTGTCCTATTCCGGCAGCGGCGACTTCGAGTACGAAGGGATCCGGGCGCGTGAGCTCGCCTTTGTCTACAACTTCGACAAGCCGCGGAAATGGTTCGAACTCGGACCCGGCCTTTACTGCGTCGGCGCCACCATGCTGCAAAGTACTTATAACGGCTGGCGCGGCCCCTGGACGCTGGAGAAGGAGCGGAATTACGTCGCCCTGCGCAGGATTCTGTCGACCGCCACTCCGGCCACGGCAACCGTCAAGGCCCTGCAGGAACGTGCCCAGCAGCTTTACACCCTCGACCAGCTGCGGATGGCGCGCCTGAGCCAATATCTCCGGTTGCGCCGGCCGGATGGAATCGTGGGCTACAGCATTTTTGTCTACCGCCTGAGCTCCGATGAGGTGCAAGCGGCGGCCTATGGTTCAATGGCGGATCTGGCCGCGGCGATGGAGCAGGCGATCGGAAAGCATGGTGATTGAGTCGGAACGATCCCGTTGCCAAATCCGGCTTCGTGCCGTGAAGCTACGTCTGAAGAAATTCTGCTCCGGCGCGCGGGGTTGGCGCGCGAAACCGGATCGGCTTTGGATTTCCTAATTTTTGGCCACTGATTGTACAAATAATGCCCAAAGGGCAGGAGTTGTCCGCATCCGATCCATTTGTGCCCATCGGTGTAATCAGTGGCGAAAAATCCGGGATCCGAACTTGGTTTTGTGTTCGATCACAACTAATCTTCGTCCGGCCTAATCCCGGGGGGGGGGGGGCGACCCGCGCTGCAGTGCCCGCCGCCGTTTTGATCCAGCAGGTTGCAGTCAACTGCTGCGCTTTTTCGCCGGCCACCCTTCGCTACTGAATTCCAACCAACGGCATGATGCCGGCTCAGGGCAGGAGCTTGAACCACCGGTCGAGCGCCTCGGCCTCGCTCTTCTTGACCGCTGATTTCATGTCGGGCGTAAGGGTCACAGCCTTCCCGCGGCGGACCACCCATGCCTTCGCCTTTTCCTCGTCTATTGCCACCACGCGGCTGACACGGATCCGGTAGACGGGCGAGAACGTCCGCTCCGCGACCGGTTCCAGTTGAAAGCCATCGCCGAGGTCGTCGTCGACCGAGGGAAAATTGGTGCCGTGGTCAAAATCCGAGCCCATGCGCTGCACGACAAAGAAATGCCGGAACGTGTGATTCCGGAAATGGAAAAGATAGTTGTCCAGCCGGCCCGCCACCACGTCCACCGTGATGCTGGATTTGCGGTGGATGAACCATTGCAGGCCGGACCCGGTGTCGACCGCGAGGGCGGAATCGTCCCCCAGTGTATCGATGAAATCCGACAGCCAGGCATTGGTCCGGGCTGCAAAATTCTCCTGCGTATAACGGTGCATCGCGACGCTCGGCACCGTGAAGCCGAGGACAAAAAAGCCGGTGATCGCAATGAGCACGCGCCAGCGCGCCCGATTTCCGATCAGGCGCGGGTAAACGAACAAAAACGCAAGGACGAGCAGCAGGTGCGAGGGCAGGCTGAGCCGGCGGATGATCGGATCGTCAAATTGCCCCCAGAAATAGCACAGCATCAATACCGTGTGGACCAGGAGGCCGAGGATGAAGATGCAGAAGACCGCCTGGGCGGGCTGCGCCCGGAAGATGGCGCAATGCTCGCGATAAAGCGTCAGCACGAAAAATCCCACGCCGGCCACGCCCAGCAGCGTCACCAGGATTGAGTTGGGCTGGGTGCCGTCGGTGCACAGGAAATAATTCATCGCATGGCCGACGTTGTCGTAGAAAAAGCGCGGGCTGAACGGCGTGTCCGCCCCGGGCCCGTCCGCCAGCTGCCACGAGGCGGCGGCCAGCTTGAACACGCTGAAATGCAGCGGCACGATCACGAGCAGCAGCGGCGCCACCATGACCGGCCAGGAGAGGTCGATGGCCCGGCGGCGCCACCACACGTAGAGAATCACGATGCCCACCGGCAGGATGAAGAGCGCCGACTCGTAACGGGTCTGGGCCAGCAAAATGCCGGACAGAATGAAGGCGCCTCCCCGGTCGGCATCCGGCCGCTCGGCGTAACGCATCCCGAGCCACAGGGTGGCCAGGATCATCACGAGGTTGAGCAATTCAAAGCCGCTGCTGGCCACATTCTGGTGCACGAGCGGAATCGAGGCGATCAGCAGTACCGCGGCCACGCCCGCCGGCCAGCCGCCAAGGCGGCGACCGGTCAGGAAAACCAAGGCCATAAACACCACGGACAGCAGCGCGTTGAGCACAAATGCGTTGCCCACGCGGTAGCCCGTCAGGTCATGCATCAAGGAAAGCAGGAACGGGAAGAAAAGCGGCCGCTTGTCGACGTAGATGTGCAGCGCGGTGAAATTGCCCGCGAGGTCGTAGCCGCGGACCATCGCGGCCGCCTCGCGCTCGAAGTGCATGCGCATCGCCGTGTCCTGCAGCACCACCTCGTCCATCACGATTTTGAACTCATGGCGCTCATGCACATGCAGGAATGCCGTCACACCCAGCACCAATGCCGCCGGCCAGACCCACACGCGCCAGTTCCGGGCGGCCGCCATGGCATCGTCCCGCAGGCTGCGCCAGAGACAGACCGCGAACAGGACCACCACCGCAAGGATCTGCCAGTAGCCGTACCTTTGGACCAGACCCACCGCCACCTCCGGGGCATGGCGAAAGCTGATAAAGCCGAAAACCACCGCCAAGGCGGCGATCAACCCAAAGAGAATGACTTTACGAAGCATAAAAAAACCGCCCGCTTTTCAACGGGCGGTCCGATTTTGAAAACAAAAAACTTACTGCATGTAGGTGAGCGTGCGGGCACCGGCAATGCCCGAGACGATGACCGGGTTGCCCTGGGTGAAGTTGAGGGGATAGGCCTCGTTCGCGACCGTGTTCAAGGCTTTCACGTAGGCCGAGGAACCAACCAAGTCCACAATGGCGGCGGTCGAGGTGCCGTTCTCAAGGAAGTACTGGTCGGCGGCGGCACCGAGCTGGCGCATGTTGTTCAACACAGCCTTGTCCTGGGAGCTCGAGCGCACCTTCTGGAAGGCGGGAATCGCCATCGCCGCCAGCAGGCCGATGATGACGACGACGATCATGATTTCGACAAGGGTAAACCCCTTGGTGGATTTGTTTATGGATTTCATGGGACTGATTATTGCTGACCGATTATTTATGATATGCGCTGACAGTGACGATGAAGCGAATTGCAAATTTGTGGCAGTTACAAGTCTGGAGTAAGTAAAATTTTGGTTATTCAAAATTTATGCGTCAGATTCTATTCCGGCTGCACTCCCATTTTGACGCTGCACGTTGAATTCTGGTACACAGCTGGAGGCCTTTTATGATGAAAATATTTAAGCTAATTAAGAATAATCAGTTAAGGTAAGATTTAGGCCGCAGGTAACGGGAATTTATATGTCCGTGAGCTGAGGTGCGACACTATGCTCAAGTAAAAGTGTCATCGAAGCCTCTTACAACGTTCCTAGTTGGAATAGGTCA
>CAIKHO010000076.1 GCA_903827245.1 uncultured Opitutia bacterium
GTTGGTATTGTTGCTCGGTAATCATGGGCCTGCGTAGGCCCCGAGCCTCGCCAACGACAGACCGACGACGCTCCCAAAATCTCCAGCGACAGTGCTGGTTTCAGAAGGTCGTCGGGCTGGATTCAGATTGTCGTTTCACAGCAATCTGCCTCAAAACACCGAGCAAGCACATCGTGGTGACTGTTCACAGTTGGCCACGGAGGCCACGGAGCGACTCACGGGTAAGCGCCTCTCTTTGGTGACTTTCACGGCACAAGAGCCAGAAGGACCCAAAACCAAAGAGTAGCTCGCCATGGGGTCGCAAGACACTCCGCGCCATCTCTGGGCCAAGAACGCAAAACCTGAAAAAATTCTGCGAATTAGCCAAAATCCGCGCAAAGAGTCGAAAACTCTCCGCTGCTCCCTCTGAGAGACGGTTCTTTGCACACTCCGGCGCACACCTGAGAGCACAAAAAAGCCCAAAAACAACCTCTTATTGAGACTGATAGCGGAAAAGCCAACGACTGGCCGTTCTCCGGACTTACCTAGATTGCTACTGATCAATAAAATGAGAAAGCCGGCTGGAATTACTTCCAACCGGCAGTCTCAAAATGGAGCGGGCGAAGAGACTCGAACTCTGTCCTTCAAATCCACAACTGGACGATTCATCAACAACTAGTAAATTCAAGAATTTGACCGATGTACAAGGAGACGCACCTTAAAATGCGACGATGCAATTGGTACTTCGTGGGCGTGACCGGACAGCACCTGTCGAGACCTGTCAGGTCGTCGATCTCACTTACTTTTCCGAGGAGCATCCGTGGACATCCGAGCAGTCGCGGGTGCTTGGGCGAGGCCGAGCCCAGCGCTGCAGGCAGCCGTTCGGGCGATCATCGGGCATTCCTAAATTCCACCGGTACGGGCGCTAGGAGGCCAACTCGTACAGAAACAGCATCGACCGGCATTTCATTCACAGCGAACTTCGACAGGCCTGCGACCACAAAGCTACACGGAGCAGCTTCGCCTCAATTTGCGTCGAGCCGTCATCGGGTCTTGAGTCGCATTCCAAGCGGCAGCGCATTCGCCGCGCGCGGAACTCGCAGACAGCGAAGCGACACGCCCATAACGAGGAGCAACCCGGCCGCGAAAAAATTCCACCTGAATGCCTGCCAGCTTTTCCGAAAGGTGAAGGCCGCGAACGGGAGGCTCAGGGTGAATACAAAGAGGCCAAAGAAAAAGAGGGTGCCCGCAATCCTCTGCCATCGTAACGATTGCCGCGGCGGCCCTTCCACCTCCGCGTCTGCATGAATGGGCTCGGCGAATGGTCGATCCAGCGGCACAACCACCGTTAGAGCACGCAAATCCTGCAACCATCCCCGATATTCCCACGAGCTCGTGAAGCCGGTTCGCGCCTCGGCGTCCACGAAACGATTCGCGATGGCGAATTCCTCGACGTCGCCCTTCGTTCGACGCAACACGTGAACGTCCAAGTGGCCGGGGAATGCCAGGGCAAAGGCCATGAAACTGCGCAGTGCGACCTCAAACTGCACGGCACATCCGGCTTTGACACGGCGTCGCGTTACCACCGCAACCGCTCGGGTGCCCCTCACTCCTTCCGTCGCCGCGCCTGGCGGTGATGTGCGCCGGCCGCCGACAAACAGGCGATGGATTAACTCTCGTTGACGACGTGTGGCGGAAGCTTGCATGGAAATATCCTCTTTGAACCGCCGCTCGGAGTGCGGAGCTTGTGCTGGTTGGGCTCGAGATTCCTTGTTCCGGTGGATTTGGCTTAGATTGATCGGGACGGCGGGATCATGATCGGCACCGTGCGACGAGGACGGCCAGCAGACCTCCCATGGTCGGCGGGCCGGCGTAGCGCACGCCGTTGATGAAAAATGTGGGAGTGCCGTTGACCCCACCGCGGACCCCGCTCTGAAAATCCTCGCGGACGCGCGGCGCGTGAACTCCGGAGCGGATTTCATTCAGCAACCGGCGGGAATCGAGTCGCAGTGCAGCGGCATATTCGTCCGACGCCCCAACCGCGACGTTTGGCGAATCATCTCTGCAAAACCCCGGTCGAGTCTTATCGAGCTATATAATAAAAATTAAAATCAAACACCTGCCATTCTCCATAAATAACCAAAAAAAATATTTAGGTCGTCACCCAACATTTTCCTCAAATTCACCTGTAATATAAAACTCCATCAAGAACCCAAAAATCATCACGTGCGGTCCGATATTAACTTACCTCCACACCTCCAAGTCTGCGACCCCGGCTATTTGTCGCGCTTTCTCAGCACCATGCGACACACCACCAGTGTCCGTTTTCCATCACCCATCGCCCCTCGATCCGTGAAGGCCCCGGTGTCGGCATGGTCGCCACGAACGAATTCCCTGAAACCTCCAGTCGGGCCTCGCTGAACTCGATAATCCGCGCGCCACCGGCTACGTACCAACACTTGAAAGCCGCCTCCTTGCACGCAAAGCGTAAACTACCCTCCAGCAAAGCCTCGACTGGAAAGGCGGCATCTCCCGGTGCCGTCACCATTGCATTCACGTCCCACGCGAGTTCAGCCACGCGTTCCACGTCAATGCCGACGGCGTGGATTTGGCCCGTCCGCCCGGCAATGGCGACGACAAGTTCGTGTGTATGTGAAATGCTCCCAACCACTCCGTCTGGCCAGATCGGCATGCCGCCCTTCCCCTTAAGAATTGGGCCCGTTGCAATCACACCGATCCGCTTCAAGGCCTGACGCGCGCAATGGCGCCCGGTGATAAACTCGGCCTTGCGACGCGAAACCGCGCGTGATACCGCCGCGACCTCCGCAGGCATTCCAGGTAAATCGAACCTCACCCTAGACACTGCCCCCTCGACGCCCATCGGCAAAAGATCCTTCGGTATTTCAGTCTCGGATATTGATTCCACGGGTCACATTCGGTCAGCCGGCACATTTGATTGCCGACCTTCGGCAGAACGCGACTAGCCGTCAAGGAGTGACCGAGACCCTCGCTCCCGTCAGGCTGCTGCATTGTTCCGCGACCCGGCATCGTTTGCCCCCTCCCATCCATCAACCCGTGGCCAACTCGTCCAGAATTTTATCCCCACCTGCATCGCCCCCTTGTTCGTTGCTCTAGGAAATTGGTTTCAGGCCTGCTCCGCAAACCCCCTGCGATTGTCTTTTTTCAGGCACCTTTTGGAAAATTAGTCCGTCCCGTCTAGGGCCTTCACCCGACTTCAAAATAAGCTCTATAATTTCGGAGAAATTTCTTGCATTTAGCGCAATAAATATAGCACCATACGGTCGATAAATCAGGCGTTTACCGAAAACTTAAAGGAACCCAAAATTATGACCGCAGAATTGACCGCCCCGCCCGTCGAGCCCGTTACGCCACCGCCTGCTCCGGCGCCCGTCGTAGTCCCAGAGACGAGCATGGATATCATCCGCCGTTACGTGATGTTGTCGATGGCCGCAGGCTTGGTCCCGGTTCCTTTCGCCGATCTCGCTGCGGTCACCGGCACCCAGCTAAAAATGATTTCCGCTCTCGCCGCCCACTACAAAACGCCCTTTGAGGCGGAGCGCGGCAAGAGCCTGATCGGCTCCCTTTTTGGCACTCTCGGCGCGATGAGCGTCGGGCGCGGCGTGCTCGGCAGCCTGATCAAGGGCATCCCGGTTGTTGGCACGATCGCCGGCATCGCCGTTGTGCCTGCCTTGTCCGGAGCTACCACCTATGCCTTGGGCAAGGTGTTCGCCGCCCACTTCGAATCCGGAGGCACCCTGCTGTCGTTCGACGCCGGAACGTTTAAGGACGAATTCGCCCGTCAACTCAAAGCCGGCGAGAAGATCGCTCTTGAGCTGAAAGACAAAGTTGCCTCAGAAATCAAAGGTTCCTAAGTTATCTATTCAACGCCATGCCTGCCTATATCATCTCAATCCTCCCGCTAGCTCTCGTTGCCGGATTCATCGGCTTCCTCGGTAGAGACCGCAAATTCGGTTTTTGGGGTAACTTCTTCGTATCCCTTCTTCTGACCCCCTTCGTTGGTCTTCTGGTGTTTTTCGCCCAAAGCCCTAAGGTCAAACAGGTGGCCTGAGTGAGATTCACTTGGTAGTTTTCCAAAACCGCTCCGCACTGGAGCGGTTTTTTTGTGTAAAATAAACTACAGTGCGGCGCCAGGCGCCGTAGTTAAGACTCATACCAACGTCCCCTAGCTTTTAGACTTTACAGGAGAGTAGTTTGGAGGTGGAAAAGTGCATGGCGCGAAAACTACCGGAGCTGGGGGAGGAAGTGGTGAAGCAGATTGAGGAGGCGTGGGGGCAAGCGCAGGCCGAGTGGGCGCGGGAGCGGCTGAGAGTGGTGCGGCTGGTGGCGCAGCACGAACTGAGCGCACAGCAGATCGCGGAGGCGGTGGGAGTGTCGCGGGCGACGGTGTTCAACTATCTGGCGGTGGTGCAGGAGAAGGGGGTGGAGGCGCTGCTCCGGCGGGAGTGGAAGGGGGCGCGCAAGTCTGCGGTGCATGGCGCGGTGGCCGAGGAGTTCATCCAGCGGTTGGAAGCGGGGCAGTTCCGCCAGGCGAGCGAGGCCCAAGCGTGGATCAAAAAACGCACGCGCAAGCAACTGAGCGCGAGCGGAGTGCGCAAGGTGCTGCGGCGGCTGGGCGGCAAACTCAAGCGCCCGCGCAAGAGCCATGCGAAAAAGGACCCCGCCAAGGCGCAGGCGTTCAAGGTGGAACTGCCGGGGCGGCTGAGCGCGGTGGCGGGCGAGACCAAGGGGGCGGTGCGGCTGTGGGTGCTGGACGAGCACCGCTACGGGCTGTTGCCGGTGATCCGGCGGGTGTGGGGCCGGCGGGGAGTGCGGGTGCATGCGCCCTATGCCACCAAATATAAATGGGGCTATCTGCACGAGGCGCTGGAAGTGGATGGCGCGCACCGGGTGGAACTGCTGTTCACTCCGGCGATCGACCGGGACATCCATGCGATCTTCCTGCGGCAGATTGCGGCGCGCGAACCGCAGGCGCTGCACGTGGTGATCGCCGACCAGGCGGGGTTCCACCTGCCCGCTGACGATGGGCGGTTGCCGGCCAACCTGCGCCTGTGAAACGACAATCTGAATCCAGCCCGACGACCTTCTGAAACCAGCACTGTCGCTGGAGATTTTGGGAGCGTCGTCGGTCTGTCGTTGGCGAGGCTCGGGGCCTACGCAGGCCCATGATTACCGAGCAACAATACCAAC
>CAIKHO010000077.1 GCA_903827245.1 uncultured Opitutia bacterium
ACCTCCCACCAACTCAAACGGGGAGCGGGGGAGGAGCTTCGCCCCTCCCCCTGCACCCCCTCCCTTAAATCTAACTTAATTTACCCGATCCGCTGTCCAACGGACGGGGTCCACCTCAACGTCGATCTCAGTTTCGATGGTTTTTCCGACAATCGAGCTCGTGGTATTCATGGGGCCTTCGTGATCTAGGAATGGAAGTACCAAGCAAGTTATACAGGTGAGACGTGAGCAAAAACTCTAGGTTTCTACAACGTTGGCTATTGTCTCTGCATTACAGCCCAATAGACCACGTAAAACCACGAGCAGATGCCGTGAAAGATTGCCCATAGGATCGAACGATTGCTCTGCCATGAGAGCACCATGGCGATAACGGTCCCAAGGCCCACGCCATCGTGAATGACGGTTGTTTGCGTTGTTGGATTCATTGGATGTGGAGGAATTTCACCTGACTTCTACGACGGGCTCGTGGGACGGGTCTACTTCCCGTCGCCCACCACAGTGGGAGCACCTATTTCGACTTTACCTTCATGCGTCGCGCTACCGTGCATGATCACGGAATCGGTCATCTCGCGGCCAAAATACTGGCTCGCGTTGATCACGACTGCAGGAACGGCCTTTTTCATCCAGACTCCCTGTGAACTCACGGTCATGCGTGTCCGCCAGAGAAGTAGGGGTTTTCCCTTCGCAACGGACTGATATTCGAAAGCAGAAGCGACAACGTAGAAAACGTCGCCCAACGCTTGGTTCAAAAGCCTTTCATTATTGGCCTTGCGCAACTTAAAAAGGGCGACGGGTGGCGGCCAAGACTTCCAATCCTGCGATTCCTGAATGACCTCCGCCAGTTCATCGGAAAATTTCTTGCCGCCGACAAGCAACGCACGGTCGAGGACGTTACGGCGCACCTGATCGAATGAACCTGCGGCACCGTCGGTTTCGTCAAAATGATTGTGAGTTCCCCATAGGTAGATGATGAGCAGGCTCGGAGGGTGTTCCGGTAGTTTGGCCGGCTTGTAGCCGTTGACCGCCAGACTGCGAATCAGTAGCGGTCCGACATCCTCCGGCGGCAGGGTTTGCTCGCGGGCGACTATTCCGCCCATCTCGTGATCACCGCTGGATTCTGCTGTGTAGTAGACAGGATGTTTCGGCGATACGGCGGAAAGTTTTCGCCCCTCGTCGGTCATCTCAGTGATGACCGTCATTTCCATGTCGGGATTCGGGTCGAATGGATTGGGAAGCAAGGAATGCAACCAATTCCCGTTTGAGGGAGCAGGTACCTCCTTGGGTTTTGCCGGTGAGTCTGGCGCAACGACGAGGGAGTCGGCGCCCATCAGCGGCGCGAGTAGGCAAAACAGAAAGAGCTTAAGTCTCGCGAGACGCGAAGCTATCGCCGGGGGCTTAGGCGCTTGGGGCATGCTAGAAGGGGGCTTCCGACCACCATAACTGAGACCTGAAATTGGAGTCTTTCAAGATTCCTCCCTCGTATTAGCCAATATTTCCTATTCGGCTTTGAAACGACCGACGAGAAAGAGAACGAGAACGATTCTGAACCAAGCGCGGCGAAATTAGGCCGGTACCCCTCTCTGCTTCGCATTGACAACCCCCGTCCCGGTCTGCTGCGTTAACCCCTCCCATGAGCATAGTCATTTGGATCCTGACCTTCTTCCTAGTCCTCGCCTCGGCGTTTCTCATTCTCATCGTCCTCGCCCAGAAGGCGAAGTCCGACGGTGGCATGGGTTCCGCGATGGGTGGCGGCATGGCCGAGGCGGCGTTCGGCGCCGAGACCAGCAACGTGCTGTCCAAGTCGACGATCTACGCGGCGATCGCGTTTTTCGTGCTCGCCCTCATCCTTTATCTGACGCGCCTGCACCAGCAGAAGCACGGCCTGGTCGGCGGCGGCCTGCCCAGCATTCCGGTCTCCACCGCGCCCGCGCTGCCGCCCGTCACCAGCTCGCCGGCCGCGACGGTCAATGTCCCGCTGGCCCCGGTCGCCACCCCCGGCGCGATGACGGTACCCGCACCCACGGCGCCGGATGCGGCCAAGAAGCCCTGACCGCGTGATTTGCCGCGGACATGACAAGCCCGCCCGTATTCGGCGGGCTTTTTTCGTTTTGACGCTGGCGGTGTCAGGCTTGCTGCCCGTTGCCTGGGCGCAGCGCATGTACCGGCCGCAACCCGGCTATGTCCAGCTGGGCAAGCCGGACCAGGCGGAAGGCCAGCGCATTATCGAGCAGTTCCGGGCCACGGGAGCCATGGGCATCGCGGGTGACTATTACCTCGAATTTGAACTGCGTCTCCTACCGCGCAGCGGTCCGGAGCAAAGCGTGGCCGGCCGCATGTGGGGCAGCCGCAACGACCAGGGCTCGGTCGAGCGCGTGATCCTGGGCGACGACAAGGCGGCACCGCGACTCCTGGTGCAGAACGGCCCGCAGGCGGCCGTCTGGAGCGCCAGCGGCCGGCCAGGCGAACCGGTGGCGATGCTGGGCGTATCGGCCCTTTTTGTCCCGGTGGCGCAGACCGATCTCACGCCCTTCGACCTGCAAATGCCCTTTCTCTATTGGACGGACTTCATCTTCGAGGGCGTGGCCAAGATTCGCGGCCGGCCGGCCTACCAGTTCCTGCTTTATCCGCCGGCTGAGTTTGCCGCCAAGTATCCGACGCTCACCGGCGTGCGGATCTACCTCGACACGGAATTCCGGCTGCCGGTGCAGACCGAGCAGATCGGGGACGGCGGCCGCCTGCTGAAGACGATGATGGTGCAGGAGCTGAAAAAAACCGGCGAGCAGTGGATCCCGCGGACGGTCGACTGGCGCAACGACACGACGAGGAACAAGACGCGCCTGAACGTGACCGGAGCCGCGCTCAGCCAGAAATTCGGGCCGGACCTCTTTGCCCCGGCGGCCCTGGGCGACGATCTGCGCCCGCCTGCGCCCGACCGGATCAGCCGGATCGAGCCATGAGCGGTCACGGCAAAAGCCGGACCAGCGTGGTGGTCTTTGACCTCGATGGCACGCTGGTCGACAGCCTGCCGCTGGTGTTGCGGGCGTTTTCCCATGCACTCGAGCCGTTCGGTCCGCGGCCGACGATGGAAATCTTTGCCCGTCTCGGCGGGCCGCCCGAGCGGGTGTTTTACGACCTGCTGGAAAATGCCGGACACGTGCCGGAGGCGCTCAAGCGACTGGAGGCCTTCAACCGGGACAACGACCACCAGATCAAGCCCTTCGCCGGCGCCGGGGTCATGCTCGCGCAGCTGCAGGCGCAGGGCGCGCAGCTGGCGGTGTGGACCGGTCGCGACCGCTTGACGACGGACGTGCTGCTCCGCCTTCACGGCATGACGGACCTGTTCAACGTCGTGATCTGCGGCGACGACCTGCCGACGCACAAGCCGAACCCGCAGGGACTGCGTGAAATCATGGAGCGGCTCAAGGTGCAGGCCCACGAGACCCTTTTTGTGGGCGACGCCGACGTGGATGTGCTCGGCGGGGCGGCGTGCGAGGTCGACACCGTGCTGATCCGCCATGCGCGCGAGGTGGATGCCGACGTGAGTGCGAAAGCGTGGCGCATCGTGGCCTCGCCGTTCGAGGCCTACGAACTCGTGCTCAGCCGGGTCGGCGAGAGTAAAGCCTGAGTCGGACTCATGTGGTTGGGCGAAATTCAGCGGCCCAGCCGAGGCTTGAATCGGTGGAGCGGGTTGACCCCAACCCGCTGGATTGAGCGGCTTCGCCGCAACGCGTTGGGGTCAACGCGTTCCACCTTGGACTGCATGATCCCGGCTGTGCGTTGGAGCGGCGACCTCCCGGTCGCCGGCGAGCGCGGCCGGGAGGTCGCGTCTCAATCAACTTGATTTCGCATTTCCCAGCACTTGCTCCGTCGCGGCATCGAACAGATGGGCCTGGTCGAGTCCGAAGGTGACCTTGATCTTCTGGCCGGGCTCGAACCGGTCCGTGGGACGCACGCGGGCGATGAATGAGGTCACGCCGGTGTCGAGGTACAGATAGGTTTCGGGGCCCATGGGCTCGGACACCTCGACGTTGACCTCCACGGTGCGCGCGGGATCTGGGGTGCCGAGCGTGAGGGTGTCGTGGATGTTCTCGGGCCGGATGCCGAGCACGACCGGCCGGTCCACGTGCCCGGCGGCCCGGGCGGAAAGCACGTCGCCGAGGTCCAGCGTGAGCGGGGCGGGCCGCGCGCTGGTCTCGACAAACACGAGATGCCCGCCTGCCCGCTGGATCGTGCCGCGGAAGAAATTCATCGGCGGGCTGCCGATGAAGCCGGCGACGAAGAGGTTGACCGGGTGATTGTAGAGCGTGAGCGGCTCGGCCACCTGGATGATGTTGCCGTCCTTCATCACGCAGATGCGGTCGCCCATGGTCATGGCCTCGACCTGGTCGTGGGTGACGAAGATCATCGTCGCGCCGAGCCGGGCGTGCAGCTTGGAAATCTCGGCGCGCATGGACACGCGCATCTTCGCGTCGAGGTTGGAGAGGGGCTCGTCAAAGAGGAAAACCTTGGGCTTGCGCACAATGGCGCGGCCGACGGCCACGCGCTGGCGCTGGCCGCCCGAAAGCGCCTTGGGCCGGCGGCGGAGGCAGTCCTCGAGGCCCAGCATGGCGGCCGCCTCCTGGACGCGGGTCGCGATTTCCGACGCGGGCAGTTTCCGCAGCTTCAGGCCGAAGGCCATGTTGTCGAAGACGGACATGTGCGGGTAGAGCGCGTAGTTCTGGAAAACCATGGCGATGTCGCGGTCCTTGGGGAGGACCTCGTTGACGACGCGCCCGTCGATGGAAATGCGGCCCGTGGTGATTTCCTCGAGGCCAGCGATCATCCGCAGGGTGGTGGATTTGCCGCAACCCGAGGGCCCGACCAGCACCATGAACTCGCGGTCCTCGACGGTGAGATTGATCCCATTGACCGCCTTCACCCCTGGGCCGCCCTTTTCGGGGTAGACCTTGACGAGGTGCTCGATGACGACTTTGGCCATGGGTGGACAGCGCGGGGCGAAGCCGCGGTGAAAATCAGGCAAGGGAAAGGTGAGTCAACCTCATAGCCCCAATTTTTCATTGCCTGCCGGCCGGGCGCCGTGCCTGCTCGAAGGCAGTTCCAGGCTTTTTACCCCCATGCCAGTCAAAAAATCGCCCAGTTGGGCTCCGCTCACGTTTGATCTCACCCAGCCGCAGGTAGCCAAGATCGAGGCGGCACGCCGGCTCCTTGGCCTCGGCACGCAAAGCGAGGTGGTCCGCACCGCCATCGGCCAGTTCAATTTCGCCGGCTACGAGGCGAAACGTCCCGTACACCGGCAAATCTCCGTGCGCCTCGCGCCGGAGATGCGCGAAAAGCTCCGGCAGCAAGCGCAGCGCAAGAACGTGAGCATCGGCGAACTCCTCCGCGTCGCGCTGGAAAGTCTGGTCATGTCCAAGTCCCTCGCGAAGCCGAGGCGGAAGAAGTAAGCCTCCGGACTCGACGCAATAGGGCGGGGCAACGCAGTTTTCACGCAGAGGCACGGAGGACGCAGAGACCGATCCTTGATTCCAATCCTCTGCGTTCTCTGCGGCCCTGCGCGAAACCGGCTTGGAAGGATTGATCCCAAACTGGGCCACGACCCAAGCATGGCGGGCTTGCGTTTCCGTTTTCCGGTCCTTTTCGTTTTGAACCTCTGTCCATGAGCCAAACTCCCGCACCACTCTCGTCCTGGGCCCGCAACGTCTCGCCATCTCCGACGCTGGCCGTCGATGCCAAGGCCAAGGCCCTGCAGGCGGCGGGCGAGGACGTTTGCGGATTCGCAGCGGGTGAACCGGACTTCGACACACCCGAGCATATCAAGGAGGCGTGCATCGCCGCCCTGAAGGCCGGCAAGACGAAATACGCGCCGACCCCCGGCATCGAGCCCCTGCGTACGGCCATCGCGGAGCGGTATCTCGCGGACTACGGCCACAAGGTGGTGGCGGGCCAGGTGGTCGTGTCGCCGGGCGGAAAGTTTTCCTGCTACCTCGGCGTGCTGGCCACCTGCTCGCCGGGTGACGAGGTCATCGTGCCCGCGCCGTTCTGGGTCAGCTACCCGGAGATGGTCAAGCTGGCGGGCGCCGTGCCGAAGCTCGTGCTGGCCGACGACCGCACCGGCTTCAAGCTCACGCCTGCGCAGCTGGAGGCGGCGATCACGCCGCGGACACGGCTCCTCATCCTCAACTCGCCCTCGAACCCGACCGGCGCCGTGTACACCCGGGCCGAACTGGCCGCGCTGGTGGCGGTGGCGGTGAAGCACAACCTCTACATCCTGTCCGACGAGATGTACGAGCATCTCGTCTACGACGGCGCGAAGCCGACCTGCGTCGCGACACTGAGCCCCGAGGCGGAGGCCCGCACCCTGATCGTGGCCGGTTTCTCGAAGACCTATGCGATGACCGGCTGGCGCATCGGCACGCTGGTCGCGCCGGCCCCGATCGCCAAGGCCGTCTCGGAGCTGCAGAGCCAGATGTCCTCCAACGTCACCACGTTCGCCCAATACGGCGCGCTCGCGGCCCTGAAGGAAAAGGAAAAGACCGCCGCCGCGCTGAAGACGATGCTCGTCGCGTTCGACCGCCGCCGGAAATTCCTGCACGCCGGCCTCAGCCGGATTCCCGGTATTTCCTGCCTGCTGGCCGAGGGCGCGTTTTATCTTTTCCCGAACATCTCCAGCTTCGGGCTGAAGGACGTCGATTTCTGCGCCCGCCTGCTCGACGAGCAAAAGGTCGCGGCGGTGCCCGGCAGCGCGTTCGGCGCCGAGGGCTACCTGCGGCTGAGCTATGCGACGAGCGACGAGATCATCGCCAAGGGCGTCGAACGCCTCACGCGTTTCTGCGCGACGCTGCGGAAGTAGGGGCGTCCGCAAGGAACGCCCCTACGAGGTCATCGTGGCGAGGTGTTCGCCGAGGCGCCTAAGGGTCTTCATTCCCCCTCGATGGCGCCGTACACGTTGACCACGTGATCGCGGGCCGCCGCGGCGGGGAAAATCATGTGGTTTGTAATGGAGGTGATGACTGGAGCTAGGATTTGGAGAGATAGGCCGCGAGCTGTTCCATCGTTCCGCCCCAGCCCATGCGCATGCCGTCGTGGTTTTCGTCGAAGGTCTTCCGCTCGATCTCGGTCGCGTTGAGTGGAGCCCATTCGATCGTGAGTGTGGTCCTTCCGGCTACCTCGGTGAATGTCGTGGTGGACAGCGTCTCCAGCGGCCAGTTCGCGTTCAAGGGATGGCGGGTGAGACCGCCGCGCGCATCGGAAAATGATGACACCAGGACGAGTTTTTCCGGCGCCACGATTTCACGGAAGACCCATTTGCCCCACATCTCGTGGCCGTCACGCGTGCGCATGCAGTAGTGGCATATCCCGCCGGGCCGGAGGTCCAGCGAGCAGGTGGACAAGGTGGAACCCTTGGGTCCGAACCAGCGCGCCAGGTGCGCGGCGTCGGTCCAGGCCTGCCAGACCAGGGCGCGCGGGGCATCGAAGGTGCGCGAGATGACGAACTTGCCCCCGGAGGCGGGGGAGGTGGGAGAGGCGTCTTTCACGGCGAAGATTTTTTTGGGATTACTTTTTGAACGGGATGAGCGCACGGAGCCGCGGCTCGCGCAGAAACAGTCCGCCCCAGAGCAGGACGCCCATGATAACGGTCGGGATGGAGGAGTCGCCGACGCGCAGGGTGGTGGCGATGGCGCCGCCCAAGTAGCCGGTCAGCAGAATCGCGCCGAGGATCGATGTGACCGGAATCAAATAGGCGACGGTGCAGGCGAGCTCGAGGAGGCCGAGCCCGATAACGGAGCCCTCCGGCCACCCTAG
>CAIKHO010000078.1 GCA_903827245.1 uncultured Opitutia bacterium
CCACCCGGAATCCGCCGCCCGGAGGTCGGCGGCCACCTTGCGGTTTCGCAGCGATACGGGTCTCACCCTGCATGATTTCGGCTTAAGGTCGCTTGGAAATTGTCACGGCGGGTCGCGGTTCGGTCGCGGAGACGAACCGGGACAAAAAAAAGCGCGCCGAAGTTTCCTTCGACGCGCCGGTTTAGAGGGAAATTAGTGAAGACTCAGCTACTTCACCTCGGGAGCAGCCGGAACGGCCTCAGGAGCGGCGGCGGCCTTGGCCTTCTTCGCCTTGCCGGCCTTGCGGCCCTTCGACTTCTTGTAGCCGACATCGTCAGCCTTCACCAGCTCGATGAGGGCGAGCTCCGCGGCGTCGCTCTGGCGGGCGCCGAGCTTATAGATGCGGGTGTAGCCTCCGTTGCGGTTGGTGAACTCCTTGTGCTTCTCGTTGAAGAGAAGGGTCACGGCGGTCTCGTCGCGCACATCGCCGAGCGCAAGACGGCGGAGATGCAGGGCGTCCTTCGGGTCGGTCTTCGCCGCGGCCTGCTTGGCCTTGGTGATGACCTTCTCGACGAAGGGCCGGAGCGCCTTGGCCTTGGTGAGGGTGGTCTGGATGCGACCGTGGGTGAGGAGGGACGCGGCGAGGTTGGACAACATCGCGCGGCGATGCTCGACGGTCACACCCAGGGAGGCGTGGTGTTTGTTATGACGCATGGTGTTTTGGTTTCAGGCGGTTCCCGATCGGCAATCCGGTCGCAGCGTGGGGCGGCAGCGGACGGCGCGAGAACCAGTTTAATTTACGATGGATGATTTACGAATCGCGATCTCGGCGGAGGTGCGATGCGCGACTGGCGGAGCCTGTGGCGCATCAAAAACCACCAATCGCAATTGGCCTCAGGCTTCCTTCTTCGTATCGAGGAGGCGCTCGTCGAACTTCATGCCGAGCGAGAGGCCCAAGGCCTCGAGCTTTTCCTTGATCTCGTTGAGCGACTTCTTGCCGAAGTTGCGGTACTTGAGCATCTCCTGCTCGGTCTTCATCGCCAGTTCGCCCACGGTGGTGATATTGGCGTTGTTGAGGCAGTTCGCGGCACGGACGGAAAGCTCGATCTCGTTGACCGACATGTTGAGGAGCTTGCGAAGCTTGTTCTGCTCCTCGCTGACCTCGCTCTGCTGGCTCTCGAACTCGAAGGCCTCCTCGGAGACGCGGTCAAACACGTCAAGGTGGTGCTTAAGGATGGAGGCGGACTGCTTGAGGGCGTCGTCGGGCGTGATGCGTCCGTCGGTCCAGATCTCGAGAATGAGCTTGTCGTAGTCGGTGATCTGCCCGACGCGGGTGTTCTCCACGGAGTACTTGACGAGGCGAACGGGCGAGAAGAGCGAGTCGATCGGAATGAAGCCGATGGCCTGTTCCTCCTTCTTGTTGTCCACGCCGGGGCAGTAACCGCGGCCGGTCTTGATCTCGATCTCGGCCTCGAAGGAGCGCTTGCTGTCGAGGGTGCAGATGAGCTGGTCGGGATTGACGACGGTGATGTTGGCGTCGGCCTGGATGTCGGCGGCGGTGACCTTGCCGGTCTTGCTGGCCTTGATCAGGAGGGTGACGGGCTCACGCTTGGTGGAGACGAGGAGCACCTTCTTCAGGTTGAGGACGATGTCGGTGACATCCTCCACGACATTGTCGATGCTCTGGAACTCATGGTTCACGCCGTCGATCTTGATCGAGGAGATGGCCGCGCCCTCGATGGAGCTCAGGAGCACGCGGCGGAGGGAGTTGCCGATGGTGTGTCCATAGCCGGCCTCGAAGGGCTCGGCGATGAATTTGGCGTAGGTAGGGGAAGATGCTTCCTCGACCTTGGTGAGCTTGTTGGGGAGTTCGAATTTTCCGAGACGTTTGGGCATGGCGATGAACCCTGGTTGAGCGTTGATGATTGAAAACGGAGGAAGCGGCGGAAGCTCAGAAGCGCGAGTAGAACTCGACGATGAGCTGTTCATTGATGCCCTGCTCCATCTCGTCGCGCTTGGGCAGACGGACGACAGTGGCCTTGAAGACCTCGGGATTGAGCGTGAGCCAGCCCGGGACGGTGCGGATGCGGTTTTCCTCGAGCTGGCGGGTGGCCATCTGGCGGGAGGCGGGCGTGTTCTTGATCTCGATCTCGTCGCCGGGCTGCACGTTGTAGCTCGAGATGTCGACCTTGTGGCCGTTCACGCGGATGTGGCCGTGGTTGACGAATTGGCGGGCGGCCGCGCGGGTCTTGGCGAAGCCGAGCAGGAAGATGACGCTGTCGAGGCGGGTCTCGAGGAGCTGGAGGAAGCGCTCGCCGGTGATGCCGCGCTCGCGCTTGGCGATCTCGAACATGCGGCGGAACTGGCGCTCGAGCAGGCCGTAGATGTAACGGAGCTTCTGCTTTTCGTTCAGGCCGACGGCGTACTCCGAGAACTTGCGGCGGGACTTGGGCCCGTGCACGCCCGGGGGATAATTGCGGCGTTCAAACGCCTTGCCTGAGCCAAGGATGAGCTGGCCAAAGCGCCGGCTGATGCGGGTGGTGGGTCCGAGATAGCGAGCCATGGTGGTAGAGAGATAAGTGGTGGGTGACGGGTGACGGGCGCGGGGCGATTACACGCGACGGCGCTTGCGCGGACGGCAGCCGTTGTGCGGGATCGGCGTGACGTCGACGATGGAGGTGATCTCCAGGCCGATGGCCTGAAGGGCGCGGATGGCGCTGTCGCGCCCGAGGCCGGGACCGGACACGCGGATGACGACATCCTTGAGCCCGTGGGACATCGCATTGCGGGCGGCGTCCTGGGCCACGACCTGCGCGGCGTAGGCGGTGGATTTGCGGGAGCCGCGGAAATTGCACTTGCCGGCGCTCGACCAGGCGATGACGGCACCCTTGCCGTCGGTGATCGAGACGATGGTGTTGTTGAAGGAGGCGAGGACGTTGACGACACCCGAAGTGACGTTCTTGGAGCCCTTGGCCTTGCGGACCTTGATGGCGCCCAATTCCTCCTTGAGCAGATCCTCGGCGGTGGGCTGCCGGGCGACACCACCGATCATCTCGACGGGTTTGTCGGAAGCGGGAGCGACTTTCGCCGGAACGGCACCGGTAGCGGCCCCTTCAGCAGCAGCGGCGGCGGCCTTGAGGCCCCGCGCCTTTTTCTCGGCGGGCGTGGCAGTGGCGGTATCCGCACCACCATCGGCGGGCACAACGGCCTTGGGGGCCTTTTCTTTTTTCGGTTGGGACATTTCTTCGGCCATGACGGTAAGGGATTAAACTTCTTTGGCTTTGGTGACGCCGACGGTCTTGCGCGGGCCCTTGCGGGTACGGGCGTTGGTGCTGGTGCGCTGGCCGCGGACAGGGAGGCTGCGGCGGTGGCGGATGCCACGGTAGCAATTGATCGCCTGCAAACGCTTGAGATTGGCGGCAAGCTCACGACGGAGATCGCCCTCCAGGACCCACTTGTGCTCCGTGATGAGGTGCAGGATCTTGTTGAGCTGCTCCTCCGTGAGGTCCTGGGCCCGCATGTCGGGGTTGAGACCGGCCTCCTTGACGAGGAGATCGGCCCGGGTGGGACCGATGCCGTTGATGTAACGGAGGGAGTACGCGACTTTCTTTTTCGCGGGAATTTCTACACCGAGGAGACGAGGCATGGTGAGTTAGGTTGAGATGAAAAGATGTTAAGTTGGAGAGAGTGAGTGAGGAAAAATCAGGAGGCGGCCGGCAAGGCGTGGACCGGAGCCAGGACAGGACGCGGGATCGTGAGGATCTCGGGGCCTTTTTCGGTCGTGAGCACGGTATGTTCGAAATGGGCGGAGGGCGAACCGTCGGCGGCGACAACCGTCCAGCCATCGGGAAGCGTTTTCGTCCGGTACGCGCCAAGGTTGACCATCGGCTCGATTGCGAGGGTCATTCCGGCCTTGATCCGGTCGCCCGAATTGCGGCGGCCGAAGTTCGGGATCTGCGGCTCCTCGTGCATCGAGAGGCCGACCCCATGGCCGACCATGTCGCGGACAACCCCGAAACCGTGGCTTTCGACGTGCCGCTGAATGGCGTTGGAGATGTCGCCGATCCGGTGCCCGACCCGCGCCTCGGCGATGCCGATCCGGAGCGCCTCCTCGGTGACACGCAGCAATTGCTGGATGGCGGGAGCGACGACCCCGACGGGGACCGTGGCGGCGTTGTCGCCGATGTAGCCCTCGTGCTCGACCACAACGTCGAGCGAGACGATGTCGCCATCCCGCAGGATGCGCCGGAAAGACGGGATGCCGTGAACGACCTCCTCGTTGACCGAGATGCAGGTGTGAGCCGGATAGCGTCGCGAACCGATCTGGTAGCCGTAGCAGGCGCTGCGGGCGCCCTGCCGGGCGATGGCGGAGCGACCCGCCTCTTCCAGATCCTGGGTGCTGATGCCGGGCCTGACGAGCGCCTTCAGTTCCTGAAGGACGTTCGCCGCAATCGCGCACGACTCGCGCATGCGCACGATCTGGCGATCATTCTTGATCGGGATCATGCAGCGCGGTCGCAATCGGCCGCCTCGAAAAGGAGGCCGAGCGTGCGGTAGTGTTGGGTGACGGGCGCGAGCGCCAGCGTGGCACTGCCGGCGAGGACACCGTGAAGCGCCTCATCCCGGGCATCGAGCCATTCGTCAAACACCATGGCCTGGAGCAGCGTAGCCGGGAAGTCCGTGAGGACGAATCCCGCATCAGGTTTGCGCGTGAAGAACCACCGGCGCAGGGGCGCAAGGGCTGCTTCATCGGCCGCGCCGGAGGCGCGGCGACGCGAAATCTCCCGCCGCATCAAGCCGGTGGGAGAGACGTGCTCTAAATTCAAAGAACGGAGCCGATCCAAGATCGTTTCGGGCAGGGAATCCGCCGAACCGAGGATCAGGAGCTTGGTTTTGGCGGTAAGGCCAAACCGAGAAAAGAGGTCGTTGATGGCTTCCATTGCCACCGGAGTAAAGAACTATTTGCCCGAGAACCGGCGGAAGATCGCAATCCCGACCCCCAGCAGCAGCAAGCCGAGCATCGGCAGGGCCACCTTCATCACCGCCTCGGAGCTAAGCGCCTCGCCGCTCATGCCGGACGGGTTGCCGCTGCGGGCCCGAATGCGACCCTTCTTCAGGAAACCGTCGTAATGCCGCTGGAGGAGGAAAGTCTCAACCTGGCGCATGGTATCGAGAATTACACCCACGGTGATCAGCATGCCCGTGCCGCCAAAGAAGGCCGCAATGCTGTACTGGATGTTCATGTAGTTGTAGAGCAGATCAGGCATGACCGCGATGATCGTCAGGAAGATCGCGCCCGCGAGGGTCAGGCGGGTCATGATGAAGTCCAGGAACTGGGCGGTCGGCTCGCCGGGGCGGACACCAGGGACATACCCGCCGTATTTCTTCAGGTCATCGGCAATCTGAATCGGCTTGAACATGACCGATACCCAGAAATAGCTGAAGAACATGATCAGCATGGTGTAGAGCACATAGTAGCTCCAGTGACCGCGGGCGAGGGCCGTGGAAAAATCGATCAGGTATTTCTGGTTAAAGTAGGCGCCGATGTACGAGAGGATCTGCTGGGGAAACAGCAGGATGGCCTGGCCGAAGATGACGGGCATGACGCCGGAGTAGTTGACCTTGAGCGGGAGGAAGGAGCTCTGGCCGCCCATGACCTTGTTGCCCACAACGCGCTTGGCGTACTGCACCGGAATCTTGCGCTGGCCCTGCACGACCATGATGACGCCCATGGTGACGGCGAAAAAGAGCAGGATCATCACCGCCGCCTGCGGAAGGCCCATGTTGGTCCCCGTGCCGACCGGGCGGACAAACATGTGGTAGGTGTCGCGGGCCGCACTCGGGATGCGGGACAGGATGCCGACGGTGATCAGGAGTGAGACGCCGTTGCCAATGCCGCGCTGCGTGATCTGCTCGCCGAGCCACATCATCAGCATGGTGCCGGCGGTCATGATGAGCACCGACTGGGCGAAGAACCAGAAGCCCGGGTTCATCACGATGGCGCCGTAGGTGTTGATGTCGTAATCGTGCAGCGCCGGCAGTTTCGCCGGATTCTCCAGCGCGACGATCGTCAGCGTGCCCTGGATCAGACAGATCAGGACGGTGGCGTAACGGGTGTACTGGGTGAGCTTCTGGCGGCCGACATCACCCTCCTGCTGCAGGCGGCTGAGCGCAGGCACGACTGCGGTCATGAGCTGGAAGATGATGGAGGCGCTGATGTAGGGCATGATGCCCAGCGCTCCGATGGCGCCGTTCACGAGCGCGCCGCCGGTGAACATGTTGTACAGGCCGATCACCCCGCCAACCCCGTTGGCCGACTGCTGGGCGAAAAACTGCTTGAGCGGGAGCGGATTGATGCCCGGCAGCGGGATGGAGGCCGCCACCCGGGCGATGAAGAGCATCGCCAGCGTGTAGAAAATTCGGGAGCGAAGCTCGGGGATCTTCAGGGAGTTCGTGAAGGCGGAGAACACGGTGGGGGGAAGTACGATTTATGATTTACGGATAACGATGGCGGATAGGATGGACGGCGTTCGCCTCAGTCGTAATTCCGAAATCGGAAATCAAAAAAATGGCTTAACCAACGATGGCCTGGCCGCCGGCCTTCTCGATCTTGGCCTTGGCGGATTCCGAAAACTTGGCCGCAGTAACCTTGAGCGCGCGGCCCAGTTCGCCGTCACCGAGGATCTTGACGCTGGTCTCGCCCTTGCGGATCAGGCCGCTGGTGGCGAGCACGCCGGCATCGACCTCTGTGACCTTGGCGTCGAGCGCCGCGAGGTCGCCGACATTAAGGATGGCAATCTCGGTGCGGAAAGCGGCCTGGTTGAAGCCGCGGTGCGGGAGCTTGCGGTAAAGGGGCATCTGGCCGCCCTCGAAGCCGGGGCGGATGCTGCTGCCGGAGCGGGCCGACTGGCCCTTGCCACCTCGGCCGCTGGTCTTGCCATGGCCGCCGCCTTCGCCGCAGCCCACGCGTTTCTTGCGGTGCACGGCACCGGCAACGTTCTTAAGTTCGTGAAGTTTCATGGAGGTTCCTCGGAGGCGCCCCACCCCATCGATTCCGCCCGGGATCAAACCCGGACGGTCGGAAGTGGAACTCGGATGGTTATGGTTTAAATTAGGCCGTGGCTGCGCGGAGCTTGGTGATGTCCGCGGAAAGGCGGAGCTGCAGGAGGGCGTTGACCGTCGCGTTGACGACGGCGATGTGGTTGTTGGACCCCATCGACTTGGTCAGGACGTTCTTCACGCCCGCAGCCTCGAGCACGGCGCGCACGCCGCCGCCGGCGATGAGGCCGGTGCCGGGCGAGGCGGGCTTGAGGAGGACCTTGCCGCCATCGTAAATGCCGAGGACGTCATGGGGAATCGTGTCGCCCTTGAGCTTCACGTGGACCATGTGCTTGTGGGCGTGGGCGGTGCTCTTCTTGATGGCATCCGGCACCTCGTTGGCCTTGCCGTAGCCCACGCCAATGTTGCCCCTCTGGTCGCCGACGACGGCGAGGGCGGAAAAACTGAAGCGACGGCCGCCCTTCACCACCTTGGCGCAGCGGTTGATGAAGACGACCTTCTCGACCATGGCCGGCGAACCGTCGGCATTCGGCGGGGCGGGCTTGTTGCGGTCATCACGGCGGAACTCGCGCCGCGGGGCGCGGTGGGAGCGCTCGGGGGCACGGTCAGGTGCGGCAGCGGGCGCGGCAGCAGGTGTGACCGGGGCGGACTCGGGGGCGGAAGAAACGGGATCGGTGCTCATAGGCGGTGATTAGAATGCGAGTCCGCCCTCGCGGGCGGCGTCGGCGAACGCTTTGACTTTGCCGTGGTAGCGGGCGCCGTTGCGGTCAAAGACGACCGCGGTGATGCCGGCGGCCTTCGCCTTGGTGGCAAAGGCGACGCCCAGGGCCTTGGCGCCGGCGAGGTTGGCCTGGAGCTTCTGCTTGCGCAGCGAGGGATCGAGCGTGCCCAGAAACACGATCGTGGCGCCGGCATCGTCGTTGACGGCCTGCGCGTAGATGTGCTTCGTGCTGAACTTCACGCTCAGGCGGGGGCGAACGGCGGTGCCGTTGACTTTCTTGCGGATGCGCCAGCGGCGCTTCTGAAGGAGACTGGCTTTGCGAATGGTGTTCATGGGCGGGCCCTCGGGAGAAAGATAAAGATAAAGAGGAACGAGAAAGATTCGTCAGGCGACGGTCTTGCCTTCCTTGCGGCGGACCCGTTCACCCACGATGCGGACGCCCTTGCCCTTGTAGGGCTCCGGCGGATAATAACTGCGGATCTCGGCGGTGACGGCACCGACGAGCTGCTTGTCGGCGCCCTCGACCTTGAGCTTGGTCTGGTCGGTGACTGTGATCTTGATGCCCTCGGGCACATCCATGATGATCGGATGCGAGTAGCCAAGGGCCAGGTCGAGCTGCTTGCCCTTGAGGTTGGCCTTGAACCCGACGCCCTGGATCTCGAGCTCCTTGAAGTAGCCCACGGACACGCCCTTGACCATGCCGGCGATGACGGAGCGGACGGTGCCATACATCGCCTTGGCGAAACGGCTGGTGTCCTCGGTCGGGCTGACGACGACTTTCTTGTCGGCGACGGAAATTTTCACGACGGGAGCAAAGCTCTTGGTGACCTTGCCCTTGGGGCCCTCGACGTGGACGGTGTGGTCCTTGATGTCGACCTTGACCTTGTCGGGGATGGGAACGGGTTGTTTGCCGATGCGGCTCATGGTGGGTGGCGGGTTACCAGACGTTGCAGACGAGTTCGCCACCGGCCTTGTTGCGGCGGCAATCGGCGTCCTTCATCAGGCCCTTCGAGGTCGAAAGGATGCTGATGCCAAGGCCGTTGAGCACGCGCGGGATTTCGGTGTAGCGCAGATAGAGGCGGCGGCCCGGCGTGGAAACGCGGGTGAGGCCGGTGATGGCGGGAGCGCCGTCGATGTATTTCATCTTTACCTCGAGGGTCTTGTGACCCCGGGCATCGGTCCCGTTGGCATGGCCGGCGACATAGCCCTCAACCTTGAGGATGGCGGCGAGGCCCTCCTTGAGGTTGGAGTGCGGCATGATGCACACGTCGAGACGGGCCTTGCTGGCGTTGCGCAGGCGGGTCAGAAAATCACTGATCGGATCGGTCATGGTGGATGTCGTTTAGAAGTGGCCGCGGGTCATATCCGATGCGCCGGAAGCGCATATACCCCCGTGACCGGAAAAATTTACCAGGAGGATTTGATCACGCCGGGAATCTTCCCATTGAGCGCGAGTTCACGGAACTGGATGCGGGAGACGCCGAACTTGCCGATGAAACCGCGCGGGCGGCCGCTCATCGAGCAACGGTTGCGGATGCGGGTCGGCGAGGAATTCCGCGGGAGCTTCTGCAGCTTCTTCTGGGCGGAATAGAACTCCTCGTCCGTCGTGGCGGGATTGGCGAGGATAGCCTTCAACTCGGCGCGCTTCGCCTTGTATTTGTCGCTGAGTTTGATGCGTTTCTTGTTACGCTCGATGGCAGAGGTCTTGGGCATGGTGCGGAAGGGTCGAGGTCGAGGGACGGGTTAGGCGGCGTTGGTCTTGGGCGCGGCGGACGGCTCGGTCCGGCGGAAGGGCATCCCGAGCAGCTTGAGCAGCTCGCGGCCTTCGTCGTCCGTCCCGGCGGTCGTGACGATGGTGAGGTCGAGGCCCATGGACTTCTTGACGTTTTCCACGGTGATCTCGGGGAAGATGGCGAAGTCGGTGATGCCAAGGTTGTAGTTGCCCTGACCGTCGAGCTTCGGCGAAACGCCGCGGAAGTCGCGGATGGTAGGAAGCGCCACCGCCAGGAGGCGGTAGAGGAATTCCCACATGGCGTCGCCACGGAGTGTGACGTGGCAGCCCACGATCTGGTTGGGCTTGAGCTTGAAGTTCGAGATGGCCTTGCGGGTCTTCGCAAGGACGGGCTTCTGGCCGGCAATGATGGCCATGTCGCGCGCGATGTCGGCGATCTGGTTCTTGTCAGCCTCGGCGTCGATGCCAGTATTCAGGTTGATCTTAACCAGCTTCGGCACCTCGTGCTTGTTCTTGTAGCCGCGGCTCTTCACCAGGGCGGGGACGACCTGCTCGGCGTAGAGTTTCTTGAGGACGGGAGTGTAACTGCTCATTTTAAAGGCGACCGGGTTTCCGGCCCGGAGGCGTTGCGAGTGGTTGGAAGAGAGGGAAAAGGTTCAATAACGCAGGCGGGCCGCTGGTTTGGCAAGCGTGCAGTGGTCAGGCCGTGGCCGGAGCCGTCTTCTTGCGCTTGCTCGAGTCGAAGACCGCCTGGAGCATGAGGTTGGAGATGTGCACGGAACCCTCACGCTCGGCGATGGTGCCCTGCGGGTGCTCCTGCGATTTCTTGAGGTGGCGCTTGATCATCGCCACTCCCTCGACCCGGGCGCGCTGCTTGGCGGCGAGAATCTCGAGGACCTTGCCGGACTTGCCCTTCTGGGAGCCGGCGATGACAACGACGACGTCGTTGCGTTTGATGTGAAATTTCTGGGCCATGTTAGAGAACCTCCGGAGCGAGCGAGATGATCTTCATGAAGTTCTTCGCGCGCAGTTCACGGGCGACCGGGCCGAAGATGCGGGTGCCCTTCGGGTTGTTGGTCGCGTCGATGATGACGATGGCATTGCTGTCGAAACGCAGGTAGCTGCCGTCGTTGCGGCGCACCGCCGCCTTCGTGCGGACGACGACGGCCTTGGCGACCTCGCCCTTCTTCACGGTGGCGTCGGTGGTGCTCTCCTTGATGTGGACGGTGATGATGTCGCCCACGCCGGCGGTGTCGGTGATCTGGCCCTTACGGCTGATCATGGCGGCACGGCGGGCGCCGGTGTTGTCGGCGACTTCGAGAATGGAACGCAGTTGAATCATGGCGGGCCTCCTGGGAGGGTTGGATTTTAAAAGGGTCAGGCCTGCGGAGCAGGCGTGGGAATGGTGGTTTTGGTCGGGACCTGGGCGGCCACGTCGGCCTCGCTGATCGCGACGGCATCGGTGGTGACCGCGTGCTCGACGACACTGAGCACGCGCCAGCGCTTCAGGCGGCTGAGCGGGCGGGTCTCCATGATCTCGACCTTGTCGCCGACCTTGGTCTCGTTCTTCTCGTCGTGCACATGCACGACGGTCTTGCGATTGATGACCTTGTGGTAGAGCGGATGCGGCGTCTTGTAAGGGATGGTGACCTTGACGGACTTGTCGCCGGAACGGCTGGTGACATTGCCGATGATGGTCTTGCGCGTGTTACGCGTAGCGGGAGTGGCGGAGGACATGGCGGTGTAAGTAGCTGTAAGGTTTAAGAGGAGTAAGGTTTAAGTCGGAGGTGCGATGGCGGGCTGGCTTACGCTCTTACAACTTAAGGCTTATCGCGCTTAATTCAGGCGGCGGCGGGCGCCTTCTGGTTTTTCTCGCGCAGGAGGGTCTCGAGGCGGGCGATATCCTTGCGGAGCACGCGCAGTTCGTGGGTCTTCTCGACCTGGCCCGTCTGCTTGCGCAAGCGGAGTTGGAGGAGCTGCTCGCGGGTCTCGCGGAGCTTGGTGGTGATCTCGGCAGGGGCGAGTTCGCGAATTTCTTTCGTGGTCATGGCGGACGGTGCGTTAATTGGTTGGCGCCTCAGACCACCGCGCCCTCGCGGGCGATAAAACGGCAGTGGAAGGGCAGCTTGGCATCGGCCAGGCGGAAGGCCTCCTTGGCGATGGTGGCGGACACGCCGCCCAGCTCGAAGAGGACCGCGCCGGGCTTGATCACCGCGACATAGAACTCCACCGGGCCCTTGCCGGAGCCCATGCGGACCTCGGCGGGTTTCTTGGTGACGGGCTTGTGCGGGAAGATACGGATCCAGAGTTTGCCCTTGCGCTTGAGGTGGCGCGAGATGGTCACGCGCGCAGCCTCGATCTGCTGGCCGGTCATCGGGCCGCGGGTGAGCGACTGGAGGCCGAATTCACCGAAGGCGAGCGTGTTGCCGCGCTTGGCATTGCCGGCGCGGGAGCCCTTCTGGGACTTGCGGTATTTGGTACGGGCGGGAGCGAGAGCCATGGGAATTTACGATTTTAAAAATTACGAATTACGATTTGCGGACGGCGTGATCGGTTGCACCAATCGCCTGCCGCCCCTCGTAAGTTGCACTTGGGTTAGGCGGCGTCGGCTTCCTTTTTGCAGATCCAGCATTTGACGCCGATCTTGCCGTAAACGGTCTGGGCCTCGGAGAAGCCGTAATCGATGTTCTCGCGCAGGGTGTGCAGGGGCACGCGGCCCTTGCGCTGCCACTCGCGGCGGGCGATGTCCGCGCCGCCGAGGCGGCCAGAGCATTGGATCCGGATGCCCTCGGCGCCGAGCGCCATGGCCATCTCGACCGCCTTCTTCATGGCGCGGCGGAAAGCGATGCGGCGCTCGAGCTGGAGCGCGACGTTCTCGGCGACCAGCTGGGCCTCGATCTCGGGCTTCTTGACCTCCTGGATGTCGAGGAGGATCTCCTTGCCGGTCAGTTTCGCGAGCTCGTCCTTGATCTTCTCGATCTCCTGGCCCTTGCGGCCGATGACGATGCCGGGGCGGGCGGTGTAGATCTTGACGCGGACACGGTTGGACGCGCGCTCGATGAAGATGCGCGGCACGGAGGCCTGCTTCAGCTTCTCCATGAGCTTGGTGCGGATGACCTGGTCTTCCAGCAGCAGCTTGGGAAAGTCCTTCTTGGTCGCGAACCAGCGGGACTGCCAGTTGCGGCGGACGGCGAGACGGAAACCGATCGGATTGGTCTTTTGGCCCATGGTAAAATTAGTTGGAGTTGCCGTCCGAGAGGATGATGCGGATGTGGGACATTTTCTTGCGGCGGGGCATCGCCGTGCCGCGGGCGCCGGCCTTGAAGCGCTTGAGCACGGGGCCGTTCTCGACGGTGGCGCTCTTCACGGTGAGGCTGTCGGCCGAGAGATTGTTGTTGTTCTCGGCGTTCGCGATGGCGCTCTTGAGGGTCTTGGCAATGAGGCGCGCGGACTTGCGCGGGATGAGCGTCAGATAATCGACGGCTTCCGCGGCCTTGCGGCCCTGGATGGTGCGGACCACTTCGCGCACTTTCTTGGGCGACATGCGCGCGTAGCGGGTGAGGGCTTGAACTTCCATGATGGTGTGATTCCGGTTGCGGCGACAGCGGCGCGCGAGGCGCCCTGCCCTTTTGAGTTTCGGTTCGGTAAGGGTTAAATTTCTTTGCGCGTCAGGCCGCCGTGCGACTTGAAGGTGCGGGTCGGGGAGAACTCGCCGAGCTTGTGGCCCACCATGTTCTCCGTGACGTAAACAGCGGTGAAAATCTTGCCGTTGTGCACGCTGAACGTATGGCCGATGAAATCGGGCGTGATGGTCGAGCGCCGGGACCAGGTCTGGATGGGCTTCTTGGCGCCGGTCTTGACCGCCTTCTCGATTTTCTCGAGCAGGTGGTAATCAACGAAGAAGCCTTTTTTGATGGAACGTGCCATGGTGCGAAAGTGCCGGGGTTATTTCTGACCGCGCGGCTTGCGGCCGTTGTGGTGGACGATGATGACACTGTTCGAGAGCTTCGAACGGCGCCGCGTCGGGAAGCCCTTGGCGAGCTGGCCCCAAGGGGAAACCAGCTGCTGGCGGCCGCCGCCGCCCTTGGATTTGCCCTGGCCGCCGCCGTTGGGGTGGTCCACCGGGTTCATCGCCACGCCACGGACGTGCGGACGACGTCCGAGCCAGCGGGCGCGCCCAGCCTTGCCGAGCGACTGCTTGCTATGGTCGCCGTTGCCGACCAGGCCAATGGTCGCGCGGCAATTCGCGTGGACGAAGCGCAGTTCGCCGGAGGGCATCTTGAGCTGGGCCTGGGTGCCATCGATGCCGATGAGCTCGACCGACGAGCCGGCCGTGCGCGCGATCTGGGCGCCGCGGCCCGGGACGAGCTCGACAGCGTGCACCTTCGTGGACGGCGGGATCAGGTGGAGCGGGAAATTATTGCCGACGAGAAAATCGTTCGTCGTCGCCGTATTTGCGGCCACGATGGAGGTGCCGACCTGCAGGCCCTCGGGAGCGAGGATGTAACGCTTCTCGCCATTCGTGTAGGCCAGAAGGGCGAGATGAGCGGTGCGGTTCGGGTCGTACTCGATCGCCTGCACCTTCGCGGGCATGTCGAGGATGTTGCGCTTGAAGTCGATGATGCGATAGCGCTGCTTGTGCCCGCCACCGCGATGGCGGGAGGTGTTGCGGCCGTTGTTATTGCGGCCGCCGGTCCGGTGCTTGGCCTCGGTGAGGCTGCGCTCGGGCTGCTTGGTGCTGACGAGGCCCACGACCTTGTTCAGGGACGTAAAGCGTCCGGAAGGCGTGAGCGGGCGGAAGGAATGGATGGGCATGGTGGGATTTCTCCGGGTGCGGCGGAATGCGTTAGACGAGCTCGATCTTGTCGCCGGCCTTGAGGGTCACGATCGCCTTCTTGAAGTCGGAACCCACGCTCGGACGACCGGTGCGGCTCTTCTTGTTTTTGCCGCGGTAATTCTGGACGTTCACCCGGCGCACGGTGACCTTGAAGGTCTGCTCCACGGCCTCGGCGATCGCGTGCTTGTTGGCGTACTTGAACACCTCAAAGGTATACTGGCCGAGCTCGGAGCTGAGCTTGTTGGATTTTTCCGTGAGACGGACGAGTTTCAAGACCTTGCTGGCGTTCATCAGTTTTTACCTCCGTTGATGCGGGCGATGATGGCCTCGAGGGCCTTGGTGCTGACGACGATCTTCTTGTATTGGCAGAGATCGTGGGTGTTGAGCTTGGCGGCCTCCTGGAGGGAGACCCGCTCGAGATTGCGCGAGGCCCGGGTGGTCTCGACGGCAAAGGGCGCGTCCACGAGGAGCACCCGGCCCTTCGGGGCGATGCGGGTGACGACCAGGTTCATGCCCTTCGTCTTGGCCGCGGGCGCCTCGAACTTTTCGATGACCGCGATTTCGCCGGCCACCACGCGGTCAAAGAGGGCGCGGCTGAACGCGAGATTCTTCACCTTGCCGTTGATCTTCTTCGAGTAATCGCGGGGCTTCGGGCCGAACACGACGCCGCCGCCAACCCAAAGGGGCGAGCGGATGGAGCCGGCGCGGGCGCGACCGGTGCCCTTCTGGCGCCAGGGCTTCTTGCCACCGCCGCGGACTTCGCCGCGAGTCTTCGTGGAGTGCGTGCCCTGGCGGTTGTTGGCATTGATGGCGACGACGACTTCCTTCACGGCCTGCAGGCCCTTGTCGCCCTCAAAGGTCGGCAGGTCGGCGAAGTCCTGTTCGCGCGAAGTGGTGCCGTCGGAACTGAATACGGTAAGTTTCATGTCTGCGTTTTCTCCAAGTTAGGCTTTGGCGGCCTTGGCCGGGCCCTGGCCCTTGATGGCCGAGCGGACGAGGATGTCGTCGCCGTTGGCGCCGGGAATCGAGCCCTTCACTAGGATGAGATTCTTGTCGGCGATGATTTTGACCACGCGGAGGTTCTGCATGGTGCGGCGCTCGGAGCCCATGTGACCGGGCATCGACTGGTTCTTCCACGTGCGGCCAGGCGTCTGGCGCATGCCGATGGAACCAATGCGGCGGTGGAACATCGAGCCGTGGGCGGCGGGACCACCCGCGACCCGGAAACGCTTCACGACGCCCTGAAAGCCCTTGCCCTTGGAAACGCCGATCACGTCGACAAACTCGCCCTCGGTGAAGGCGGTGACGGTGACGACATCCCCGACCTTGAGCGTGGGGGCCGCGGTGAGGCGCACTTCGCCCAGCACGCGGGGTGCGTTGTCCAGGCCGGCCTTTTTCGCGTGGGCGAGTTCGGCCTTGCTGGCGTTCTTGGTCTTCTTGGTCGAGAAGCCAATCTGGACGGCGTTGTAGCCGTCGGTTTCAACAGTCTTCACCTGGACCACAGAGCAGGGTCCGGCTTCAACCACGGTGACGGGGACCAGGACGTTTTGAGCGTCGTAGACCTGCGTCATGCCGATTTTTTTGCCTAGAAGGGATGAGATCATGGGCTAAGCGGTAGGTGGAAAAATTCCGTTTAAGGACCTACATTAGTCGAAACCTGGCGGTGCCACGAAGGGCACACAGGCAGCTGCTAACGTTGGAAGAAAGGGGGAGTCTTAGACGTTGATGGTGATGTCCACGCCGGACGGGAGGTTGAGTTTCTTGAGTTCGTCCACTGTCTGGGCGGTAGGCTCGATGATGTCGATGAGCCGCTTGTGCGTGCGGGTCTCGAACTGCTCCATGGACTTCTTGTCGACGTGCGGCGAGCGGTTCACGGAAAGCTTCTCGATGCGGGTGGGCAGAGGGATGGGGCCCGAGACGCGGGCGCCGGAGCGCTTGGCGGTCTCAACGATCTCCGTGGCGGACTGGTCGATGACGCGATAGTCGAAGCCCTGGAGCTTGATGCGGATGCGTTGGCCTTTCATGAAGTAAAAAGAACGAGGGTTTAGGAACGGGCCGGGCCCTTGGCGGTGGACTCGACGATTTTCTGCAACAGCGAATTCGGAACCTGCTCGAAGTGTGACGGCGTGATGCCGGCGCTGGCGCGGCCCTTCGAGAGCGAGCGGATGTCGGTGACGTAGCCGAAGAGGGTCTCGAGTGGCGCCTGCGCATCGATGATGCACGCACCGGCCTTGTTCTCCATGCCGTTGATCCGGCCGCGGCGGCGGTTGATGTCGCCGATGAGATCGCCCTGATATTCCTCGGGGGTCGTGACCTCGACGCCCATGATGGGCTCGAGCAGGATCGGGCTGGCCTTCTTCATCGCGTCCTTGAACGCGAAGATGCCGGCCATCTTGAAAGCCATTTCCGACGAGTCGACCTCGTGGAAGGAACCATCCGTGATCTTGACGATGACATCGACCACGGGATGCCCGGCGATGACGCCATTGTTCGCGCCTTCCTTGATGCCCTCGATGGAGGGCTTGATGAATTCCTTCGGGATCGAGCCACCGACGGTCTCGTTGAGGATCTCGATGCCTTTGCCCTTTTCATTCGGCGCAAGCGTGAGGCAGACATGGCCATATTGGCCCTTGCCGCCCGACTGGCGGATGAATTTGCCCTCGCCCTCGGAGGCGACGGTGACCGTCTCGCGGTAGGCGATCTGCGGCTTGCCCGAGGTGGCCTCGACCTTGAACTCGCGCTTCATGCGATCGAGAATGATTTCGAGGTGGAGCTCACCCATGCCGGAGAGAATGGTCTGGCCGCTGTCCGGGTCGGTGGAGACACGGAGGGTCGGATCCTCGGCGACGAGGCGCTGGAGCGCGGTGCCCATTTTTTCCTGGTCGGCCTTCGAGTTCGGCTCGATCGACATCGAGATGACGGGCTCGGGGAAGGACGGCGGCTCGAGGCGGATATCGAAGTCCTCGTCACAGAGCGTGTCGCCCGTGATGACGTCCTTCACCCCGACAAGTGCACAGATGTCCCCCGAGTAGGCCATGTCCATTTCCTCGCGGTCCATCGCGCGCATCAGCACCAGGCGGGAGACGCGCTCGCTGCGGCGCGTGCGCGGATTATAGAGCGCGGTGCCCTTGTGCACGATGCCGGTGTAGACCCGGAAAAAGACGATTTTGCCGACGAACGGGTCGGTCCAGAGTTTGAAGGCGAGACCGGCCATCTTGGCCTTGTCGTTCACCACGGCCTCAACCGGCTTGCCGTCGCTGTCCTGGCCCGTCATCGGAGGGACGTCGATCGGGCTCGGCAGGTAATTCACGACGCAGTCGAGCAGGCGCTGGATGCCCTTCTTTTTGAAGGCGGAACCAGGGACAACGCCGCAGAAGCTGAGGGAGATCGTGGCCTTGCGGACCGCAAGCATCAGCTCGTTGACCGTGATTTCGACGCCGCTGAGATATTTCTCGGCAATGACATCATCAAAATCGGAAACGGCCTCGATGAGCTTCTCGCGGTATTCCTTCGCGACGGGGAGCAGATTGGCCGGGATGTCGGAAGTGACCGGGCTGAGGCCGAGCGGATCCTTGGTTTCATCGAAAACATACGCGACCATCTGCACGAGGTCGATCAGGCCGCTAAAGCCCTCTTCCTTGCCGATGGGAAGGAACAGTGCGTGGGCGTTGCCCTTAAGCTTGACGCGGATGTCATCGATCGCGCGATGGAAGTCGGCACCGACCCGGTCCATCTTGTTGATGAAGGCGATGCGCGGGACCTTGTACTTGTTGGCCTGGCGCCAGACCGTCTCGGACTGGGGCTGCACGCCTGAGACGGCGTCAAACACGGCGACCGCGCCGTCAAGCACGCGGAGCGAACGCTCCACCTCGGCCGTGAAATCCACGTGTCCGGGGGTGTCGATGATGTTGATGCGCTGCTTGATCCCCTTCCACGGGCCGCACGAGGCGTTCCAGGCACAGGAGATAGCGGCGGCAGTGATGGTAATGCCGCGCTCGCGCTCCTGTTCCATCCAGTCGGTCACCGTGGTGCCCTCATGGACCTCACCCATCTTGTGCACCGCGCCGGAATAAAAGAGGATGCGCTCCGTCGTGGTGGTCTTGCCGGCGTCGATATGCGCAGCAATGCCGATATTCCGGGTCCACTCGAGCGGAAACGGCCGGTCCTTGGAATTGACCGGGGAAACCTTAGCCTTGTCGGTGACGACAGTAATGTTCACGGGAGCAGCAACAGCGGACATGAGGAAAGGGCCGGACTGGTTACCAGCGGAGGTGGGCGAAGGCACGATTGGCCTGGGCCATCTTGTGCGTGTCTTCCTTCTTCTTCACGACACTGCCCGTGTTGTTGTAAGCGTCGATGATCTCAGCCGCGAGGGCGTCCTTCATCGTGGTTCCCTTGCGGCCGGTCGCCGCATCAACGATCCAGCGCAATGCCAGGCTCTCCTGACGCTCAAAGGAAATCTCGATCGGCACCTGGTAGGTGGCGCCGCCCACGCGACGGCTCTTCACCTCAAGACGCGGACGGGCATTTTCCAGCGCGCCGAGCAGAAGGTCCACCGGATCGCCCTTTTCGAGCTTCTCGGAAACTTTTTCAAACGCGCCGTAGACGATGCGCTGGGCAAGGTTCTTCTTGCCGCTTTTCATGATGACATTGACCAGATGCGCAACGAGCGGGCTGCTGTAGCGGGCATCGGGTTCGACCTGACGTTTATCGGCTCTATGACGGCGTGACATGACGTAAAATGGGTTAGGAAGGAGCGGTTCAGGCCTTGGCTGCCTTCGGGCGCTTGACGCCGTACTTGGAACGGCTGCGACGGCGTTTCTCGACACCGGTGGCATCGAGCGTGCCACGGACGATATGGTAACGGACGCCGGGGAGATCCTTCACGCGGCCACCGCGCACGAGCACGATTGAGTGCTCCTGAAGATTGTGGCCCTCATCAGGAATGTAGGAAATGACTTCGTTGCCATTTGTGAGGCGGACCTTGGCGACCTTCCGGATGGCGGAGTTCGGCTTCTTGGGGGTGCGGGTCATGACCTGCACGCACACGCCGCGGCGGAAAGGATTGCCTGCCAAAGCCGGTGACTTCGACTTGATGCGCACCTTGCGGCGGCCTTTGCGCACGAGTTGGTTGATGGTCGGCATACGAAATTGAGGGATGGGAATACGGGAAAAGAGGCGAAAAGTGACGAGCAGCCAAAAGTTCGGCAAGAACTTTTTGGCCAAAAATGAAATGATCGCGAAAACAAGGCGGTAAAACCTGTTTCACGATAGGAAAAGCGTCATCGGCAGAAGCCGACAAAGCGTGAAAAGGAAAAACGGAGAGGGTCCAAAGTCGTCGTTCGGATACGGAACTCAAGCAGAATATTCAATCCCAACGCCGAAATCTTCAGGCAGGACAGTCGGGAAGGATAGCTCGAGGATTTCCTGAAAGGAAAAGTCCCCGTCAGTAAAGCTTCAGGCAATAGGTCAAGCGGTGCCAGACACTGCCCTGCGGGCTTGGGCCGGGGAAGGTCCCTGCCCCATCACCCAAGATCCAAGATCCGAAACAGAGGGAAAGTCTCCTCCCGTCGGAAATCCCCGATCCCAAGCAATGAAAAGGCCGCGGATTTTCATCCGCGGCCTCGAAAAATCAGGGTGGATAAGTCGCTGGCTTTTAACTTGCTTCGGTCACGGCCTTCACGTCTTCGGTGAGTTCCGCCCCAAACGGCAGCGTAATCTTGAGGTTCTTGTATTTCGGCAGGCCGGTGCCGGCCGGGATCAAATGCCCCATGATTACGTTTTCCTTGAAGCCCTTGAGCATGTCCACCTTGCCCAAGGTCGACGCGTCGGTCAGCACGCGGGTGGTCTCCTGGAACGAAGCGGCCGAGATGAAGCTCTCGGTCTCAAGCGAGGCCTTGGTGATGCCAAGCAGGATCGGCTCCGCCTCGGCAGGTTTGCCGCCGGCTTCCTCGATCCGCTTGTTGTCGACCAGGAACGCGGCACGGTCCACCTGCTCGCCCCAGAAGTATTCGCTGTCACCTGGATCGGTGATGCGGACCTTGCGGAGCATCTGGCGGATGATGATTTCGATGTGCTTGTCGTTGATCGTCACGCCCTGCAGGCGGTAGACCTCCTGCACCTGCGAGATCAGGAAGTCGTACAGCGCGCTCGGCCCGAGGATCTCGAGGATCTCGTGCGGGTCGGCCGCGCCTTCCGTGAGGTGCTGGCCCTTGTGGACGACGTCACCCGGCTGCACGATGATGTGCTTGCCGGTCGGGATCAGATGCTCCTCTTCCTGCTGGGTCTCCTCGTTTTTCACGACGAGCTTGCGCTTGCCGCGGACCGTGCCCTCGAAGGACACGACGCCGTCGATGCGGGCCATCTCGGCGGCATCCTTCGGGCGGCGGGCTTCGAACAGCTCGGCGACGCGCGGGAGACCGCCGGTGATGTCCTTGGTCTTGGACGCCTGGCGGGGAGTCTTGGCGAGCAGGGCGCCGGGGGTAATGATATCACCCTCGTTGACGGCGATCTGAGCGCCGACCGGAATCGAGTAAGCCGCCTGGGGCTTGCCCTTTTCGTTCAGCACCTCGATCTGCGGATTAAGATCTTCCTTGTGCTCGATGACGACGGTGGCGATGCGGCCCGACGATTCGTCGAGTTCGCGCTTCACGGTCACACCGGGGATCATGTCCTTGAACGTGAGCGTGCCGCCCTTTTCGGACAGCACGGGCACGTTGTACGGATCCCATTGCGCGAGGACGGAGCCCTTCTCGATCTTTTCGCCATCGCCGATGGGCAGATAGGAGCCCACCACGATGTTGTAGGACTCAAGTTCCTTGTCGTCGGAATCGATGATCTGGATGGTGCCGGTCTTGTTGAGCACGATGCTCGCCCCGTCAGCAGTGGGCACAAGGCGCAGGCCCTTGTACTTCACCTGGCCGCTGGAGCGGACGCGGATTTCCGGCGTCTTGAACCCGCCAGACGCGACGCCACCAATGTGGAACGTGCGCATTGTGAGCTGCGTGCCGGGCTCGCCGATCGACTGCGCAGCAATGATGCCGACGGAATCGCCGATCTTGGCGACCTTGCTCGTCGCGGGATTGATGCCGTAGCTCTTGGCGTCGATGCCGTGCTGGCTGCTCGACGTCAGGGGAGACATGACCTTCACCCGCTCAATGCCGGAATCGTCGATCCTGGCTCCCATTTCCTCGGTGATCAGCTCACCGGAACCAACCAACAGCTTGGACGGGTTGAGCGGATCGTAGATGTCGTCGCTGGAGAAACGGCCGATGATGCGTTCCCGGAGGCCGACGATTTCGTCGTCACCCTCGAAGATGGCCTTCTTCCAGACGCCATCGCGGGCGCCGCAATCGTCCTCGGCAATAATGACGTCCATCGCCACGTCGCAAAGCTTGCGGGTGAGATAGCCGGCATCGGCGGTCTTCAGCGCGGTGTCGGCGAGACCCTTGCGGGCGCCGTGCGTCGAGATGAAGTACTCCAGCACCGTGAGGCCCTCGCGGAACGAGGACAGGATCGGGCGCTCGATGATTTCACCGGACGGCTTGGCCATGAGGCCGCGGGTGCCGCACAGCTGGCGGACCTGCTGCTTGTTGCCGCGCGCGCCGGAGTCCATCATGATGAAGACCGGGTTGACCTCGGTCTTGCCGTCGTTGTTTTCCAGCTTCGCGAAGACTTCCTTCGCGATGCGGTCGGTGGTGCCGGTCCAGAGATCGATGACCTTGTTTTTCCGCTCGCCCTCGGTGATGATGCCCTTGTTGAACTGGGCCTCGACCTCGGCGATCTTCTTGCGGGTGTCCGCGACGATCTCCTTCTTCGACTCGGGGATGATCATGTCGTCGATCCCGATCGAGATGCCCGCCTGGAACGCGGTCTGAAAACCGAGTTCCTTGAGCTTGTCGAGGGTTTCGACGGTGATCAGGTTGCCGGCGATCTTGTAGGTATTGAGGATCAGGTCGCCGAGCTTGGCCTTCGGCACGGGGAAGTTGATGAAGCCAAGGCCCTCGGGCCAGATCTGGTTGAAGATCACGCGGCCCACGGTGGTGCGGAGGATTTTCCGCTCCTTGTTGCCGAAGACGGTATCACGACCGTGGTCGGGATTGGGAATCTCCACCCAGTCGTGCATCTTGAGGGCGCCGTCCGCCTTGATGTAGAGAACCTCCTGCAAGCCGCTGCTGAGCGGCACGCGCTCGCCCTTCGCGGGCTTTTTGCGCGGCTCGATGGTGAGGTAATAGGCGCCGAGGACGATGTCCTGCGACGGCGTGAGGATGGGTTTGCCCGAGGACGGCGAGAAGATGTTCGACGTCGCCATCATGAGGAGCTTGCACTCCATGATCGCCTCAAGCGAGAGCGGCACGTGCACGGCCATCTGGTCGCCGTCGAAGTCCGCGTTGTAGGCGGTGCAGACGAGCGGATGGATGCGAATGGCCTCGCCCTCGATGAGGATGGGCTCGAACGCCTGGATCGAGAGGCGGTGGAGCGTCGGCGCGCGGTTGAGCAGCACCGGGTGGCCCTTGGTGACCTCCTCGAGGATGTCCCAGACCTCCGGCGACTTCTTCTCGATCATCTTGCGGGCGCCGCGCACGGTGTGCACGAAGCCGAGTTCCTTCAGGCGGCGAATGATGAACGGCTCGAACAGGACGAGCGCCATCTTCTTCGGCAGGCCGCACTGGTGGAGCTTGAGCTCCGGGCCGATGACGATGACCGAGCGGCCGGAGTAATCGACGCGCTTGCCGAGCAAGTTCTGCCGGAAACGGCCTTGCTTGCCCTTGAGCATGTCGGAGAGCGACTTCAACGGACGATTGCCGGCGCCCGTGACGGGGCGACCGTGGCGGCCGTTGTCGAAGAGGGCGTCGACCGCCTCCTGCAGCATGCGCTTTTCGTTGTGAATGATCACATCGGGCGTCTTGAGCTGCATCAGGTTTTTCAACCGGTTGTTGCGGTTGATAACCCGGCGGTAGAGATCGTTGAGATCGGAGGTCGCGAAGCGGCCACCCTCGAGCGGGACGAGCGGGCGCAGGTCCGGCGGGATGACGGGCAGCACCTCGAGGACCATCCACTCCGGACGGGACTTCGAGTGAATGAAGCCCTGAATGACCTTCAGCCGCTTCGAGAGCTTCTTCTTGATCTGTTTCGACTTGGTCGCGCGCATCTGCTCGTGCAGCTCGGCGACGGTCGCCTCCATGTCCATCTTGACAAGGCAGTCCCGGACTGCCTCGGCGCCCATCTTGGCGACGAAGGAGTCGTCACCGTACTCGTCGAGCGCCTGGCGGTACTCGGTGTCGGTAAGGAGCTGCTTGAGTTCGAGCGGGGTCTTGCCCGGGTCGACCACCATGTAGTTCTCGTAGTAGATGACGCGCTCGAGGGAACGGGCGGTCATGTCGAGGAGCAGGCCGAGACGGCTGGGCATGCTCTTGAGGAACCAGATGTGCGCCACCGGCACGGCCAGCTCGATGTGGCCCATGCGCTCGCGGCGGACGCGCGCGATCGTCACCTCGACGCCGCAACGGTCGCAAATGACGTCCTTGTACTTGATCCTCTTGTATTTTCCGCAGGCGCACTCGTAGTCGCGCACCGGGCCGAAGATCTTCTGGCAGAAGAGACCACCCGGCTCGGGCTTGAAGGTGCGATAGTTGATGGTCTCGGGGTTCTTGACCTCGCCGCGCGACCATTTGCGGATCACCTCGGGCGAGGCGACCGTGATGGAAACGCAATCGAACGGGTTTTCCACGTCGCCCATGGCGTTGCGGACCTCATCGCGCGCGGCGGTACCGGCGGTTTCAGAAGGTTGAATGCTCATATGTTAGCTCCCTGATGTTGTTAAAGGGTGAAGGCGGAGGCGGAGGGCGGCTCAGGTGCCGAAGCCGAGCGCATCGCGCTTGTTGAGCTTGATGTCCAGGCCGAGGGACTGGATTTCCTTGATCAACACGTTGAAGGACTCGGGCGTGCCGGCCTGCAGCGTGTTGTCGCCCTTGACGAGCGACTCGTAGATCTTGGTGCGGCCCTGCACGTCGTCGGACTTGACGGTGAGCAGTTCCTGCAGCGTGTGCGCCGCGCCGTAGGCCTCGAGCGCCCACACTTCCATTTCGCCGAAGCGCTGGCCGCCGTACTGGGCCTTGCCGCCCAGCGGCTGCTGGGTGACGAGCGAGTACGGGCCGACCGCGCGGGCGTGGATCTTGTGCGACACGAGGTGGTTCAGCTTCATCATGTAGATGTAGCCGACGACGACCTCCTGGTCGATTTTCTCGCCGGTGCGTCCGTCGAAGAGCGGGCTCTTGCCGGAGGAAGGCAGTTTGGCCTCCTTCAGGTATTCGCGCACTTTCTTCTCGGAGATGCCATCGAAGACGGGCGTCGCAACCTTCAGGCCGAGCTTTTTGCAGGCCCAACCGAGATGGGTCTCGAGCACCTGGCCGACGTTCATGCGCGAAGGCACGCCCAGCGGGTTCAGGCAGATTTCAACCGGGGTGCCGTCCGGCAGGAACGGCATGTCTTCCTCGGGCACGATCTTGGCGACCACACCCTTGTTGCCGTGACGGCCGGCCATCTTGTCGCCAACCTCGAGCTTCTGCTTGGTGGCGATGTAAACCTTGACCTGCTTGATCGCGCCGTCGGCCGAGCCTTCGCCCGACTCCACGGAACCGATCTTGCGCTCACGATCGCTCTCGAGTTCGTCGAACTTCGTCTGGTACGAGCCGATGATCTCCATGATCTTGATGCGCACAGGCGACGGGTCGATCTCAACGTGCTTGGAGACGGCGGCCAGCTTGCGGAGCAGCGTCTTGGTGATCTTCCGGTTGGCCGGGATGATGATTTCCTTCGACTCGCCGTTGATGACGTCGAGCGGGATCTTTTCCCCGAGGAGGATGTTGGAGAGGGCCTCGGTGAGACCCTCGCGGAGCTTGTCCATCTGCGTCTTGTACTCCTCCTGGATCTGCTTGATCTGGCGGCGGCGGTCGGACGGCGAGAGCTTCTCCTGCTGATTGTCGATGCGGGAGGAGACCTTCACGTCCATGATGATGCCGGCGGCACCGGACGGGACGACAAGCGAGGTATCCTTCACGTCGGCGGCCTTTTCACCGAAGATGGCGCGGAGGAGCTTTTCCTCGGGCGCGAGCTCGGTCTCGGACTTGGGCGTGATCTTGCCGACGAGAATGTCGCCGGGCTTCACCTCGGCACCAATGCGGATGACGCCGTTGTGGTCGAGGTTCTTGAGCGCTTCTTCACCGACATTCGGGATGTCCCGGGTGATTTCTTCCGGCCCGAGCTTGGTGTCACGGGCGGTGACCTCGAATTCCTGGATGTGGATCGAAGTGAAGATGTCCTCGCGGAGCACCTTCTCGGAAATGAGGATCGCGTCCTCAAAGTTGTAGCCGTTCCACGGCATGAACGCGACGAGCACGTTGCGGCCGAGGGCCATCTCGCCGTGATCGGTCGAGGGACCGTCCGCAATGATCTGGCCGGCCTTGATCTTCTGGCCCTGCTCGACAATCGGCTTCTGGTTGAAGCAGGTGCCGGCATTGGAGCGCATGAATTTGCGCAGCTCGTAGACGTAAACGTGGTTCTTAGGCTCGTGCTTGAGGTTGCGCGGCAGCTCGCCGTCCTTGGTGACGACGATGCGCTTCGCATCAACAGAGGCCACAATGCCACCCTCCTCGGCGACCACGACGATCTTCGAGTCGCGCGCGACGCGCTCCTCGATGCCGGTGCCGACGAACGGGGCCTCGGCTTGCAGCAACGGCACGCCCTGGCGTTGCATGTTGGCGCCCATGAGCGCGCGATTGGCGTCGTCGTGCTCGAGGAAGGGAATCATGCCGGCCGCGATCGAGATGACCTGCTTGGGCGACACATCCATGTAGTCCACCTCGGCGGCGGGAACCTCGAGGAATTCGCCGTCCTTCCGGACGGTGACCTTGCCGACGAAGTAGTTCTTGTCGTCGATCTCGGCGTTGGCCTGGGCGATGACCTTGGCCTCTTCCTGGTCGGCGGTGAGGTAATCGATCTTGTCGGACACGCGGCCGTCCTTTACGAGGCGGTAGGGCGTCTCGATGAAGCCGAACTCGTTTACGCGGGCGTAGGTCGAGAGCGAGTTGATCAGGCCGATGTTCGGGCCTTCGGGCGTCTCGATGGGGCAGATGCGGCCGTAGTGCGACGGATGGACGTCGCGGACCTCGAAGCCGGCACGTTCGCGGTTGAGACCTCCCGGCCCGAGGGCGGACAGTCGACGCTTGTGCGTGACCTCCGCGAGCGGGTTAATCTGGTCCATGAACTGCGAGAGCTGGCTGCGCGCGAAGAAATCGCGGATGACGGTCGTCAGCGCCTTCGGGTTGATGAGCTTCTGCGGCGTGATCGAGTCGACGCTCTGGTCGTACATCGTCATGCGCTCGCGGACGAGGCGCTCGGTGCGGGCGAGACCGACACGGCACTGGTTGGCGAGAAGCTCGCCGACGGTGCGCACGCGGCGGCTGCCGAGGTGATCGATGTCGTCGACCACGCCCTCGCCCTTCTTCAGGCGCACGAGGTACTTCGTGGCGAAGACGATGTCCTGCGACTCGAGAATGCGCTGCTCCAGGCTGGTTTTGAGGCCGAGCTTCTGGTTGATCTTGTAACGGCCGACGCGGCCGAGGTCATAGCGCTTCGGGTCGAAGAACAGGCGCTTGAGAAGGGCCTTGGCATTGGCGGTGGTCGGCGGCTCGCCGGGACGGAGACGCTTGTAGATTTCCTTGAGAGCCTCCTCCTCGTTGCGGGTCGGATCCTTCTTGAGCGCGCGGATGAGCGCGCCCTCGTCGACCGCGGTGTCGATGACGCGGATGGACGTGATGTCATGCTTCTCGAACGTGCGGACGATGGCCTTGGTGAGCGGCTCGAACGCACGGGCAAGAACGACGCCTTTCTGCGCGTCGATGGCATCCTCGACGAGCACGAGCGTGGAAACGTTTTCCATGTCGAGCGCCTTGGAGACCTTCAGGTCCTTGATCTCGTAGAAGAGGTTCAGCAGGTCGATGTCCGAGCTGTAGCCGATGGCACGCAGCAGGGTCGTGATGAGAAACTTGCGGCGGCGGCGGCGGCGGTCGAGGTAGACGTAGAGCAGGTCGTTGTTGTCGAACTGCACCTCGAGCCATGTGCCGCGGTCGGGGATGATGCGGAAGGAATGAAGCAGCTTGCCGTTCGGATGCGGCGTGACCTCGAAGGCGATGCCGGGCGAACGATGGAGCTGGGAAACCACGACGCGCTCAGCGCCATTAATGATGAACGAGCCACGCTCGGTCACCATCGGGATCTCACCCATGTAGATTTCTTCATCCTTGATGAAGTCCTCCTCGCGCAGGCGGAGCTTCACGTAAAGCGGCACCGAATAGGTGATACCCTCGCGGATGCACTCGATCTCGGTGTTCTTGGGGTCGCCGAGCGTGTAGGAGACGTATTCGAGGACGAGACGGCCGTCGTAGCTCTCGATCGGGAACACCTCACGGAACACGGCCTCGAGGCCCTGCGGTTTGCGCTGCTTGTCGGGAATGCCCTTCTGCAGGAAATCGAGGTAGGACGTGATCTGGATCTCGATCAGGTTCGGCGGTTGGATGACTTCGCGGAGCTTGCCGAAGTTGGTGCGTTCGATGTGAGTGCGGTCGGCCATGAGATGTCCCGGTTGAGTGAGTGAGAGCGGCGAAAAGAGCGGGTGCGGAAAAGCGGGCAGACCGCGTCAGCGCACCAAGAAAGAACGGAAACGGAAAAAGGCAAAGGACAGGCCGCGCGAAGGCACGGCCTGTCCCGAAATTTTCGGAGAATCTGCGGGGGGAAACGCCAAGTGGTCTTACTTGAGTTCGACCTTGGCGCCCGCGGCCTCGAGCTTCTTCTTGATCTCCTCGGCCTCGGCCTTGTTGACGCCTTCCTTGACGGGCTTCGGGGCGCCTTCCACGAGGTCCTTGGCCTCCTTCAGACCCAGGCCGGTGATAGCGCGGACTTCCTTGATGGCGCCGATCTTGTTGGCGCCGGCCTCGAGGAGGACAACGGTGAACTCGGTCTTTTCCTCGGCGGCGGCGGCGGGCGCGGCACCAGCGGCCGGGCCAGCGGCGACGGCAGCGGCGGCGGACACGCCCCACTTGCCCTCGAGGGTCTTAACTAGCTCGGCGAGCTGGAGAACAGTTTTGCCGTTCAGCCATTCAATGCCTTGATCGTCTGTGATGTTGCTCATGTTCGTTTTTCCTTCGGTGGACTAGCGGTCTCGGGAAATGAGACGCGTTTAAGAGACGTATCCCCTAGCCTGCCTTCTTGGATGTTTCCTCCCGGCTCGCGCCGGGAAAAGTGAATGAAATTTAAGTGGTAAGGGTTGAGTTCAGGCGGCGGGGGCGGCGGACTGCTCCTTCTTGACGCGGGCGTCGAGCACGCGGACAAAGGCCGCGGCGTTCTGCGAGAACAGGCCGAGGAGCTGCGAGCGCAGCGCCCCGAACGAGGGCAGGTCGGCGATCTTGGCGAGGTCGGCGGCGGTGATGAGCTTCTTGTCCATCACGCCCACCTTGACCTCGAGCTTCTGCTTTTCCTCGAAGAATTTCTTCAGGATCTTCGCCACGCCGGCGGAATTTTTCCCGCCCACGACGACCGCGGTCGGGCCGGTCAGCGCATTTTCGAAGTCGGGCAGGCCCAAGGCCTTGGCCGCGACCCGCAGCGAGCTGTTCTTGACGACGTGAAACTCGGCCTTCTCGGTCGCAAGGCGTGCCCGCAGCTCGGCCACGTCGGCCACGGTGACCTTCGTGAAGTTGGCGAGGATGACGTAGTCGGATTTCTTGAGGTGGCTCTCGACCTCGGCGATCAGGTAATTTTTTTCGGCTCTCATGGTCGGGTTCCGGTTAGTATTTGCTGAACTCCGCGGACGCGATGCGCACACCCGGGCTCATGCTCGAGCAGATCGCAACGGCCTTGATGAAGTTGCCGCCCTTGAAGGAGGAGGGCTTGGCCTTGCCCACGGCGTCGAGGACGACCTGGACGTTTTCGAGAATCTGCTCGGGGGTGAACGAACGCTTGCCGACGCCGACGCCGATGTTGCAGGCCTTGTCCATCTTGAACTCCACGCGGCCGGCCTTCACGGCCTTGATCCCGGCTGGAATGTCGTCGGTCACGGTGCCGCTCTTCGGGTTGGGCATGAGCCCCTTCGGGCCAAGGACCCGGGCGATGGTGCGGACGGTCTTCATCGCCTCGGTGGTGGCGATGGCGACGTCAAAATCGAGCCAGCCCTCGTTGATCTTGGCCATCATGTCCTGCAGGCCGGCGTGGTCGGCGCCCGCGGCGAGGGCCTTCGGCACATCGTCGGTGAAGACGAGCACGCGGACCTTCTTGCCCGAGCCGTTCGGCAGGGGGGTGGTGCCGCGCACCATCTGTTCGCCGGCGGTGGCATCCACGCCGAGGCGGAAGGAAAGCTCGACGGTCTCGTCGAACTTGGCCTTGGGGAACTTGGCGAGGATTTCGACCGCCTCTTTCAGCGGGTATTCCTTCGTGAGATCAGCGGCCTTGATGGCGCTGCGGTAGCGTTTGCTGTGTTTTTCCATTGATACTCCGTGCGGTGCGAACGTCCCGGGTGGGACTCCCGCGTTGAGTTTTTTTAGGTGGTGCGGATAAAAATCAGTCGAGGACTTCGATGCCCATGTTGCGGGCGGTACCGGCGATGATCTTGATGCCAGCGGCCTCGTCCTTGGCATTGAGATCCTTGATCTTGATGCGGTAGATCTCGGCCAGCTGCTTCTTCGTGACCTTGCCGACCTTGTCTTGGTTGGGCTTGGCCGAGCCGCTGGCGATGTTGGCCGCCTTCTTCAGGAGGATGGACGCCGGCGGGGACTTCAGGATGAACGTGAAGCTCTTGTCGGAAAACACCGTGATGACGACCGGCAGGATCATGCCGGACTGGTCCTTGGTCTTCGCGTTGAATTCCTTGCAGAACGCCATGATGTTGACGCCCTGCGCGCCGAGCGCGGGACCGACCGGCGGCGCGGGATTGGCGGCGCCAGCCGGGAGTTGGAGGCGGATGTAACCTTGGATCTTCTTAGCCATGGGAAAGGATGTTTAGCGGATGGGTGCGGTTGGACAATCGGCGGCGGTCACTCGGTGACGCGCTGCACCTGCCAGTATTCGAGCTCGACCGGGGTGAACCGGCCGAAAATGGAGACGGAAATCTTGAGTTTGCCGCGCGCGGGATCGATTTCGTCAATGCGGCCGTTGAGATTGGCGAAGGGGCCGTCGTTGATCTTCACTTCCTCGCCGACGGTGTACTGAACCTTCGGGACTTCCTTGCCGTTGGCGGCCTCGATGCGGGCCTTGATCTCGTCAATTTCAGCCTGACGAAGCGCCGCGGGGCTGTCGCCGCCGACAAAGCCGATCACGCCCGCGACTTCCTTCACGAAATACCACGGCTTGTTGATCACCCGGCTCTCCTCGTCATACAGGCGCATCTGGATGAACACGTAGCCGGGGTAGAGCTTACGGACCTTCGTCGACTTCTTACCGGCCTTGACCTCGGAAACCACCTCGGTGGGCAGGAGGACCTCCATGATGTAGTCGTCGAGTTCCTCGACCTTCTTGAACTTCTCGATGTAGGTTTTCACCTTGCCCTCCTGGCCGGAGAGCGTGTGAAGGGCGAACCACTGGGCGCCGGGGGGCGCGGTGACTTGGGCGGCCATGATTATGAAAGGGGTCAGCTGACCAGGGAAGTGAGCAGATCGACGACTTGGTAGAGGGCGTAGTCGCTGATGCTCGTGAAAAGCCCGAGGATAACCGCCGCCACGATGACCACGACCGTGGAGTCGCGCAATTCCGTGCGGGTCGGCCAGGTGGCCTTCTGAAGCTCACCGACCATCTCGGTGAAGAAGATGCGCGCGCTGCTGAACGGGTTTTTCATGAGGGAAAGTGGCAGGGGCGGAGGGAATCGAACCCCCAACCAACGGTTTTGGAGACCGCTACTCTACCAATTGAGCTACACCCCTGTGGTTTGCTTTCTTTAGACGCGAGAGCCGAGGCCCCACTATGAGACCTCGGCACTTCGTGGTTGGAAGGTTAAGTGACCGGTTACTCGATGATCTCGGTAATACGGCCGGCACCAATCGTACGGCCACCCTCGCGGATGGCGAAGCGCTGGGTCGTCTCCATCGCGATGGGGGCAATGAGATCGATTTCGACGCTGATGTTGTCGCCCGGCATGATCATCTCCACGCCCTTGGGCAGGTTGACGACACCGGTCACGTCCGTCGTGCGGAAGTAGAACTGGGGGCGGTAGCCATTGAAGAATGGCGTGTGCCGGCCGCCCTCTTCCTTGGAGAGGACGTAGATCTCGGCCTTGGCCTTCTTGTGGGGCTTGATGGACTTCGGCGCCGCGAGCACCTGGCCGCGCTCGATGCCTTCCTTTTCAATGCCGCGCAGGAGGATGCCGACGTTGTCGCCCGCCTGACCGCTGTCGAGCAGCTTGCGGAACATCTCGATGCCGGTGACGACCGAGGTGGTGGTGTCCTTGAGGCCGACGATCTCGATGGTGTCGTTAACCTTGATGATCCCGCGCTCGATACGACCGGTGGCAACGGTGCCGCGGCCAGTGATCGAGAACACGTCCTCGACGGACATCAGGAACGGCTTGTCCATTTCGCGGATGGGCTCCGGGATGTCGGTATCGATGGCCGTCATCAGGTCGGTGATGGCTTTCTCGCCCTCGGGCTTCGCCTCGAGAGCGGCCGTGGCGGAACCACGGATGATCGTGGCGGTGTCGCCAGGGAATTGGTACTTCGTCAGGAGTTCGCGGATTTCCATCTCGACGAGGTCGAGCAGTTCCTTGTCGTCGATGAGGTCGACCTTGTTGAGGAACACCACGATCTTCGGCACGCCGACCTGGCGGGCGAGGAGGATGTGCTCGCGGGTCTGCGGCATCGGGCCGTCAGCGGCCGAGACGACGAGAATGGCTCCGTCCATCTGGGCCGCGCCGGTGATCATGTTCTTCACAAAGTCAGCGTGTCCGGGGCAGTCGACGTGCGCATAATGGCGCTTGTCCGACTCGTACTCCACGTGGGCCACCGAGATCGTCACAATCTTGGAGGCGTCACGGACGGTGCCACCCTTCGCGATATCCGCGTAGGACTTGACCTCAGCGAGGCCCTTGCGCGCCTGCACCGCGAGGATCGCGGTCGTGAGCGTCGTTTTGCCGTGGTCGACGTGGCCGATGGTGCCGACGTTAACGTGCGGTTTCTTGCGTTCGAATGTGCCTTTAGCCATGGAGGGGACGTTTGGTTGGTTTTAGGATTGGAAATATGACCTCTGGTTTAACGTCGGAGAAGCCGCCGACGGTGTTTTTTGACCCTGGAGCCCAGAACCGGATTTGAACCGGCGACCTCGTCCTTACCAAGGACGTGCTCTGCCAACTGAGCTATCTGGGCAGACCAAGACTGCGTCAAAAAACGAAAAAGAGGGAAGAAAGTGCGCCCCGTGAATTCAACCGTCAACAGCAAATTCACCTTTTTCGCAAAAACCTAGGGTCCAACCTTGATCCGATAAAATCCGGGCGCCAATGGCTGGCTCAGCCGGAGCACTTTGGCGAGATTAACTTGGAGGCGCGCGATGATTTCCGCCGCATTGGAGTTGGGAACGGGGGTTGGCAGGCCGACCAGCCCGGCGGGCTCCACGGCCACGAGGAATTCCATGGGCTGCCAGCCGCCTGACCCCGGAGCCAAGGCACTGTTCAGGGGGAAAACGTGCGTGAAAACCTGCCGGCCATCGCTCGCTGTCATTACCTCCATGAGGGCGTCACGCGCAGGAAGAGGATCCAGCTTCATATCCGTCTGGCCAATGCCAAGAAAGGGAGCCTCCTGCGTCCAGAAATCCTGGGCCTCGGCCGCCTTCTCCGGCACCTTGATTTTCCCCGGAAACGCCAGCGCGGCGGCATTCACGTCCGGAGTCGCCTTCGCCTCGTAGCGAAAGTCGTCCCCCGGTTCACGCACGGCATCATTGGGCAGGACATTTGGCCTCGCATTCCATTTCGTCGGCAGGAAAAGAGGGGTCGGATCATAGAAATCCGCCTCCCCCGCCCCATTTTGCTGTTTGAAGGTCAAGGCCGGAAGCGGCACCGCCTTGGCCAGCGATGGCGTAGTGCTCGGGGCGCGAAAGAGCAGCAGAGTTGCCAGTATGACGGCAATGGCTCCGGCAACGGCCATGGCCCATACCCGCCCTTCGCTTGTCCCAGACGACGTCATGTCGGGTCAATTGGGATCGCCGGGCGCAACGCGCACGGCTTCGGCCGCCTCCAATACCTGAAAGTTTGCCTCGCGGGCGGCAGTATAAATCTCGGCCAGCACCGACATTTCCACGCCGGCATCCGCATTGATCTGCAGAACGGGATGCTTTGTCACCCGGGCCTGATCCTTTAACCATTCACGCAGTCGCGGCAGGCTGACCTGCCCCTGATCCGCGACAAAAAGCATGCCCCCGCGTTTTACGCTGACATAGTGGGTGGTCTGCGCCGCACCCAAGACCGAACCGGGCACCCGCGGCAGCTGGAAATCAATCCCCAGCCCCGGCGCGAACACGAAGCGCGAGCCAAACAATGAGAAAAAGAGCACAATCAAGGCGCCATTGACGAGGAACAGGAAATCGAAATTCCGCGGTTCGGGGCGCAATTTCGAGGCTAGATCGAGCGGGCGCGTGATCATTTGGCCACAGTCTCCGCCGCTTCCGCGCCACCCGGCTTGATCCCGCGATACTCAGTCAGCAGGTACTTCATGATCTCGTTGCCCGACCATTCCACGTCGCGCACGATCGCCCGAACCCGGCCCGCGAGAAAATGGTGCGCCAAGTGCGCGGGGATCGCGAGGATCAGGCTCGCACCCGTGCACAGCAGGGCCTGCCACATGCCGTGCGACAGCGCGCCGGCCGTTGCATAGTCGCCACCCTTTTCAAAGGCCGCAAACGTCGTGATCATTCCGAGGATGGTCCCAAGCAGGCCGGCCAGCGGGGCCACCTGCGCAATGGCCGCAATGGAACCCAGCCGGCGCTCGAGCACGGGGAGTTCCACCACGGCCGCCTCCTGCACATGGAAACGCATCACCTCCGCGGTGTCGTCGGCGTGCAGCAACGCCGCCTTCACCACGGCGGCCACCGGGCCGGGCGTCTCTTCGCACACGGTCAGGGCCTCCACGATGCGCCGCTTCGCCAGGATGTTCTTGATTCCGCCGATGAATGCCGTCGAGCGGATCTGGCCGCGGTGCAGGTAAAGGACGCGCTCGATCGTGAGCACGAGGAAGATAAGCCCCATCAACAGGAGCACCCACATCATCGGGCCACCCTTCGCGAAAAGGCTGAAATCAAAAGCAGACATCGGTTTAAAAGTTTAGAGTGGGTGCCTGCACCGGGGTCAAGCGGGGCCCGGCCTGGATCAGGGAACCGGCGGTGCCACCTTCTCCCCCAGTTTCTCCCGGGCTTCGTTCACCGCGGGGAGTTTTTTATCCAGGATGATGTTCCACACCCTCCGCGCCTCGTCCAATCGATCCTCTTTTTTCAGGAGGTCTCCCAGCTCCAGCAGCGTGCGCGACATCCAGTAGCGTCCGCTGGGGCCGAGCTTGTCGGCGACTTCCGGTTTCTCGATCAGGAACTGGTTCACCACATCCCGAAACCAGCAATCCTCCGCCCGCTTGGTGTCGCCGAGTCGGACGAGAATGGTGCCCAGTTTGAAGCCCGCTTCCACGCGCAAGTCGAGTGGTGCCGTGGGCAGCGCGAGTAACCGTTCGTAGCCCTCCTTCGCCCGGTCGGCATGCTGGATATCCCCCGCGGCCTGCGCGGCATGGCAATCGGCCAGCGCCAGCTCCGCCGCCAGGACCCCTGGATGCCGGGGAAATTGATCCCGGATCAGCTGGTAGTTCTTCTGGGCTTGGGGAAAATCGTTCCGCGCCGCATACAGATCGCCTTCCTTGAGCCGCGCCGCAAACACCCAGTCGCTCTGCGGGTAGTCCTTGATCAGCTGCTCCAGGCGAATGATCGCGCCGTCCGGACCTGTCCGTCCAAGTTTTTCGTCATAGAGCGCCGCCCGATAGGACGCATAGGGAGCGTACGAACTTGCGGGGAATTCCCCGACCAGGCTGGTCAGGAGCCGTTGCGCCTCGACGATGTTGTTCCTAGTTTCGTTGTAATCGGCCTGGATGATGTACGAATACACCGCGGCGTCGCTGCCGGGGAAATTTTTCCGCAAGGCCGCCAGCAGTTCCTTCGCATTGTTTTCGCGCACGGGATCGGCCCCGTTTCCAGCCAGGGCGAAATCGGCCTGCGCCTTCAACAGTTCGACCTGGCTCGCAATCATGTCGTGCAGCTTCGGGTCCAGCCCGTCCAGCGCGGGCATCACTCCGTTCGCCAATTCAAGCGTCTGGGCTGGCATCCCCGCATCGAGGGAAAGCCTCACCTGCAGCCACTCCATGCGGGCGCGCAGATCGGCCGGCAGCGCCTGCGCCGAACCCGGCGCCTCGGTCCGGGGCGGCGCCTTGGCCAGCAGTTGGTTCACCCGGCCCAGGGCTGCGGCCGTTTCCCCGGCCTTAAACAACGCCTGCGCCAGGTTCCACTCGGACTGCCAGCGATTGACGGCATCAAAACCCGGATCGCGCGCCAGCCCGTCCAGCAACGGTTCGATGGCCCGCAGCCGTACTCCCACGCCCTTGTCGTCACCATTCGCGGCACGAATTTCGGCCAGCACGCGCTGGAACATCAACCCGCCGGTCGCCATCCCCGTCGGTGGCTCGGCCAGGACCGCGTTGTAGGCGTCCGCCGCATTGCGAAAATCCTCGGCGCGAAACCAGGCCTCGGCGATCAGCACCCCCAGTTCGGCCCGGGTCTGGCGGTCCGCGGGCCGCAGTTCAGCCCGCGCCTTCGACGCGTAGTCGGCGGCAGTGCGGTAACGGCCTTGATCCCACGCCGCACTCGTGAGAAAGCCCAGCGCCTGAGCCTTGAGCTGCGAGCCGGGAAATTTTTCAAGGAGCGCCTTCGCGTCTTCCTCCGCCTGCGCATAATTTTTCTCGTCCAGCGCCATCTGGGCCCGGATCGCCAGCAGATCCTCGAGGATCCGTGAGGGCTTCGGAGCGCCGATCAAGTCGCCAAGTTGCCGGCGCAAGTCCGCCTTGGCCGGGCCGTCCCGGGAGGCCCGCGCCAGCAATTGCAGCGCGATGCGCTGCTTTTCCGGGTCGGTGCCATTGGCCACCAACTGGCCTAGGGCATTGCGTCCCGCCCCGTCCCCGGCACCGGCGATCAGGCCCAGTAGAAGACGGAGATTGTCCGCCTCGCCGCGTTCGTCCGGCGGCAGTCCGCGCAGCTGGCGAGCAACCACCTCGACCGCCGCGGGTTTCCGTCCAATGACATCCAGCATGATGGCATAATCCCGGGCAAAGCTGTAACCGATGGGCTTGCCCTGGGTGTTCTCGGCATTTTTGCGCGCGGCCTCGACATCGCTCTCCCGCACGGTCCCGAGGATCAGCCGCGCCTGGTCGGTCGCCAGCAGAAACCTGGACCGGGGCATCTCGGCCTGCCCGGCCGCGACGGCCTGACCGTAAAAGTCCAGCGCCTTGGGCGCATTGTTCTCCACGTTGGCCAGCATGCCCTGCAGGAAATACCACCAGCCCTTGTCCGCCGCCGCCAGCTCGTCGAGCTTCACCAGGGCCAGCTCGGCCTTCGCCGGATCGAGTTTTTTTTCATACGCCGCGATCAGCCCCGCGCGCAGGTGCCAGGCGCTGTCGCGTAGCGGGACCGTCTGCAATTCCAGCGCCTGCGCGGCCCCGGGGATGTCGCCGCCGTCAAGCAGCGCGGTCACGAGGGCCAGTGTCATTTGCGCGCGATCCCCGCCGGCGCCCGCCGGCACCGCGAGCAGCTGCCGGTAAAGGCCGGCCGCCACCAACGGCAGCCCGAGTTCCTGCGCCCGCTGCGCCGCGGCCAGCGTGAGGGCACCTTGGCTCGGAGCCGCACGCATCTCGCCGGCCTGCAGCAACGGTGCCGCCGGATTGAGCGGTTCCTCCGCTCGCGCCGGCATCGCCTGGAGCAAAAGCGCCGGCAGCAGAAGGACGGAAATTTTTGAAACCATACGCGACCGGCGAGTTTGTTTCGCGGGGTGGAAACAATCAACCGTGTTGTAACTAGTTACTTCTCGCGCCATTCGGTTCCCGACGCAAACTGGCCCGCGGTTTTAATCAACCCAATCCCATCATGAAAGTTCTCGTCATTGTCCTCGGAGTCTTGGTCCTGCTCGTCATCGTCCTCGGCGCCTGGATCGCCGGCATTTACAACTCACTCGTCGCGCTGCGCAACCGTTTCAACAACGCCTTCGCCCAGATCGACGTGCAGCTGAAGCGCCGCTACGACCTCATTCCCAACCTCGTCGAGACCGCCAAGGGCTACATGAAGCACGAGCACGATACGCTCGAGGATGTCATCAAGGCCCGCAACATCGCCCTCGCCGCCTCGCAGTCCGCCGCGGCCAACCCGGCCGACGCCGGCGCGATGAAGAGCCTGGTCTCCGCCGAGTCCGGCCTCACCGGCGCGCTCTCGCGCCTCATGGTCGTCTCCGAGCAGTACCCGGACCTCAAGGCCAACCAGAACATGATGCAGCTCACCGAGGAGCTCACCTCGACCGAGAACAAGATCGCGTTCGCCCGGCAGGCCTACAACGACAGCGTCATGGGCTACAACACGACGCGCGAAACCTTTCCCAACGTGATCTTCGCCGGCATGTTCGGCTTCCTCCCCGCCGAGCTTTTCAAGATCGACGACCCGGCGGAACGAAACGCGCCGAAGGTAAGCTTCAACTGAGGGCTGCGCGTCCATGCACCACACCACGGCCTTCTCGCTGGCCGGATTCCGCATCACCCGCGAGCTCGGGACTGTGCGCGGCATTGTCGTCCGCTCCCGCTCGGTCATCGGCAACATCGGGGCCAGCATCCAGACCCTGTTCGGCGGCAATATCACGCTCTACTCCGAGTTGTGCGAGCGGGCGCGCCAGGATGCCTTTGAGCGGCTCTGCGGCCACGCAACCACGCTCGGGGCCAACGCCATCATCGGGCTCCGCTACGACGCCACCGAGATCACGCCCGGCGTCACCGACGTGCTGTGTTACGGCACCGCGGTGGTGGTGATGCCCGACCCCGCGGCCTAGGGCCCGGCCGGAACGCGATGGATTTCTTCGAGGCTCAGGCCCGGGCGAAAAAGCGCACGACCCGCCTGGTCGCGCTCTTCGCGCTCGCCGTCATCGGCACCATCGTCGCCGGCTATTTCGCCGCCATTTTCCTGATCGGCCAGGCCTCCGGCCGGGTGCAACGTCATCGCGGATATGCGGCGTACGACGCCCCGGCCGCTCCCGGGCGCCCGCTCTGGCAACCGGCGGTTTTTGCGGAGGTCTGCCTCGGCACGCTGGCCGTGGTCGGCCTCGCCTCCCTCTACAAGTGGAATGAATTCTCCAGCGGCGGTTCCGCCGTCGCCGAGAGCGTCGGCGGCCGGCGCGTCGATCCGCATACCACCGATCTCCACGAGCGCCGCCTCCTCAACGTCATCGAGGAAATGGCCATCGCCTCGGGCGTCCCCATGCCCGCGGTCTACATCCTCGACGACGAACCCGCGATCAACGCCTTCGCCGCCGGACTCACCACCGGTGACGCCGTTGTCACCGTCACCCGCGGCACCCTGGAAAAGCTCACCCGCGACGAGCTGCAGGGCGTGATCGGCCATGAGTTCAGCCACATCCTGAACGGCGACATGCGCCTGAATGTCCGGCTGAGCGCCATCCTCTTCGGCATCCTCGTCATCGGCATCGCCGGCCGCGGCATCCTCTTCAGCCTGCGCAACGCGCGCGTCAGCTCGCGGGACAGCAAGAACGGCGGCGGCGCCGTGATCGCCATCGCCGCCGTCGGCGTGGCCCTGCTGGTCATCGGCTACGTCGGCTATTTCTTCGGCCGGCTCATCCAGGCGGCCGTATCGCGCCAGCGCGAGTTCCTGGCCGACGCCTCCTCGGTGCAGTTCACGCGCAACCCGAGCGGCCTCACCGGCGCGTTGAAGAAAATCGGCGGCTATGCCCTCGGCTCGTCCCTCCAGTCCGCCAAGGGCACCGCCATCGGCCACTTCTTCTTCGCCCAGGGCTTCACCTCCATGTTCGGCGGTGCCTGGGCCACCCACCCGCCGCTCGACGAGCGCATCCGGGCCATCGATCCGCAGTTTGACGGCAAGATGTTCGATCCCCCGGAGGTGGTGGACGTCGCGCATGAATCCTTCCGCGACGCCGGCCTGGTCCCTCCCCTCGCCGGACTCGCACCCCAGCGGCCCCAACCGCCGGTTTCGCCCGCGATGCGTGCCATGACCGCGGTCGGTACACTCACCGCCGAGCAGATCACCGGCGCCCAGTCGCTCCTCGACACCCTGCCGGCCCGTCTCCGCGCCGCGGCCCGCACCGCCGGCGAGGCTGCGCCCCTGCTCTACGGTGTATTGCTCGACCAGGACGACCTCGCCGTCCGCGAACGCCAGCGCCAGCTGGTCGCCACGCGGGCCGGCGCCGATGCCCTCCGCGTGCTCGATGAGCTCGATCCCTCGCTCCGTACCCTGCGGCCCGAGCACCGTCTGCCCTTGGTCCAGCTCACGCTGCCCGCCCTCCGTCCGGTGGCGCCCGCCGAGCTCGCCCCGATCCTCGATACGCTCGACGAACTCGTGCACGCCGACGGACGGGTCAGTCCATTCGAGTTCGCGTTGCAGAAGCTGCTCATCCGCTCCCTCGACCTCGGGCGCGATCCATCGCGGGCCGGCGTCATCCAGATCTACTCCTTTAACGCGGTCACCGAGGAGATCTCCGTGGTCCTCTCCGCCCTCGCCCATGCGGCCAGTAACGTAGACCTCGACGCCCGCGCCGCCTTCGCCGCCGGCGCCGCGCAAATCAAGCTCATCGAGGCCCGGCTCACGTTCCTCGACGAATCCGCATCCAGCTTGGAAAAACTCGACGCCGCGCTCGACAAGCTCGCCGCCGCCAGCGGACCGATCAAGCAACGGACCCTGGTCGCCGCGGCCCATGTCGTCGGGGCGGATGGCCGGATCCTGATCGACGAGGCCGAGCTGCTTCGCGCCATCGCGGCCACCCTGGATGTGCCCATGCCTCCCTTGGACGGAACCGCTTCCGTCTAAATTCCTCCTACGCCCCGGAAGGAATCCCGGTGGTGCATCAGTTTGAAAATGGAGGAGCGGCTTTATGCCGCGAGGGTTGGGTCCGCGGAGCGACACATCGCGGCATAAAGCCGCTCCTACCTCCAATCATCGGCAAACTGATCCACTGCCGAATCCCTAGAGACACTGGATTCAAGTCAGTCCCCGAGCGATGTCAGGCCGACGTGAACCCCTGCACGTATCCCGAAGAAAATTGATGACGCCTCGCCGATTGGGCGGCAGACTCACCTTGAAAATGAAACTACCCCCATGCCGAATCAGGACCGGACGTTTTATGCCCTGAAACTGAAGCGCTTCTTCCTGAGGCGCATTTGCCCCCGGCGACTTCACGGCCGCCTGCCCCGCTCGATCACGACCAATGCCCTGCCGGGCTCCATTGGCCGGATCCATACGTGCGACACGATCCTGACGCGGCCATCGCAGTCGGGGCTCAACGACTATTTGGCGGTGGGTAGGTCCGCGCTGGACAATTGCGCCGCCACGCTGGCAGCCATGAACCGGAATTTCTCGGACATCCAGACCTGCCTCGACCTGCCGTGCGGACACGGGCGGATTCTCCGCTGGCTGCAAAGCCGGATCAATCCGGCAGGCATCACCGCCTGCGACATCGACCGCGCCGGGGTCGATTTTTGCCGCGAGGAATTCGGGGTGAAGGGTGTCTACTCCTCGGACGACCTGGACCAGCTGAAATTTCCCGACTCCTACGACCTCATCTGGGTCGGCTCCCTGCTGACCCATCTGGACCCCGCGCGCTGCACCGCCTTGCTGCGAAAATTGAGCCCGGCGCTGCGCCCGGGCGGAGTGCTGGTGTTTACCACCCATGGCGAGAGCTGTTTCACGCGCCCGGGCCTGCGCGCCTACGGCAAGCCCTTTCGCGCCGCAGCCGATCGCATGAAGGCGGATTTTCAGCGCGAGGGATACTGCTACGCGCCCTACGACGACACGGGTTATTACGGCATTACGCTGCACTCCGAGGACTACATTAAAAAACACGTGACCACCGACGTCTCGGACCGCCTGCAACTGGTGCGCTATCAGGCGCGCGGCTGGCACGACCATCAGGACGTGTGGTCGTTCCGCATGACATAGCCTGTGCGCTCGAAATTTGCATCCGCCGGGTTCGCAACGCCCAGGGCCCAATGCAGCCAGCCGCACTTGCAACAATCGGAGCCTTGATGAAACTCATATGCAGGAACCGGCGTCACGTTCTGCAATCTGTTCCTTAACGTTAACCCCCTCCTTCCATGTCGCATGATCATCACCACTGTTGTGGAGTTTCGACCAACATTGAGGACTATTTTCTGACGCGCCGCCAGTTCCTGAACCGGGTCGGCTTGGGACTCGGGGCCCTCGGTCTGGCCACACTGCTGCCCTCCGATCTGCTCGCCGCACCGGCGGCAACCGCCCTGAATCCTCTCGCTCCGCGACTTCCTCCCCTGCCCGGCAAGGCCAAGTCGGTCATCCATATCTTTGCCCAGGGGGCACCTTCCCACGTCGACACTTGGGATCCGAAGCCGGCCCTCTCCCGCATGGACGGCAAGACGCTGCCCGACGGCGGCATCGCCATGGGCTCGCCGTTCAAGTTCACCAAGATGGGCCAGAGCGGGACCGAGGTCTGCGAGCTCTTCCCGAATCTTGGCCAGCACATCGACGACATGGCGGTGATCCGCTCGATGTACACCGACATTCCCGCGCACGATGTGGCCACGGTCTTCATGAACACCGGCTCGCTGCGCATCCCGAAGCCCAGCATGGGCTCGTGGGTGATCTACGGACTCGGCACCGAAAATCAAAACCTGCCCGGTTTCATCTCCCTCCGTAGCGGCGGTCTCCCGCCCGGGGGCGCGGCCAACTACCAGGCCGCCTTCCTCCCGGGCGTTTATCAGGGCTCATCCGTCAATACCCAGGCGCAATCGGTCCAGCAGATGATCCAGAACATCCGCAACCAATACCTCGCCCCGGCCGAGCAGCGCCGGCAGATCAACTTTGTCCACCAGCTCGACGAGATCCAGGCCCACAATCTCGCGAACGAGGCCGCGCTCGAGACCCGCCTCAACTCCTACGAGGTCGCCTTCCGCATGCAGGCCGAGTCAACCGACGTCTTCGATATCTCCAAGGAGCCCGAGTCCGTCCGCGCCGCCTACGGCAACACCCCGCAGGGCAAGCAACTCCTCATCGCCCGCCGCCTCGTCGAGCGCGGCGTGCGCTTCGTGCAGGCGTGGCACGACGGCTGGGACCACCATGACAAGCTCCAGGAGCGCATCACCGTGAAGGCCGGCGAAATCGACAAGCCCCTCGCGGCCCTCATGACCGACCTGAAGCAGCGCGGGCTGCTCGACTCCACCCTCGTCATCTGGGGCGGCGAATTCGGCCGTAAACCGACCAAGGATCGCAACGGCTACGACGAGCCCGGCCGCGACCACAACAACAAGGCCTTCTGCACCTGGATGGCCGGCGGCGGCGTCAAGGGCGGCATTGTCCACGGCGCCACCGATGAATTCGGCGCCGAGGCGATCAAGGACAAGGTCCACGTGCACGACCTGCACGCTACCATCCTGCAGTGCCTCGGCTTCGACCACACCAAGCTCACCTATCGCTTCAACGGCCGCGACTTCCGCCTGACCGACGTGGCCGGCAACGTCGTGCAGCCCCTTCTGGCATGAACCCTTCACATATCGGACATCATTCCGGTGAGCGTCCGTCTCATGCATTTGATGGAGACGCGACCTCCCGGTCGCGCTCCGACAGCGACCGGGAGGTCGCTGCTCCAGCGATTGCCCTCCGCGCACTTCTCTCCGTGCTCGCGTTCGGCGCGTTCGCCGCCTCCGCGCATGCCGCCGCCACCCCGGCCGTCATCTCCCCGGCCGACCTCCAGTTTTTCGAAAACAAGATCCGCCCGGTACTGGCCGAGCATTGCTACAAGTGCCACGGCCGCGATGCCGACAAGGTCAAGGGCGGCCTCATGCTCGACACCCAGGAGGGCCTGGTCCACGGCGGCAACTCGGGCGCGGTGATCGTTGCCGGCAAGCCCGACGACAGCATTCTCATTCAGGCCGTCCGCTACACCGATCCCGACCTGCAGATGCCGCCCAAGGGGGAAAAGCTCTCCGACCAGCAGGTCGCCGACCTCACCGAGTGGGTCCGGCGCGGCGCGCCCGATCCGCGCACGCTCGAGGCCAAGGGCAGCGCGGCCACCTACGGCGGCGTCGGACGCCAGCACTGGTCCTTCCTGCCGGTGAAAAAATCCCCCGCGCCGGTCGTGAAGGACGCCGCCTGGTGCCAGACCCCCGTGGATAATTTCATCCTCGATAAACTCGAGGCCAGCAACATGGCCCCCAACCCGCCCGCGGACAAACGCACGCTGATCCGCCGCGTCACCTTTGACCTCGTCGGCCTGCCCCCATCCGAGGAGGAAGTGCAGGCCTTCCTCGCGGACAAGTCCCCGGACGCCTTCGCCACCGTCGTCGACCGCCTGCTGGCCTCGCCCCACTACGGCGAACGCTGGGGTCGCTACTGGATGGATGTCGCCCGCTACGCCGACACCAAGGGCGAGCCGCCCAAGATCATGGGCCGTCCCGCCGACCCGCGTTATCCCGATGCCTGGACCTACCGCGACTACGTCATCAACGCCTTCAACCAGGACAAGCCCTTCAACCAGTTCATCCTCGAACAACTCGCGGCGGACCGCCTGATCGAGGAGAATGCGAAGAAGACCAAGACCGACATCGCCAAGATGGACGGCAGCTCGCGCGCCGCGCTCGGCTTTCTCACCCTGGGCAACCGCTTCGACGGCCGCATGGATGACATCATCAACGACCGCATCGACGTCACGTCGAAGGCCTTCCTGGGCCTGACGGTCTCCTGCGCCCGCTGCCACGACCACAAGTTCGATCCCATCCCGCAGAAGGACTATTACTCACTCTACGGCATTTTCGCCAACACGTACGAACCCGAGGAGATCGGCCAGGAACCGTGGATCCGTTCCTCCCTGCCCAAGACGCCCGAATTGCTCGATTACCTCGCGAAAACGGACGAGCTGAAGAAGAAGGAGGCGGCCGCGCTTCAGGATTTCCGGGCTTTCGTGCAGACTCGCATTGTCGACAAGCCAAAACGCAATGAGCTGCTGAGGAAAATCCAGGAGGTCGAGCGAGAGGTCAGCGACCTCGAGACCACCCACCCCGGCGCCCCTGCGCGGGCCAACGCCATTTTCGACGCCCGTATGCCCCACGATTATCCCGTGCTGATCCGCGGCGAGGCCGCCAACAAGGGTGAGGTCGTGCCCCGGCGCTTCCTCGACATCCTTTCGGCCGATCCGAAAAAACGCCCGGAATACCGCACCGGCAGCGGACGCCTCGAACTCGCCGAGGCCATCGCCAGCACGGCCAATCCCATGACGGCCCGCGTCCTCGTGAATCGTCTCTGGCAGCAGCATTTTGGCGAGGGCTTCGTCGCCACGCCCGACGACCTGGGCAACATGTCGTCGCCGCCCACCCATCCCGAGCTGCTGGATTATCTGGCCGCGCGTTTCATGGAGGAGGGCTGGTCGATCAAGAAGATGCAGCGCCTCATCGTGCTGAGCAGCGTTTATCAGGAAAGCGCCGCGGCCAACCCGCTGTACACCGACACCGACCCGGACAACAAGCTGCACTGGCGGTACAACCTGCGCCGGCTCGATTTCGAGCAGCTGCACGATTCCCTGCTGGCCATGGCCGGCACCCTGGACCCGACGATGGGCGGCCGCCCCGTGCGCATCGAAAGCGCCGACTTCGCCACGCGCCGCGCCGTCTACGCCTACATCGATCGCACGAACCCGGCCGAGATCCTGACCCAGTTCGATTTCCCCAATCCCAGCGTCCCCTCCGGCCGGCGTTACCTGACCATCGTGCCGCAGCAGTCCCTCTTCATGATGAACGGCACCCTCGTCATCGAAACCGCCCGCAAGCTCACCCACCGGCCGGAATTCCTCGAGTCCGGGACTGACGACGAGCGCGTCACCTCGCTCTACCTCGCGATTTTCCAGCGTCCCCCGACCCGGCAGGAAATCACAATCTCCGAGCGCTACGTGCAGAACAATCCCGGCGGCACGTCCACCGAGGCTCCCGCCAGTACGCGCGCCTCCGAGCTTCAGTCCCAGCAGGCCCAGCGCCAGATCCAGCAGGCGCAGCGCGCCGCGCAAAACATCCGCGGCAAAAATGTCTTCCAGGGCGAGCCCGGCGCCGCCGCCTTCACCAGCCGCGCCCCGCTCGACGCCTGGACCAAGCTCGCCCACGCCCTCTTCCAGACCAACGAGGCGATGTTCTACGACTGAGGGGGATTGATTCGAGTCGAGAGTCCGGGGCTGAGAGTCGAGAGCCGGAAATCGGTCGTGAAAGAATCAGCCTGAAAACAGCGGGAGTTTTGCTCGCCTTGCTCTCGACTCTAGACTGGCGGCTCGATCCTCCCCGCCAGAATCTCCCCCGCCTTCGTCGCATCGAACGCGCCCTCCCACTTCGCCACCACGAGCGTGGCGACGGTGTTGCCGATAAGATTCGTGAACGTCCGGATCTCGGACATGAACCGGTCGACGCCGTAGATGATCGCGAGCCCCGCCACCGGGATCTTGCCCGTCGTCTCCAGCGTGGCCGCCAGCACGATGAAGCCGCTGCCCGTGATGCCCGCCGCCCCCTTGGACGTGATCAGCATGACCCCAAGCAGGCCGAGCTGTTGCACGAGTGTGAGCGGCGTGTCCGTCGCCTGCGCCACGAAGAGCGCCGCGCACGTCAGGTAGATGCAGGTGCCGTCGAGGTTGAAGGAGTAGCCCGCCGGGACGACAATGCCCACGACGGAACGGGCGCAACCCACCTGCTCCATCTTGGCCATGAGGCCGGGCAGCGCCGATTCCGAGGCGGAGGTGCCAACCGCGATGAAGATCTCGTCCCGGATGTATTTCATTACCCGCCACAGGCTGAATCCGGCCGCGCGCGCGATCCCGCCGAGCACGAGAAAGACAAACAGGAAGCACGTAAGGTACACCGTCGCCAGCACCTGCCCGAGCGACACCAGCGCATGGACCCCGAACCTGCCGATCGTGAAGCCCATCGCGCCGAACGCCCCCAGCGGAGCGAAGCGGGTGACAATCCCGACGATCCCGAAGATCACCCGGGCGATCTCGTTGACCAGGTTGATCACCGGGCGACCGTGCTCCCCGATCCGCCCGAGCGCGCACCCGAAGAGGATCGCCAGCAGCAGCACCTGGAGGATCTCCCCGTCGGCAAACGCCCCGACAAATGTCTTCGGAATGATGTTGAGGAAGAACGCGACGGTGGATTGCTCGCGCCCGGCGTTGATGTAGCTGGCCACGGACTTGGTATCGAGGGTGGCCGCGTTCGCGTGCATGCCTGCGCCGGGCTGGAACACGTTCGCCACGACCAGGCCGATCAGCAGCGCCACCGTCGTTACGATCTCGAAATAAATCAGCGCCTTCGCGCCCACCCGGCCCATGCGCTTGAGGTCCCCCATGCCGGCGATGCCCGCCACCACCGTGGTGAAAATGATCGGGGCGATCAGCATCTTGATCAGCTTGATGAAGCCGTCGCCGAGCGGCTGCATCGCCACCCCCCACGTGGGCTTCACGTAGCCGAGCAGCGCACCAAGCAAAACGGCCACGAGCACTTGCAGGTAAAGCGTGTCGCGTTTCTTCGTGACGCCGGGGGTGACGGCGGCAGGCAGGGGTTCCATTGCTCGAAGTTGAGAGGGCCGGCCCAGCCACGTCAAAGCGTTTGCATACACGGCCGGGATTACCGCAGCCTGCGAGATGCTTTCGTCCTGGGTGATTGTCTCGGCCTACATCGTGGTGTTCTTCACTTTTGTGGTTGGAATGTTTCTTTGGATGAAGCACCAGCGGAAAGACCGCCGGCCGTTCCCGGAAAGCCTGAAGCTTTTGCGCGGTCCGGGCGAAACGCAGCATCGCGTGCTGACCAAGCTCGAGGAGCGCATGATCGACTATCTTCTCCTCGCCTTTTGCCTGCCTGTCGTCGTGTCCGCGGCACTGCTCCTGATCACCATTCACCTGGCCGGCCCTTGGCAAGACATCGGTCTTGTCGCCACGTTGGTCGCTCTCATCGCCAGTCTCGTCGCTGTCAGTCGCTTTCTGGCTCAAAAAGGCCGGGAATTGGCCAACCGCTATCTCGGTTATTTCGGCGAGCGCATCGTCGCCGAGGCCCTCGAGCCGCTGAAGGCGCAGGGCTTCCGCGTGTTTCACGACATTCCCTGCGGCGAGGCCAAGTCCCCGTTCAATATCGACCACATTGCCGTGGGCCCAAGCGGGGTGTTTGCCATCGAAACCAAGACCCGGCGCAAGGGTCGCGCGCGCGGCGGCTTCGCCGAGCACGAGATCATCTATGACGGCCAGGTACTCGCCTACCCGTGGGGCGAGGACCGCCATGGCCTGGAACAAGCGCAGCGCCAGGCACGCTGGCTCGCAGACTGGCTCGCGCAGCTCCTCGGCCAGCGTCCACCCGTCAGCCCCATCCTGACTTTTCCCGGCTGGATGATCATCCGCCGCGGAGCGGGCCCGGTGAATGTGCTGAACCCAAAGGAGATCCTCTTCGCCGTCCTTCCGCGCGGTACACCCGCACTCACCGCGGAGCAGATCGACCTCATCGCCCGCCAACTCGACGCCCGCTGCCGCGACGTGGAGTATTGAATGCGTCTCGCAGGGGCGTTCCTCGTGGACGCCCGGATCGGTTTCATCCTTCTTCTTGTCGGAGACTGCCTGCAGTCGATGAGCGTAGCGAAACGGCTTCTCGTTCCGCGGTGGAGCCGGAAGCGGCTCCCCTATGAATCGCCTGCAAGCAGGCTCCTGCAAGAAATGAGCCCCATCACCCTTCTTTCCCCAATCCGTCAGGCCTTCCCCATGAACATGCTCAAACCCCTGCCCCTTCTCGCCATCCTAGCCACCTCCCTTCTGCTCGGCCGCACCGCCGCCGTCGCCCAGCAAACCCAGCCGGTCCCGGCGCTCGACGACAACACCGGCTACCAGCTCATCTTCGACGGCAAGACCCTCGCCGGCTGGGACGGCGACCCGAAATACTGGCGCGTCGAGAACGGTTGCCTCGTCGGCGAAATCACGCCGGAAACCATCGTCAAGCAGAACACCTTCATCATCTGGCGCGGCGGCGTCACCAAGGACTTCGAGCTCAAGGTGGAGTACCGCATCACTTCCCACGGCAACAGCGGCATCAACTACCGCAGCGTGGAGCTCCCCGATCAGAAATACGTCATGCGCGGCTACCAGGCCGATATCGACGGCCAGGACCGCAACGCCAACGGCGTCCGCTACACCGGCCAGAACTACGAGGAACGCGGCCGCACCTTCCTCGCCCTCCGCGGGCAGATGACGCACATCGAGGAGGGCAAGAAGCCCGGCATCATCGCCACGCTCGGCGACACCAAGGCCATGGAGGCCTTCATCAAGAACGACGACTGGAACGAGTACCATCTCATCGTTCGCGGCAACGTGCTCATCCACATTCTCAACGGCCACGTGATGGACGTGGTCATCGACGACGACGCCAAGGGTCGTGCCTTCGAGGGACTCCTCGGCGTCCAAGTCCACGTCGGCCCCCCCATGAAAGTCGAGTACCGGAACTTCCGGCTGAAGAACCTGTAAGTCGGTGGAACGCGTTGACCCCAACGCGTTGAAAGTCGCCGCCCGCGTCTGACTGCTGACGGAGCCAACCAGCGCGTTGAGGTCAACGCGCTCCACCTTCAGCACCCGCAGCCAAAACCGCCTCAACCGCCGCAATCGCCGCAGCCTCTCTTTGCGCCCAGTCGCCCCGGATCTCCACAAACGGCAGCCCGCGTTTCTCCAGCATCTCGCGCCAGACCCGCCGGGCATTTGCCCGTCCCGTCTCGACCGGAAAGCAGCGCTGCGGGTCCGGCGCGAAGGGAACGTCCGTGTCGCAGAGTAGGTACAGCGCATAACCACGCGCCCGTTCGTCCGCCTCCGCCCGAACCCAGGCAGGACACGCGCCGGGAAACAGCAGGTCGTTCCAGATCGTGCAGGTCAGCAGCTCGGTGTCGCAAAACACCGCCCGCCGCGCGCCCGCCAGGGCCGCGTCCTCGTTCGCGATCTGCCCGAGCGCAATGGTCCCGAGGTCGGCCGCCGTGATCTTGCCATCTCGCAGGTCCCAGAATTCCCGCACGAACTCCGCCGACCACGGCTCGCTGAAATATGCCGCGAGCCTCTGCGCGAGCGTCGTCTTGCCCGTCGACTCCGTGCCGAAAACGGCGATGCGTTTGATTGCGGCCGTCATGGTTCGACTGGCCTCATGGATGGGTGGGAGACGCGACGTCCCCGTCGCGTTGCCCGAATGTAGGGGCGTTCCTTGCGGACGCCCGGTTTGATGGCGGGGAGAAGGGCGTCCGCAAGGAACGCCCCTACGCTCGACCGCCCAGTCATGCCGCGCCCTCCATCGCCCGCCGCCATTCCCGCCAGCCGGCCACCGCCAGCCCGAGGTAGACCAGGTAGAGAAACGCCGTGAACGCCAGCTCTGCGCTCCAGTACGACGCCACCGCGACAAGGTTCACGACCACCCACAGCGGCCAGTTCTCGATGTTTTTCCTCACCTGCAAAATCTGCGCCGCCACGCTGAATGCCGCGATGAACGCATCCCGCCATGGCATCGCCGCGTTCATCCAGGGTCCGATCGTCAGGGCCCAGGCCACGGTGGTCACGGATGCCACCAGCAGCGCAATGATGCGGCCACGAGACGAAAGCGCAGTGACCGGCAGTTCCGGCGCCGCCCCGCGGTCCTTCACCCAATGCCACCAGCCCCAAGCCAGTGTCACAAAATAGAAAATCTGCAGCGTGGCATCCGCCGGAAAGTGCGTCTGATAAAACAGGATCCCCTGCACCGTCACCGCCGCGAGTCCCACCGGAAACGCCCACAAACTCCGCCGGATCATCAGCCACACACCGGCGATGCCCAGCGCGAGGTTGACCTGGTCAAGCAGCGAGGCCGTGGTCAGGCCGCTCCAGATGTTCCGCAGGATTTCGTGCACGCCCCGTGCTTGGCGCTATTTCGCCTCCGCGACAAACGTTTCCATCGGCTCGCGCGTTAATTGGCCAGGACCTTCGCCGGAATGATGCAGTCGCCAGTAGCAGCCGACGTGAGGAGGCTGGTTTGAGGTGAGTCGCCCAACCCAGCCTCGTTACCTCGGCTGCTACATCGATCGCTGTGGTTCAATTGCATGGCTCAGCCCAATTCGGCATCACCAATTCCAAATTACCCGCACGGTGACGTGCGTCGCCCCTACCCCGCATTCTCCGCCACAAACGTCTCCATCGCCTCCCGCGTGATGATATGCCGCGCACCGCAGCGCGGGCAGCGGATCTCCAGCTTCGGCTCGTCGCCGAAGAGGCCTTCCGGATCCTGCCGCATCGGTGACGCCAGCACTTCCATCATGCGCGCATCGTTGCACCCGCAGTGCCAGCGGTAGATGCGCCGCTCCAGCAAGGCGAGTGTCTCGGTGGTGTCCAGGTTGCGCACCTGCTCGACCGTGAGCGCGCGCAGCCAGTCCAGGTCGCAATCGGGATGCTCCGTGACCATCGCGAAATCCTCCTCGCCGAGCTGAACGTATCGGGTGAGCCGCTGCTCGCTCTGCGCATAGAACTTCTCCGCCGCCGCGATCGGATCCGCGCCGGTGAAGTCCACGGTGCTGCGCCGCTTCGGCTGGGTGCCGTTCACGACGTCGGCATAGAAAATGTTCGTTGGCAGCTCCTTCACGTTCTCGTCGAACACCCGCCCGGTGACGGCACCGGTCTCGTTGTCGCCGGTGAGAAAGAAGTTCACGAGCGGCTGCTGGAAATTGATGGTCCACGCCGTGGTCTCCTTCCACGGCCGGGACGCGCAATGCAGCGTGAACGCCGCGAGGGCGCGCTTGAACATCGCGTCGTGCTCCGGCGCCACCTTCAGGCCCTGGTCGGCAAGATGCAGGTAGCGGTCGACGTAGAGGTCCCCGAAGCCGGCCCGCGCGAGCAGGACGTTCCGGTTACGAACATAATAGGTGCGGACCTCGATGCCGGCATCGGCAAGGTTGGGCGGAACGGTATTTGGCATGCCATAAGGTTGCCACGTTTGCCCCAAAGTAAAGCGACCCACCGGCATCCCACGTAAGGGCGCCCCTTGCGTGCGCCCTGCCTTTGCCACCCGCGAACCCCGGATTTTTAGCCACAAAAAGGCACAAGATGACACTAAACCAATCCCGGCATTCCGACCTCATCAATGCCACCGATCCGTTTTACAAAAGGTCACAAAGGAAACGAAGGACAAGGCAGACGGGAATATCTTCGTTGCCTCCGTTCCCTTCTGTAAAAATGCCTACGGATCAGGATCCCTTTCGTGTCATGTCGCGCCTCTCCTGTCCGCCGTAACTTGGCGAAGGAGGATTGTGGCAAAAAATCCGCAATCGATTTGTTGTCGGATTTCCACCCCCGGCGGCGATGACAAGGCGTGATGGGCACGAGCGACCCCGAGCTGCTGCAGCGCTATGCCGAAACCGGCTCGCAGGAGGCCTTCGCCGCCCTGGTGAAGCGCCACCTCGACCTGGTCTACTCGGCCGCCCGGCGTCAGGTCCGTTCGCCCCAACTGGCCGAGGAAGTCGCCCAGTCCGTGTTCCTCCATCTGTCCCGCCAAGCCCGCACCCTCCAGCCCGGAACGCCCCTGGCAGCGTGGCTCTACCTCGTCACCCGGCGGACCTCCATCGACGTGATCCGCCGCGAATCCCGCCGCCAAGCCCGCGGGCAAACCGCCGTCGCCATCGCCGCCATGAACACCTCATCTGAAGCCAAGGCGAAGGCCGAGAGGTGTTGGCCGCACAACAATTAGTGTAGATCCGCCGCTTGACGGCGCCCTCCGGAGGCGAGCGAACCCGGGCGTCGTCAAGCAACGCCCCTACGACATCACTTTTCGCCGGCGAGCTTGTGCTCCAGCTTCTTGATCTTCGGGGCGATCACGTACGTGCAGTAGCCTTGGTTCGGGTTCTTCGCGAAATAGTCCTGATGGTAGTCTTCGGCGGGCCAGAATTTGGTCAGCGGCACGATCTCGGTCGTGATCGGGTCGCGGAAGACCTGCGACGCGGCATCGCGCGATTTCTCCGCCGCCGCCTTCTGCGCGTCGTTCGCGTAGAGGATGATCGAGCGGTACTGCGGCCCCTGGTCATTGCCCTGGCCGCCGACCTGCGTCGGGTTGTGCACCTGCCAGAAGAAATCCAGCAGCGCCGCCAGCGAGACTTTCGCCGGGTCATAGTCGATCTTGATGACCTCTGCGTGGCCCGTCACATGCGCGCAGACCTCCTCGTACGTCGGGTTGGGCTCCTTCCCCCCGGCATAGCCGCAGGTCACGGCCTTCACCCCGGGCAGGAGCTTGTAGGCGGCGTCGGTGCACCAGAAGCAGCCGCCGCCCAGGACGAGGGATTCGGTGGCGGACGGGGCCGTTGCCTCCGCCGCGCGGGATGGAGTGGTCGTCATAGAGAGAAGCGCCGCGGTCGCGGCCAAAGGGGCGAGGAATGATTTCATGAGCTCGATAGGAAGAGCCGCCAGCCGGCCCGCGTATTCCCGGTTGCGTGCGATTCCAAGGGAAGCGAAGAATCGGAGATCTTCAACTGTAGGAGCGGCTTTACGCCGCGATGATCGGGCCGGCGTGGCACACCATCGCGTCGTAAACCCGCGCTCAAGGCCGATGAGGCCAAAGGCCACGAAATTTTTGCCACGAAAAGGCACCACATGACACAAAAAGAGATGCATTCAGGAAGGTTTGTTTTCGTGTCATTTCGTGCCTTTTCGTGGCAAAAAATCCGATTCCCGTGACCGCTCCCTCCACCAACGACTGCCGGCTGGACAAATGGCTCTGGAGCGTACGCGTGTTCAAGACCCGCCCCGAGGCGACGGACGCCTGCCGGGCCGGCAAGGTCCTGGTCGACACCCTCGAGGCCAAGCCGGGCCGCGACGTTCACGTGGGCGAGATCGTCAGCGTCAAGGTCGGCCTCGTGCAGCGCACGCTCAAGGTCCTCGGCCTGCCACGCACCCGGGTCGGAGCCAAGCTGCTGTCCGAATTCCTGGAGGATCTCACACCCGCAGCGGAGTACGAGCGCGCCAAGCAGGCCGGCCTCGAGCACATGCTCGCCCGCGAACGCGGCCGCCCGACGAAAAAGGACCGCCGGGACATGTCGCAGCTCTTCGGGTTCGAATGAGGAGCCACCTCTACTCGGATCGACCTCGGCTCCCCTCCTGTGCAACGGATCGGGATCGGAAGCTTTACAGGAGGCAATCCGAGGGAGAACCAAGGACGGAAAAAGCCCGTATTTTCGCACTCCATCGGAATTTTTGGCCACTGATTACACAGATGGGCACAAATTAATCCGGTCTTTATCTGTGCCATCTGTGTAATCAGTGGCAAACAAGGATCGGGATCGATCCGGCAGATTAGGGAAAGGTCAACCCGCCCTACCGCGTCAGCTTGCGGTACTTGATCCGGTGTGGCTGGTCCGCCTCCTTGCCCTTGCGGCGGCGGAAGTCCTCTAGGTAGCTCGAATAGTTGCCGTTGAACCAGTGGACAGTGCTGTCGCCCTCGAACGCCAGGATGTGCGTCGCCACGCGGTCGAGGAACCAGCGGTCGTGCGACACCACCACCGCGCAGCCAGCGAAGTTCTCCAGCCCCTCCTCCAGCGCGCGGATCGAGTTCACATCGAGGTCGTTGGTCGGCTCGTCGAGCAGGATCAGGTTGGCCCCACTCTTCAGCAGCCGCGCAAGGTGCACGCGGTTGCGCTCGCCGCCGGAGAGCACGCCGACCTTCTTCTGCTGGTCCGCCCCGGTGAAGCCGAACTGCGCGCAATAGGCGCGGCTATTCAGCTCCCGCCCGGGCATCCGGATGATCTCCTCGCCGCCGCTGATCGCCTGCCAGATCGTCTCGCCATCGGGCAGCGAGTCGCGCGACTGGTCGACGTGCGCGATTTTCACCGTGTCGCCCACCCGCAGCGTGCCGGAGTCCGGCTTCTCCGCCGCCGTGATTAGCCGGAACATCGTGGTCTTGCCTGCGCCGTTCGGGCCGATCACGCCGACGATTCCGCCGGGCGGCAGCGAGAAATTCACGTTCTCGAACAGCACGTTGTCGCCGTAACTCTTGGCGAGTGCCTGTGCCTCGACCACCAGCGTGCCCAGCCGCGGTCCCGGCGGGATAAGCAGCTCAAACTCCCGCTCTTTCTCGGCCACGTTCTGATTCAGCATGCTCTCATACGCGCTGATGCGCGCCTGCGACTTGGCCACGCGCGCCTTGGCCGACTTCCGGATCCACTCCAGCTCGCGCGCCATCGCCTTCTGGCGGCGGTCCTCCGTGCGCTGCTCGACCGCCGCGCGGGCCTGTTTCTGCTCCAGCCACTGCGAATAATTACCCTTCCATGGGATGCCGTGGCCGTAGGAGAGCTCCAGGATCCACTGCGCAACATTATCCAGAAAGTAGCGGTCGTGCGTCACCGCAATGACCGTGCCCTCGTAGCGCGCCAGATGCTGCTCGAGCCAGTGGACGCTCTCGGCGTCGAGGTGATTGGTCGGCTCGTCGAGCAGCAGGATCGAAGGCTTCTGCAAGAGCAGCCGCGCCAGCGCGACGCGCCGGCGTTCACCGCCGGAAAGCTTGTCCACGGGCTGGTCGGGCGGCGGGCACCGCAGTGCATCCATCGCCATCTCCACCTGCGGGGCGACATCCCATGCGCCGAGCGCGTCGATCTTCTCCTGCAATTCGCCCTGCTTCGTCATGATCGCATCCTTGGCCTTGTCGTCCGCGGCCTCATTGAGTTCGTCCCAGGTGGCATCGTAAGCCGCGGTAAGATCGGTCAGATGCTTCACGCCTTCCTCGACGCATGCGCGCACGGTCGCGCCGGGCGTGAGGTGCGGCTCCTGCTCGAGGAGGCCGATGGAATAGCCCGGCTCAAAATGAACGCGGCCGTCGATCTCCTTGTCGCGCCCCGCGAGGATGCGCAGGAGGGAGGACTTGCCCGAGCCATTCAGGCCGAGGACGCCGATCTTCGCGCCGTAGTAAAACGACAGCGAGATATCGCGGAGGATTTCCTTGCGCTCGATCTTCTTCGAGACGCCGAGCATCGAGAAAATGATCTTGGGCTCGTCGGGCTTGGCCATGCGAGCCACTCAAGCGGACGCCGACCACGCCGCAAGCCCATCGTGCCTCATTTCCAATCAAGTTTCACGCAGAGGCGCCATGGCGCGGAGCGGGATCGGGAAATTGATCCTCCTAAACTCCGCCGTCCAATTTGAACCACGGAGACGCAAAGCGCACAGAGCAGAAATTTTATGGAGCAGATCGGCCGACGGGGCTTTCATCTGCGTGATGAACACGCTTTTGTCCCTTTTGCCGGCTTTGCCTCTGTGCTCTCAGTGCCTTTGTGGTTCAACCGCGGATTTTAGGTTGAATTCTTCTTGAGACAAAGAACTCGGCAGCCCGGAAATATTCGCTCCGCACCCCATTCACCCAGTCTCCCTGGTCTGCTCAGCGCCTCCGCGCCTCTGCGCGAAACCCTTCCCCTTCTTTCAAACCCCCGCCTTGCCTCCAACCCATCCTCCCCGCAACTTTCCCCTTGGCTTACCTGTCCCCCGCCTGTCCGCCCTAGCTTCAGCGACGGCGGCTCCCCCTGTCTCCCGTTTACTGTCTACCGTCCCATGAAATCCCTCCCCCGCTGCTCCCGCTTCGCCACGCTTGCCGGCCTCGGCCTGATCACGCTGGCCTCGCTCCTCACCCCCGCCGCCGTCGCGGCCGACCAGCCAGTCAAGATCGGCTTCGTCGTGAAGCAGCCCGAGGAGCCCTGGTTTGTGCTCGAGTGGAAATTCGCCGGCCAGGCCGCGAAGGATCTCGGTTTCACCCTCATCAAGATCGGCGCGACCGACGGCGACAAGGTCCTCAGCGCGATCGACAACCTCGCCGCCAACGGCGCGCAGGGCTTCGTCATCTGCACGCCCGACACCCGACTCGGGCCGGGCATCGTCGCCAAGGCCAAGTCGGACAACCTCAAGCTCATCACCGTCGACGACCAGCTCATCGGCGCCGACGGCAAGCCGATGCTCGCCGTCCACCATCTCGGCATCTCCGCCACCAAGATCGGCCAGAAGGTCGGGGCCACCCTCATCGAGCAGATGAAGCAGCGCGGCTGGGTCGCCGCCGACACCGCCGTCTGCGCCGTGACGTTCGAGGAACTTGCCACCGCCAAGGAGCGTACCGACGGCGCCATCGACGCCATCCTCGCCTCCGGTTTCGCCAAGGACCGCATCTACAAGGCGCCGCAGCGCACAAGCGACATTCCCGGCGCCTTCGACGCCGTTACAATCCTGCTCACCCAGAAGCCCAACGTGAAGCACTGGCTGATCTGCGGCATGAACGATAGCGCCGTGCTCGGCGCCGTGCGCGCGATCGAGCAGCGTGGCTTCACGGCCGACAGCTGCGTCGGCGTCGGCATCAACGGCACCGACTGCATCGCCGAACTTGAGCGGACCACGCCGACCTCCTTCTACGGCTCCATGCTCAACTCGGCCAAGGCCCACGGCTACCAGACGGCCGAGATGATGTTTCACTGGATCAAGGACGGCAAGGAACCGCCCCTCGACACCCGCACGGTCAGCGTGCTGATCACCCGCGACAACTTCCGCCAGGTGCTCAAGGAGCAGGGTATTCGGGACTGAGGTAGAGGCGCACCTTGCGTGCGCCCTCCGATCCGGGCGTCCGCCAGGAACGCCCCTAAGATTCGATCCGCCATGACCGCCCCCTGCCTAGCGTTCCACCGCGTCTCGATGGAATTCCCCGGCGTCAAGGCGCTGGACGACGTCTCCTTCGGCGTGTCCGCGGGCTCGGTCCACGCCCTGATGGGCGAGAACGGCGCCGGCAAGTCCACCTTGCTCAAGATCCTCAGCGGCGCCTACACCCCGTCCGGCGGCTCACTCCTGATCGACGGCCAGCCGCGCGTCTTCACCTCCACGGCCGACGCCCTCGCCGCAGGCGTCGCCGTGATCTACCAGGAGCTGCATCTGGTGCCCGAGATGAGCGTCGCAGAGAACCTTTTCCTTGGACACCTGCCCCAGCGCCTTGGTGTCGTGAACCGGGCCGCCCTCGCCGAGGCCGCGCGCCGGCAGCTCGAACTCATTGGCGAATCGATCGACCCATGGACCAAGGTCGGCCGCCTCCCCCTCGCCCAGCGGCAGATGGTCGAGATCGCCAAGGCGCTCACGCGCGGCGCTCGCATCATCGCCTTCGATGAGCCCACCAGCAGCCTCTCCGACCGCGAGGTGCGCCGTCTCTTCGGCATCATCCGCGAGCTCAAGGCCCGCGGCTGCGCCATCCTCTACGTCTCGCACCGCATGGAGGAAATCTTCGAGCTCTGCGACCACCTCACCATCCTGCGCGACGGCCGGCACGTCGAGTCGGCCGGCCTGGCCTCGTTCACCCGCGACCGCGTCGTCCAGCGCATGGTCGGCCGCGAACTCGCCAATATTTACAACTACACTCCGCGCCCGCGCGCCGGCTCGGGTCTGGCCGTCAAGGGCCTCGCCGGCCCCGGCCTCGCCGCGCCCTGCTCGTTCTCAGCGGAGGCCGGCGAGATTTTCGGCTTCTTTGGCCTCGTCGGCGCCGGCCGAAGCGAGCTGTTGCGGCTCATCTACGGCGCCGCCTTGAAAACCGCCGGCAGCGTGTCCGTCGCCGGCCGAACCGTCGCCATCACCTCCCCGCGCGAGGCCATCCGCGCCGGCATCGTGCTCTGTCCCGAGGACCGCAAAAAGGAGGGCATCGTCCCCGTCCGTTCCGTCCTCGAAAACACCAACCTCAGCGCCCGCCGCCGGCACGCGCGCGGCGGCATCCTCATCGACGAGGCGTGGGAACATGCCAACGCCACCCGTCGTACCGAGCAGCTGCGCGTGAAGACGCCCTCGCTGCGCCAGCTCATCCGCAACCTCTCCGGCGGCAACCAGCAGAAGGTCATCCTCGGCCGCTGGCTGTCCGAGACCGTGAAGGTCATCCTGCTCGACGAGCCCACCCGCGGCATCGACATCGGCGCCAAGAGCGAGATCTACGCCATCATGCAGGACCTCGCCCGGCAGGGGGTGTGCGTGATCGTCGTCTCGAGCGAACTGCCCGAGGTGCTCGGCGTGGCCGACCGCATCGCCGTCATGCGCCAGGGCTGCATTGCCGCCATCCTTGACCGCGCCGACGCCACCGAGGAAAAGCTCCTCAAGCTCGCCCTCCCCGTCGAAACCGCCCGCGCGAGCTGACTGCCATGGCTCATCTCATTTCCCTCTTCGCGTCGGTTCCGAGGTGGAACGCGTTGTCCTCAACGCGTTGGTTCGGTAGGAGCCGCGACATCCCTGTCGCGCTCGGCGATCGGGAGGCCGCCGCTCCAGCTCGATCCCAGACTGTAGGGCGGATCGAAGACCTGACCTGCTCATACCGCGCCCAACAACGCGTTGGGGACAACGCGTTCCACCTGGCTCTCGTTCATCCGGCGATAAACCGACGCCTTTGCTAGTTCACCCGCGCTCTCTCGCTCTTCTTCATGGCTTCAGCCCCCTCCCCTTCCCGCAAGGCTCTCGCCACCTTCCTCGACAAGGCCGGCATGCTGGTCGTGCTCGCGATCCTGTTCGTCGCCTGCTCGTTCTACGTCGATAATTTTTTCTCGTGGGCGAACATGCGCGGCCTCGCCCTCGCCGTCTCGATGACCGGCATGGTCGCGTGCACCATGCTGTTCTGCCTGGCCGCCGGCGATTTCGATCTCTCCATCGGCTCCGTCGTCGCCTGCGCAGGCGTGCTGGCCGCCGTGGTAATGAACCAGACCGACAGCATCACCCTCGGCGTGCTCGCCGGCCTCGGCGCCGGCGCGCTCGTCGGCTTCGTCAACGGCTACGTCGTCGCCCGCCTGCGGATCAACGCCCTGATCACCACGCTGGCGACGATGCAGATCGTCCGCGGCCTCGGCTACCTCGTCTCCAACGGCATCGCGGTCGGCATCCAGCGCGAGGGATTCTTCTCCCTCGGCAACTCCATGTTCCCCGGCCGCGAATTTTCGATTTTCGGCACGACCTTCCGCGGCGTGCCCACGCCGGTGCTGATCACCGCCGGGTGCTTCATCCTGTTCGGCTTCATCCTGAACCGGACCGTGTTCGGGCGCGACACCCTCGCGGTCGGCGGCAACCCCGAGGCCGCCCACCTCGCCGGCATCGCCGTCGACCGCATCAAGATCATCATCTTCACCGCCCAGGGCATGATGGCCGCGTTCGCCGGCATCGTGCTCGCCTCGCGCGTGACGAGCGGCCAGCCCAAGACCTCCGAGGGCTTCGAGCTGGAGGTCATCTCCGCATGCGTGCTCGGCGGCGTGTCGCTCACCGGCGGCGTCGGCAGCATGGCCTTCGTGATCGCCGGCGTGCTCATCATGGGCATCGTGCAGAACGCGATGAACCTGCTGAACGTACCCACGTTCTACCAGTACGTCGCCCGCGGCGCGATCTTGCTGGCGGCGGTACTTTTCGATCGCTGGAAACGCCGCAAGGGTGCGGGGTGAGGTAGGGCCATAGTTGGTAGTTCGTAATCGGTAGTTCGTAATCGGTAGTTGGGAATTGGGAATTGGGCCGGGGCTGAATGTTGGGCTTTGCGTTTGTAGTCCCGGCTTCAGTCGGAATCCGGAACCGGCTAAAGTCGGGACTACAAACGGAAAATCGTAAAAATGTACCCCTGCCCCAATTCCTAATTCCCAACTACCAATTACGAACCACCAACTTCACGCACCCTGCCTTGGCGCCGCCGTCACCCGTTCCAGCTCCGCCAGAAATCCCATCGCCTCCTCCCGGTTCGCACCGCACATGGCGTCGTTCGGCCGCAGACTCCTGCAGACCGCCGGCCGCTCCAGCCGGCCGAACAGCGCGCACCGGTAATCCGGCAGCAGTTGCACGCACGGGATCCCCGCCGGCTTGCCGTGGGGCATGCCGGGAATCGGCGACGAGATCGAGGGCGCGATGCAGCACGCGCCACAGCCGGGACGGCATTCCACGCAACGGAATTTAACCACGAAGGGCACGAAGTACACGAAAGATGAGGCGCCGCCCTCACAGAGCCTGAGCGGACTCACGCACATGCATGTAGCAGCCGAGGTAACGAGGCTGGCTTGGGCCGAGCACCTCAAGCCAGCCTCGTTACCTCGGCCACTGCAGACCCGAGCCGTTTTAGCGGCGTGATCCCGGCTGGGGTAGGAGCCTGCTTGGAGGCGATTGCCGCGGATCACGTCGCTCATCGCCTGCAAGCAGGCTCCTGCCAACAAATGACTCCATTTTTCGTGTCCTAGGTGCCTTTCGTGCTGAAGTCCGCCCGCATGAATCCGATGAATAACCGGTGATTTTTTACAATATGCAGATTGTTGCACAGTTGCTTTACCTGCACCGGGTTTTTCTCCAACTTGCCAAAACATGAAGCCGGTCAAGGTCCCCGCGTTTGAACTCTTTCTGCACGAGATGATACCCCTCGCGAAGGCGATGGGCGTCGGCGTGGAGGTGAGCGACGACCGTTCCCTGACGCTGACCGCGCCCAAGGAGCAGAACAAAAATTCCCTCAACACCGCCTTTGGCGGCAGCCTCGTGTCGCTCGCCACCCTCGCCGGCTACGGCGTGGTCTGGGAGCTGATGAAGAACGAGAAGGGCGCCAACAAGCCCGAATGGCACATCGTCGTGAAGGAAAGCCGCGCGGCCTACCGCCGCCCGGTGATCGGCGACCTGCGCGCCATCTGCGAACGGCCCGCCCAGGCAGCCATCGCGGAATTCAAGGAAGCCCTCGCCCGCTACGGCAAGGCCAAGCTCAAGCTGCGCGCCCGCGTGATCGAGGGCGGCCACACCGCCGTCGATGTCACGGCGGCGTTTGTGGTCATCAAATAAGACCCTCGGTTCGATCCACGCTCGGATCGACCTCGGTTTGCCTCCAGTGCAAAACGGATTGGGTCGGTATCGGAACCGGAAATTTTACAGGAGACGATCCGAGGGCAGGCCGAGGACGTATTCTTCGTAGGGGCACTCGTTGCGGGCGCTCTCCGAAGACCCAACCCGGGCGTCGTCGAGCAACGCCCCTACCGGCCCCGCAGCTTCTGCGCCTCGGCATAGAACTCCTTCTCCCATTTCGTCTGGTTGTCCTGCGCCTCGCGGATGAACGACGTGAACACCGCCGCGCGCAGGATGAATTGATTCAGCACGTTGAAGGGAAACCACACCGGACGCACAAAATCCACAAAGAGCACGACGCGCCAGCCGTCCGTGTCGTTCCACACCTCGTGGTCGTAGCTGTCGTCGAACAGCAGGCACTTGCCCTCCTCCCACGTGCAGATCTGGTCGTCGACCCGGATCCGTACCCGCTCGCGCGGCTCCGGCACGATCAGGCCGAGATGCAGGCGTAGGACACCGTTGTAGGGTCCGCGGTGCGCGGGGATGTGCTTGCGCGGTGCGAGGATCGAGAAAAACCCGGTCTTCATCCCGGGGATTTTCTTCAGCGCGGCGACCGTCGCGGGACACCGGCGGCAGTTCTCCTCGCTCCATGAGCCGTAACCGCAGAAAATGAAGGTCTTCCAGTTGTTGTCCGTCTGGATGGTCTTCACCTCGCTCGAGATGTCCTGGAAGTTCGGGAGCTCGTCGCGCCGCTTCATCACCTGGTCCAGTTCCGCTCGGATCGCCGGCCAGTCGGCCTCCACCGCGGCCGTCCAGGGAAAGTCCGCCCGGGAGTAAACCGGCTTGTCACCGACGCGGGAAAATTTCGCGAGGCACCATTCCGCCGCGTCGAGAAACGTCGCGATGGCGTTGCCGGCAAATCCGGTCGGGGGTTTGAGGGGTTTGCCTTGGACTTTGCCGCGGGCCATGAGAGTTCCGGCGAACCGCCCGGGGCCCGCCGCAGGAATCAGGGTTGTGGTTTATCCGGCCATTTCGGACAGGGGGTTGGGCCGGACTTTATCTCTGAAATATCCAAACGCGCGTTAAGCAACCCTGAATCGGAGATCGCCACGAAATACCCCAAAGACACGAAAAGAATACCAACGACGCCCTCGCTGCTTCCAACCTGCCATCCACGCCACTTCCGAAATGGATCGAAACTCCGATTTCGTGTGCTTCGTGTTTTTCGTGGTTAAAAATCCGACTCAGATGTGCTTGGAGTCCGCCTCGTCCTTTTTCACGTAGCCGCTGTCCTGCCGCTGGTGGTTCACCTGGTTTTTCTTGAGATAGGCCTGGTAAACATCATCCGCGGTCATGCCGAGCGTCTGCGCGAGCGAGACAAGGAAATGGAACAGGTCGACAACCTCGACCTTGGCGTTTTGTTCGTCGAACTTCTGGTACTTGGCCCACCATTTCCACGGCACGGAGTCGATGAGCTCGGCCGTCTCCTGCTGCATGGCGCGGGTGTAATTGAGGACCCACTTGGTCTTTTCCTCGTCGGTCGGCGGCGGGAGTTTGACCCCGATGCGCTGGTTGAGGGCGTCCTGCATGCGGAAGATTTCCTCGAGTTTGTCCATGGCCGCGAGGCTGGCCGCGCCGGGCGGCGAGTGGCAAGTGGCAACTGCTGATAGGCATTGGTCCATGGGCTATCGATCTGTTCCGCAGTGATTTGCATTGAGGCCGGAGTTGTCGCGACAACACCCTGAATGGAATTAGCAGTTGCCCCGCAAGGGGATCCGGGTGACAGTGATTCCTTGATGCATGCGTAGAGCGCGTTTCCCGTGTTCCGCCGGCGTCATTAAACCACCCGGGCCGCTCCCGCCTCGCGTTGAGCGCCCAGTTATAAACACACACCCAACATGTCAGATACAGCATTGACCGGCGCGCCTGCCGCGGCTCCCAGCGAGCCCCTTTCGGCGCCGGTCCCGTCCGCGGCCCAAGTGCCGGCGGGCTTCTCCGCGCCGACCGGTACGTTCGGCTCCACCCGCGGTTCAGGTCTCGCCCGCGGCAAACGCCCAGCCCAGTCCGCGGCCCCTTCGGCCGCTTCGTCCGTCAGCCAGGATTACAAACCCACGTCGATCGAGGTGATTACTCCGCAGCGGGAATACAAGAACCCGTTCGCCCCGGAGCAGCCCGTCGCAGCGCCCGCCGCACCCGAACCGGTCGCGGAACCGGTGGTCGCTTCCACACCCGTCGTCGCTCCCGCGCCCATCCCGGTGCCGGAACCCGTCGTGTCACGCGCACCCGCCGCCGTCTTCACCCCCACGCCGCGGCCCGCCACGGCTCCCGTGTCCGCCCCGGCGGCCGGCGAACTGTTTCCCTTCAACGCCCCGGGCACACCGGAGGAGAAGCCGGTCCTCAACATCCTCCCGCCCGCCGAGTCCAAGCGCGTGGCCCAAAGTTGGGAAAACCGTCCGGAGCCAGGCGCCGCGCCGGCGTTCGAGCCGCGTTCCCGCCGGGACGAGCGCCCGACCTTCCGCCCGGAGCGCCGCGACGGCCGCTCGGAGGGCGAAGCCCGGGACGACCGTCCGGAAACCCGTGAGGGTGGACGCGACAGTCGTCCTCAGGGCCGCGACCAGAAATTCGACCCGCGCGAACCGCGCCGCGATTTCCGGTCCGAACCCCGCGCCGCGTACGTCCCTGAGCAGCCGAAAAAATCCGGCGGTTTCATCGGCTGGCTGAAAGGTCTCTTCGGCGCCAAACCCACCACCGGCGAATCCGGCCAGCCTGCGGGCACCCGTGACGAGTCCGGTCGCGACGGCCAGCGTCATCATCGCCGCCGCCACCGCGGTGGCCGGGGACGAAGCGGTTTTCAAGGTGACAATCGCGGTCCCCGCGACGGTCAGGGCCAGCAGCCTCGCAGCGAGGGCGGCCAGCCCCGTCAGGACGGCGAAGGCCGGGGCGACCGGCCGCAGGGCGACGGTTCCCGTCGGCGCCGCCATCGCGGCGGCCGCGGCCGGCATCAAGGCGGCGGCTACGGCGGCGACCCGCGACCCGAAGGCACGCAGGGCGGCGGCGCCATCTGAGCCGCGGTTCCCGTTAAAATCTTGCCAGGCGCGCCTAAACCCGCGCCTTCAAAAGGCGTCCGCGAATGCGGACGCCTTTTTCATGTCCATTCCGCCGCCTCAGGGCGAATGCCTCCACTGAGAGCAGTGGCCGGACGCCATTCAGGCTTTCAACTTTCAACTCCCAGCCTTCAACTTCCTTCCGATGTCCGATCTCATCGTCAACGGCGGCAAGCCCCTCTCCGGCACCATCACGCCGTCCGGGAACAAGAACTCCATCCTCCCGGTTTTCTGCGCCACGCTGCTCACCGACGATCCCGTGACGATCCGGAACGTCCCGGACATCACCGACCTCGACAAGCTCGTCGCCTTCTTCCGCGCGCAGGGCTCGCGCATCGACTGGAACCGCGACACCGGCGTGATGCACGTGGACCACTCGACGTTCCAGAGCACCCTCGTCAATGACGAGCTGCCGCAGGACATGCGCTCCACCGTGCTGCTCTACCCCGCCCTGCTGCGACGGCTCGGCAAGATCAGCATCCACTCCAACGCCCAGGGCTGCTCGCTCGGTGTGCGCGAGATCGACCCGCACCTCGAGGTGCTCCGGGCCCTCGGCGCGACGGTCACCGAGGGCGAGCCGCTCGTCATCGCGCTGCCCGGCGGCTTTCGCGGCGCGCGGCATTGGCTCGACTACATGTCGGTCACCGTCACCGAAAACTTCGCCATGGCCGCCGCGCTCGCCACCGGCACCTCCACCCTCATCAATGCCGCCAGCGAGCCGCACGTGCAGGACCTCTGCACCGCCCTCGTCGCCATGGGCGCGTCGATCGAGGGCATCGGCACCAGCATGCTCCGGATCAGCGGCGTGAAAAAGCTCCACGGCGCCGATCTCACCATCAGCACCGACTACCACGAGATCGTCACGTTTCTCGCCCTCGGCGCCATCACCGGCGGCGAGGTCCGCGTCGAAAAATCGCTGCCGCATCACTTTGACCTCATCACCCGCTCGTTCAAAAAACTGGGCGTCGTCATCGAGCACGAGGGCGACACCGCCATCGTCCGCCGCCAGCAGCCGCTCGCGGTCGAGGCGCCGTACACGAGCAACCTGCTGGCCAAGATCGAGGCTGCCCCGTGGCCGTACTTCTCCGTCGACCTGCTGCCGCTGATGATCGCCCTCAGCACGCGCGCCGAGGGCACGATCCATTTCTGGAACAAGGTTTACGAGAATGGCTTCGCCTGGATTCCCGAGCTGGCGAAGTTCGGCGCCCACGCCGTCGTCAGCGACCCCCACCGCATCGTCATTTTCGGCAACAAGCCGCTCCGCCCCGCCGTCGTCGTCTCGCCCTACGTCATCCGCGCCGCCGTTGCGCTCACCATGGTCGCCGCATCGATCCCCGGCCGGAGCGTCGTGCGCAACGCCGAGATCATCAAGCGCGCCCACCCGCGCTTCGTCGAGAACCTCCGCAGCCTCGGCGCGGAACTGGAATGGAAATGAGGGATTGGGAGTTTGTTGTTGGGAATTTGTAATTTGGCGCCCTGAATTTAATTTCGCTCCGTGAACGACCCCCAACCGCCAGCTGCCAAATCCAAACCGCCTTCAGCCGCCCCGGCGACCGGCTTGGGTTTCATCAGCACCACCCTCGCCACACCCGTCACCGCGGCCGAGGCCGCGCTGCGGCCGCTGTCGTTCTCCGACTTCACCGGCCAGCTCAAGACCATCGAGCGCCTGCAGGTCATGGTCGGCGCCGCCAAGAAGCGCGGCGAGGCACTCAACCACATCCTGTTCTCCGGCCCGCCTGGACTCGGCAAGACCACCTTGGCCTTCATCCTCGGCTACGAGCTCGGCAAGAACGTGCGCGTCACCTCCGGCCCCGTGATCGAGAAGGCCGGCGACCTCGCGGGGCTCCTCACCAACCTCGAGGAGGGCGACATCCTCTTCATCGACGAGATCCACCGCATCCCGAAGACCGTCGAGGAATACCTCTACTCCGCGATGGAGGACTTCCGCCTCGACATCATGATCGACCAGGGCCCCAACGCCCGCAGCGTCCGCCTCTCCATCCCGCGCTTCACCCTCGTCGGCGCCACCACCCGCAGCGGCCTGCTCACCGCGCCGCTCCGCTCGCGCTTCACCCTCCAGACGCGTCTCGACTACTACGACCATGCCACGCTCGAGGGCATCGTCCGCCGCAGCTGCGGCCTGCTGAAGGTCGCGATCGACGACGCCGGCGCGCAGGAAATCGCCACTCGCGCCCGCGGCACGCCGCGCGTCGCCAACAACCTCATCAACTTCGTCCGCGACTTCGCCCAGGAACGCGCCCAGGGGAAGATCACCCGGCCCGTCGCCGCCGCCGCGCTCGAGCTGCTGGAGATCGACGCCGCCGGCCTCGACGAGATGGACAAACGCATGCTCCGCATCATGGCCGAGAACTACCGCGGCGGCCCCGTCGGCATGAGCACCATCGCCGTCGCCGCCGGCGAGGAAGCCGAGACCCTCGAGGAGGTCCACGAGCCATTTCTCATTCAGGAAGGCTACCTCCAACGCACACCGCAGGGCCGCATCCTCACCGCCAAGGGCTACGCAGCCGTTGGGCTCAAACCGTCCGGCGGCGAGCAGGGTTCGTTGCTTTGAACCCAGCCGTCGTCCGGCACACCATCCGTCCTGCCTCCCCAATCCGCCGTGAAGGCTGAACCACCCACCGCCCATTTGCGGAAGTCGTCCACGTCCATGCCCAATCCCGCCGAGCTGCTCGACTTGCCCGACTTTGAACGCGCCGCCAAGGACGTGATGTCGTTGCTCACTTGGGAATATGTCTCCGAGGGCGCGGCCGACGAGATCACGCTCCGGTCGAATCAACGCGCCTACGACGAAATCCGCGTTGTGCCGCGCGCCCTGGTCGACGTCTCGCGGCTCAACACGCGCGTGTCGCTGCTCGGGCGCGAACACGCCCACCCGATCCTCCTCGCACCCACCGCCTATCAAAAGCTCTCCCACCCCAACGGCGAACTTGCCACCGTGCAGGGTGCGGCCGACGCGGACGCGACCATGGTGGTTAGCACGACGGCCACCGTCTCGATCGAGGATATCGCCGCGGCGGCCAGGCATCCGCTCTGGTTTCAACTCTACGTGCAGCCGGATCGCGGCTTCACGCGCGAGCTGGCGCAGCGGGCGGAAGCGGCGGGCTACGAGGCGCTCGTCGTGACGGTTGACACCCCCGCACTCGGCCCGCGCTATCGCGAGCTGCGGGCCAAGTTCAACCTGCCGCCCGGGCTCGAGCGGGCGAATTTCCGCGGTCGCCCGACCGCGACCGGCGCGCAGCGCGCGGGCGAGGCGAGCATCTTCAGCGCCACGCTCGACCCGACCGTCACCTGGAAGGACATCGAATGGCTGCGCTCGCTCACCCGGTTGCCGGTGGTGCTCAAGGGCATCATGAATCCCGACGACGCCACCCGCGCCCTCCAGTCCGGCGTCGCCGGCATCATCGTCTCCAACCATGGCGCGCGCAACCTCGACACCACCCCGGCGACGATCGAGGTCCTGCCGCGCGTCGCCGAAAAGATCGAGGGCCGGATCCCGGTGCTGGTGGACGGCGGCATCCGCCGCGGCACCGACGTGCTCAAGGCGCTCGCGCTCGGCGCCAACGCCGTGCTCATCGGCCGGCCCTATGTCCACGGGCTCGCCGTCGATGGCGCCCGCGGCGTCACGCGCATCGTCAAGATCCTGCGACGCGAACTCGAGATGGCCATGGCCCACTGCGGCCGGCCGACGATCGCCGCAATCGATTCCTCCGTGATCTGGCGCTGAACCGAGGCCCGTGCAAGGGGCGTTCCTTGCGGACACCTCTACACGTCAAAGATCCCCGAGCTGCGGACGCAGCACGATTTCCTCCACCACCGTCCGCCGGCCGAGCCGGTAGATGTCGAGGAAAGCCCGCGCCACATCCTCCGCGGGCATGATCCGCTCCGCTTTCACGCCGCTGCCCGCCCAGGACGGCGACCAGGTCGCGCCGGGATGCACGCAGCATACTCGCACGCCTTTGTCTTTCAGCTCGGTCCGCATGACTTTGGACAGGCCAGTGACACCGAACTTTGCCGCACAGTAGCCGGCGCCGCCGGGATACGCTCCCAACCCGGCGATCGAGCTCATGTTGAAAATGTCGCCCCGGCCACGCTTGATCATGCCGGGCACGAACGCGCGTGAAACGAGAAACACGCTCCGCAGGTTCGCCGCGTACATCCGGTCGAAGTCCGCCACGCTCATCTCCGTGAACGGCGCCCCGGCGAACTTGCCGGCATTGTTGACCAGCACATCCACCGCGCCGAAACGCTTCATCACCGCCTGCGCCATCGCCGCGACCGAAGCCTCGTCGCTCACGTCGCAGGGAAAGATTTCCACCGTCGTGCCTGCCCTGAGCCCAGTTGAAGGGCCGGCCTTCGCGCACGCCCGCGCCACGGTCCCGAGGTTTTTCGCCGAGCGCGCCACGAGCGCGAGCCGCACTCCGGGCATCTCCCGGGCAAAGACTTTCGCAATCGCCGCGCCTATGCCCTGCGACGCACCAGTGATGAGGACGACAGGCTTCATGCATTGATCACGAAAACGCGGAAGGGCGGAAATACCAGAAAATACCCCGGATAGAAATTCCGTGTTTCCGCATTTTCGCGCTTCGGCGATTCCTTCCTCAGCACACCAGCGAGCCGAAATCCATGAAGTCCGCCCTGAAGCCGCCCTTCACGCCCTTGCAGATCACGCTCACCGCGTCGTGCGAGTGCAATGACTCCAGGTGCGAGCAGGCGATCTGGAAGTCCTTGATCCGCCGGTCGGCGTCGAACTCCCGGTAGAGCAGCCGCGCCGCGTCCTCGACGAACTTCAAGTTGGCGCCGTTGAGTTCGGCAAACGCCTGCTCGTCCTCGCGCTTCACCATCACCTGCGTCTCCGTCTGGAGCGCATCGAGACAGTGGGCCTGGATGTCCTCGATCCAAATTTTCTTGTTGTCCGCCGCCTCGAGGCAGATGCGCGCCTTGCTGCGCTGCGAATGCGGCACGCCGTAGACGCCGCGGACGTCCCGCGCGTGCTCCGCGAGCTCGGCGCTGCACGGGCAGGCGGAGGAATAGACAAAGTCAAAGTGGATGAACCGCCGGTAGCGCCCGTCGCGGGTCATCACGCCCTCGAACGAGACGTCGTAATACTGCCAGCCCGCCAGGCTGCTGCGCAGGCTGGGCCGCAGCAGCGGATAGGAGAACCGCACCTTCAGGCGCGCATCCTTGCTGTCCACCTTGCGCAGGTAGGCCTTCAGGATTTTGCCCATCCATTCCCCGGTGATCACGCCGTCCTTGTGGTCGTAGAACGAGCGCATGATCCGGCTCATGTTGATGCCCTTCAGCTCGGCCTCGAGGGAAACGGTGCCCGTGACGCTCGTCTCGAGTGTAAGGGTCTTGCCCGCCTTCGTGCGGTACTTGAGCGGCAGGCGGAAATTGTGGATGCCGACCTGCTGGATCGGCACGTGGGCCCCCTGGATGGAATCGTGCGCCGCCAGCATCATGTCCGGCATGGACGCGACATAGGCGGGCGAGGCGCGGAACTTCCGGTCGTAGCCGCGCTTGATCCTGGCCTTCTGCCCGGAGCTCGAATCGTGGAGATACATCGGTTTCATATTGGGCGGGAAGGTCAGCCGGAAATGCCGGGGCCGAAGTATTCGGCAAAGTTGCGGGGCGTCTCGTAAAGCCGGACGCAGTGCAGGCGCGCCGGGGCCTTGATGTACGGCGCGATCTGCTGCCAGAAGGCGATGACCAGGTTCTCCGTCGAGGTAATGATCCCATGGAGAAACGCCACCTCCTCGTTGAGGTTGCGGTGGTCGCAAGGATCGAGGATCGCGCGCTGCAGGATCCGCTTCAGCGCGCTGAGATCCATGATGTAGCCGGTGTCCGCGTCGGGCTGGCCGCTGAGCGTGACCTCCAGCACGTAATTGTGGCCATGCCAGTGCGGATTGGTGCAGAGGCCGTATTGCGCCACGTTCCAGCGCTGGCTCTTCGCCGGGTTGTGCAGCCGGTGGGCCGCGTTAAAATGCACCTGTCGGGTGATGAACACGGTCCCGGTGAGCACCTTGGGGCGCGACGCGGCGGGTTTGCGACGGGAGGTTTTCGCAGGCATGGAGGGTCAGACATAGCCAATTTCCCGCCGCGGTCAATGCGGGCCGACACAGGGTAGTGGTACAGTTTGAGATCCATCATTCCAAACCGGTTTCGCGCAGAGGCGCAAAGCCGCAGAGCAAGGCAGAAGTCTCTGTCACATGCGGGTACAGTTTGCGCCGGATCACCAAAAGCGGTTTTGCGGGGCATTTTTGTTTTCACCGTGCCCCTGCGCCTCGGCGCGATACTATGTCTCCGAACGTCATGAGGCTCCGTTCGGTGCGACCTGCAATGGTCCCTATAAACAGATTGACGACCGTGCCGACCCGGCGCCGCATGGATCACCCCCATGAAAGTATTCTTCCTTCGCGCGTGCGTCATGACCCTCGTGCTGGGCTCAGCCGCGGCCCAGGAGGCCGGCGCGCCGCAGGCGGCCGCGATGCCGCCGGAGATCGCGGCGCCACGGGACCTGCCCTACCCGGGCACGATCCGCCTATCCGTCGATGCCACCGACCTCGATCACCGCATCTTCCGCGCGCATGAAACCATTCCCGTGGCAGGCCCGGGTCCGCTGACCCTGCTGTATCCCCAATGGCTGCCCGGCGAGCACGGGCCGAACGGGCCGATCGACCAGTTCGCGGGCCTCACGGTCCATGCCGGCGGGCAGGCGGTGGAGTGGAAACGCGACACGGTCGAGATCTCGGCCTTTCATGTCACCGTGCCGGCTGGCGTGCAGCAACTGGACCTGGATTTCCAGTTCGTTACCCCCGTCGAGGGCAAGGTGGGGCGCATCGTCGTCACCCCAAACATGCTGAATCTCGAATGGAACACCGTGATGCTCTACCCCGCGGGATATTTTGCCTCCCGCATCACGGTCGACGCCGACCTGAAGCTGCCCGAGTCCTGGGGATTCGGCACGGCGTTGGAGACTGCCGCGACCGACCGTAATGTCACGCGGTTCAAGCCGGTGTCGCTCGATACCCTGGTCGATTCGCCGATCTTTGCCGGGCGGTATTTCAAGCAACTCGATCTCGATCCCGGCGCCGCCGTGCCGGTCCATCTCAACCTGGTCGCGGACAAGGCCGCGCTGCTCGAGGTGAAGCCCGAGCAGCTCGCGATCCACCGCGCCTTGGTGCAGCAGGCCTACAAGCTCTACGGCTCACGCCACTACGATCACTACGACTTCCTGCTGGCCCTGACCGACAACCTCGGCGGCATCGGGCTGGAGCACCACCGGTCCAGCGAGAACAGCGTGGTGCCGAAATATTTCACGGACTGGGAAGCCTCGTTCGTCGGGCGCGACCTCCTGGCGCACGAGTACACCCACTCCTGGAACGGCAAGTTCCGCCGGCCCGCCGATCTCTGGATTCCCAATTTCAACGTCCCCATGCGCGACAGCTTGCTCTGGGTTTACGAGGGCCAGACCCAGTACTGGGGCTACGTGCTGGCGGCGCGCTCGGGCCTGCTCACGATACAACAGGTGCTCGACGCCCTCGCCGCGGTCGCCGCCGCCTACAACGACAATCGCGCCGGCCGCGCCTGGCGCGCGATGCAGGACACCACCAACGATCCCATCATCGCCAACCGCGCGCCGCTGTCGTGGCCCTCTTGGCAGCGCAGCGAGGACTATTATTCCGAGGGCCAGCTGATCTGGCTGGATGCCGACACCCTCATCCGCGAGCAGACCAAGGGCACGAAGTCGCTCGACGATTTTGCCCGCGCCTTCTTCGGCATCGCCGACGGCCGCTTCACGCCGGTGACCTACACGTTCGACGACATCGTGCAGGCTTTGAACGGCGTGACGCCTTACGACTGGGCCGGCTTCCTGCGCTCGCGCCTCGATGGCCATGGACCCGGCGCGCCGCTCGACGGATTCAGGCGCGGCGGCTACCAGCTCGTCTACACGGACACGGCGTCGGAGTACTCCAAAGGCGTGGAAAAGCTGCGCAAGGGCACTGACTTCACCTACTCGCTGGGCCTGACCGTCGGCAAGGAGGGGGCCCTGACCGCCGTGGCCTGGGATGGACCGGCCTTCAAAGCGGGATTGATCCCCGGAACGCAACTCGTCGCCGTCAACGGCACCGCCTACGACGCCGACGATCTCAAGGACGTGCTGAAGGCCGCTGCAAGTCCAGGCGCGGCGCCGATTGAACTGCTCGTGAAAAACGGCGACCGCTACCGGACCGTGTCCATCGACTATCATGGAGGACTGCGCTACCCTCACCTCGAGCGCATCGCCGACGTCCCGTCTCGGCTCGACGACATCCTAACGGCCCGAAAGTAAACGTCAGCGGAGACCCGCCAGACAAGTCGGCCGTTACGGTCCTCTGCCCGGATGTACGAGCGGCTTCATGCCGCGATGCTTCGCAGAGCAGACCCAACATCGCGGCATGAAGCCGCTCGTACATTTTAAACTGACACGCTACGATCTGACAAGCTGCGCTTCCAAAGCCGCGAATCTGCACCAGGTAGACGGGACTCAAGGTTGTCCCCGTCCCACCTCGAGGTCGAAGACGCCGGTGATCACTTTTCCGCCAACCTTGGCCTGAACCCACATGCGGTATGCGCCGGGCTGGGGAAACAGGTAGGGAAATGAAATCGCATTGCCCGCGGCGGCGGGGTGCAGGTGCATATTGTGATCCATCGGCGCCGCTTGACCCGTCTCGCGGTTGGCTTGCGCCGTGAAATAATCCTGCGCCGCCATCGAGATCGTGCCCATCGGATGCAGGTGCGCGAAGACCGATCCATCGGAGCGCCGCATCGCCGCGTGGCCGAGCATGCCCATGTAGGGTTCGATTTCCGCGGGCCGGCCGGACTCGTCCTGGACCGTGAAATCAAGGCTCACTTCCTCGCCCGCGCGCAACTTGCGTCCGCTCGTGAGAACAAGGCCCGGCCCTTGGCTGGAACCGGTGGCAGCAGCTCCGACCTGCCAGGAGTCATCCGGATCGCGGCCGGGAAGCGTGCGCGCCGGCAATTCCGCGTTCCCCGGATTCAGGTCCACCGTCGTCATCAGGGTCGCCGCGAAACCCGTTTCGTAGGTGATGTCCGCGTACAACCGGTAGTGGCCGTCGGGCAGCGGCGGCACCTGAACGTTGAACGATCGCGGTCCGGTTCGGACCGGATGCACATGGGCCATCGCATCGAGCTGCGGTTCGCGGATCATGAAAACGTGCATCAGCTTTCCGTGATCGGGGATGAGCAGCAGCCGGTCACCGGAATAGTTTCCGTCCGGTGCAACCGAAAGGTGCAGCACGCGTGAATCGCCCGCACCCGACACCGTCGCCTCCATGGAATTCGGGCGATAGATCTGGTTGCTCCGGTAATCGCGGTCGACCGCCTGCCACCATTGCTTTCCGCCATAGAGGCACGTACCCAGAACGAGTGCCGCCGCGGCAATCGCAACAAAGCCGCGCCGGCGTTGAGCCGACGTGAGCGGCGCATCCGGCGGCAGCACGCTCTCCCTCACGCCCGTGCCCACCAGCGTCACGGCACCGAGGAAGAGCAGGCCGCCCAAGGCCGTGAGGAGAATCTCCAAACCCGCCGACATAGGCAGGCGCTGCGTCGCCGTCGCGACCACCGGCACAATCGCCGTGCCGCGTCCCTGCGCGCCCTCGACCGTCACGTGAACGCTGTAGGATCCGCTGCTCATCAGCCAGAGTTCGCCGTGCCGCAGCGCGGGTTCCCCGGGGACCGCCATCGCTTCATCCGGCGGCGGCGCGCCCGTCAAACCGGCGCGCCAATTCACCGGCAAGACCGTCACTTTAACCGGCCCGGATTCCTCCTTGAGCAACCGGACGTTGATTTCGGCCCGGCCGGGCACCACCGGCGGCGGCAAGATGATGACGCGAACGGGATAAGGTCCCGCCGTTCCGTCGAACACCACCGCCGGGCTGCCGATGTGGGCCCGAGCGGGAAATGCGGCCAGCCCGAGCAGCGCCGCCAGGATGAGGCCAGGGCGGAAATTCATCGTCTCACCCGGGTCATCCAGTTGCCGAAACGCAGGCCGAGAAAGGAGGTGCCGAACGCCGCGACCAGCGCCGCCAGGACGGAGCCAAGGCGCCAGCCATCCTGATCGGGATAAAATTCCCTCCAGCCCGGATTCGGCATCGCATTGTAGCCCCACATGCGCCCTCCGGCGAAAAACCAGTTGTTGGCCGCCGGCGTCAGCAGAAATCGGGAGAATTCCCATTGCGCCGATAGAAAAACCATGAGGAACAGCACACCGAACGCCGCGGCAAAGACCAGTTCGCGGCGCCAGCCCCGCCCCACATCGACGCGTTGCCGGAGCAGGTCGACGACGATGGCCGGCAAAACCTCCCACTGTGGAAACGGCGGCGGCACCATGTGGGTCACCGGGTTGTAGATGGGGCCCAGTTTCGGCGTCGCCGGGAAAAGCTGCAGGATCCAGACGATCGCGCACATGAACAGCATGTTCCCGCCGGCGGCGATGGTCGTCCCCCAGCGCAGCTTCGAGGCGCGGCCGATCGCGGACAGGAAGAACGGGAGGACAATCGAAACCAGCAGGAAATAACCGGACGAATGCTGCCGGTTGGGCCAGATCTCGGTGAGAAACAGCCCCATCGTGCCGCCCATGACCAATCCGCCGATCCAGCAGAAGGACCAGGCGGCCCAGACGCTGCCGCCAGGGCGATTCTGTTCCCGCAGCAGGAGGAGCCAGGTCCCGATGCGCAGGCCGACCACCCCGAGAAACAGCAGGACGTGCGGCGGGCTGATGATCTTCACGTCGAGCCCGTAGGCATTGTGCCACCAGTTATCGAACGGCGCCGACGTGATCATCGCCACCGCGCCCCAGATGGCGATCCAGGCGCCGAACGGGGCATAACCACCCCACAGCCCGACACTGCCGGCACGCTCGGCCGGACTGGCGAGATACGTGGTGCGGATCGCCAGCCAGCCGCTGATGAACCCGCCGCTCGCGCCGCCCAGGTAGATGGCGATGTGCGCCGGCGTCCAAAATGTGTCCCGCCCGATCGTCAGGTGCCACGAGATGTCCCACGACAGTCCGATGCTGACCAGCGTCGCGGCGGCAACGAGGGCCGGCACCGCCCAGGCATCGCCAGCAACGCCCTGCCAAGCCGGCAAAGGGGATTCCAGGGTTTGGCTGCCGGTCATGGCGCGCATGGAATCTGGCGGCCTGCTGAGGGAATGGATTTCAATTCCATGAATCTATGTTAGCAGACCGGCACCCCCGTTTGCATCGGTCGAAAGTCACGGCGAGACCATGACCAAGCGCGACGGAGGATCCACCGAAAAGTGACCTCGGGAATGTATGAGCCACGACGTTGATGCCATGAACCGCCACTCATCACCCGGCGTTGCCACGGCGCGAGAAGGTGGGCCGTAAGTTTGAACAGCGACATGGCCGGTGTGACTCGGAGGACAATTGTCTTTCGGGAGTTCTTAGCGCGCCAGGATTTCGATGCTGCCGCTGTCAGAACGCAGCCGAAAAAGCGGTCCGCCGCCGTTGACGCTGCCGGTGAGCTGGCTCCTTCCGGGGCCGCCTTTTGCGACGGTGATCGGCAGGCCGTCAATCTCGACATGACTTGTGCTCGTAATGGCATCGAGCATGAACCCGGCCATCCGGTCCACCGTGAGGTGCATGCTGCCGCCGGAGGTCCGGACTTCGCAGTCACCCTTGATCGCGCCGGAGATGGCGGCGCGAATGCTGCCGCCGCCCGTCGACGCCTGGAGCGTGTTTTCGGCCGACTCGATCCAAACGCTGCCGCCGCCGGTCGCGGCTTCGATTCCGCCTCCAATCCGTCCGAGATTGAGTTCGCCACCGCCGGTATGCGCATGAACGAATCCCGCGAGGTCGCCCACCGTGACCCGACCGCCGGAGGAATCCAGATCGACCGCGAAATTGGCCGGCACGGTGATGAAAAAATCAGCCTGCACGGGCGGCCACGATCCGGCATGAAACATTGGACGGAGCCCGTCGTATTTCGCCCGCGCAGTGATTTCGTTGCCTTGCTGCGTGCAGCTCAAGGTGAACGCCTTCAGCAGTTCATCGGCCTGGGCTTCGCTGTCGGCGCAAATTTTTCTCTTCGCGCTGATTGTCACCACCCTGCCTGCCGATAATCGCACCTGGATGACGCCGCCATTTGTTTCCACATGGAGGATGCCGCCAGCCGGGACGGAAAAGGACCTTGTGCTGACGCGTTCGATCACGGCGGGTTCAGCAGACGCAAACGCATGGCCGAGCAGGCATGCAATGAGGGCAAGACCCGCCAGGGAACAGGGTAGGCATTTCATGGGATGGCCTTGGAAGGAGTCAGGTGGCTCAGCGCCGTGATTTTCGGCAGCCATCGCCACGATCATGATCCAACCGAAGACTCTTAGTCGTGAGATCGAGGGTGAACGGGGAAACTTTCATCAACGAACAGTATCAAATCACACCGGCTGCCCGCATGTGCCGTTAGTCATGGTCGCGAGCCTGACGGTCAATTGCCACCCGGTTTAGAGCAGCCCCAGCTCCCTCGCGCGCAACGCCGCCTGTGTCCGATCCAGCACCTGCAGTTTTCCGAGCACTTGGCTCATGTGGTTCTTCACGGTGCCCTCCGAGATGCTCAGCCTGCGGCCGATTTCCTTGTTGCTCATGCCGTCGGCCAGGCAGCGCAGCACCTCCCGTTCGCGGGCGGAAAGGGGTTCCGGCAGGCTCCCGCCGGCAGACGGCGCCGGCCGCGGAGCCAGCCGGCCGAATTCCGCGACCAGCTTCGCCGCGACCGACGGCTGCAGCCAGGTTTCTCCGCGCGCCGCAAATCGGATGGCCTCGCACAGCTTTTCCGAGGGCGAGTCCTTCAACAGGAAACCGGCGGCTCCCGCCCGCAGCGCCGAGAATACCTCCTCGTCCTCCTCAAACGTGGTCAGCACGATGACCTTCACGGCTGGCGCCTCGGCCTTGATCCGGCGGGTCGCCTCCGCGCCTCCCAGATTCGGCATCCGAAGATCCATCAGAACGACATCCGGGGCGATCCGCCGCACCGACTCAAGCGCCGCCAACCCATCACCGGCTTCGCCCACGATCTCGAAATCCACCTGCTGGCCCAGCAGCAGGCGCAGTCCCTCCCGGAACATCGCCTGGTCATCCACGAGCAGCAGCCGGATTCGTTTCATGAGGGAATCTCCACCTGCAGGCGAAAGCCACCGCCCGCTGGATTCTCGGCGACCACGCGGCCGCCCAGTGCGGCGATCCTCTCGCCGAGACCTGTCAGTCCGCACCCGGCCCGGCCATCCGTCCGGCCGCGACCGTCATCCGTGACCCGCACAAAAACCCGCGCGGGATCGCGGTAGTCGAGCGTCACCCGCGCCTTCCGGGCCTGCGCGTGCTTGCGGACATTCGTGAGGCCCTCCTGCGCCGCCCGGAAGAGAGCGTGCTCGGCCTCGGGCGCGAGCGGCCGGACCGGCCCGAGCGTCTCCAGCGAGACGGCGGCGCCCCAGCCGTCGGTCGCCGACGCCAGCTCCCGCAGGCGCTGCGCCAGCGGAATCGCAACACGATCGGCCTGCAGCGATCCGACCGAACGGCGCACCTCGGCCAACGCGTCGTGCGCGAGAACCTGGGCCTTTTCCACCGCCTCAAGCGCGCGGCCGGGATCCGTGGCGTGGATCGCCCGCGCGGCCTGCAGTTGCACGTGGATCGTCGTCAGGAAGTGCCCGAGGCTGTCGTGGATCTCCCGCGCGAGGCGGTTGCGCTCCTGGATCACCGCGAGTTTCTCCACCTCCGCCGAAAGCGCCTCGACCCGCTTGCGGGCGGCGATTTCCCTCAGCGCGATCCAGGTGAAAATCACCACGAAGGCGAAGCCCGGGATCAGTGAAATTGCCCAGCTCACGACCGGTCGCATCCCGTAGAAATGGCCTTCGACCGCCAGGGTCAGGCCATAGAGGCCGGCGATCCCCAGCGCGGCGGCCGCGGGGTCGAGCAGCGTCACGGTCGCAGCCACCATGGGATAAACGCAGAGCGACGTCTGGCCGGAAAGCCGGCTGGTCCAGAAGATCCCGAACAGCAGGCTCGCTTGGATTCCAAGGTAAAGGACCCGCCCCGGCCATCTCGTCCGGCGACGAAGATACATGTAATCGATCATCCCGAGGAACGCGTAACCCGCCCCCATGACCAGGCACCACACCCCACGCGGACCCGTGAGTGCGATCCCGCCGTCCCAGAGCGTGCAAACATAGGCCAGCGCCACCGTGCCCGCAAACGCGAGGGACGTAGCCTTCCGCCAGCCGATGACGTTCTTGAAGGAGGTGCTCATCTCCGATGCTACCACGGACACGTCCGGTTCGGCATGTGCCGAAAGTCACGGTTCATCAGGCAGGGCATCATGGCGTCGGGCGATGAGGGAAGCTTGATTGCCTCCGAAGGCGAAACGCAACGATTCAACCGATAAGGTTATGTCCTGATTTAACCTCCGCTCCGATCTTATCGTTCTCGTTCTTCGTTATCTTTCTCGTTCTCTCTCCGAACACCAATCCGAGAACGAGGAACGAGAAAGAGAACGAGAACGAATTTTAACCAAACCCAAAGAAATCAGGCCCCTGCCGCCGGGACCGCCCGTCGGTCGACGATCGGGTCGCTTTCAGAATAACTTTGCCCCCTGCATCCGGAGCTGGAAGCTGCGGGACCCAACGCTTCCCCGGCCCGCCCCGCTCCCGCTCATGGCTGCAACGCCCGTCTTTCTCGATTCGAACGATCCCGCGATCTACACCCTGCGCACCACCGCGCCCGGTCCGACGGGACGGCTGCCCCTGACCGCCAAAGCGCTGCGGACGGCCTCGAGCGGGCATGTCTTCGGGATGACCCAGAACGCCGGCATGGGCTGGGATCCGCGCAAGCTTCTCGGCAAGGAGTTCCTCATCCTCAGCACCCAGGGCGGCATCCGCGCGCCCGATGGCTCGCCTGTCGCGCTCGGTTATCACACGGGCCACTGGGAAGTCGGCCTGTTGATGGAGGAAGCCGCGCGCGCGATCTCCGCCCACGGCGCGATTCCCTTCGCGGGCTATGTCAGCGATCCCTGCGATGGCCGTTCGAACGGCACCGCCGCCATGTTCGACAGCCTGCCGTACCGCAATGACGCCGCCGTCGTTTTCCGCCGCCTCATCCGCTCACTGCCCAACGCCCGCGGCGTGGTCGGCGTCGCCACCTGCGACAAGGGACTTCCCGCCATGATGATGGCGCTCGCCGGCACCAAACATCTCGCGGGCGTGCTCGTGCCGGGTGGCGTCACCCTGAAATCCGAGGAGGGCGAGGACACCGCCAAGGTGCAAACCCTCGCCGCCCGTTTCGCCCAAGGGGAGATCACCCTCGATTACGCCGCTGACGTGGGCTGCCGCGCGTGCGGTTCGCCCGGCGGCGGCTGCCAGTTCATGGGTACAGCCGCCACGTCCCAGGTCGTGGGCGAGGCTCTCGGGCTTTCCTTGCCGCACGCCGCACTCAGTCCGTCGGGCGCCGCGATCTGGCGCGACATGGCCCGGCGCTCGGCGCTGGCACTGATGGCCTTCGAGGCGCGGGGCTTTACGACGGCGGACATTCTTTCCGAGGCCGCCCTGCACAACGCGATGGTCGTGCACGCGGCCTTCGGCGGCTCGACCAACCTGATCCTTCATGTCCCGGCCATCATGCACGCCGCCGGGCTCCGCCGGCCCACCGCGGCCGACTGGGCCCGGATCAACCGCCTCGTGCCGCGCGTGGTCGACGCGCTGCCGAACGGACCAAAGCATTTCGCCACCGTCCAGGTTTTCCTCGCCGGTGGCGTACCGGAGGTAATGTTGCACCTGCGCGACTTCGGTCTGCTCCAGCTCGACGCCTTCACCATCACCGGGCAGACGCTCGGCGAGAATCTCGCCTGGTGGGAAAAATCCGAACGCCGCGCCCGCCTTCGCGCCAAGCTGCGCGAACTCGATGGCATCGATCCCGACGAGGTCGTTCTCCCGCCCGCCCGCGCCCGAGCCGCCGGACTCACCAGCACGGTTTCCTTCCTCGGCGGCAACCTCGCACCCGAAGGCGCCTTGGTGAAGAGCACCGCGATCGATCCTTCGCTCCTCGATGCCAACGGCGTGTTTCTCCACGAGGGACCCGCCCGCGTCTTCGGCTCGGAGCAGGATGCCATCACCGCCATCAAGTCAAAGGGCCCCGACGCCCTCGCCCGGGGTGAGATTGTCGTGCTCGCCGGCATCGGCCCGGCCGCCGGCATGCCAGAGACCTACCAGATCACCTCGGCCCTGAAATACCTGAGCAAGGGAAAGGGCATCGTGCTGCTGACCGACGGCCGCTTCTCCGGCGTCTCCACCGGCCCTTGCATCGGCCACATCAGCCCCGAGGCCTGGGCTGGCGGCCCGCTCGGCAAGCTCCGCGACGGCGACCGCCTGCGCGTGCGCATCGACACTCGCAACCTCGAGGGTTCGGTCGACTTCGTCCCGCCGCCCGGCACCGCACATTCCGCCGAGGTTGAGCTCGCACAACGTCCGCCCGGCGAAAAACTCGTGCGCAATCCCGCCGTGCCCGACGACACCCTGCTCTGGGCCGCCCTGCAAAGCGTCAGCGGCGGCAGCTGGGGCGGCTGCGTCTACGACACCGCCCGAATCACCGAGCTCCTCGACGCACACAGACTGAAACCATGAGTCACGCAGCCAACCGGAGCAGCCGACATGAGAAGGCCGGTCTTCCCCTCTCGGTTTTCCCTCGGATTGCCTCTTGTAAAATTTCCGATCCCGATCCGTTGCACAGGAGACAAGCCGAGGTCGATCCGAGTCGTTTTCATCGCAATCTCCCGGATCCCTCCAAAATCCCGTAGCCTTCGGCCCGCCAACTGAAACCCATTGTTTTCCAATTATGTTATTCGTTTACGCCGACTCTGAAAACCTCGTCGTGACCCCGCCCGACGGCAAGGCCACCGCCATCCCCCTGACCCTCGACGCGCTCTTCGCCGCGGAGGATCCCTCCGCCGTGGTGCGCGCCGCGCTCGTCACGGGTCGCCCCGCGCGCGTGCCTTCTCGTCCGCGCGCCCCGCTGCAGTCGCAGGAGGTCTGGGCCGCCGGCGTGACGTATTTCCGCAGCCGCACCGCGCGGATGGAGGAATCCAAGGACGCCGGCGGCGGCACGTTCTACGACAAGGTCTACCTCGCCGAGCGCCCCGAGCTGTTCTTCAAGTCCACCCCGCATCGCGTCGCCGCGCCCGGCGAACCGGTGCGCATCCGCCGAGACTCGAAGTGGAACGTGCCCGAGCCCGAGCTCACCCTCGCCGTCAACGCGCACGGCCGCATCTTCGGCTACACCATCGGCAACGACATGAGCTCGCGCGATATCGAGGGCGAGAATCCGCTCTACCTCCCGCAGGCCAAGGTCTACGACCGCTCCGCCGCGCTCGGGCCCTGCCTGCTGCTCACCGACGACCCCCTGCCCGCCACCACCGAGATCGCCATCGAGATCCGCCGCGACCACCGGGCCGCCTTCACCGGCCACACCGCCATCAGCCAGATCAAGCGCACCTTCCCGTCTCTCGCCGAATATCTCTTCCGCGACAACGCATTCCCCCACGGCTGCTACCTGATGACCGGCACCGGCATCGTCCCGCCCGATGATTTCACACTCCGCAGCGGCGACGAGATTCGCATCACCATCCCGCCCATCGGCACGCTCATCAACCCGGTGGCCTAAAAAGAGGGTGGTTTCGCGCAGAGGCGCGGTGGCGCAGAGAAGGCAAAACCGGTGAGGTCGTCGGCCAGTGGAACCTACCCATCCGGCTGTCAAATTGCTCCTCCACCTCAGCACCCGGGTATTCGCTTGTCCACCCCGCCCCGCTCTGCGCCTTTGCGCCTCTGCGCGAAATTAATCCGCCAGATTTGCCGCAAGGCGCAACTTTGATTGTCGCCTCCCGCGGCGGCCGCATCTACCAGATCGTCCCATGGCGATGAGGTTCTGCATTCTCGGCAGTGGCAGCGCGGGCAATTGCGCCCTGCTGCAGACGGAGGGCGCGCGCGTGCTGGTCGACGCCGGCTTTTCCGCCCGCCGGCTCGGCGAGATGCTCGCCGCCATCGGCGAGTCCCTCGACCGGATCGACGCGATCTTCCTCACCCACGAGCACGGCGACCACGCCGCCGGCCTCGACGGGTTGAAAAAATTCCCGCAGCTCCGCGTCTTCGCCAACGCCGCCACCGCGCGCGCCGTGCAGGCCGGCCTCAGCCACCGGCCCGACTGGCAGCTGTTCGAGACCGGCGCCCGCTTCCGGTTCCGCGACCTCGAGATCGAGAGCTTCGCCGTGCCGCACGATGCCGCCGATCCCGTCGGCTTCCTGTTTCACGGCGGCCGGCCCGACGACCTCTTCGCCCCGCGCCGCAGCCTCGCCTGGCTCACCGACCTCGGCCACGCCCCCCAGCACATCCGCGAGCGCATCCGCGAGGCCGACGTGCTCGTCGTCGAGGCCAACTATTGCCCCGACATGCTCAAGGCCGACGCCAAGCGCCCGTGGTCGGTCAAGCAGCGGATCAGCGGCCGCCATGGCCATCTCTCCAACGAGGGCGTACGCGAACTGCTCGCCTCCGTCGCCAGCCCGCGCTGGCAGCGCGTCTTCCTCGCCCACCTCAGCCGCGACTGCAACAGCCCCGCCGCCGTCGAGCGCGCCCTGAGCGCGCTGCAGGTGCCGGTCTCGGTCGTCGCCCCCGGCGGCGGCACGCCGTTCTACGAGTTCGTGTAGAGTGTAGGGGCGATCGATCCGGCAATTGGGCGCTTCGCCCATTCGTAACCTTTTCGGCGTGGCATGTGCTGGACAGGCTGGTCAATCTTCCACCGTGTCCACCACCCCGCCGCTCCGCCGCACCAAGATCATCTTCACCCTCGGGCCTGCGTCCGAGAGCGAGGAAATGCTCGAGCAGCTCATCCTCGCCGGTGCCGACATCGTCCGCCTCAACATGGCGCACGCCAAGCACGACTGGACCCGCGGCGTCATCCGCCGCATTCGCGCCGTCTCCGCCCGCATCGGGCGTGAGGTCGCCATCATGATGGACATCAAGGGCCCGGAAATCCGCACCGGCGACCTCGCCGTGCCGATCGAGCTCAAGGCCGGCGAAATCTTCGACTTCACCGTCAAGCCTGGCGCGGGCGCCGGCGCCCGCGGCGAGGACCGCGAGATCCGCTCGGTCGACGTCAACTACCAGGACCTCGTCAAGGACATCAACGTCGGCGACACCGTGCTGGTCGACAACGGCCTGATCCGCCTCGAGGTGCTGGAGAAGCAGGACGCCCACATCCGCTGCCGCGTGCTCATCCCCGGCCAGCTCTCCTCGCGCCGGCACATCAACCTGCCCGGCGTGAAGGTGAACCTGCCCGCCTTCACCGAGAAGGACCGCGCCGACGCCACCGTGGGCCTCGAGGCCGGCATCGACTTCATCGCCCTGTCCTTCGTCCGCCAGGCTTCAGACGTCGAGCAGCTGCGCGCATTCCTCGCCGAAAAAAAATCCAAGGTCCGCATCATCGCCAAGGTCGAGGACCAGTCCGGCATCGCCCACCTCGAGGAGATCGTGCGCGCCGCCGACGCCCTCATGGTCGCGCGCGGCGACCTCGGCATCGAGTGCCCGTTCGAGGAGCTGCCCGTGATCCAGCGCCGCGCCGTGCGCGCCTGTCTCGCCTCCGGCCGCCCCGTCATCATCGCCACGCACATGCTCGAGAGCATGATCACGCAGCCCGTGCCCACCCGCGCCGAGATCACGGATGTCGCCAATGCCGTCTACGAGCAGGCCGACTGCGTGATGCTCTCCGGCGAGACCACCGTCGGTAAATATCCCCTCGAGTGCGTGCAGATGCTCGGCAAGATCTCCCGTCGCATCGAGGCCGAGGAGGCGCCCGACCAGCCCCTCGCCGCGGTGTTCACGAGCGAGCGGATGAAGGTCCTCCACTCCGCCGTCGTGCTCGCCAACGAGCTGCCGCGCTCGCGCCTCCTCACGTTCACCCGCAGCGGCTTCATGGCCAGCGGCCTCGCCGCGCTGCGCCCGGTCCACTCGCCCATCATGGCGTTCACGCCGTCCATCGACACCTACCGCCAGCTCCGCTTGCTGCGCGCCGTGGAGCCGTTCCTGATCACCCTCGCCTCCGAGCCCAACGAGACGATCGAGAACGCCATCGCCCAGCTGAAGCGCGCCGGTCTCATCGTCCCCGGCGACAAGCTGATCGTCGCCACGGACATCCTCGCCCAGGACCGCCTCGTCGACAGCGTGCAGCTGCGCACCGTGCGGTAAGTCAGACCCAAAATGTAGCAGCCGAGGTCACGAGGCTCGGTTTGAGGCGCATGGTTCAAACCCGGCCTCGTGACCTCGGCTGCTACGTCCCGGAAACGATCCAACTCAAGGACTCCAAGGTGGAGCGCGGTGATCTCAACACGTTGAGGTCACCGCGCTCCACCTCGTCCCAAACGGCCCTATCCATTAGGGACCATTATTTATGCAAGGCTGATGCGATAGCGGTTACCTGCATCCGCCAGCGGCGTCATCCCGCTATGCCCGCGCTGCTTTCCACTCCCGAGGTTCCGCGCTCCGGCACGGCTCTAAGCGAAGTCTCGTGTTCCCGTATCGCCTGCGATCGCCGCTCCACCTGCCGGCGCCATCAGAGCCACCGCGGGCAAAGTGGCGGAGCCACTCTGCACACGTCGGCGTCTTGCGCAGTACCGATCAGCAACCGCGCCATCGCAGCCTGCTCCAGCGTATGAACTCCTCGCGACTCTTTCACACGGTCGCAGCGTTTTTCCTGCTGCTGCTCGGCGCCGTCTGCGCCCGAGCGGATGCGCCCCGTCTGGCCAATCTTTCCACCCGCGCCCAGGTCGGCACCGGCGGCAACATCATGATCACGGGTTTCATCATCGGACCCGGTCCCAACAAAACCGTCCTCGTCCGCGCGGTTGGCCCGACGCTCGCGAATTACGGTCTCACCGGCCTGCTGGCCGATCCCGCCGTCGCCATCTTCAACAATGCCGGCACCCAGATCGCGTTCAACGATGACTGGAATCCCGCCGACGCCGCCACCATGGCGTCCGTCGGGGCGTTCGCCCTCCCGCCCGGCAGCAAGGATGCGGCCATCGTCACCTCGCTTCCTTCCGGCCTCTACACCGCCCAAGTCAGCGGTAACGGCAGCACGACCGGTCTCGGGCTCCTCGAGATTTACGAGGTGGGGACGGATCCCTCGTCCGCCCGGCTCGTCAATCTTTCCACTCGCGCCCTCGTCGGATCGAACGCCAGCGTCATGATCGGCGGCCTCATCATTTCGCCGGGCACCGGCACGCGGCGCCTCCTGGTTCGCGCCGCCGGTCCCGCCCTCGCGGCGCTCGGTGTCGCCGGCACACTGGCCGACCCGTCCCTCACCGTGTTGAACGCCGCCGGCGCGACCTTTGCCTCGAATGACAACTGGGGCACCCCCGTCGGCAGCGGCGCCAGCGACGCCCCCACCTTGAGCGCAATCTTCAGCCAGGCGGGCGCCTTTGCCTTCCCCGTCGGCAGCAATGACTCCGCCCTCGTCGCCGACTTCGCTCCCGGCAACTACACGATCCAGGTCTCCGGCGCCGGTGGTGCCAGCGGCGTGGCGCTCGTCGAAATTTACGACGTCACACCTTCCGGTTCATCCGTCCTGAGCGTCACCGCCAATAAGGCCAGTGCCGATACCAGCGGGAGCAATCCCGGGGCGTTCACCGTCAGCCGGGCCGGCGATACGCTGCTGCCTCTCGTTGTAACCTACGTCCTCGGCGGAACCGCAGTAAACGGCGGCGATTACAGCGTCCTGTCGGGCTCGGTCACCATTCCCGCAGGCGCAACCTCGGCCACCGTGGCGGTCACGCCCATCCCCAGCATCACCGCCACCGGCAGCACCACGGTCACGCTCACGCTCAACGGTGGCTCCGGCTACACCCTCGGCAGCCCCGCGTCGGCCACCGTCACGATCAAGAACCTGCCCGCCACCCTCTATGTCGCCACGCTGCGGCCCGCCACAGGAGCGACCGACTCCACCGCGTCCGGCACGGCGACGCTGCTCCTTAGTCCCGACGGTTCGTATGCGAGCGTCAGTGTTACCTTCAGCAACCTCACCTCGCCCGAGGTCGTCGCCCACGTGAAGGTCGGCAGTCTCACCAGCAACGGCGCCTACGTCATGAGCATGCCGAACGGCCAGGTTTCCAATGCCCTGTGGTTTTTCAATCCCACCGGCACGTACTCCAGCGCCGACTTGGTCGCCGCGCTCAAGTCGGGCAACCTCTACGTCGGCATCGACACCGCCGAATACCCGAACGGCGAACTCAGCGGCTCATTCCTCCAGTCCGCCGGTTCGCAAACCTTCGTCGCGCCGCCAGCTCCGGGCGCCCTCGACCTCAGCCACGCCTCCGCCGCCGATGCCGCGCGTCTCCTGATGCAGGCGACCTTCGGCCCGAAGCAGAGCGAAATCGACGCGCTCACCGGCAACAGCCTCGACGCCTGGATCAGCACCCAGCTCACGCTGCCGTTCACGTCACACCACGCCGCCACGCTCGCCGACTTCAACGCCTTCGGCGGCAGTTCCAGCAACGGCAACCTTTTCCCCACCAACCGCCAGGCCGCCTGGTGGAAGACCGTCCTCACCGCGCCCGACCAGCTCCGCCAGCGCGTCGCCTTCGCCCTCAGCGAGCTGTTCGTCGTCTCCGACGTCGCGCTGGGCCAGCAGTACACCGAGGGCCTGTCCGGCTACTACGACATCCTCGGCAACGGCGCCTTCGGCAATTTCCGCACGCTCCTCGAGAATGTCACCCTCAGCCCCATCATGGGCAACTACCTCAGCAGCGTGCGCAACGCCAAGGCCGACCCCGTCGCCGGCACCAGCCCCGACGAGAATTACGCCCGCGAGGTCATGCAGCTCTTCACCGTCGGCCTCAACCTGCTCCAGCCCGACGGCACGCTGATGCTCGACTCCGGCGGGCTGCCGATTCCGACCTATAACCAAACGATCGTCACGGAGATGGCGAAGGTGTTCACCGGCTGGTCGTACTTCAGCACGAGGACGAGCCCCAACTTCTACACCGGCAACACGGATCTTCTTGACCCGATGATGCTGTATCCCGCCTACCACGATTCCACCCAGAAGAACCTGCTCAATAACGTGGTCATCCCGGCCAATCAGGGCGGCACGCAGGACCTCAAGCTCGCCCTCGACGCGCTCTTCAACCACCCGAACACCGCCCCGTTCGTCTCGCGGCAGCTCATCCAGCGGCTCGTCACCAGCAACCCGAGTCCCGCCTACGTCTACCGCGTCGCCCAGGTGTTCGCCAACAACGGCTCCGGCGTCCGCGGCGACCTCACCGCCGTCGTCCGCGCCATCCTCACCGACTACGAGGCCCGTTCCTCCTCGCTCCTCGACAACATTTCCTACGGCAAGCTGAAGGAGCCATTGCTCCGCGCCGCCGGGCTGCTCCGCACGTTCAACGCCGCGCCCGCCGGCGGTCGCTACTCGGCCGGGTCATTCTCCAGCCCCGACGTCAACCTCGACCAGGCGGCCCTGCGCTCACCCACCGTGTTCAATTTCTTCCATCCCGGCTACGTCCTCCCTGGCCCGCTCGCCTCCGCCGGCCTCGTCGCCCCCGAGTTCGAGATCACCGACGCCACTTTCTCCATCGATGTGCCGAATTACCTGCGCAACTTGGTCTTCTCGACGGGTACGCCGCCCGCGACCCTCGACCTTTCCGCCGAGCAGGCCCTCGTGTCGAACCCGGCCGCGCAACTCGCCCACCTCAGCCTCGTGCTCTGCGGCGGCAACCTGCCCGCCGCCGCCATCACCCGCATCACCACCGCGCTCAACGCCCTGCCCGGCTCCACCACCACCCTCGAACGCGCCCAGACCGCCGTCCTGCTGGTGATCACCTCGCCTGCCGCCGCCACCCAGAAGTGACCCCGATCCGAATCTTTCTCTTTCCTTTTATCTTTCTCTTTCTCCCTTCCGTTTCCCTTCCGCCCGTCAGCCCGCAAACCCGGCCCGCTGACGAAAGATAAAGAGAAAGATTATCCGGAAGAGAACCAGCCAGCCCACCATCCTCATGAAAAAATCCGCCGTCCCCGATCTTTCCCGCCGCCACTTCATCGGCTCCGCGTGCTGCGCCGCGGTCGGCGTCACCGGCTTCCTCTCGTCCCTCGCCAGCCTCCGCCTCATGGGCGCCGTGGCCAGCCCCGGCAATGTCTCCGCCAGCGCCGCCTCCGTCGCCAGCGATTACAAGGCCCTTGTCTGCCTCTTCCTGCAGGGCGGCAACGACGCCAACAATCTCATCATCCCGAGCGACACCTCCGGCTACGCCAGCTATGCCGCCGCGCGCTCCAACCTCGCGCTCCCGCTGACCGGACTGCTGCCCATCTCGCCCAGGACCTCCACCGGCCGCACCTTCTCCCTGCATCCCGCCGTGCCCGAGCTTCAATCCCTCTTCAAGTCGGGCCAGGCCGCGCTCCTCGCGAATGTCGGCACCCTCGTCTATCCCACCACCCTCTCCCAGTATAACAGCAACTCCGTCCCCCTCCCGCCGCAGCTTTTCTCCCACAACGACCAGCAGGTCCAGTGGCAGAGCAGCGTGCCCGACCAGCCCGCCACCACCGGCTGGGGCGGCCGCCTCGCCGACCTCGTCAACACGTTCAACTCGAACAACCAGATCTCGATGTCGATCAGCCTCGCCGGCACCAACTTCTTCCAGGTCGGCAAGAGCGTCACGCAGTACGCCGTCTCCACCAACGGCGCCATCACCTTCGCCGGCACCACCGGCGGCAACAATCCGCTGCGCTACCAGGCCCAGCAGGATCTCTTTGCCCAGGCCCAGCCCGGTCTCTTCGACACCGCTTTCGGCGGCATCTCCAGCGGCTCGATCGCCAACACGACGCTGCTCAACTCCGCCCTCGCCGGCGCCCCCACCATCGCCACTGCGTTTCCCAACACCACCGCCGGCAACCAGCTCAAGATGGTCGCGCGCCTCATCAGCACCGCGTCCTCCCTCGGGCTCAAGCGCCAGATCTTTTTCGTCCAGCTCGGCGGCTGGGATCTCCACGCCGACCAGCTCGACTCCACCAATCCCGACTCCGGCACGCACGCCGCGCTGCTCCAACAGGTCAGCCAGGCCGTCAGCGCGTTCTACAGCGCCACCGTGGAACTTGGGATCCCCAATCAGGTGACCGCCTTCACCGCCTCCGACTTCGGCCGCACTTACACCTCGAACGGCAGCGGCTCCGACCACGGCTGGGGCAACCACCAGCTCATCGTCGGCGGTGCCGTCAAGGGCGGCGACATCTACGGCCAGATGCCCTCGCTCACCGTCAACGGTCCCGACGACACCGGCCGCGGCCGCTGGATTCCCTCCACCAGCGTGGACGAATACGCCGCCACCATCGCCACGTGGTTTGGCGTCAGCCCCACCGACCTTCCGACCGTCCTTCCGAACATCGGCCGCTTCGCGAAATCCAATCTCGGTTTCCTCGGATGACCCCGCGTCGCATCTTCGCTGCCGTTGTTGCGGTCGTCTTGCTTGGGCTCTTCGCCTGGCAATTCCGCCCCCGCGAAAATATCCCCGACGCCGGCACCCCATCCGCCGCTGCTCATCCGACGGCAACCCCACTCGCCCCCGGCACTGCCGCATTGCCCGCCCTTGCCCACGCCACTAGCAATGCCACTGCCGCGACCGCAGCGGCCGCGGAGCGCTCGGAACTCGCCGACACCCTGAACTCCCCCGACACCGACATCCACGCCGACCTTCGTGTACTCGACGACGTGTTCATGGCCTACCGCACCAATTTCCACTCCGACCCCGTCGGCACGAACGCCGAGATCACCGCCGCCCTCACCGGCAAGAATCCGCTCCACCTCGCCGTCGTCCCGCGCGACCACCCCGCCATCAATGCACAGGGCGAACTCTGCGACCGCTGGGGCCGGCCGTTTTTCTTCCACCAACTCTCCGGCACGCAGATGGAAATCCGCTCCGCCGGCCCCGACCGGAAATTCTGGACCGACGATGACGTGGTGTTGACGCCGTAAGTCCGATCGAGCCCGCTGGTTGGTGACGCGCCTCTTGAGGACCAGAAGACCAGAAGGTCGGAAAGCCGGAAGACCAGATCGTCCGATCCTCTGGCTTTCCGGCCTTCTGGCGTTCCGGTCTTCAGGTGCTCATGCAGTCCGCTTCTACCCAACCGCAAAAGCTTGAACACCGCCGGCCGCTTGCCTTCGCTGCCGCCGTCATGCGCCGCAAGGTCTCTCTCGTCCTCACGCTCGCCGCGTGGCTCCTCGCCACGGGCAGCCAGTGGGACCTGGCGCAGACGTTCGCCTGGGGCCGCATGATCGTGACGTATTCGTGCTCCATGACGGTCACGCAGGCCGTGCAAAAAACCTTCAGCGGCGAGATGTGCGCCATCTGCGCCGCCGTGCAGGACGCCAAGCAGCAGGAAACCGCCGGCGCCTCCGCGCCCGAGGGCCGGCTGACGGCCAAGATCATTCTCGTGTGCGCCCCGCGCACCCCCGGACTTTTCAGTCCCGCGCCCTTTTGCGCGGGCCTCGCCCCTGCCGTGTCCGCGCCTCTGAGCGCGGAACGCTCCGCCCCTCCGAGCCCGCCGCCACGCGAGCTCGCCTGAGTCCTGCCGCCGCGCCCCCGGGCGCGCCGCGTCTCCCGTCCTTGTGAACGGGAGGACGCTTTTCCTCCGCGCCCCGCGGCGGCTTTTGCCCACGCCGGTATTCCCGGCCGACCCGCGCGCCTGCGCGCCTGCCACGCAACCGTTTCTCCTTCCGTCCGTTCCCATGAAATCCTTTTCGTTTCTCTGTCTTACGCTCGTCCTCGCCACGGCCGTCTCGGCCCAGGCGCTCAAGCCCGCCGATCCCAACAACCCGGTGAATCTCGATCCCCTCGCCGTCACCGCGGGCCGAGGCCAACCCGCCCCGACCTTGCTCACGTCCGTCACCTTGCCCGTCACCGCCAGCGTCACGGCCCAGTCCATCGCGGACACCATCAACGCCGTCGACACCGAGGACGCTGTGAAATACCTGCCGAGCGTTTTCCTCCGCAAGCGCAACTACGGCGACACCCAGGCCGTCATGGCCACCCGCACCTGGGGCGTCAGCTCCAGCGCGCGCAGCCTCGTCTACGCCGACGGCGTGCTGCTCACCGCCCTCATCGCCAACAATAACAATATCGGCGCCCCCCGCTGGGGCATCGTCGCCCCGGCCGAGATCGAGCGCATCGACATGATGTACGGCCCGTTCTCCGCCGCTTACCCCGGCAACTCGATGGGCGCCGTCATGGAAATCACCACGCGTCTCCCGGAGAAGTTTGAGGGCTCGATCGACCAGACCTTTGCCTGGCAGGACTTCAGCCTCTACGGCACCAAGAGCACCTTCGGCACGTCCCAGACCGCGTTGTCGGTCGGGGACCGGGTCGGAAAATTCTCCTTCTGGACCAGCGCCAATTTCCAGGACAGCCACAGCCAGCCGCTGACCTACGTGACCAGCGCCACGTTCCCCGCCGGCACCACCGGCGCCTATGCGGCCGTCAACAAGCTCGGCGCCGCCGCCAATGTCCTCGGCGCCAGCGGACTCCTGCACACCGAGATGACCAACGCCAAGGTGAAGGCCGCCTACGACCTGACCCCCACGATCCGCGCCGCCTACACGTTCGGCTTCTGGCAAAACCTCGCGAACTCCACGGTGCAGTCCTATCTCCGCGATGCCACCGGCACCCCCACGTTCGCCGGCCAGTCCGGCTTCGCCAGCGGCTTCTACCACCTCGTCCAGCAGCACTCGTCTCACAGCCTCGTCCTGAAGACCAACACCAAGGGCAAGTTGGACTTCGAGGCCAGCGCGTCCCTTTACCGCATGGACAAGGACAACCAGAACTCGCCCTCCACGGCCTCCGCCACCGGTACGAGCTTCGGCCCCGCCGGCAAGGTCGCCGTTCTCGGTGGCACCAACTGGTCTACGCTCGATCTCAAGGGACTCTGGCGCGCGACCGACACGAACCTCGTGACCTTCGGCCTGCACAACGATGGCTACAATCTCTACAACCCCACCTTCAACACGTCCGACTGGCGCGCCGGCCCGCCGTACACCAGCGTCGCGACCGAGGGCGACGGCAAGACCCGCACGCAGGCGCTGTGGGCCCAGGATGCCCTCGGCCTCGCGCCGGGCCTCAAGCTCACGGCCGGCCTTCGCTACGAGGAGTGGCGCGCCTACGACGGCTACAACGTCAACGGCGCCACCACCATCTTCCAGCCCGGCCTCAAGGCCTCGCGCTTCTCCCCGAAGGCGATCCTCGCCTGGACCGGCACGCCCGGGTGGCTCACGACGCTCTCCGCCGGTCGCGCCTACCGCTTCGCGACCGCCTCCGAGCTCTACCAGCTTGTGTCCACCGGCGCCACGTTCACCTCGCCCAACCCGAACCTGAAGCCCGACAACGACCTCTCGCTCGAGCTCCGGGTAGAGCGGAAATTCGACAACGGCAGCGTGCACGCCTCGTTCTTCCAGGACAATGTGCTCGACGCGATCATCTCGCAGTTCAACCCCCTCGTCCGGGGCTCGAACACTCTTTATTCCTACGTGTCGAACGTCGACCATGTCCGCGCCCGCGGCATCGAGGTCGTGCTGGAGCGCAACCACCTGTTCGTGCCGAGGCTCGATTTCACCGGCAGCTTCACCTACCTCGACGCCCGCACGCTCGCGACCTCCGGCCAGGCCAGCGCCACGGCTCCGGCCGGGAGCGCAATCGGCAAGCGGCTGCCGAACATCCCCGACTGGCGCGCCTGTTTCCTCGCGACCTACCGCGTCGGCGACCGCTGGTCCGTCGCCCTCGGCGGCCGGTACAGCGGACGGCTTTACACGACGCTCGACGACGCCGATGTCGCCCCGAACAACTACCAGGGCTTCTCCGCGTGGTTCGTCGCCGACGTGCATGCCAACGTGCGCCTCAACCGCCACTGGTCCGCCAGCCTCGGCATCGACAACGTCCTCGACCGAAAATATTTCTTTTTCCACCCATTCCCGCAGCGGACGGTCGTCACGAGCCTGAAATACGGCTTCTGAGTCCGCCGAAACGGAAAACCCAATGACATCTATCCTCGCCCAAAACCATCGCCATCATCTCAGCCACTCCATTCCCATGAAATTCATCGTCTCGCTTCCGAAACTCCTCGCCATGCTGGCCGCCACCAGCCTGCTCGCCGCGCTTCCGCTTTCCGCCCATGATGGCCACGAGCCCGAACCAACCTCCGTTCCGACGCCGGCCGGGACGCTCGTGCCGGTCAACGCCAAGACCGACGCCGCGTGGCTCGCCAAGGCCCGCGCCGCGTACGCGCTCGACCGCTGCCCGGTGTGCGGGGACAAGCTCGACGACAAATCCCCCGAATACATTTACCGCGAAGCCGGCCACCCGGACCGCCTCGTGCGTTTCTGCGGCGACGCCGAATGCGTACCGGCCTTCAGCAAGGAACCGGAGAAATACCTCCGGATGGTCGATGACGCCGCCAAGGCACATGGCGGGACAGCCCATTAATGATTCACGCATCCCGCACGGGACTCACGTTGGTGGAGATGCGACGTCCCCGTCGCGTCGGACTACGACCCGGAGGTCGCGACCCCATCATTTACAATCGACTCTTCAGTCCCGTCTGAACGGGGCATATTTCATCCCGCCCGGAACCCCCGGGGTCGGGCTCGGTCGGTAGAAATGTGCAACCCTGTAATTCTGTTTCGACTAATAATCAGCGTTTCAAAGGTCGCCATTCGCGCACGAAGGCGTTGCTCGCTCTCCTCCTCGGTGTCCTTGGCATGGCCACGTTGCTCGCCCAGGCCCCGGCGCCCGCCGTCGACCCGTCTGCGCTCCGGACCCCCGAGGAACTCGATCAAATCTTCGCCCCCATCGCACTCTATCCGGATGCACTCGTCGCCCTCATCCTGCCCGCGGCCAGCGTGCCCGCGGATATCGTGCACGCGGCGGACTTCATCAACGCCCATGGGGATCCCGGCCAGATCGCCAGCCAGCCTTGGGACGAAAGCGTGAAGTCACTCGCCCATTATCCCGATGTCGTGAAATGGATGTGCGACAATCTTCCTTGGACGCAACAGGCGGGCGACGCGTTTCTCGCCCAGCCGGCGGACGTCATGGCCTCCATCCAGCAGCTGCGCGCCCGCGCCGTGTCCGCCGGCAGCCTCATCAACACCCCGCAGCAGCAGGTGCTCACCGACGGCGGCGAAATTCGCATCATCCCCGCCCAGCCCGACGTGATTTATGTGCCGCGCTACGATCCGGATCTCGTTTACGATGGCCAGACGGCCTACGATGGTCCGTGGCTGACCTTTGGCGACCCTTACCCGGAAGGGCTTTGGCTCAACTACGACCTCAACTGGGAAAGCCATAACATTTGGATCGGCCAATGGCGCCCAGGCTGGGATTATCGCCGGCCGGAATGGCGTCG